>NZ_JBIVOP010000001.1:0-661939 GCF_044754175.1 Neobacillus sp. NPDC093127
AATTTTATAATTTTATTATAAAACAAAAAAGCAGTTTAAAGGTCGATAAAATCTACCTTTAAACTGCTTAAAAAGTGGACTTTTTCAGTGGCCTCGCTGACAAGCAGAGGGGGCACAAAGGTTTTTACGACTTTCGTTTCCTTTGCTTCATATAAATCACGCTTCCGGCCATCATGAGGAATAAGCCTAATGCCAGTAGGTTATACATATTGGCTGCTGTATTTGGAAGAGTATGGCCCTTCACGGTTTCCTCCGGTTTTTCTTTTTCTATAGAAGGCTCTTCCACTTGTGGGCTTTCCGCTTCAGGACTCTCCACATCAGGTGTCTGTTCTGCAACTAACGGTAAGTGGTACAACGATCCCTTCCCTTGAGCAAAAAGCTGATAGGCCACTAGTGCCTGAAACGCTTGAGAAGTGGTAAAAACATCACTTACATCGCCGCCCTGCCAATCAAAACCGCCATCGGCATTTTGGAACGATAAGAAATACTGAAATAGACTGCTGTTATCACTAGCAAATAATGAAGCATTCGCATCCATTCCTAATGCAGATAAGGCAATAATCACTTGTGCAGCTGTTGAACTGTTATCAATCTTCGCCGCCTTATATTGGGCCGCTAAATATTCAATGGAAGCGTCCACTTTTTCTTTAATTCCTGCTTGGTTCCGATATGGTGCAAGTGCTGTGACAATCATCGCAGTCGTGTCAATGTCACTTGTTGCACTTTCATCCCATGCCCAGCCGCCGTCTGCGTTTTGTCTTTCAGCTAGATAGTTTACCAGCTTATCTTGAGTCCACAAAGCATCAGCTGGAACGGAGAATTCCGCACTATCCAAGGCAATCAATGCATAGGAGACACCAATTAATCCTTGTTTTGTGACATTTCCATTGTAAATGGCTTGAACTAGGTCATAGCCTTCGATATTTGTTGGGTCACCGCCTGCTGCCAGAATTCCCAGTACATACCGCTCTGTATCCGTGATGCGCGTGAATTTTCCTTCTCTTTCTTTGACAAGCGCTTTAACAGCTTCCAGATAGCTCGCAGGAATTGTTTTCCCAGCCTGTTTTAGGGCAACCGCTTCCCATTCACCGATTTGAGATTTTAAAACATATTGGCTCACAGCGTCAACAGCAGCTTGAAGATCGGCATCGGAAACCGTCCCAGCTGGAGAGTTTGGGTTTGGATTTGGTTGTCCATCCCCGCCAGCTCCGCCATCCGCCGGAACATCCTGCCATGATTCCAACTGAAAGCTTATTTGGTTACCCGATTTAAGGGCGTAGCTGTCTGCACCAACAGATGCCATTTGGCCATCAATATAAAATGCCCAGTAATTTGTCCCTTCTGCTTCCAGTCCATTAATTGACGTAATCATCTTCCCGTATTGTGATTCGCTAAAGCCAACCTTTTCCGGACCAAGTGCCACTTGTAAAAGTTGAAAGGCAGTCGGAGTGCCGATCACTTCAATATCGGGTAGATTATTGACAATCTTTTTATCTCCATCGACGACCTTGAGCGAAACCATACTTTCTGGGGTTTTTGTCCAATCCGAAAGACGGAAGGTTAATTTGTCACCATTATGGACGATATAGTTATCGGCACCAACCTGGGCAGAGACGCCGTTAATAAAGAAAGCCCAAAAATGAGTTCCTTCAGCCTTTTCCCCCTTAATCGCTGTTAACATTTTTCCATATGTAGTATCAGTAAACTCAATATTGCTTTCTCCTACTGCATTAACTAAGGCTTGGGTTGCAGTCTTACTTTCGCCGAATTGAACTGTTGTTTCCGGTAAAAGCGGATTAGCTGCATCTGTCCCAATAACAGTAATCGTGCCCTGTTTCTCTTGATTCGCTGCTAAGGCAGGCGTTTGGAATCCGCTTGTAAAAAGCGCAAACACTAGCAGCAGAACCATTGCTAGATTTTTTCTGTTGTTCATCTTTGTCTGACATCCCTTCATTATTAAAATCACCACAAAAAAAATCCCCCAAAAAGGAGGAGGAGTGTCATCTAGTTAAGTGTTGGAAACGAAAAAAACCGCTTCTATTCTTAACACTCTCCTATCCGCGTAGGCTGTTGGTGTCAAAAACAGGCAGGTTTCCTGGCTCATGATCATCGCAGTCTATGTCTTCCCATCCTCTCGACAGTGACATGTTATAGGCTGCTCCCATTTACAGTGGCGGGACCGCGTTGGCTTCTACCAACTTCCCTATTAAGCTTGAAGTCTTTTGAAAGTCTTCAGCACCTGTTTTTTTCATCATATTTTTTATTGGTTAACCCTATTATTCTATAAACTAAGAAATTTGTAAACATCATATGGCTAATAACAGCGTCAATGGCTATTTTTCATACACTTTAACTGGTAAATAAATTTCAAAATGCAGATCTTCAGTCAGATTTTGGAATTTATGCTCTTCTTTATAGATTTCAAGACATAATGCGTGGTGATCTTGGTCATAGCCGTATTCATTCATCCATTGGTACATGCGAAGATATGTATTTTCAACATCCTCTATCCTGCCTTTATGAACGCAGAAGACATAATTTTTACGTGGAATCGTAAAACCAACCATACCATCCGGAATTTCATCAATTACATCAACAGGAGTTGTAACATAATAGGTAATCTCTGTTTCCCTTATATGAAATGGCGCAATCAACATTTCTTCTTTCTTTTGATAAGATACCTCTTTAATACGTTCCTTCAATTTAGTAAAAAGACTTGGAATCTTTTCCATCTGATCGTAAGTACCATTCCAGGGTATTCCTACTACGTTCATCTCTTCTTTTTCAACCACTTGGATAGCCAAGCAAATCCCCCCCTTTTTATCTATCATATTTCTATAATTCTAATAATATCCCCAAATATCCTGCAAAGAAAATTCGACGAAAAAATCAAATTAATAATTTTTAAATAATTAAATGGAAAAAACAAGCAGCCCGCATCAATAGGCTGCCTGTGTAAGAATTATTTTAAAATACTTTGTGGAAGCGATAAATTTAAGCCTTTTGCCACCCGTTCGCCATACTCTGGATCCGCTTTATAAAAATGCTGAATTTGACGAAGCTTAATGTCATCTCTCTCAACTGGCTTCATCGCTCCGACGACTGTTTCAACCAAACGGGCTCGTTCTTCTTCTGACATCAAACGGTAAAGGTCACCCGCTTGCGTGTAATGATCGTGTTCATCATATGAAACCTGTTCAGCCACACCTGTAACCTGGAAGGCCGTCTGTTTATACTCAGGTGCTTCCTTAGGTCCGCCATAGCTGTTTGGTTCATAATAAACCGAACCGGCGCCATTATTGTCAGAACGCATCGCACCATCGCGTTGATAGTTGTTAACTTCCACTTTTGGCCGGTTAATTGGAAGCAAGTTATGGTTCGGTCCGACACGGTAACGGTGTGCATCGGAATAAGCGAAAATACGGCCTTGGAGCATCTTATCCGGCGATGCTTCAATACCGGGCACCATCGTTCCAGGTGAGAATGTTGCCTGCTCCACCTCTGCAAAGTAGTTCTCAGGGTTACGATTTAGCACCATTCGGCCTACCTCAATTAACGGATAATCTTTATGTGACCAGACCTTTGTGACATCAAATGGATCAAAACGGTACGTTTCGGCATCTTCAAATGGCATGATTTGCACGTGCAACCTCCATGCCGGGAAGTCACCCTTTTCAATCGCATTAAACAAATCTTCAGTATGATAATCCGGGTTTTCACCAGCCAATTTGCCTGCAACCTCATTCGTCATGTTTTTGACGCCCTGCTCCGTTTTAAAGTGATATTTGACCCACAAGGCTTCCCCGTCCTCATTCACCCATTTGAAGGTATGGCTGCCATAGCCATTCATATGACGAAGTGAAGCAGGTATTCCGCGGTCACCCATTAAGTATGTAACCTGGTGTAACGATTCAGGTGATAAGGACCAGAAATCCCAGATGGCATTCGGATTTTTCAGATGCGATTTTGGATCTCTTTTTTGCGTATGAATAAAATCAGGAAATTTAATCGCATCACGAATAAAGAAAATCGGGGTGTTATTTCCGACAAGATCATAGTTTCCTTCTTCTGTATAAAACTTCACTGAAAAGCCGCGTGGATCCCGTACCGTATCCGCCGAACCCAATTCTCCCGCTACAGTTGAGAAGCGAATAAACATGGGGGTCCGCTTTCCCACCCCATTAAATAATTTGGCCTTTGTGTAGGTTGACATGTCATTTGTTACTTCGAAGTACCCGTGAGCCCCTGCACCTTTAGCATGGACCACACGCTCTGGTACACGTTCACGGTTAAAGTGTGCTAATTTCTCAATTAGATGTACGTCTTGAATCAATGTTGGTCCTCGCATTCCTGCTGTCATTGAATTCTGGTTATCACCGACTGGAGCTCCTGTTCCCGTTGTTAACTGTTTGTTTTCTTTACTCATTACCTCACCTCGTAAACTATTTTTTTAACATGTACCCGCTACTACATAAGTATTAAAAATAACGGATGTTATTCCAAAATTACCGAATAAGGTCCTTAAATTTTTGTGTTAATTAGGAGGATCGATTTTTAATAAATAAAAAAATAGTTTATACTGGACATAATACTGTTTATAGGAGGATTTTATATGAGTGAATCTAATCAATCAAAGCAAAATGAGGAACCTAAGAAGAAAATCAGCTTACAAGAAGCGATGAAACAGCAGCTTGAAAATAAGAAAAACAAAGCAGCAGCCGGAAATGCAAACGCAAATGGCTCACAGGCAACCAAAAAGCTGCAAAGCCAGCAAACGAAAAAAGTGAGTAATTCTCGGAGAAAAATGGGTGTCTAACGGGCAAAATAGGAAAGACATTCTCCCTGGAGCTTCTGTCAAAATCGTTCTAAAAGCAGATCAAAAAAGTGGCAAACTTACAGCTGGGGTCGTTAAGGACATATTAACCAAGTCCAGCTTTCACCCCCACGGTATTAAAGTAAGACTGACAGATGGACAGGTTGGCAGAGTGAAGGAAATCAATCATTAATGAAAAAAACAGACTCCATGTTCTAATGGAGTCTGTTTTGGTAAATTATGCTTTATGGACATTTACCGCTTGTGGTCCGCGTTGGCCGTTTTCGATATCAAACGTTACCTCTTGACCCTCGTCCAAGGATTTATATCCTTCTCCTTGAATTGCAGAGAAGTGGACGAATACATCCTCGCCGCCTTCACGCTCAATAAAACCAAAACCTTTTTCACTGTTAAACCATTTTACTTTACCATGTTCCATTCCTTTGTAGCCTCCTAGCATGTAACAATTACATGATTTTGCAAATTATACTTGCTCAATTATTTTTACCAATCAACTAATCACTTATACACTGCAAATTGGAAAATATGATGAAAAAATTTTTTATGATTGAATGACCCATCTGTGGATTGCGTTTGCAACTCCATCTTCTTCGTTAGTTGTAGTAACCCAGTCTGCTGCCTTCTTCACTTTCTCTTGTGCATTTCCCATCGCTACACCAAGTCCAGCTTCCGTAATCATCGCCAGATCATTTAAACTGTCACCAACGGCCATGACATTTTCCATTGCGATTCCAAGCCGGTTACAAACAATTTTCAATCCATTTGCTTTGTTAATTCCAGCAGGATTTACCTCGATGTTTTTCAAAGTTGAATTACTTAGTTCAAATTCACCTCTAGCTTCAAGCTCACGTAAAATTAGTCCTCTAGTTTCATCATCTTCAATATTAAATCCAAATTTCAGCCATTCAATCGTATGTATATCTTCTGGCATTTCATCATGCCAATTTTGCTCTGTACTTATCGCCCAAAATTTTGTCTTATGCTCACGGGTTAGATTCCACATCCATTCCACAAGCTCCGATTTCACCAAATTCCTCTCGACCAGCTCCCGTTTATCGTCCCAGATTTCACTGCCGTTAACAGTTACCAAATAGGAACTAAGCTCTAGCGCATCGGCGTGCTCCCGGCAGGTAAGCAATGATCTTCCTGTGCTAAGCACAACAAATATTCCCCTATCCTGTGCAGCCTTGATTGCTTGCCGGTTTGCCTCCGTTATCTGTCCTTTGTTATTTAAGAGTGTGCCATCCATATCGAGGGCAATAAGCTTAATTGGTTTCTCCATTTTGTCTTTTTCCATCTGCGGCAACTTACTCCTTTCATCCTTTTCCTATCTAGGTTAACACTTTCTATTGTTATTTTTCAAAAATGCCGTTTGACTTTACATAACATATTTATATTAAACTTATAAAAAGACTGCGAAAAATTCGCAGCCTTCCTTGTCATATTAAATATTCAGCGATAATTTTTTCGATATCGAATGGGGTGATTCCTTCCTTAACGGAAAAAATCGTATCAGCCTCTTCTTTCTCAATAATCAATTCCCCTCGGGCATGTGCATGAAGCTCGAACAATTGATAAAGATTTGGTTTCACTAATGAAGTCATTGCCTTACACGTGGCGGTGATTCCCGTTAAATTGCCTTCAATATTGTTGAAGTAATCCGGATGGCTTCGAAGTGCCAGGTCTGTCCAGATTACTTTTCGTTCCGCGAGATCTAATATCACTGGTATGCAAAATGTAGTATCACCGGCAACATCAATTTTATCGACCACTGTTTTTGGTTCGAAAATTTCGCCAAAATTCGGCTGCTTACGACTCATCCAGCCGGCAAAGCATTCAGGCATATCACAAAAGGCATGTTCCGTATAGGAGATGATATCCATCACCACATACCTGCCGCTGTTAGCCAGAACACTTGGGATGTCTAAATCAATGAACTCGCAGGCACCATTTGGAGCGCTTGTGATATCACCGGAGTGGACAGCATTGTACTTGGCAGAACGAAGATTCGTGTAGGAAATATGCTCAAGATACTGCCAATTCTCATCAAATATGACTGCTGACAAATCAATATCCACCCGGCCAGTCGGTACGCCCTTAATCATTCCTTCTTTCCACCAAAGAAAGAAACGGATGGTATCGCCAATCGGCATATCCAATTTGCTGCCGCGGACGAGTGTGCGCAGTGCTTTCGAAGCAGAACGCTGTGAAAATGGCACGAGATAATTTCGCAACTCCTTATCCAGAACAATTTTTCCAAGTCTCGGAAGCTGAGAGAATCGGTTAATTAGTGTTGTTTCAATCAAGGCAGCGAGTTGCTCACAAACCGATTCCTCGAGTACATCTAGTTCATTACTTATGGCAACTGCTTTCTGTACATTACCTTTCGGGAAGAAGACCCGGATGTCCGTTGGTATACTGCGCTGTTTGAAATGAGCAAGGACTTGCATAAGAACCGGCGTTGATACAGTATTCACTACTGCTCCAAACTCATTTATTACCGGCACGACATCATCTGAAATCCGCAGAAGATGATCCAGTCTTCTCGCAAACTCACCTGGGCGTGTTTTAAGCAGGGAAACGGCTGTAAGCACATCCTTATTAAGCAAAGACCCTTCAACCTTTCCGCCGAACGTTGTAAACGGAATATTATTACGGATAATGTCAAATGCTCGGTTAACATTTTTATAGCGGATTTTATACTCGGCAGGATGGAGCCTTTCACCAAGCCGCTTCCACATTTCCTTATGGCGAATCATGTCTTCAGTGAGATTGCCGCAACCTTCTAAAAGGCTAAGGAGCAGCCGCCGTTCCGGCCGTTTGAAATTCTTAAAACGGGTGCTGCTCGCTAAGCTAACATCCCCGTCTGAAAGGGCAGCTGCTAAACGAAGCACATCCGTTGCCGTCTTAAAATAACGAGAAATGACAGCTGCATCAGCTTTATCATTTTTCAAAAGTTGCGCCACTACAAAGCCAATATTCTCTTTTAACGGAATTTCATCTGGTAAAATCAAACTTACGTCAGTGATATTTTCAATGGTCCAGGCAACATCACCCTTATCTACTACTGAGATGCTCGTTTTCGCAGCTATCAATTGTCGAATGATTTCCAGGAATTCTTCCTCTGCAGCAAGTCCAATTACCTTTAAATCTGGTTCTTCGATGAGCGGGAATCGTTCCTCCACTTTGTATTTAGGAAGACCTTCATTCTGAAAGCTTATCCCTGATACATCATGAACGAAAGCAGAACAATAGTGAATAACTGCATTTAGATAAAGGTCGACATTCTCGATTTCCATCACCTGCGACGGAAAATTCGGATACATGGGCTGAAATGTCCGATGTGCACCAACCATTTCTTTAAGGTCTTGGACCAATCCTTTGTAAAAATCGATAAAGTCAGCATCAGACATCGTCCGGACTGCCTTGATTAATTCTGGTGAAAACGTGTAACCTAAATTTTCAATATTTTTTAGCGCAGTCGCTAAATAATTATCGGGAAGCACACTATGCCCGCTAGTAAGAATGAGCTTATTTTTTCTACGTAATAGAATTGAATTTTTCATCACACATCATTCCTACTCTAGTTTATTTTTGGGCAAAAAAAAATCAGGAAAGCGATACCTCTAAATATCCCTTAAATAGATGAAGAAGGAAGAAGTATCATAGCCTGATAATCTAAGTATACCATACTGCATGCATAAAAAATAAAATTATCGCTGAAATTGGACGCGATGAAGATTGGCAAAAATACCGCCTTGTTCAATCAGCTCATCATGTCGGCCTTCTTCAGCAATCCCGTCCTCGGTCACGACAATAATCCGGTCAGCATTCCGTATTGTTGCCAGTCTGTGGGCAATAATAAGTGTGGTTCTGTTTTGGGCAAGCTCTGTCAGCGCTTCTTGAATCACCATTTCTGTTTCGGTATCAAGAGCGGATGTCGCTTCATCCAATATCAAGATAGGTGGATTTTTTAGAAACATCCTTGCAATCGCAAGCCGTTGCTTCTGGCCGCCTGAAAGCTTGAGTCCTCTTTCTCCAATCTGCGTCGCGTAGCCATCCGGCAAAGAAGCAATAAACTTTTCAAGATGTGCCCTGCTTGCCGCCACAGCAATTTCTTCATCTGTGGCATCCTGTTTTCCATAGGCAATATTTTCACGAAGTGTCCCTGTAAAAAGAAACACATCCTGTTGAACGATACCGATTTGGGAACGGAGCGATTTTTTGGTCATATCGCGAATATCGAGACCATCAATATAAATGCCGCCGCCATTCACATCGTAAAATCTTGGAATCAACGAGCAAATCGTGGTCTTCCCTGCCCCCGACGGCCCTACAAAAGCAACCGTCTCACCAGCACGAATATTCAAATTAATATTTTCCAAAACAGACTTATGGTTATCATATCGAAAAGACACTTCATCAAAAACGATATTCCCATTAAGTAACCCTACTTCAACCGCATCCTCTGTATCCTGGACCTCAGGCTCAGAATCAATCAGATCAATAAACCGTTTAAATCCCGCCATTCCTTTTGGATACAATTCCATAATGGCGCTGATTTTATCAATCGGTTTAAAAAGTACATTGACATAAAGGACAAAACCGACAAGTTCCCCGTACGTCAACTGATCGGAGAATCTCAGCCATGCACCGTAAACGAGAACGACAATCGTAATCAACCGTGTCATCATATAAATACCGGAAAGACTATAGGACATCACCCGATACCCGCCAAGCTTAGCGCCGCGGTACCTCTGATTATTCTTTTTAAATCTAGCAATCTCAAATTCTTCGTTTGTAAACGATTGAACCACACGGCTGCCGGAAACACTGTCCTCAACGCGGGCGTTGACATCGGCGATACTGGAATACATTTGGCCCCAAGCTTTGTTCATTTTTAAATTGCAGAAGACAACCAATAGGATTAAAAAAGGCAGAATCACTACTGCAACCAGTGCTAATTTTACGTTGATCGTCAGCATAATCCAGAAAGCGCCAATAAAAGTCATTAGCGCGATGAATACATCCTCCGGTCCATGGTGGGCAAGCTCACCGAGATCGAACAGGTCATTGGTTATTCTGCTCATAATATGCCCCGTTTTCGTATTGTCAAAAAACCGGAATGATTGTTTTTGGACATGCTCGAACAGCTCTTGCCTCATATCTGTTTCAATATTGATTCCGAGCTTATGGCCCCAATAATTCACAATAAACTGCAAGAAGGTACTCAAACAATAAACAAGTAAAAGTCCGATGCTGACTGTGACAATCGCATGCCAATCTCCCCCGGGCAGCAGTTTATCAATAAACCATTGCACCGCAAGCGGAAAGGCTAATTCCAGCATGGCTACGATGACTGCACTGATAAAATCCAAAATAAATAGCCTTCTATGCGGTCGATAATAAGAAAAAAAACGCCGAATCATAAATTATCTCCTTTTTTCTAAGATAGCAATACTAGGATTATATGAGAAAGAGGCGGACAATTTCAAGTTTTTTGAAAATATTACATTCAAAAAAAGCGCTTGGCTTTAAAAAGATGCCAAGCGCTTAATATTTTAATGGTGGTGATGGTGGCTGCCTTTTGTTGGATTGGTGATTAACCATTCCTCTTTCGGGACGTGAAAATATTGAATCCAAATACTATTTAAATTTTCATCATTTTTATCGAGAATAAAATCAATTTCTCGATCACTTTTGACGACCACATCATTTTCTGTTGGCGTATCGAGCATCAAATCATAGTGTGCATGATCTCCGTGAATACTTGTGACATAAACTCGGAACATTTTCCCTTGAGCTTCTTCTTGTTCCAACATTTTTTGCAGCGCTTTAGCCGCATGACGGTTAATTTTGACTTTCATCTTATGCTCTCCTCTTTCTATGTATTCATTATCATTATCCCACGGTTTTTATAAAATAGACAATTTAAAGTGATGGATCTGTCAACGTCGAATTTTGTCCATCAACTAATTATTAGAATTCTTTAATCATTATCTAACGAAAATTTTAACTTCCACTAAAGCTTGCTTAAATGATAGAAGTTATGATTACTAGAGTAAATCTTTAAAAAAGAGGTGGGTTAATATGATAAAAACGAAACAATTACGAAAAGTTTATGATAACGGATTTGAAGCGGTAAAAAATCTCAGTTTACATGTAAATAAAGGAGATATTTACGGGTTTCTTGGTCCTAATGGTGCAGGTAAAACGACCACCATTCGCATGCTGATAGGTTTGATCGAACCAACTAGTGGAGACCTCGATGTGAGTAACTTAAATGTAAAAAAGAAAAGTGAAGAAATCAAAAAACACATTGGTGTTTTGCCTGAATCACACGGGTACTATGAGTGGATGACTGGTGAGGAGTACCTTCAATTCTTTTCTGCCCTGCACAATATTAATAAAAAGCAAAGTAAGGAAAAGGTTGCTGAACTCTTGGAATTAGTGAGTTTGTCAGCAAAAGCTGATGTAAAGATTTCTCAATATTCAAGAGGGATGAGACAACGATTGGGCATTGCTCGAACACTTATACATGACCCTGAAATAATTTTTTTAGACGAGCCTACTTTGGGGTTAGACCCACAGGGACAAAAGGATATTGAGAAAATCCTTCTCCATTTAAATCAAGTAAAAGGGGTTACCATTTTTATCACATCGCATTTATTAAAAGATATTGAAAAGATTTGTAATCGGGTCGCGATTGTCAAGACAGGTACCCTCATCGAAGAAGGTTCCGTTAAAGGGTTGATGGACAAGTATAAAAGGGAAATTCATAAAGATGACCTTTCATTGGAAGATGTATTTTTCCATCTCACCACAGATGTTAAGGGGGAACAATAACATGTTTTTTGCCTTAGTGAAAAAAGAAACAAAAGAACATATTTTCTCACGAAAAGGGATCGGTTTTTTATTCGTTGTCTCCTTATTAATGAGTGTCCTTTCGTTTAGTTTTATCAGTGTGAAAGAATTAAGTCTATTAGATCAACCTACCGTTGTCATGACGATGCTAAAACTCTTACTTGGAATTAATATATTGATTTCAATGGTCATTGGCTCAACAATGATTGCTGGTGAAAAAGAAAAAGGTACTTTAGAAAGCTTGTTGTTAACGCCCTTAACCAAGAGAAACATCATGCTAGCAAAGCTTTCTGCGATTCTCATTTTTTGGTTAATTGTTACATTGGTGTCTTTACCATATTTATTTGTATTGGCGTATCAAGCTAACATATTCCCTACTATCCTCCTTTATTTATATGGGATTGGAACCGTTTTGATTATATCGTTCTCATCCATTGCGTTGATTCTTTCAACCATCTTGGTCTCGACGAAAAATGCGATGATTTTGGCGATAATGGCTTTCTTAATAACAGCGATTCCGATGTTTCTATCAACAACAATGAAAAAATCAGGCTTAGCAAAGGGCATAAGTGAAAATAGTCCTATCTCTGCTAGTATGAAAGCAATGAAAGATATTTTTATCAACAAACTTGCTTCTTCCCAAGTATTGATTGAACTAATACCTGTGTTCATTTTCTTCCTTCTAACATTATTTATCGCATTAGTTATTGCGAAGAAAGTGGATTTTTTAAGGGGTGAATAACATGAAAAAATATATGACAATCTTACTTTTCCTTTCGGTTCTATTAATTTTCAATACTGGAATTGCCAGCGCACAAAGCAAATCAAATTTTACTATTGAAATCCTTTCCCCTACCAAAGTAGCTGAGTATCCTGGGAAAGAGTTGAAGATAAAAGTTAAAATTACCAATACTACTGATAATGAAATAAAAGATATTTTCACCTACATTACGATGGCAAATTTATCAAAGAACTGGACGGTAAATTTGGAGGACTATAGTGCCGATCAACCGGTTACAATCGGAACGATGAAGCAGCATGAGGAAAAAATTGTGAATCTGCCTATTCAGTTGGTCTATACCGCTGATTATTACTTATATACAACGGTTGTATCCAAAGAGAATCATGTGATTACTTCAAGTGATGCCATACCGGTGAAAATAATTGGCAATACAAAGATTGTGCCACTTCAAGTACAGATCGTTTCCATTGTAATGCCGTTGCTATTATTATCTTTGTTACTCCTTGCCATGAAAAGAAAAAGATAATCAATCCATTAGAAATTTCTAATATATTTATTACCTGATTTTAACTGCTTTCAAATAAGAACATAATTAAGCAGGGTTAATATAGAGATTGTAAGACATGCTTTTAAAAATAAGGAGGAAATGAACATGATTGGAACAAAAATTTTAGCATCAGTATTAGCTTTAGGCGTTGTTGGCGGAGGAGCAGTTGGTACCAATTTAGTGAAACCTGCTGCAGCCGTAAGCCAACAAGAAAAGGCTAAAGAAGAAAAACAAGATCCAAATGAGCAAGCAAAATTGCAAAAAGAAGCGGCCATTACTGGTGAACAAGCAACAAACACTGTTTTACAAAAATATACGGATGGTACTGTTAAGGAAGTAGAATTAGAAGATGAAGATGGCACTGTCGTTTATGGAGTGCATGTAGTATCCAAAGACGGGAAAAGCTTTGATGTAAAAGTTGATGCAAAAACTGGAAAGATCACGAAATCAGAAGATGATAGTAAGGATGAACAAGATAACGGGAAAGAAAGCGAAAACGACTAACATTCTTCCTAGTTATGAAAATCGAGCATACCTATACGAGAAGTTGAAATTGAACTCCCTTTTACATTCCGTGAAAGGGAGTTTCCTGTCTACTGAAGAGCGTCCTGATTTTCAGATTTAATTCCCATTGTTGTGATAAACTAATTTTATTACATGACTCATAAACACGCACGTAGGAGCGATACTAGTGAAGAGAATTTTATTAATAGAAGATGAAGAAAAGCTAGCTAAATTTATTGTTCTGGAACTGCAATATGAAGGTTTTTCAGTGACGGTTTCGAATGATGGCAGAGAAGGTCTAGAGATAGCCTTACAATCAAATTGGGACCTAATCTTATTAGATCTTATGCTCCCAGGGCTAAGCGGTATAGAGGTGTGCCGAAGAGTAAGAGCTACGAAAGATACACCTATTATCATGTTAACAGCCAGGGACAGCGTTATGGACCGAGTATCCGGCTTAGATAGTGGTGCCGATGATTATATTCCTAAGCCATTTGCCACTGAGGAATTGTTAGCACGGATACGTGTCATCTTTCGCCGTGCAGAAAGGGACAAGCAACAGCATTCCACACTTACCTTTCGTGAAATAGAAGTCGACACAATGGCTCGAACTGTAAAACGTGGCGAGGTTGAAATTGAACTGACCAAAAAGGAATATGATTTACTGATCATTTTTCTTCAGAATATTGGTCTCGTGCTGACGAGGGAGATGTTATTAGAAAAAGTATGGGGGTACAATGTTGAAGTTGAAACCAATGTTGTAGATGTTTACGTTAGTTATTTAAGAAACAAACTTCACACATCAGATGGCGAGCAATTTATAGAAACAGTAAGAGGAATTGGATATGTGATTCGAAAATGAAAAGGATTTCTAATCTTCCCATCAAGTATAAACTTGTATTATGGTCCTCCCTGCTTTTATTTATTTCATTCGTCTTATACAATATCCTGCAATATTCCGTTTTAAATAGTTGGATGCTTACGGAAGAAAACAATGTAATCGAGCAAAAGATGAAAGAAACAAAAGCCTATTATCACGAACATTCGAAAACCAATTCACTAACAGAACAGGATATTTATTCAAGCAGTGATTACATTGAAAGACTAAGTGGAAATCACCAAATGATCCGTATTCTAAATTCCAAGGGGAAAACGCTCATTTCGGCATCTCAAGATGTTCCTGATGAAAACATTCCTTCAAAAATGGTCCAAACGGAAGAGTTTGACCAAATAAAAACAAATGACAATCGGTTTCTTGTTCTACGCAGTCCTCTATTACTGAATAACGGCACAGGAACAATCGAGATTATTCAAAGTATGGAGATTTTTGATGGACTCCTAAATAAATTTATCGTTGTCATGCTTATAGCTGGTTTGGGATCCATCGTTTTAAGCGGCATTGGTGGGGTTATTATCGCAAAACAATTATTAAAATCGGTAAAAAACATCCTCCATACGATGAAAAAAATTCAGAAAACTGGATTACACGAAAGAGTACCTTCCAATGGCATAAAGGATGAAATTACAGAAATAGGCGAATTATTCAACCAGACAATGGATAAGCTCGAAGAATCTTTTTTGCAGCAAAAACAATTTGTCGAAGACGCGTCACACGAGCTTCGCACACCGATTGCCATTATTCGAGGGAATCTTACCATGCTAAAACGCTGGGGGAAAAACGATCCTAAACTACTTGATGAATCAATAGATTCAACTATAGAGGAAGTCAAATATTTGAGTGATCTTGTTTCAGAGCTCTTAGAACTTTCTAGGGCGGAATCTGAAAGACAAAAAGAACAAATTGAATGGATAAATCCAATTCCAGTATTCGAAAATGTTCTTAGAAATTTCAAAAACCTCCATAACGATTTTGAGTTTATTCTCGACATGAAAAATTTAGAAGGATGTTTAATCGCCATTCAACCTAGACACTTGGAGCAAATATTGGTCATATTATTGGATAATGCCGTCAAGTACTCGAAAGATCAGAAATGGATCAAATGCTCGATTCAGAAAAAGGATCATTTTGTGCAAATTGAAATAGAGGATAATGGTATAGGTATTCCTAAACAAGACATTCCTATGGTCTTGAATCGCTTTTACCGCGTAGATAAAGCAAGAAGTAGAAAACAAGGAGGCTACGGCTTAGGATTAGCGATAGCAAAACGTTTAATAGAAAAATACAAGGGCTCCCTCATCATTGAAAGTGAAGTGAATAAAGGAACGACTGTTATTTTAAGGCTAGTTTCAAATTAATTTTTTTAATTCAAAGCGGCACGAACCATTAATGGTTCGTTCCGCTTCGTTTATATAGTTCAAGTAAATACTAATTAATTCTTTTTTTGACTATTCCTTTTTATCTTGACTAATTGGTAACTAATAAATGCAATATATAATGGTATTGCGACATAAATAAAATAAGGGAATCGATGATGTTCTTTTTTAAAGACAATATAAATTGCATAGCCAAGGAATAGCGTAATAATAATACCGTATTTAGGAAGCGGAACATCCTTTAGACTAGGAATTTTAATTGTACTTACCATCAAATAACATAAAAGGAAAAAGGCGATGACGAAGATGTAACCCAGCATTTTACCATGGAACAAAGTCAATAGTGTTAATAAGCCTCCCGCCGCCGTAATCGGAACGCCTGTAAAGTACTGTAGGGAAGATTTCACGGCGTTAATGTTGAACCTAGCTAATCGATACGCACCGAATAATGGGAAAAGACCAGCAACAGCCATGCCGATCACACCAAAGGAAGAAAAATAAGCATAATAGGCCATCATTGCAGGTGCAACACCAAAGGTAACAATATCCGCCAGTGAATCAAGTTCTTTACCAAGTTCACTTTCTACGCGCAGCATTCTGGCAATCCTTCCATCCATACTGTCAAGCATCATTCCAATTAATATCAGGATGGCCGCATTCTTATAATCCCCTTGCGCTGAATACATAATGGATAAAAAGCCAAAAAATAAGTTCGCCAGTGTAAATAAGTTAGGAATACTATTTCTTATAATATGTATCACTCCAATTTTCAATAACGAAGCATTTCAGTTTAAAAAATCACTAAACATCATGTTCCGCTTTTATATTTCTTATTATAACGCTTTTCTTGGTAAAATTGGAAAAACCAAATCGCAACAGTTAACCAAAATCCACTTGCAAGATATCCCCCAATAATATCACTTGGATAATGGACACCTAAATAGATCCGACTAATCCCAATCGCCATAATCATGAAAACACTGAAAATGATCAGGACACTTCTTCCCCATCTGCTAGGGATATGGCGCCAGAGTAAAAATGACAGAATGACATAAACCGTGAAGGCATTCATTGCATGGCCACTTGGAAAACTATACCCTGAAATATCAATTAAGCGATGGAAATTAGGACGAACCCGGTGAAAAATTAGTTTCAAAATTTGGTTTAATACCGCTGAACCAATAATAGCAGAAATGAATAATATTAATTCTAAACGATGATGTAACACTTTATAAAGGAAAATTATTAAAATGATAGTAAGGACGATGACAACAGATGAAGAACCGATTAAGGTGAAAAACTTCATCACTTTTGTTAAGGTTGGTGATTCAAGCCCCTGAATTGCTGCTATTACATCGCTATCAAAATCGATAATTTTATGGTCACTTATTAATAAAGAGATAAAGATAAAGCCAATCACGCAGACTAAACTAATGATGAAAGCTATAACTAGATGTCCTTTAAGGTTCATAATAAGATCCTTTCAATATGTATTTTCATCCACCATAAATACTTACCATATAGTACCATGAAATAAAAATAATATCACTACTATCTCATTTTCTATCCTAAAGAAAACTCGCCAATCGGCGAGCTCTATTAGTTTAATATTTAAATCATCATGTTATTCATTAGTTGAATGAGGAAGCTCGTCTCTTCTCGTCTTAGTTAAATAGATGACCAAGCATAAAATCGTTATAAGGAAGATTGCGCTCGTTCCCACTGTTCCTAGACCTAGACCACCATCTTTACGAGGCTGTGAAAGGTAATCGCCAAGAGAAGCACCGAGAGGACGGGTCAGGATGTAGGCGATCCAGAAGGACAGCACTCCATTCAATTTAAATCGGTAAAAGGCGATAGTAACGATACCTATCAGGACAGCGAACATCAGCGCTGACTTCCAGTACCCAAGGTTAAGACCCTCCGCAATGAGATCGCCTGCAGCAGTTCCTAATGCAAAGGTGAACAAAATAGCCAGCCAGTAGAACGCCTCACGCTTGGTGGTGTAGATGGAGTGAATGGAAAGAGTTTTCTCACTCGCATACCAGGCTGCAAATGCCACCGCCAAAGCGAGACTGAAGAAGACGGTTGTCGTCACTAGAGATACGCCAAGGTTATCCACCAAATTATCAGTTATAAGCGTTCCGACGACGCTAATCATCACGACTGCAAGCCAGTAGATACTTGGCACGTATTTCCTCGACCGGAACTGGAAGAACAGGATAATGACTAAAAGACATGCCATGACAATCGTTGTATTAGTTAAGCCCCATTTTAAATTGATATTCAGGAAGTCTGCGGCCGTTTCGCCTATAGTTGTGGCCATGATCTTGATAATCCAGAAGAAAATCGTGACTTCCGGAACCTTGTTCAACATCTTCCGTCCAATACTTTTATTACCATATTTACCCTCAGAATACTCCATTTAGTAATCCTCCTACTTTCCACTAACCGATAGGTTTATTTAAGCTTTTCACTAATCTGAATTTATATTCATGAATGTCCTTTGATAAATTAACTATTTTGTTTCGATTTTTTATTTTTCCATTTAAATACGAGGTAACATAGGGTAAAAATGAAATTTTACTATTTTACCCTTTAAATCTGTATCCTGCTCCCCATACAGTTTCGATATATTGAGGATTAGATGGATCAGTTTCAATTTTTTCACGAATTTTTCGAATGTGGACAGTAACCGTTGAAATGTCACCCAACGAATCAAGGCCCCATAACTTTTCAAATAATTGCTCTTTGCTAAAGACATGGTTTGGATGGAGCGCAAAGAAGGTTAGCACATCAAACTCTTTTGTGGTAACAGCCACTTCTTGATTATTAACATAAACCCGTCTTGAAGCTTGATCAATCCGAAGACCACGCACCATAATACTGGCATTTTGCGGTTCCCTTCCAATTAGTCTTTGATAACGAGATAGATGCGCCTTAACCCTTGCAACCAGCTCACTCGGACTAAATGGCTTGACAATATAATCATCGGCACCTAGTCCCAAGCCACGGATTTTATCAATGTCTTCTTTTTTGGCAGAAACCATAAGGATGGGGATATCCTTTTCGGTTCGGATTGCTTTGCAAATCTGAAAGCCATCAACCCCTGGAAGCATAAGATCGAGCAATACCAAATCGACCTTCTCATTTATAGCTTTTTGTAAGCCCTCATCACCTGTTAATGCGATCTCAACCGAAAAACCATCTATTTCCAAATAATCCCGTTCAAGCTCAGCAATACTTTTATCATCTTCAATAATTAAGATCCGTTTCAATTGTCTTCACCTGCTTTTCTTAACGTAAAAAGAATCTTTGTTCCTTGTCCTTTTTGACTTTCTGCCCAGATGGAACCATGATGTTCTTCGATGATTCGCCTGGCAATTGATAACCCCAGGCCACTACCGCCTTTTTCCGTTCCTCGTGCCATATCGACACGGTAAAAGCGGTCAAAAATCATCGGTAATTTCTCTTCCTCAATTCCTGGACCGTTGTCAGTCATTTTAAAAAGAACATAAGAATCTACTGTAGATAAATGAAAGGAAAGCTCCTTGGCCGGTTTATCGATATACTTCAAAGAATTATCGACAATATTGGTTATGACCCGTTTCAGGTGCTCACGGTCAGCGATGATTAGATAATCACCATTTTTTTCTATATTTAAACTGATTCCAACCTTCTTTTCCTCCAAATCAAACCGCAGTTCTTCAACAAAATCCTGAAGGTAGTGATCAAACTGAATGTTTTCAAAATGAAAAGGAAGGCGCTGTAAGTCTAATTTCGAATATAAAAACAGTTCATCAATCATATGATCCAAATCGATTGATTTTGAATGAATCGTTTGAATGTAGCGATCGATTTTTTCGGGGCTGTTGGCCACTCCATCGCGAATTCCTTCCACATACCCTTTAATGGTCGTAATCGGTGTTTTTAGATCATGAGAAATATTGGCGATTAACTCTTTGCGATTTTCCTCATAGGCTAACTGCTTTTCAATCGATTCTTTTAACCTAACCCTCATTTCCTCAAACCCTTGGGCAAGTTGTCCGATTTCATCCTTGGATTTAACTGGAATCGGTTGATTAAGGTTTCCTTCTTTTATTTGCTCAGCAGCTTTCTGTAATCTTCGAATCGGGCGGATAATACTTCTTGACACATAGTAAGTGAGTAAACCATTCGTTACAATTAAAATTAATAGCAAAACAATAAATAAAATTGGGAATGAGGAACGAACAAATTTGGCAAAACTGCTGGCATCCGTTACAAAAAACAAGGAACCTTCTGACCCATCAGGAAAGAAAAAATCAAGCTTTTTTATCGAAATAAATTGATGATTAATTTGTTCAACCGGATCAACTTCACCAAATAACCCAAATGGCGGAAGTTCCTCCTTGTCTAACCCTTTTAATTTTGCTGGTAGGTAGACAATGTTTTGTCCTTTTCTCACTACTAATGAAGTGTTACCCGCCTTATTTAATTGACCGTCAATTTCTTTTAAATAGGTTGGATTCAAAAATTGTTCCGGGTTTTTCAGTGTTTCCTTGTGTAAATCAATATATAATTGATCCTTCTCAGAAATATGATGGTAATGCTCCGGTGGCAGGTAGATGTTTCGCAATTCTTTTATATCCCCTCTAAAAAGCAAGGCCACTAAAAGTGCAGATAAAACAACGAAAAAGATGGGCACTAAAATCATTGCGAGATTGGATAATAAAAGTCTAAAACGAATCGACATCTATTCCACTACTTTCTAATTTAGAATTCTTTTTTACTAAACTTATAATAGCCCAGCGTGAAGAATAATGCACAAAATGATAAAAGATAAAGGGTTCTGCCAAAAGTGACGATATTCATCCCATTATTGATCCAGCGCTGATACCAGTCATTATCGTATGCCGGCAGCCACTGGGCAACGGTTGGAAAAAGATAGGTTAAAACGACCATTACTAAGTAAAGGAGGATAGAAAATGTCAATGCCTTGCTGCTAGAACCGAACCATAACGCAAGGAAACTTAAGAGGATTCCAATTGCCATTAATGGAAACCATGATAACAAAAACGCTGAGAGGCCCATTAACAAACCAGTAAAGGTGAAATTTTCGAGCCAAATGGCACCTGTTATTAATGATGAAAGGCAGACCAGCAATAATAGCGTCAATAAGTAGATACCAATACAGACAATCTTGGAAGTAAACAGTTTGTACCGTGATAATGGACGGACGAGAAGGAAGGAAAGTGTCTTTTGTTCTTGTTCCCCAGCAAACATATCACTAACGCAAAGGGCCAATAATAATGGCAGGTAAAAGGATACGGCTAAACTTAAAATCACAAGTGGGAAGGACTCGCCATCGAATGCGGTGAAACCAAACTTGTTTTGCATCATTTGAATAGCCGGCCCAACTAGTAAAGGGAATATTGCAGAGAGGCAAAACAAGACAATGGTTGATTTTTTTCGTACTAACTTATTCCACTCATTTTGTAAGTTCAACATTTTCGTTCACTTCCTTCCCTTTACGGATGTTGTCCATATAAAAAGATTCAAATGTTTGACCTTCAGCTAATTGATTTTTAGCCACTTCGCCAATAATTTCCCCCTTAGAAAGAATGGCGATTCGATTACATAAACGCTCAACCTCATCAATCAAATGAGTGGAAAGGATAAAGGTAACACCCTCCTCACTAGCCAACCGGCTAATAAGCTCCTGAAAATCAAGTTTCCCTTCAATATCCAGACCATTTGTTGGTTCGTCTAAAATAACAAAAGATGGTTTGGAAAGTAAGGCTGCCGCTAAATATAAACGCTGACGCATTCCTGTTGAGAAAGATTTCACCTTTTCATGCTTGTGAGCCTCCATTCCCACCCATTGGAGTACTTCATCAATTCTCCCTTTTTCAAGAGATGGATACAGTCTCGATGCTAACAGGAGATTTTCATATGCCGTTAAATAATCAAACGCTTCGACCCCGCTGATTAGTGTCCCAACCGATTGCATTGCTTGTTCAAATTGATCCATGACATGATACCCATTAATCACTATTTCCCCTTGATCTGGACGGCATAATGCCACAATACACTTCATTAATGTTGTTTTCCCGGCACCGTTTGGACCTAATAACCCGAAAATTTCACCATGTTCCACGGAAAAACTAATATTTTTAACACCGCGGCCATTTTTATATTGCTTTGTTACGTTTCGCAGTTCGAGAACCGGCATGCATCTCACTCCTTTTTAACGTATCTTTATATAAGCAAGTTTTCCACTTGTACTCTTCAATTTTTAGAACCAGGGGCAGAGGAATATGTCCCCTGCCACATCGGTTATTTTCTTTACCTTTGTAAATTAATCCTCATGTCCATCATGCTTGTCTTGTACTTTAACAACCTTTTTGCCTGTCAAATCCACGCCTGATACTTTTGAATTATTTAACTGATCGAATGTGTTTGTAAGCTTTAATACAAGATCATGGTGTGTACCATTTACATCCTCACCGGAAACATAAATAGTCGCTTCTTGACCGGTTAAGTAATCATTCTTATCCACTACGCCTTTTAAGACAACACGGGATACATTAATGTTATTTTTTAGTTGTGGAAGCTCTGGTTTTAGGTCAGCCAACTGTAAGGAGCCGAATTCTGCTTTTTCCTTATGATCCTTTTGCTGGTCGATATTCTTAAGGAAGAATGACACAACAGCCTGTCCAACGGCAGGAATTTGATTTTTAGATAGATCGAGCTGCAGCTCCGTATTTCCGTTGGCACCAACACTCGTTGTAATCTTATCTTGATAATTTTTTGTTACAGCATCAAAGATAGCCTCTACATCTTTTTGCATTTGCGGCGAGAGGTTTTCATCTTTATGCTCCTTACGTTTAAACTCCTTCTTATGTTCACTTTCGTCTTTTACATAATAGTTGTCATCCTTGCTGCTCTTCACGACCGTCTGATTCGCTTTTGAAAAATAATCTACTTTTGTAGTGGTTCCGCCATTTGTCACACTGACGGTGCTATTTCCGGATTCATCCTTTAAATTTGCTGTGTTCAAAGAATCAACCTGGTAAATCTCCTTGACATTATCTGTTAAGGACGCTGAGGTATGGGCAGTAAAACTGTTGATGGTATGGGTCTTTTTAACTGCTGTTTTAAACAAGTCGTATCCAGATGTGGAAGCAGATGCCGATAAAACACCTCCAGCCATTAATAATCCACTGACGCCAACTGCGGCCAGGACTTTCTTATTCATTTTTCTTCCT
Source organism: Neobacillus sp. NPDC093127 (assembly GCF_044754175.1). NCBI lineage: Bacteria > Bacillati > Bacillota > Bacilli > Caryophanales > Bacillaceae > Neobacillus > Neobacillus sp. NPDC093127. The sequence continues at coordinate 23,016 of NZ_JBIVOP010000001.1, forward strand.
CCTTCAAGGCATAGTGTTGTTACATGATAAGAATAGACGACCAAACTAAACAGACTATTAATGAAATATTAATAATTTCTTAAATCGGAAGGTTTTGGTAAAAGATTGGAAATAAAAAAAGCAATCCTCCCATATAGAAAGAATTGCTTTCCAAAAAGGTTATGAAATTTTCGGTTCCTTTTTCACTGATTCACTGGCTTTATCTTTGGAGAAAAACCATCCGGCAGCAGCAATCCCGACTAACACGACGTAAAAGCTTACTTTCCATTCAGTTGAATGGGCAAATTCCTCGCTAAGAATTGCTAACGCCGAATGTGAAAGTGTGTAGACAGCAAGCTTCACACCAACCCAGCCAACAATCGCAAAGGCTGCAATTTCCAAACCTGGTCTTCTTTCTAACAGCTTCACAAACTGATTAGCAGCAAAGCGCATAATCACTAACCCGATTATTCCACCTGCAAAAATAACCATGAATTTTCCTCCGTCAAGGCCGCCGATATTTGGCAGCGGGGTATCCGGGAGGACAACCGCCATCGCTACAGCAGCGAGAATGGAGTCGACAGCAAAAGCAATATCCGCCAATTCAACTTTTAACACCGTCGTCCAAAAGCCGCTATTCTTTTTGGAAATTTCCTGGTTCACAGGCTGCTCCGATTTCCCTTTAACAACCTTGCGGAAAATATGATTCCCCGCCATGAATAATAGATATAGCGCGCCAATCGCTTGCACCTGCCACACATCCACAAGGAACGAAATCGCGAATAGTGAAGCAAAACGGAACACAAACGCTCCCGCCAAGCCATAAAATAAAGCCTTTTTTCGTTTTTCTTCTGGAAGATCCTTAACCATAATTGCTAGTACTAAGGCGTTATCTGCTGCCAAAAGCCCTTCCAAGCCCACCAAAATAACTAACACCCAGCCGTATTCCAGTAACAAACTAAAATCCATGAATATTTCCTCCTCTAAAGTAAGTTTTTTTCTAAAATAGTTCCCACTCGCCAATAAAAATAGGCCTTTACTGATGACAGTAAAGGCCTAAAGAAAACAGAAAAAGACCTTTACCGTAAAGTAAAGGTCTTGCTAACAACGTCCATGTTGCCAATAAAGCCGGAGAAGGATTTCTCGAAGTGACGACTTTATTGTAGCAGCTACTCCCCTTTAAAAAGGAAATATTTTTTTACTATTAATATAGTATACTTTTAAGCGGTTGTCAATGTGAAGCTTTAGAACGATTATAATCCATATACCTCGCAGTATTTTTGCTCAAGATACTCGACAAGATAGTCGGCATTTAATTCCTCACCGGTTACTTTTACAATCAGTTCATTCGGAGTATAAAGCTTTCCATATTGATGAATGTTTTCCTTTAGCCATTCTTGAAGCAGGTCAAAGCGGCCATTTTCAATGAGATGATAGAAATCCGGCAAATCTTTTTTGATGGTCCGAAGAATTTGCGCTGCATAAAGATTCCCTAATGAATAGGACGGGAAATAGCCAATTCCGCCAAAGGACCAATGAACATCCTGAAGGACGCCCTCCGAGTCCGTACTTGGTGTCACCCCAAGGTAATCATGCATTTTCCGGTTCCAAATAGCCGGCAGGTCCTTCGCTTCAATCACCCCTGCAATCAGGTCTTTTTCAATTTCATACCGCAGCATGATATGCAGATTATATGTTAATTCATCCGCCTCCACACGAATTAGCGATGGCTGGACAGTGTTAACGGCACGATAAAATTCGTCAACACTAACATTTTCAAGTTGTGCAGGAAAATGGGTTTGCAGCTGCGGGTAAAAATAATACCAGAATTCCCTGCTTCGTCCGACCATATTTTCTAAAAATCTTGATTGCGACTCATGAATTCCAAACGATGCCCCGCTCTGAAGAACAGATTCCTCAAATTCAGGATTCACATGCTGCTCATAAATACCATGCCCTGCTTCATGAATTGTTCCGAAAAGGGCTGAGCGGACATTTTTTGCTAGATAACGGGTTGTTAAGCGGACATCGCCAATCGTTACCGTTTGTGCAAACGGATGAACGGTTTCGTCCAATCTGCCTGCCTCCATGTCAAAGCCAATTATCGGCAGGATATAGCGGTTAAATGCTTTTTGGGTCTCAATATCAAATGATTGATCAAAAACCTCGACAGCTGTCGACTTTCCATGTTTCTGAATCCGCTCTAGTAGTTTAACGCTTGATTCTCTTAGTTTAGCAAATAACGGGTCTAGTCTTTTCACCGTTAAACCCGGTTCAAATTCGTCAAGAAGTGCATCGTATGGATGCTCCTCATAGCCATAAATTTCCGCAAACTTCCGCCTAAATTGAACTATTTTCTCTAAATATGGAAGGTAGTGGGCGAAATCATTGTTGGCTCTCGCCTCCTCCCAGGCATCATTGGCTTGGCCCGTTAAGATGCTGTATTCCTGAAAAAGGTCAGCCGGGATCCTTTTCGATTTTTGATAGTATTCTCTATATTCTCGAACCTTTGCTTTTGTCGCAGCATCCAAATCACGTACTGCTGATAATTTTTCTAACAAATTGCCCATTTCCTCTGAAACGGAAAGTTTAAACACTTCCGTCCGTAATGTCCCGATAGCTTTCGCAAACACATTTCGCCCTTTTTTCGGAGCCATAACCTTTGAATCCCAGTCAGTTAGACCTATGATACTTGAAAAATGAGTAATTTTTTGATCTAATGCTCTAAATTGTTCCAATACGGTCTGTAAATCTTGATCCATCACTTTTTGTTCCATATGGAGCCCCCCCTAAACATGATTCTATTTCTTAAAGAATAGCAGTTGCAGAAACCGCCACATCCACTTTATTATAATTTAAAAAATTCAAATAAGGGGAAAGATTAGAAAACTTTTTGTTTGATCAAGAAAAGATGCCGGCTATTGAACTTATCAGCTTTCACTAACTCTAATAATCAAACCTGTATAAATTTAACATATAGAAGGAAAACTAAGCTTTAATGCAGGAAGATCCAACGCTTAGTCGATAACGTATTGAGGAGGCCATTTTTTTATGCAGGACAGAACAGGGGCGGCAGTTGGAAAGCCGATACAAAGAATTGATGCCGTTGAAAAAGCAGCAGGAACAGTTCGATACATAGACGACTATACTTTACCCGGCTTGGCCTACGCAAAGCTGGTTAAAAGCAGCTTTGCCCACGCTAAGATTAACTCAATTGACTCAACAGAGGCATGGAAGATACCCGGAGTTCGTGCGATTATCACAGGAAAAATGTTTCCGTTTCATATTGGCCCTATCCTCGCAGATCGGCCTCCGTTGGCGATTGAAAAAGTCCGCTATTACGGCGAACCGGTTGCCATCGTTGTTGCTGACCATGAACACCAAGCAAAAAGAGCTGCCTCCCTCGTAAAAGTCAATTACGAACCATTGCCAGTGGTCAATTCCGTACGGGACGCCTTTCAAACTGGAGCTCCCTTAGTCCATGAAAACTCTGGCCAATACATGAAAATCATTAGCAATGTATACCCCGTTCAGGGAACAAACATTGGCAGCCATATTAAGATTCGCAAGGGTGATTTCATTAAGACCTGGAAAGCTTGCACGACAAAGGTGAAAGAAACCTACTCTTTTAATCTATCCGATCATGCTGCCCTAGAAACGAGAAGTACTAGGGTCGAAATAAAATCTTCCGGCAAGGTGATAATTCATACCACGACGCAATCACCTTTTACGATAAAAAAAGTCATGAATCAATTCTTTAATATTGAACTGGGCAATATCATTGTCCACACGACAATTGTGGGCGGTGCATTTGGAGGGAAAGGTACTGTCCAGCTAGAACCACTCGCATATTTAGCCTCAAAAGCCATTGGCGGAAAAATGGTGAAATTGAATTATGAACGCGAAGAAGATCTGATTACGGCTCCCTGCCACATTGGCGTGGAAGCGACGATTTCGCTTGGAACCAATAAAGACGGGAAAATCATCGCAGGACAATACACGTTTTTGATTGATTCAGGTGCTTATACGGACCAGGCGGCTGGAATTACCCGTGCCATGGCTCTTGATTGTACTGGACCATATAATGTCCCGAATGTTTGGTGTGATTCTTACTGCATGTATACCAATCATCCCTACGCCACATCTTTCAGGGGATACGCCCATCCGGAACTTACCTTTGCCGTCGAACGGACTATGGACCAGCTAGCCCAAAAATTAACGATTGACCCTATCGAGCTCCGAAAAATGAATACGATTCAACCGGGAGACACTTCACCAACCCAGTCTGTCATTACCGCTAATAACATTGGCGATACTTTGAAATGCCTAGAAAGAGCAAAGGAACTCATTCAATGGGATGAGGGACAGCGGCTTGAAATCAGCAACAATAAAATAAGAGCAAAAGGGATTAGTACATTTTGGAAAACATCAACAACGGCCACGAATGCCCAGTCAGGAGCAATTCTAAAGTTTGAAGCAGACGGCAGTGTGAATTTGAACTGTGCGGCAATTGAATTAGGACAAGGAACAAAAACCATTTTAGCGCAAATTATCGCTGAAAGATTAAAGCTGGATATGAATAAGATTCATATCACCATGGAAGTTAATTCCTCCTATGATCCACATCAATGGCGGACAGTTGCCAGCAGTACGACATTTCTAGCAGGCAGAGCCGTATTGGCCGCCTGTGATGATGCGATTTCGCAGCTAAAAAGAACGGCCTCAATCGCCTTGCAATGTTCTAAGGAGGATTTAGAGGTGGGCGGCGGCCGCGTTTATCTAAAACCAAATCCCGAATACGGTATCCAAATAAAGGATATTGCTTTAGGCTATCAATTCCCAAATGGGCATGCGGTGGAAGGTCAGGTAGTCGGTCACGGAAAATACATTCAAAGGCATTTAACCCCCATGGATAATGAAACAGGGTTCGGTAAGCCCGGACCGTGGTGGTCTGTAGGAACACAAGCAATTGAAGTCGAATGGGATACAAGGGATTATACGTACAAAATTTTAAAAGCAGTAACAGTGCTTGACGGCGGTACCATCATTAACCCAGCGACTGCAGCCCAGCAAATGAGAGGCGGAATGTATTTAGGTCTTAGCTTTGCCAGCAGCGAAGCGTTTCTTTTTAATGAAGAAGGAATTATTCAAAACCCGCAATTACGGACCTATCAAATTATCAGATTTGGCGAACAGCCTGTCAAATATCTGGTTGACTTTATTGAATCCCCTGCAGCTGACGGGCCATACGGGGCGCGCGGAATCGGCGAATATGGGGTGATTGGCATGGCGGGGGCACTTGCCAACAGTCTTTCCGCGGCAGCACAAGTAGAATTGAATCATTTGCCATTAATTCCTGAGTTGATTTGGAAGACAAAGAAGGAGCACTTGAAATGATTCCGTTTGACTTTGAATATTACAAACCCGATACCATTACTGAGGCAATTCAGACGTTTCAGGATATGGAGAGTCAGAGGAAAAAGGTCATCTATTATAGCGGCGGGACAGAATTTATTACTTTTTCGCGAATAAATAAACTGAGTGCTGACGCAATTATTGATCTGAAAGGGATTCCTGAATGCCAAGTATTGGAATCCCAAGGAGACCTGCTGGTTTTCGGTTCCGCCGTTTCATTAAATAAAATTACCCAATCCAATTTATTTCCGCTTCTCGGTCAAGCCGTCAAACAGATAGCGGACCATACATCAAGAAACAAGATTACAATAGGCGGCAATCTCCATAGCCGGTTAATCTATCGCGAAGCGGCTCTTCCGCTGCTTTTGGCCGACGCGCAAGTGAAAATTGCCGGCAAGGATGGTGAACAAATTGTTGATTTGAAGGATATCTTTCAGCAAGAAATGAAATTGGAACCGGGGCAGTTCCTTGTGCAAATTTTAGTAGAAAAATCCTATGGCGCCTCTCAGTATGTCAGCCTAAAGAAAACAAAAGTCTCTAAAGTCGGTTATCCAGTCGTTTCTCTTGCAGCAGTAGCAAAAGACAGCCAGATCCGTGCGGCATTTAGCGGTGTCTGTGCGTATCCCTTTAGGTCTATACAAATGGAAGCGGCATTAAATGATACTTCCCTTCCAATCGAAAAGCGGATTGAACAAGCACTTCACCTCCTTCCCGCACCCATTATTGATGATATTCAGGCTTCTAGAGATTACCGTGAATTTGTGTTAATTAATGCACTAAAAGATGCGATGGATGCATTGAAGGGGGCGGTCTCATGATCAAAAATGGTTCATCTAAATCAGTTATAAAATTACATGTGAATGGAGATAGTCACGAGGTAACCATTCGTTCAGCTGACACGCTCCTATATACATTGAGAGAACAGCTTGGGTTAAGTGGTGCAAAGCGTGCTTGTGAAAATGGCGATTGCGGCGCCTGCACAGTCCTAATAAACAACGAACCAATGCATTCTTGTTTGTCACTGGACATCGAATCCATCAACCAGCCAATAACGACCATCGAAGGTCTAAATGATTCTATCATTCAAAAAGCTTTTGTAGAAAAATGGGCGATTCAATGCGGCTATTGTACACCAGGTTTTATCTTAAATTGCCATGCATTAGCAGAAACAAAGCCCAATGCAACGGATGAAGTAATCGAAGAATGGATGCAGTCCAATCTTTGCCGCTGCACAGGATACCAAGAAATTAAAGAAGCGGTTAAGACTGTTTTACAAGCAAAGACGAACAAAATTTGAACAAAATAAAATGCCCAGCCTTAGAAAGACTGGGGTCTCCGATTCCACTTACCCTTTTTTGAAGCTGTAATTTCCCTGATTTAAGGATTCAACCAGGCTAAGTGTTTGTGCTGCCTGTTCAATTTGCTGCTGAATCTGTTCTAGTTGCTGTTGCTGGGCCGTTTGCGATTGGGTGACCGCAAGCCCCTGCATTTGATTAAGCTGGCCTGCTGCCTGTCCAAGCTGCTGAGCAGCTTGCTGCAGCGCCTGTGGATTATTCATCGCAACGTTTTGCTGTATCGTTGTTGCTGCCTGCTGTAGTGTTTGGAGCGCTTGCTGCTTCCCAGTTTGAAATTGCTGCTCCACCATTGACTGATTTTGCTGCTGTTCTATTTCCTGCTGCTGCATCTTTTGTTGTTTAAAGCTTTGTGATTGCAGTTGCTGTTGGTTTTGGTTTTGCTTTTCCATCAGTAATCCTCCTTTGGCATGTCATAAAATTAGTTTTGATAAAATGATTCCTTTCTATCCATCAGAAAGCGAACTGATCGTTTAGACTATTCCCTAAATTTCGAAAGTATTTTCCATTATTTGTTGTTCCCCCTTTTGAGATAAGGCATAATAAAAGAAATGAATTGTAGGTAAAAGGATGTGGATACTCGTTGGAGCAACAAAAAAAGAAAAAAAGCCATTTCCCCTTTCGCTTGAATATTCTTTTCTTTAGTGTGTTTTTACTATTCTCCGTCCTTATTTTACGATTAGGCTTTGTCCAAATTGTCTATGGAGAAAACTTCAAAAGGGATTTAGATAGAAAAGAGGATTTTACCATCAGTAATCCAGTACCTCGGGGAAAAATGTACGACCGGGATTACAAAGTTATCGTCGATAATATTCCAAAAAAAGCAATCACCTTTACAAATGAAGGCTTCAGCCAAAAAGAAATGCTGTCAACAGCAGAAAAATTAGCCAAATTGATTACTAAAAACACGGATAAAGTTACCGACCGGAACAAGCGGGAGTTCTGGATTATGAAATATCCCAAGTTAGCTGATGCTAAAATTACTGATAAAGAAATAGCCTTATATGAGGCAAAAAAATTAACTGATAAAGACATCTACAAGCTTAAATTGGACCGCATTACTGACAACGAATTAGTTTTTACAAATGAGGAACTTGAAGTATTGGCGATTTACCGTGAGTTTAGCAGCGGCTATAAATTTACCCCGCAAATCGTCAAAAATGAGGATGTTACCGAGAAGGAATTTGCGATTGTCAGTGAAAATCTTCAATTCCTTCCTGGGGTTGATACGACAACCGATTGGGAGCGGTCCTACGCCTTTGAAAATACCTTAAGATCTGTATTAGGGAAGGTAACAAAATCTGATGAAGGACTGCCTGCTGAGCAATTGGATTATTTTTTGGCAAGAGGATACAGTCTTAATGACCGCATTGGAAAAAGTCAGCTAGAACTTCAGTATGAGGATGTGCTTCATGGTACGAAATCAAAGATTAAAAATAGTATCGATAAAACAGGCAATATCATTGAAACCAATGTTATTAGCGGCGGAAAAAAAGGGAAAGATCTCGTTTTAACGATTGATATGAACTTGCAAATGGCGATCGATAAGATTGTCGAAGAGGAACTATGGGTCACAAAGCAATCACCGGGGACGAAACTAACAGACCGGGCCTATGTCGTTTTAATGGACCCGCGAACAGGTGAGGTCTTAACAATGTCCGGGAAAAAAATTGTTAAAAATAAAGAAACGGGCAGGTCGGAAATGGAAGATGACGCACTTGGAACCTTTACGACAACCTACAACGTTGGTTCTGTTGTAAAGGGGGCAACCATTTTAACCGGTTATAAAACAGGAGCCATTTCTCCTGGTACCTCTTTTGATGATGCCGGGATAAAGATAAAAGATACCCCGATTAAAAAGTCATATACATATTTAGGAAAATTAAATGAACTCGATGCCTTAAAGAAATCTTCCAACGTTTATATGTTCCAAACCGCGATTAGAATCGGGAAAGGTCATTATGAATATGATCAACCGTTGAATTTCAGTAACAAAAATGCCTTTGAGGATATTCGGAATTCATTTGCTTCCTTTGGCCTTGGAGCAAGAACGGGAATTGATTTGCCAAATGAGCAGACCGGATTAAAAGGGCAAAGTAGGCTCCCAGGATATTTGTTCGACCTTGTTATCGGTCAATATGATACGTATTCGGCGATGCAGCTGGCCCAGTATGCTTCAACGATTGCAAATGGCGGCTATCGGATGCAGCCCCATATAGTGAAAGAATTTCGTGAATCTGCCGTTGAATCCATTGAACTTGGAACTGTCGCTCAAGAAATCCATCCTACCGTTCTGAATACCATCGATGTGAAAAAACAGTGGATGTCTAATGTCCAAACTGGCTTTAAAAAGGTCATGCAGGAACCAGGAGGAACGGCCTATAATTTCTTTGGAAAGGCGGCATACTCACCAGCAGGAAAAACAGGAACCGCCGAAGCCTTTTATGATGGCCCTTTACGCAGTAACTATGGCAAGGAACCGCCTCCCGTTATGAACTTAAGCTTGATCGGCTATGCCCCAAGCGCAAATCCCGAAGTGGCCATGGCCGTGTTAGTTCCATGGGCTTACGAAGGAACCGTTGATAATCGTGCAAGCCTCAGGATTGGCAAAAGGGTACTGGATACGTATTTTCAAATGAAAAACCAATAAAGAAATGAAGGTCGCCATTTTTGGCGCCTTCATTTCTTGTTTAAAACTGATTTCACAGCCTTCTCAATCTCAATATAGCTCGTACAGCGGCAAATGTTCGACTCAAGCCACTCTTTAATCGTTTGATCATCGGCATCCGGATGCTGCTCGATTAACGAATGACAGTTCATAATAAAGCCGGGTGTGCAATAACCGCATTGGAAAGCGAAGTTTTCGACAAAAGCTTGTTGGATGGGGGTCTCCCTCAGTCCTTCAATCGTGGTAACCCTTTTCCCAACCGCCTCTACCGCAAGCATCAAACACGACTTCATCGGCCACCCATCGACATTCACCGTGCATGCCCCGCAGTCACCATTTAAGCAGCCTGGCTTTGCACCTGTCAGACCGAGCTTACTTCTTAGTGTATACAAAAGAATATCAGCAGCCCTGACAGTGACAATATGGCTTTCTCCGTTTATATTTAACGTAATTGTGTGGGATTGCAAGTTTCATCCTCCCCCCTTCAAGCCAAACTACGAAACTATCGAATCCTCACACCATCCAAGACCGCCAATACATCAAATAACAAATTCCTTAAGACAAATAAACGGTATTCCGCCGACCCTTCGACATCATTGAGAATCGGCTTTGGCAGCACCGCTAGGGCACCGTCTACCCTTGCCTCGGCCGATTGACCGCTTTTGTTTAAGGCAGTCTCGACCTCCTTGGAACGAAATGGGAAAGGACATAACCCACTGACAGCCACCCGCACCTCTTGATCTATTTTTAACGCTGCGACTGTTATTAACGGATAGCCGGTATCCCATTGCTGACGCCGTTTGACGCTGAAAAACGGCGCCCTTATAAACCGGCTTTCTGTCGCTGTTTGAACGAGAAATTCCCCCCGCCCCAAGCTCAGCTCACCTTGAAAAACCTCATGGATTGCTGCCACCTTTCCCCCATCAGGTCCGGCAATAACTACTTGGCTATCTGCAAGCAAAAACGGCAGAACGGCTTCACGGTAAAAAATCCGGGCACAAATATTGCCGCCCAAAGTTATCTTTCCACGAGCCGAATGGTCAGCTACTTCGCTCGCTGTTTTTGTTAATAACGGAAACATATTTGCTTCTTCAATTTGGGTGAGGGTAAGCGTACTCCCTAACAGTAAGTGATCCCCGCTTACCTGCATGACCCTGCATTCAGCGATCTCCTTTATATCAATAACTGCTTCGGTATAAGCTAAATCTATCCTGCCAAGGGTAATTAATTCCGTGCCACCAGAAAAAAACATCGGCTGTTTGCTCTGTTCGTCTAAATACTGATAGAGCTCGACAGCCTCTTGCAGCGTTTCCGGCTTATAATATTCAAAATCAAACGGAAGCATTCACTTGTTCGCCTCCTTTGCTTTCCAAATCAGTTCTGGAATTAGCGGGAGATTATGAAGTGAAACACCAGCTGCTGTTGACAATGCGTTCCCAAGTGCTCCAGGCATCCCCATTAAGCCGTGCTCCCCGACACCGCGGGCCCCATATGGTCCATCGATCTGTGGGGTTTCAACAAACCCAACAAGATATTCAGGGTTTTCCCCATATCGTAAGGGCCGGTACGTCCGAAGCTGGGGATTCAAGACCCTGCCAAGCTCATCGAAATAAAACGTTTCCCGCCCTGCAAATGCCAGTCCCATGCTCATCGCACCCATGACCTGGCCCACAGCTGCTTTTTCATTCATCACTCTGCCAATATCAACAACCGTTGCCGCCTTCATCAGCCGGTACGTGAAATCCCGTTTATCAAATTCCACTTCAACCCCATAAGCGGCCACAGTCCATTCCGGACCGGGTTTACCGGCACCAGTCTCCGGGTCCAATGGCGTAAGATGTCGTAAAATATAACTTCCTCTGCCGATGATTTGCCCTCCGACTGTATTCCCATTGGGATATTTATAGCCGTAGCCAATCTCTTTAAAATGGAGACCAATGGTGGGATCGTCACTTAAAAATACCCTGCTGTTCGCAATTGCGAGATCTTCCTTTGGGGATCTTAATACACAGGCGGCCACTTCTTTCAACTGATGGATGACATCCTCCGCTGCCTTTAAAACAGCTCTGCCGCCCATAAACGTTCCCCTGCTTGCAACTGTCTTCCAATGCTCCGGTGTCGTCTGTGTATCCACTTCCATCCGGACATGAATGTTATTCACATCCATCTTCAGCCGTTCGGCAAGAATTTGCGCCAAGATCGTTTTCGTTCCAGTACCAATTTCAACAACGCCAGACATTAAATTAATACTTCCATCGCGATTAAATGTTAATATCACTCCTGAAGGTGCATCCGTGTCAATCGTCGACGTCTTCCAGCTGCAGCTGACCCCTTTTACCCGGATAAAGCGGTCGTTCATTACTTTTATAGGCCCTTCATCCCACTTAATTAACCCTCTTACTTTTTCAATACATTTCTGTAAATTACCGACATTACTTTTATTTAACCTGACCCGTGTTGGTGTTGTATTTCCAGGCATAATAGCATTGATGTATCTGAGTTCAAGCGGGTCGATGTTTAATTTTTGCGCAAGCAAATCCATCGTCCGTTCAATTGCAAAGGAAAGCTCGGAATGGCTAAAACCCCTAAATGGTGCTGCATACGGATGATTCGTATACATGCAGTAAGAATTACACCAGAGATTTTCAATATTATAAGGTCCGGTACAATCCACCGCTCCCGATCTTGTTACATCAATAGCTTTATCGGAATAAGCCCCGCCATCCCACAAATAAAGGATTTCAGCCACCGTGATTTTCCCGCTGCGATTTGCCCCCAATTTAACCGTTGCATCCAAGCCAATGTGGCATGGGGAGGTTAAAATATCTTCTTCTCTTGTGTTGAATATTTCCACCGGCTTTCCGCCGACTTCTTTCGATGCTAAATATGCGAGCACCTCAAGCTGTACTGGTGCCTTGCCGCCATAGGCACCACCAACAAGCGGAGTACGAACGATAATTTTCCCCATATCCTCACCGAAGTAATCCGCGATTAACCTTTTGACCATAAATGGTGCCTGCGATGAGGTCATGATGATGATGTTTCCATCTGGCAATATCTCTGCCGTCGCACATCGCGTTTCCATCGCCGCATGGTCGGAAGGGGCAAAGGAAAAACTCGCCTCCACAACCGTTTCACTTTCCGCCCAGCCTTTTTCTATATTCCCCTTGCGGATTTTAATCAGCGTTGCGATATTGGTGCCAGGCACTGGATTTGAATCTGCCTCTTTTTTATATTCACCTAACCGCTCGTGGACGAGCGGTGCATCCTTTTGGAATGCCTGGGTCGGTGAATTTACAACTGGAAGCAATTCGTATTTCACCCTAATAAGGTCAGCCGCTGTTTTTGCCTGTGCAGGGGTATCGGCGACAACAAGGGCGACAGGTTCGCCGTGGTACCGAACCTTGTCAACCGCAATCGGCGGACGGTCACGGATTGCCTCCCCTGTTAACGGATACTGTTTTCCAGCAAGAATCGCCCTAACCCCAGGCACTCTCCAAGCTTCCGACGTGTCAATATTCACTATTTTGGCATGACCATACGGGCTAATGACCATTTTTCCCGACAGCAAGGGAACTTTTTGAAAATCATGCGTGTATTTCGCCCGGCCGGTTACCTTATCAACCGATTCTTTGCGGATGACACTCTTCCCAATAACCTCCAAGATCAACCCTCCCACACTTCAGACACATACATTCCTACCTTATTTATATTAAGACGTAAGCTATTCCTAGAATGCTTAATTTATCTTTAGCGGAACTTAAAGGTATCTTATCGAAGAAATGCTATTCAAAAGGATATTTTTGTATAAAATAGGGAACTAAAATTTGAAAAAATGATGCATGTGTGATGTCACAAAATTGAAATTGTCCTCATGACGCTGTCATGAGGACAAAAATCTTCTATTTAATCGGCAAAACAAAGAATAACACACAAATGAAGTGGGCCACACTGCCGCCAATCACAAACAGGTGCCAGACCGCGTGATGGTACTTAAAGCCCCGCCAAACATAGAAAATGGCTCCAAGTGTATAGAGGGCGCCGCCAATTACTAAATACATCATCCCTTCGGAAGAAAGATTATTTACTAACGGTTTCCAGGCAAAAACAATTAACCAGCCCATAACGACATAGAGCGCCGTTGAGGTTACAAGATACTTTTTAACAAAAAAACATTTAAAAACAGTGCCGGCAACCGCCAAGCCCCAAACAATGCCAAATAATGTCCAGCCCATTGTCCCTTTAATCACTACTAATAAAAACGGGGTATAGGTTCCTGCAATAAAAAAATAAATGGACGAGTGATCCAAAATTTCAAAAACGTCTTTCGCCCTGCCTTCTGGAAAGCTATGAAGCAGAGTGGAGGACATATAAAGAATAAACATCGTTCCCCCAAAAATCGAGAAACTGACTACATGCCAGGCATTCCCATATAGGGATGAATAAACAATTAAAACCACTAAGGCAGAAATGCTCAGTAATGCCCCAATTCCATGTGTAATCGAATTAGCCATTTCCTCATGCTTAGAAAATGTGTGTGTCGCTGCCACTAATCATTCTCCTTCCAACTAACACTAGAATCTTCCTAAAGGTAGACTTCCAAATAAATATAAATGATATTCAAGAAAATACCATGCTTATGAATTGGATTCAATGGACGTTTATCATATCCAATAAAAAAAAGACTAATTCATTTTTTAAATTAGTCAGCCTTCTTAAACTATTAATCTTTCTTTCATAGTTTGTTCATATTTCTTCGTTAAGATATAAATAGGTTCACAGATGAACCTTTAACCTCCGCCCCCCTTAATATAGATTAGTTTGAACGCCCGGTACCAGCTGCCGGGTAATTTTTTTGTAGAAAAAGAGTGGAGCTCCGCCTATCATCAAAATGAGTTTATTTTAGTCACTATGATTTTTTCGCGACCTTCGATAAACAATGACAAAGTTTATCAAGAAAATGATGAACAAATAAAGTCCATATAATCCAAATGAAAACATCTTGTTGCTGCTAAATGCCGCTCCAGCAAAGGACAAAATAAGAATATTAGGGATCTTCCCGATGGTCGACGCTGTGAAAAAAGTGAGCCATCTGACCTTACTTAATCCGCAAATAAGATTGACAACCGGGGCAGGAATAACCGGAATCAAGCGGCAGGTCAAAATCGCAAAAAAAGAATGGCGATTCAAAAACCCTTCGTATTCTTGGACCTTTGGATATTTCAATAATCTCGCCTGGGCAAAATCCCGAAAACCATAGCGGCTTAAAAAGAAGAACCCCATCGTCCCGGCCATAGCTCCGGCCAATGATACAGCCGCTCCTTGTGCCGTACCAAAAACAGCACCAATGATTCCCGCTAAAATTGGGAATGGGATAATTGGAAAAAAGACACAAACCGCAACTAGCAGCATGCTGAGAAAAATGGATAAACTTCCACCTTGCTTAATAAGAACAATCAATTCATCCTTTTGAAAAAAGCCAATCGCAATAATCAAAAGCACGATTGTTACACTAATAAATTTCTTAAACATCGAAACGCCCCTAAAATATTATTTATTTAGTAAACCGTTAGTATTTTCTCTACTCTATTATTACCCATCTAAGTATATCGAGAAAACCATCATTCAGAAACAAAAAATTTTAAATTTTTCAAAAAATAGTCTCCTATGGATCCATGGCTCCACTTGTTCAAAAATTCTTGCGCGGAATGTAGAAATATTGTAACAAAGCTCCCATGCACGGGAATCTGACATAATTATAATAAACCTATAGAAACATTTTAAATGGTTTTAAAAATAATAATGAATTTTGGTGATGAAGATGCAGGGAATTAGTAAAGGGCATCCACATACTATGGGACACCCACATGCACAGGGTATGGGAAAAGGGATTGACTATGACGTAAATCCATTTATTGTAATCTGGGAAGTAACAAGAGCATGTCAGCTTAAGTGCGTTCATTGCCGCGCTGATGCACAGCTGACTCCTGATCCGAGGGAGCTGTCACACGAAGAAGGAATTAATCTCATCGATCAAATCTATGAAATGGATAATCCAATGCTTGTGTTCACTGGCGGGGATTGCATGATGCGGGAGGACCTTTTCGAGCTTGCTGATTATGCAATCAAAAAAGGGATGCGTGTTTCAATGACACCAAGTGCCACTGAAAACGTAACGAAAGAAAAAATGAAACAGGCAAAAGAAGTGGGTCTTTCGCGCTGGGGCTTCAGCCTGGACGGACCTACTCCGGAAATACACGATCATTTCCGCGGAACACCAGGTTCATTCGAGTTAACTCGTGAAAAAATAAAATATTTAAACGAATTGGATATGCCGCTGCAAATTAATACGGTTATATCCCGTTATAATTATGACTCACTTGAAGAAATGTCCAAACTTGTTGGGGAGCTTGGCGCCGTTATGTGGTACATCTTCCTGCTTGTACCAACGGGCCGCGGGCAATTAGATGCCTGTATTACCCCCGCCGAACACGAAAAGGTATTCCGCTGGTTATATGAACTAAGTAAAACAGCCCCATACGATATTAAAACAACGGCGGCACAGCATTACCGCAGAGTAGTTCTGCAGCAGAAAACCCGTGACCAATTAATTGATAAAGGTGAAATTCATTACGAGGATACAATTACAACCGATTTTGCTTCGATGCATGACGGCTTGAAGCGTGCTCCTAAAGGTGTCAACGATGGAAACGGCTTTGCGTTCGTTTCTCATATTGGAGATGTCATGCCAAGCGGCTTGCTTCCAATTGTTGGCGGTAACATTCGTGATACGACGCTTGCAGAAATTTATCGTGAGGCAAAAGTTTTTAAAGAACTGCGTCAACCCGACAATTACAAAGGCAAATGCGGTGTCTGCGAATATAACAAAATTTGCGGCGGTTCGCGCTCAAGAACCTACGCCGTGACGGGTGACTATTTAGAAAGCGAACCTTTCTGCGTTTATATACCGCAGGCAATGCGAAATAAAGAAACGGCGCCAACAGTCTAATAATAGAGGCATTCCATGATTCCGTGGGATGCCTCTATTTTTATTCAATTAATCCCGTATCAGTGATTTGAACTTTTGTTTGAACCTTGAAGGTGATAGCAGGATAAATCCGTTTCCATTCTTCCCAATCGTCATTATTGAAATGACGGGAACGGTAGCGCAGGCCAAAGCCTATCGGGTCGAGATTCGCTTTTTGAATTTTCACAAGTACCTTTTCGATTTCCCGGTTCAACGACTTTTCGGCTGCTTTCTCATAATCTGATAATTTTTCGTTTGGGACACGTCTTGTTGCCTCTTCCATTGTGCCCTCAACTGATACTTTTACCTTTATATATGGGGGTTTCCCTTTAGGGGTATAGATTTTATATTTTGTCTTTACTTTATGTGTATCAATGACGATAGTTGTTTTTTCTTTTTTAACTTTTACAGCGCTTTTTTCCTCGCGTTTTCTTAGGTAATTTAGAATTTTTGTCTCCTCTGGACCAAGTTTCAACTCCATATGGCTTTTATTAAAAAGTCCCACCGTATTAATTTCAAAAAGATCCTTTTCCGCTTCAATAATAGGCAGGATTGGATCGATTCCTTTTTCAATTAATTTATATTTCATATCAAAAATGAATTCAGAAATAACATAAGGCGTTTCTGAGCCATCCTTCCCTAATGAAAGGATCAAGGCGTTTGAGGGCAAATTCTCTGATTTAGGTTTTACCTTTAATACAGCCAGCGCACTAGGCTTTGCAATTGCTGTCCAGGCAATCCCCTGAATATCTCTTCTTCGCGCAAACCAATAGAATATTCCTGCATTTCCCTTTTCTTTGACAACCTGTTCACTAAGGACAATGACTTTTGCATGGCTGAAATCAACCTCTTTATCCACTTTTGTCTTGATGATTCTAACCGCTTCAGACATGGAATCTGCCTTTTCTGAGACAATAGCGAACTCATTTGTTTTATCTTTTGATGGACTTGGGACAGCAAATTTAAGACTGACTAGATACTTTTTAGGACCATCCTTCGCAAGGTCCACTCCAATACTGACAACAAAAAAACGCTTATCGATGTCTTTAAAGCCGCAGCCGTTTAAAAGAAACACTGAGACAAGAATGATGACCATCCATCCCCATTTGCCAAACGATTTCAAGCAGCCCGCCTCCTTGCCCAAAAGAAGAATGAACCGACAATAATGATTTCAAACCCGAGCCGAAATACCATCCAATAAACTGTTAATTTATTTAAGAGCAATGCATTTAGAAAAATAACTCCGGCTATCGAACAACCAGCAAAGATGGCGAGGATGAGCCAATTCTTTTTTATGCTAACCTTTTCCTTAAACGTTCCCTTCAATAATTCGAAAGCAACATGCCAATGAACTGAGACACTCATGAGTGTAATGCTCATGTAGAACATTAGAAATAAGAAGATGACTCGTTCAATTGGACTATAAGTCAACCTGAGGGAATCAGCTGTCGATATCCATGGATAAAGATATTCCTGCGCCCCATCTGAACCATGAAAACCAATGGGAATGAAGAAGGTGGTAAATAAATTTAGCACGCCAATAAAAAAGATGACAATAAAATTCCAAATCTTTAATTTTCCCTTTATCACGCGATTAAAAATAATCAGGTTTGCATACCCGGAAAAACAATAGGTCGCAGCAGCGATTGACTTGAGACTTGGTCTTTCAAATAGATGGGTTCCTACCTCCAGCATTGAGTCCCAGCTTAAGTATTCATTTGTAAACGCTTTAAAAATAATAAATCCAATTAATGGGATATTGAGGAATAGGACAATTTCAAGAAAATACATAACTCGTTCTGTTGGAAGCTGAATGATGAGAAAAATCGCGGCCAAATAAATGGCAAGCAATGATAACTTTGGCATTTCCGGATTAACAAACCGGCTTAAAATATCAATGAATCCAACGAGAGTAATCAGGCCTGCTGAGAACCAGATGATTTGAATGCTGCCAAGGTGTAATATTTTCAACCAGCGGTGCTTAGAATTGGCTGCAATCTCAGGCAATCCTTGTTCTGGGAACTTCGTGATGGCCTTGCTGTAAAAATAATTAAGGGCAATCCCAATCGGAATGGCGATTAATACACCCATTACCGCACCCTTATAGCGATATTCTATTAAAATTTTTGGCACAAAGATAATCACATTAATCAGCATGTTTAATAAGGCTAAATAAAAATAATAACGGTTCAATACCCTCCCCTCCAAACCTTTTGCTATTCTTTACTTGGTTTACTTTGTATTAATGTAAGAAATGGCTCGCCGAAGCTGTCAAGTTTAACCATATAGGCGATAAGCATGAAGAACCCTAATACAACGCCCACTAAACCAAATAACGTTCCTAGTGCTAGGACAAAGTATTTCATGATCCTTAGCGTAAAGCTGAATGCGTTAATCGGAATGACGAAGTTAGAGATGGCCACTGACGATGTAATGATAATCATAATATTACTAACTAAACCAGCTTCCGTTGCCGCCTGTCCTAAAATCAAACCGCCTACTGTCGTTGCAGTCGGACCGATGGCTTTCGGCAGCCGAATACTTGCTTCCGTCAGCATTTCCATCATAAACAACATGAGCAACACTTCTATGAAGGAAGGATACGGAACACTCATCCGGCTGCCCGCAATGCTTAAGGCCAATTGAACCCTGAATAACTCAGGATTATAACTAGTGACGGCTACGTATAACCCTGGAAGGACAAGGCTGGTCAAAAAGCCGATATACCTAAGGATCTGCAGGAATTTTGTCACCCAATAGGTTTGATAGATATCCTCCATTGAGGACATGAAATCTTTCATGACTGTAGGCAACACCACCGCAAACGGTGAGCCGCTGACAAGGATAATAATTTTCCCGGCTGCTAAATTCACTGCTACCCTGTCAGGCCTCTCTGTCACAAGCATAACCGGAACGAGGGCCCTGTTGCTTTTTTTTATAATATCTAACAGCTGCTCGCCAGTTTGAAACATATGGACATCAATGGAAGCTAAAAATTGTTTAATACTAGTTAATGTATCGGTATCTGCCCGTCTTGTATCATGAAGAATCATCACATCCGTCTTTGAAACGGTTCCAACTGTTGTTGACTCCACATTTAATGAAGTTTGCGGGTAACGCTTGCGAATCAGCCCTAGGTTTGTCGGCAGGCTCTCACTAAACCCCGATTGCGGGCCTTGAATCGTCGTCTCCACGGTTGTATCTAAAACGGAGTTATTACGATCAACTTTACTATCAAATAAGTAGATGGCATTCTGATAAAAAAGAATCGCCGTACCTTTTATTACCTCATCAAGCGTTTTCTGTTCGCTTTCAAATGGTAGTACTAGCGGGCTCGATTGAAGATAATCTAAGAATAAGTCTTGACTAGGTATTTCAAAAAACGGTTTAAGCAATTTATCTTGAATAATCGTTTCGTCGCTAATCGTTTTTATATATAATGCTTCAATATACTTTTCTTTCGTATGAAATTCCTTAAAAACGACATCTTCTGCCGGCCATATTTTATTTTTGAGACTGTCTTTGATGGATTGGACTTGATTAGTTGCCATTTATCTACCTCTTTAACGAACTACTTTCAACCTAATTTCCCTCAATGATTGGTATTTTATTCTAAAAACATTTATCCCCTAAAAATTACGCCGAAATAGGATAATATGTTTTAATAGCTATAGAAAGAATTTTTTTATCAGGGTAAAATTAAATTAGCTCAGGTATGGTAGTTTTCGATATCTTTTATTTGAAAGGACTACGATTGTGTTAAGAACGATTGCTGTCAAAAAAAACAATGAATTAATTAAAGATTTGGAAATAACTGAGTTGTTGTCCGGGGATTTTAAATGGTACTGGATCGATTTTCATGAGGCTACGGAAGAGGAGATTGAATTTTTACGGAATCCCCTCTCCTTTCATCCCTTAGCGATTGAAGATTGTATTCACCATCTCCAAAGACCAAAGCTTGATTATTATGATGACTATGACTTTTTTGTGGCCCAGGCATTGAACCAACAAACGATAAAAAGAGAAGAGGTCAATCTCTTTCTTAGCCGAAACTATATCGTCACCTTTCATCATAAACCCTCTGTAGAAATTGACGATGTTTGGAATCGTTTTAGTCAATCGCCTAACATAGAGCAATGGGACCCCTCCCATGTTCTCTATCATGTTTTTGATAAAATGGTCGACAATTATTTTCCATTAGTTAATCAAATTGATGATACGTTAAATGAAATTGATGAGAATTCAAAAGGAAGATCGATGGAGGCATTGCTCAAGGATTTATTTGATACAAGACATGATCTTCTCTCGTTAAGACATACTATTTCACCAATGAGAGATCTTTTGTACCGGATTCTTAATTCGCAGCGGCTAACTAGTATTCTGGAAAAAAAGGCCTATTTCTCTGATATTTATGATCATTTGCTAAAGTTAACGGAAATAATTGAAGCCAGCCGGGAACTTACCACCGACATACGCGACAGCTATATTTCGATTAATTCGAATGAAACAAACCATGTCATGAAGGTCTTGACTGTCATTACGACCATCTTCATGCCGCTCACCTTTATCGTCGGTGTTTACGGAATGAACTTTACAAACATGCCTGAATTGAATTGGAAATATGGCTATTTCGGTGCGCTTGGCCTCATGTTTATCATTGCAGTAGGGATGACTTTATGGTTTATGAAAAAGGGATGGTTTAAATAACAAAAAGCGGAAGCGCCCATAAATTTTGAAAATATGAAAGGGGAATACGAAGTGACTATTATTAATACAGAAGAAACAATAAAATTACTGACAGATTTAGTGTCAATTCCAAGCCCGTCCGGCAACACAAATGAGGTGATTACTTTTGTTGAAAAGTTCTTTGCCGAACTTGATATTGAAACGAAAAGGAATCGTAAAGGCGGTTTAATTGCCACCATTGAAGGTAGTGATTCAAGCAGACACCGGATGCTGACCGCCCATGTTGATACACTGGGTGCGATGGTGAAGGAAATTAAACCAAGCGGCAGATTAAAAATCGACTTGATTGGCGGATTTAAATACAATTCCATCGAAGGCGAATACTGTCAGATTGAAACAAGCAGCGCAAAAGTTTATACAGGGACAATCCTCATGCACCAAACGTCCGTCCATGTATATAAGGATGCCGGTAAAGCCGAACGCAATCAGGAAAATATCGAAATTCGAATCGATGAAAAAGTACATACTGCAGAAGAAGTTCGCGCACTGGGAATTGAGGTAGGCGATTTTGTTTCGTTTGACCCGCGGGTAGAAGTGACTCCAAGCGGCTACGTTAAATCCCGCCACTTAGACGATAAAGCAAGTGTGGCCATACTTCTGCAACTAATCAAACAGCTTAAAACGGAAAAAATCACACTGCCATATACGACACACATATTAATTTCGAACAATGAAGAAATTGGCTATGGCGGCAACTCGAATATCAGCCCGGAAACGGTGGAATATTTAGCCGTTGATATGGGGGCAATGGGTGACGGGCAATCAACGGACGAATACACGGTTTCTATTTGTGCAAAGGATGCAAGCGGACCCTATCACTATGAATTGCGTAAACATTTAGTCCGCCTTGCCGAAGATAATAAGATCGAATATAAACTGGATCTTTACCCATTCTACGGCTCAGATGCGTCAGCCGCCATTCGCTCTGGCCATGACATTGTCCACGGTTTAATTGGCCCGGGTATTGATTCATCCCATGCCTTCGAACGGACACACAAATCATCGATTGAAAATACAGCAAAACTTTTATATCACTACGTACAATCCAATCTAGTTGAACAATAACCGTAAATTATTCATCAAAAAAAGACCGGATGTTCGACTATCCGGTCTTTTTCTGTGGAAAAGGGGCGGAGCGCCGCATAAACGAATCGGTATAACCAGTCGAAGTGAAAATATACATTTCGTACTTTGAATAGATAAAGCCGAGCTCTGCTCACACCGCCTTTATTATGTTGGTGTATTACTCATATAAAATACATTTCCATGCATTGGTTGGAAGTTGAAGCTTATGTTAGTTTTTTACTGAATAATTGAAATGAAAATGTAATAATAATGTAATTTTAATTAATTTCTAATCAAATTTTTATTGCATCAAACCGAAAAGCACATTATGATAATAAAGGCAGTTAAAGGAAAAGAAATGGGAAAATAAAGATTATTCATCCATTCTACTACCCTGAACATTCACAAACAGAGGAAATTTTCCAATTAACAATATTTACCTTGGGGGGCTAAACCGCCATGTTTGATAAATTAAAAGACTTCATGACGAACCAAAAGCTAAAGTGGCTTGGCCGGTTTGTTTATTATTTACTGATCCTGCTTTTATTATTCTTTATGTACGGATTTAATGATGCAAGTGCAGGTTCCTATATTTACAACGATTTTTAATGGGGGGGCAGCCAACACGATGAATATGCTAAACACGATTAGAGATTATGCACTTACACAGCCAGAAACCATTGCCTATATTTCTCCAGAATCGGAAATTACCTATGGCGAACTTTGGAGACAATCTGACCAAGTTGCTGCATTTGTGTTAACAAAAAACATTGAAAAACATACACCTATTTTAGTTTACGGTCATATGGAAGCTTCGATGATTTCCTCCTTCCTAGGCAGTGTAAAAGCTGGACATCCATATATACCTGTTGATACTTCGATTCCAATGGAACGGGTAAGTCAGATCATTAATAGTGCCCAAGCGGAATTAGTCATCAATGTTTCCGGGCAAGCGATAGAGCTTGACACATTCCCTATCACTGTTGTGAATTTCGACAAGATGATCTTGGAGGATATGTCTGCAGAGCCAATTGATCCCAAAAGCTGGGTTAGCGGCGAAGAAAATTTCTATATTATATATACGTCTGGAAGTACTGGAAATCCAAAGGGTGTGCAAATTTCCGCCAATAATTTGCAAAGCTTTGTCGATTGGATGGTTGGAGACTTTCCAATCAATGGTCAGCTTCGCTTTTTAAATCAGGCACCCTATTCTTTTGATTTATCCGTGATGGATATTTACCCGGCACTTGCAAGCGGTGGAACCATTTTTGCGATTACAAAAGATATGATTGCAAGGCCAAAACTGTTATTTCAAGCATTAGAAACATCAGATACACAGGTATGGACTTCGACTCCTTCTTTTGTCCAGATGTGTTTAATGGATCCATCATTTACTCAAGAACTGCTTCCTGAACTCAGCGTGTTTTTATTCTGCGGAGAAATTCTCCCTGTTGAGATTTGCCGGCAGCTTTTGGAACGATTCCCTAAAGCAAAAATATTTAACACCTATGGTCCAACGGAAGCGACCGTCGCCGTCACATCGATTGAGGTTACCGCTGAACTGTTGACGCGTTATCAGAACCTCCCGATTGGCAAACCAAAAGCAGATACACGGATAATATTTCTTGATGAGAATGGCACTCAGGTCCCGCAAGAAGAAAAAGGCGAAATGATCATTGTCGGTCCTAGTGTAAGCAAAGGCTATTTGGGTCAGCAGGAGCTAACCGAAAAGACCTTTTTCGAATATGAAGGGGAACAGGCCTATCGAACTGGTGATGCAGCCTTTGAAAATCACGAAGGACTCATCATGTATAAAGGCCGGATTGATTTTCAAATTAAACTTCATGGCTATCGGATGGAATTAGAGGAGATTGAATACCATATTGCCAATTCAAAATATGTGAAATCGGCGGCAGTGTTCCCAATCTATCAAAATGATAAAATCGAATATTTATTGGCGGCGATTATCCCTGCCAGCCATGATTTCGAAAAAGACTATCAATTAACGAGTGCAATAAAAAAAGAACTTGCTGAGGTAATCCCTGCTTACATGATTCCTAGAAAGTTCTCTTACTATGAAGATCTTCCGATGACACCTAACGGAAAGATGGACCGAAAAAAATTTAGGGAAATGGTATTACAATGACACCATATGGTTCTTTTACATTCTTTATCATCCTTGCTGTTCTATTAGCACCAACGGTAATTCTTGGTTTACAAGGAAAAAGATTTCATAGCTATAATATGTTTGTGACGGTTATCGCCTTAGCGTTAATTTTCTCATCGTCACTTAATCAAGCAATCGCCTTATGCTTATTTACAATTTGGCAGGTAGTGTTAATTAATGCCTATATCGCCTATCGAAAAAAGGCCAATCGTGATTACATTTTTTACTTATCGGTCTTTCTCTCGATCCTGCCTTTGATTCTATCAAAAGTAATGCCTTATTTTTCCACATTGAACTTGATTGGCTTTCTTGGTATTTCGTATTTAACCTTTAAAGGAACACAATTAATCATGGAGACACGGGATGGCCTGATAAAGTCTAATCCGCCATTGACCCGCCTGCTCTATTTTATTTTGTTCTTCCCAACCATTTCATCTGGTCCGATTGATCGTTTCCGCCGCTTCGAGAAAGAGTTAAAACTCGACATTTCCGCGGAACAATATAAACTTTTACTCTATGAAGGGCTCAATAAAATCTTTCTCGGCTTTTTATATAAATATATTATCGGCTATTCGATCAATCACTTTTTTATCAGCCAATTAAGGTTTATCGCCCATAGCGAATTTCAGAATCACCTATACTATATGTATTCTTATAGCTTATATCTCTTTTTTGATTTTGCGGGATATAGCGCTTTTGCAATTGGCGTTAGTTATATTATGGGGATTAAATCACCGGAAAACTTTAATAAGCCCTTCCTTAGCCGCAATATTAAAGACTTCTGGAATCGCTGGCATATGAGTCTTTCCTTTTGGTTCAGGGACTATGTATATATGCGGTTTGTCTTTTGGATGACGAAGAAGAAATGGATTAAAAACCGGAACCTTCTTTCAAACCTTGGCTATATTTTATTGTTTTTATTAATGGGAGTCTGGCATGGATTGGCACTGCAATATATCATTTATGGAGCATACCATGCCTTGTTAATGGTTGCTTACAATTATTTCGAACGGTTTAATAAAAAGCACAAATGGTGGCCGCACAACAAAGTCACCCATGTTGTGGCGATTATTATTACCTTCCATGTAATTTGCTTTGGTTTTTATATTTTCTCAGGACAATTATTTCATAAAGGAGCTTGATCACTATGGATTTCAAAAATGAGGTTATTTCATTATTAGCAGAAATTTGTCAAGACGATGTTGTAAAGGAAAATCCAGATATCGATTTATTTGATGCCGGTTTATTAGATTCATTCGGAACAGTTGAATTACTTGTTCAGGTAGAAGAACGGTTTGGCATTCTCGTTCCGATTACCGAATTCGATCGTGATGTCTGGAACACACCAAACAACATCGCCATTCAGCTGGCTGATATGAAATGAAGAAAGCTTTATTCACACCAATGGTTCTAGCCTTTCTAGTGCTAGTTATCTTGGTTTTGATACCGAATAAATGGATAGAGGGCATGATTCCTAAGGATAGAGTTAATCAAGCTGCAACAGAATTAAATCCATTTATGTTTCAAGGAAAGTATGTCCAGCAAAAAATGCTCGAGAATAAACAATTTTTACCAATCTATGGTTCTTCTGAGCTTGCCAGGCTTGATCGTTTCCATCCGGCCAATTATTTTAAAGAAACAGGAGAAGATTTTACTCCCTTTCTCGTTGGCCGCGGCGGGACTGAATCATTAATTCATTTTTTAAATTTTTCGGAGCATACCGATCAGCTTAAGGGAAAGAAAATCGTATTCGTCTTGTCACCGCAGTGGTTTCAGCCAAATGGGACTGACGAATCACACTTTGCTCCCAATTATTCTTCCCTGCAAGGATACGATTTTGCTTTTAATAAAAATATAAATCCGGCTGTAAAGAAAATGGCGATTAAACGTCTATTAACTTTTTCACCGATCAAAAACGATCCGATGTTATCAATTATGTTTCAAGCAGAGATAACAAATGACCCTTGGACGAAACGAGGGGCTGCTATCGTTCGCCCCTTTGCCTGTGCCTATCGTAATTTAATGGTGAAAAAGGATCTTTATTATACCCTGGCAGGCGGTTCAACCCGGAATCGTGAAATAAACCCGCAGGTGAATAATATGTCGTGGGAACAATTAGCGGCTCAGGCTGAACAGGTAGGGAAAAGCAAATCGACAAACAATCCATTTTATGTAAGTAATTACCAGTATAACAAAATTAAAAAAATGGTCCCTTCTTTAAAAGATAAGAAAGGTAAGGCTTCCTATGGGAAATCCCCCGAATATGATGACTTTCAACTCGTACTCGACCTTCTAAAGGAATCTGGGGCACAGCCTTTGTTTATTTCTGTTCCCGTAAATGGAAGTTGGTACGACTATACAGGTTTTCCAAAGGAAGGCCGCACCTTGTATTACGAACGGATTAAGAAACAAATCGAGTCAGAAGGCTTTCAGATTGCCGATTTCTCTGATCATGAATATGATCCTTATTTCATGAAGGACACGATTCATATTGGCTGGAAAGGCTGGGTCTATGCAGATAAAGCAATAAAAGAATTTTACGAAGGTAAGGAAATATCGACAAAGCTGAATCAATAGTGGGAAATTACTAGAATAACCTTCTATTTAGAGGTATAATGTTCTTAATCAAATTACCCAGCGCTGGGAGATGAAGAAATGTTTTCAAATATTGGTGTTCCAGGATTAATTTTGATTCTTACTGTTGCTTTAGTGATCTTTGGGCCGAATAAATTACCCGAGATTGGACGTGCCTTTGGCAAATCAATCCGTGAATTTAAAAAAGCGACCGATGGGATTGCTGAAGATATTAAGGAAGAATTAAAAGAAGAAATTAAAGAAGCCAAACAAGAAGAAATTAACTTAAAAAAATAACCTTACCAAAAATCCCCTGACATAGTATCAGAGGATTTTTTTTAAGATGTGTTTATTCTAGTTTCAACATTTCCTTTACTCTTTGATTATGCTGTTTGGCTTGATCTAGCAGTTGATTGAGCAGGACTGCCGCTCTCTTATCATCCTTTTTCTCTACTGCAAGTTTTAATTCATGGAACGTTTTCCAATGTCCCATATGTTTTCCGCCATGTGCCTGTTTGATAAATTCCTCTTTCGTTAACTTGCCTTCATCGAATTGCTTTTTTAGCTCTTCCATTTTGGCCATCTTCTCTTTTTTCCACTTTTCCCGTTTTTCAGCATTTTCAGGGCTCATCCATTCGTTACGGAGAGTTTTCTTTTCTGCAAGCACTTTTGTCCATTCAGCCTTTTTATCCGGCGTATATTGGTCCACCCATGTGAGCAGTTTCTGCTCTTTTTCCGCCATATGCGCATGCCAATCTCGGTGCATATGGTGGTGATGGTGTTGCTTGCCCTCTTGGCAATCACAAGGTGCATCCTCCCGTTGTTCCCCCTTGGTGTCAGGCACCTTACCATTTGCCGCAGCTAAACTCGGAACAGTTAATATTAACCCTAAGGTCAAACATAACATTTTCAGTTTCATCATTTTCTCCTTTCATGTTTCCTTATTTTTAAAAATATAACCAGTTTTTTCCGGCACGGATTTAGCATTCCCAGTTTGTTAAAAAAAATTTACCAATTTGACATAAATTTCGTGATAATACTCTTGAGAAATCATAAAAAATATTGTATTCTAAGCATATAGAGAATATGTGAAGTTTTTCACAATACATACAAGAACATTTGCTTATTTTTTTAATATTAATTGTGAAGTATTTCACAATTAATAGAGAGAAAAAATCTATTAATGGGAATAAGGAGTGGAGAATGATGACAAGACCAAAGATCGTAATCCTAGGGGCAGGATATGGCGGACTCATCACAAGTAAAAACCTGGAAAAATTATTAAAATCGGGCGAAGCAGATGTTACCTTAATTAATAAACATGATTATCATTACCTGACCACACAGCTTATTAAAACAGGAGCTGGAACGGCAGCAGATCGACAAATTGCTATCTCAATTCCCGAACTAATCAATTCTAGCAAAACCCATTTTCTTAAAGCAGCGGTATCTACGGTTGATATCGCTAACCAAGAGGTCCACCTTGAGGGCGGTGAGACAGTTCAATATGATTATTTATTAATAGCACTGGGATTTGAAGTAGATACGTTTGGAATTCCAGGTGTTAAAGAGAATGCATTTGAAATTCGTAGTTTCAGAAGTTCAAAAGCGATTTACCATCATATCATTAAACAATTCAACCTTTATAAAGAAGATCATGATCCTTCTCGCTTAACGTTTGTTGTTGCTGGTGGTGGTTTTACGGGAATTGAGATGCTTGGGGAATTAGCGGACGGTCTCCCAAAACTGTGTAAACAGTATGATATTCCATTTGAAAAGATCCAGATTTATGCTGTCGAGGCTGCCCCATCTGTTATTCCGTTTTTCCCTAAGCAATCGATCCAATATGCAACAATGGTTTTAGAAAAACGCAATATTGAGTTAATAACAGGAAGGAAAATGCTGGAGTGTACCCCTGAGAAAATCCGACTTGAGAATAATATTGATATTCCAACTCGGACGTTAATTTGGTCTTGTGGTGTAAAAGGAAACAGCATCGTTCAAAACTGGGGACTGCCGATTGCAAAAGGTAAAATTCCAGTAGACGCTTGCCTTCGCGTTATCAACATGAAAAACGTCTTTAGTATCGGTGATTGCTCCTTATTCATGAAGGATGAGAAAAACGCATTACCGCCAACTGCACAAGTTGCCCTGCAACAAGCACCTGTATGTGCGAAAAACATTGTCGCTACATTGCGAGGAGAAACATTAAAACCGTTTGAATATCATCATAAAGGCTCAGTCGCATCTATTGGACTCATGGCCGCCGTCGGTAAAGTAGGTAATTTCCGCTTATCCGGTTTATTTGGAGCCTTTATGAAACAAGTTATTGAAGCCCGCTATTTATTTAATCTTGGCGGTCCCGCACTGATTTTTAAGCAGCACTTTGGCGTCAGCCGTGAACCGGTAAAGGTAACGGCGAAACAGTAAGCGAACAGCCCTATTCCACCTATCTGGAATGGGGCTGTTTCTTTTAGATCCACTCTAAAAATTCAAGACGATTCCCAAATGGATCATGAACATGAATTCGGCTTGCACCCGGGAGATTGTCGTCGGAAGTAAAGGCAATTTGTTTCTCGTTCAGCAACTTTTTTAATTCTTCGATGTTTTCAACGACAAATCCGGGATGAGCCTTTTTTGCTGGCGAGAATGGTTCTTCCACTCCAATATGTAATTGAAATGTCCCAAATTCAAACCAAACTCCGCCGCGTTTCTTTAATTCCTCTGGCTTTTCAACCTCTGCTAACCCAAGAATACCGCTAAAAAATCCTCTGGCTGCTTCTTCGCACCCCTTAGGCGCAGCAAGCTGGACATGATCGATTTTTTTAATCACAAACGACATAATGAATCCCCCTCTTTTGCGTTCTTATCTTCCCATTACTATTTTATAAAATATTAAATTTTCCATCAAATTTTAACAATTAATAAAGCTATTCCCGACTTAACGGAAATAGCTTTTCATTAATAAACATCTTTTTTGGTGAAGACAATAAATGAAACGAATAACGCGGCAGCCCACCAAACAAAAAGGACCATTATAGAAAAAGAAAGATTCATTCCTTCAATCGGCGGCGCTGTTCCTTTCATATAGTCTGTTAACCGTAGATTGACCATAAAAAAGTATTTAGCCGTTTCCCATGAAGATACCATATTCGTTAAGATGGCTCCAGAGATTAAGGCAGCGAGCATCACACCCATTCCAGCTGCCGTACTGCGGATCAAAACTGACAGCATAAACGATAATGTTCCCACAACGATAGAGACGAACCAGACAAGTCCGAAATCCATCAATAAAAACTTCCACAGGCTGAGTAGTTTCACCTCAGAAGTATTTAATCCTGTCTCTGTCACATTAAACCCGGTTAAGATTGGTGCCCCCCAGCCTTTATAGCCAAACACCAATCCGGATATTAAATATGAAAGGATTCCAGCTATCGCAATGACCAGTGAAATCGCTAAACAAAGGGTAATATATTTACTCAATAGCACTTTCCACCTCTTGATTGGCCTCGTCAGCAATAGCTTAATTGAACCTAAACTGTGCTCTGAAGAAACCAAGTCGCTGGCAATGACCATGACCATTAATGGGAGAAATAGATCGATTGAGTTTTCCAAAAAAATTCTCATAAACGTTGGGGCACCGGGCTCTGCTGGATTGATATCATGGTCAAGATAATATTGCTGCTGCTTCAAGGATATTTGCAGCTGCTTCTTCCATTCTTCCTGCATTCGACTGCTGCTCAAACGGTTCGTCGTATCGATAATCTGCTGCTGTAAGATGGTGCGCCAATCACTCGTTCCTAATTTTTCCCGCTGTGTTTGAACTTGTTTATACTGTGCATATGTAAATAAGGTAACTAGAACGCCAATGATTAGTGCAATCACAATAAGCCGCTTTTTGGCAATCAGCTTCATCATTTCATTTTGAATCAGTTTATTCAATCGTGTCACCCCCCGTTAGTTCGAGGAACAACTCTTCAAGCAATGGCATCTTTCGATTGATTTCAGTGACAGAAACACCTGCTTCAACCAGCTGTCGATTCCATTCCGGGGTCTTCTGTTCATTAAATTCGGTTAAGATGGAACCGTCTTCTTTTACTTCAATCGCAGTTAAAGAACTTAAGAGCTGTTTTCCCTTTTCAAAGGGTGAAATGCGCCAAACGACTCGTTCCCGATTCGCAAGCAGGTGATCGACAGTATCGACACGAATAATCGCCCCTTTTGAAATAATCGCCACCCGGTCACAAAGCAATTGGATTTCACTCAATAAATGACTGGAAACAAGGACACTTAGGCCTTCTTTTTCTGCCAGATAACGAATAAATTGTCTCATTTCACGGATTCCGGCAGGATCCAGCCCATTCGTTGGCTCATCGAGAATCAATACCTTTGGCTCTCCTAGAAGTGCTTGGGCAATTCCGAGCCGCTGCCTCATACCAAGAGAATAGGTCTTCACCTTATCGTGGATTCTTTCTGTTAAGCCCACAAGCTCCGTAACTTCTTTTATCCGCTTTTCCCCGATGCCCTCAAGCATCCGAGCAAAATGAAGCAGATTATTATATCCTGAAAGATACGGATAAAGTTCTGGATTTTCAACGATGCAGCCCAGGTTATTCATTGCATCTTGGAAATGATCCTCAATGTTGAATCCACAAATCCGGACACTTCCTGATGTTGGTTTAATAAGGCCGACGAGCATGCGGATTGTGGTTGTTTTTCCGGCACCATTTGGGCCAAGGAACCCGAATACTTCTCCTTCACGTAAATCGAAGGTTAGTCCCTTAATAATTTCTCTTTTCCCGATTTCTTTTTTTAAGTCCTTAACAGACAATGTGATATTTTTCTCCATGACCAAACTCTCCTTACCATGTGAGCAGTGAGGCAACACGTTCAGCAATTAAACGGTACCCTTTTGTATTTGGATGAAACTTGTCGGAATATAGATAATCGTTCACCTTTAACTCAAACAGGTCGAAGGTTGGAACAAAGACAATTTTGGGAAATGCAGCGCTTACTTCTGCACTATCATAATTCCAGTGACGCACTACTTTTGACATCTCTTTCCCTTGGTCTAAATCAATAAACGGATTATACAGCCCGATGAAAAATACATTAGCATTGCGATTGTTTTTCCGAATTTCTTCAAGAATAAACTTTAGATTTTCTAGGTATTTCTTTTCAATTGCGGCACTATCACCTGTATCAAAGTCTGCTAATCCTTGCCCGCCCCTAAACAAATCGTTGCCGCCAATCGTTACCAAAACCATGTCTGCTTTTTCTATTTGCCTGCCGATTTCGGTTTGCTGCACCTGTTTGCTTAGCTGAGTGGATGTTTGCCCGTTGATGCCGAGATTTGTGAGCTGGACTGGACGCTTTGTTTTTTCCTTAATTTCATCAATTAAAACACCTACGTAGCCTTTTCCTGTCTCATCCCCCGTTCCTCTTGTTAATGAGTCACCTAATGCCACAATGGTTAACCCTTTTTTATTTTCGGCTTTCTTGGAAACAGAATTTACTTCCGGAACTTTTTCCGGTTTGCCAGCATAGTATTCCCCTACTGCCCAGCCAAGCCCAATTAGCCAGACGAGGCAAAAGAATACCGCTATGACAGTAATCGAGCGTATGACATTCTTATTCATATCTATCATCCTTTTTGGCCTTTTCTTTAATTTAATCACAGTTCCGACCTGAATCAAACTTTCAATGCTAACAAATTGCATTAACTTCAGAAAGATTCGATATTTCTTAACATTTATTTCTGAGAAAAATAAAGGAACCCGAAGCTGGATTCCAATTAAAAGATGTAAAATTCGCACCCGGACGCGGGAATTGGCAAAAAATTAAGCCGACTTCCTTTGCGGAAATCGGCTTCGTTCTGTTTATTCTTCTAAACTTCCCTTTGGCCCAAAGAATTCAAAGTGTATTCTCTCTTCCTTAACTCCTAAATCTTTTAATGAACGATTAATTGCTTTCATAAAAGGAACAGGCCCACAGAAGTAAAAATCTGCTTCCCGGGTAGCGATTTTATCTTTCAACCAATCACGTGTTACATAGCCTTCAACATCAAAGCGATTGTTTCTGCGATCCTCTTCAGTCGGTGAATCATAGAAGATATAGGAGGTTAAATGTTCAAGCCTCGACAATTCCTCTACTTCATCCCTAAGAGCATGGACCTTTCCATTGGCTGCAGCATGAATAAATGTGACCTTCCGTTCAGGCTGCATTTCCACAACCGTCTTTAACATGCTCATCATTGGTGTTAGGCCAACACCGCCGCTAAGTAACACAACAGGTGTATTTTTTTCAGTATTAAGAACAAAGTCACCTGCTGGTGCACTTACCTTGAGGATATCTCCTTCGTTTACACCATCATGCAGGTAATTAGACACCATGCCATCTGGATTAGCGGTTCCTGCTTCACGTTTTACACTAATTCGGTAATAGTCTTTGCCAGGTGCATCTGAAAGGCTGTATTGACGAATATGTGTATATTCTTCACCGTCTATTTCTAGATTAATACTAATATATTGTCCTGGAAGAAAACCTGCAATCCCGCCGTTATCTTCCGGTTTTAAATAGAATGAGGTAATAACATCACTTTCAACCACTTTACGGTCAACAATGAAGTGACGGAGGCCATCCCAGCCGCCTTGTTGACGGGCTGCCTCATCGTACATTTCTGCTTCGACACTGATAAAGGCATCGGCAATTACATTGTATGCTTCTGCCCAGGCATTGATAATTTCATCCGTTGCTGCATCCCCCAACACATCCTTAATCGCTAATAACAAGTGTTTTCCGACAATTGGATAGTGCTCTGGTTTAATTCCAAGGCTTCGATGTTTATGGGCAATTTGTTTCACTACGGGAAGAATCGCTTCAAGATTATCAATATACATGGCAGCGGCATATACCGTTCCAGCAAGTGCTTTCTGCTGTCTCCCTTGTTTTTGGTTGGCATGATTAAAGATATTTAATAATTCAGGATGATTTCCAAACATTAATTGGTAAAATCGAGTGGTAATCGTCTCTCCATGTTTTTCTAATACTGGTCCCGTTGATTTGATGATGTCAATTGTTTTTTGATTTAACACTATTAACACTCCTTATAAGTTTTCCCTATATCCATAGTGATTATATGAATATATTCACATCGATTAAGTGATTTACATCACACTTTGCTATTGTTGAATAACTTTTTCACAAAAACTTCACAAAGTGTTCACTTTTTAACATGACAAATATAACTAGTTGAATAGTTTTCATTCTTGTATCGTTAAATCTAGTTATGAAGAGAAAACGCCCTCATTTATTGAATCAACGATTGCAGGCGTTTTTTGGAGAATTCTACTGAAGGAAGAGGATTATGATGAACCAAGCAAAAATCGCATGGATTACTGACACAACCGCATCTCTTAGTAAAGAGTTTATTGAGCAGCACCATATACATGTTATTCCCCTGCACGTTGTCATTAATGATCAATTCTACAAAGAAACGATTGATATTTCCGAACAGGAATTTTATGACCGTATGAAAAATGAAGAAGGGAAATTTCAAACCTCGCAAACAGCGATTGCTGACTTTGTGGTCCTTTATAAGGAGTTAAAGGAAAACTATGATTTTGGCATTGCCATACATGCCTCCAGTCTATTAACTGGAACTTACCAAGCATCGGTGATGGCAGCGGAAATGGAAGACTTTAAACTGTTTGCTATTGATTCACAAACGGGTTCCTATCCTCTCTCTTTTTTAATAAAAAAAGGCATAGAACTAACAGAACAAGGACTTGATGCCAGTGAAGTGGTTCGACAATTAAATGCCTTACGCGACCACACTCGTTTGTATTTAGTCCCATCAAATCTGGATCAGCTTCACAAAAGCGGCAGGGTTTCCGGCAGCCAAAAATTAATCGCTTCGCTGTTTAATATTAAGCCGATTTTATCGATTGAAGATGGGGCCGCAAAGATTAAAGATAAGGTTCGCACTGAAAAAAAGGCGCTAGCCTGGCTGGTGAATAAACTAAAGGAAGACCTTGAAACAAAATCGGTCCGGAAAGTGGCTATTGTCCATGCTAACGATTTAGACAGGGCAACCGAACTTGAAAGATATCTAAACGAAGCATTTCCAACAATCGAAACAGAAAAATTAATGCTGATAACGGTTGCAGGTGTCCATACTGGAGTCGGGACAATTGGGCTTTCTTGGGTTTGTGAATGAAGGACAAATTTGACAGAGGCACATTTTCTTTTTTTATAAAAATTTTTTCAAAAATTGCTATTTTATGGTACTATCAATCTATTGATAGTACCATTAACATGTAGAAATGGATTGAAAAAGATGAAAAAAAAGAAAAGAATACTTTCAGTCGTGGGAGTTATAGCAGCATTAGGACTACTCTATATTGGCTTCTTGCAATTTAAAATTAGCCAGTACAGCAAGATGGAAGCGCCTAAGAATGCTGATTATTTAATCGTCCTTGGGGCAAGTGTTAAAGGCACGGTCCCTTCACTGGCATTCGCAAGCAGAATCAATGCTGCTGCGATATATTTAAAGGAAAACAAGGATACCGTTGTCATTGCATCGGGAGGCAAAGGTCCGGGCGAAGACATTTCCGAAGCGGAATCTATCAAAAGAGAGCTGGTTAAGCAAGGAATTAGTGAATCTCGGATCATATTAGAAGATCGTTCCACTGATACATATGAAAATATTGATTTTTCGAAAAAGCTCATTCCTAAAGATGCGAAGCTTGGACTTGTGGTTACAAATACCTTTCATTTGTATCGAGCAATTTCAATCGCCCGTGACCAGGACTTAGAAGTACAAGGTCTTCCGGCGAAGACCCCGTTAAAGGCAGTGTTCAAATCCTATACCCGAGAATATTTGGCGATTACTAAGTTCTATTTGAAAAGGTATATTCTTGATTAAGTGAAAAACTCGACTCGAGCGGTCGAGTTTTTCATTTATTCATTTCTGTATTTTTGCATAAAAAAAGAGCGAAATGAAATTCGCCCGTTGAATGGCGAGATTCGCTCATTGAATGCCGAGATTCGCTCATTGAACTCCTAAATTCGCCCATGGAACTATATTTTGTCTATAAACGCTAGGAAAAGACGGCTTTTTCAGAAAAAAAGCCCCTCCCATAAAGGAAGAGCCTCGAAAATTATATTTTTAGTACGCTTTTGCCCAATAAACCATTTGTTTCGCTTCTTTTCCACAGCAAACGCATGAATCTGAAAGCTGTTCTTGTTCAAATGGGATACAACGTGATGTAGCCCCAGCTTCTTCTTTGATTTTTTCCTCACAGGCTAGTTCACCGCACCACATCGCTTTGATAAATCCTGGTTTTGCCTCAAGTGATTCTTGTAATTCAGGAAGGGTTAGAGCAACTGTAGTCCGATCTTCACGGTGGTTCAATGCCTTGTTATATAAATTGGATTGAATATCATCAAGTAATTCAACAAGCTTTGTTTCTAACTCATCCAAAGGAACAATTACCTTCTCTAACGTGTCTCGTCTTACTAAAACAACTTGCTTATTTTCAATATCTTTTGGTCCAACTTCAAGACGAACTGGAATCCCCTTCATTTCGTACTCATTGAATTTCCAGCCTGGCTTTTTATCGCTGGCATCGATCTCAACACGAGCAACAGCCGCAAGCGACTTTTTCAAATCGTAGGCAAAATCAAGCACACCTTCTTTGTGCTGCGCAATCGGCACAATCATGACTTGCGTTGGTGCTGCTTTTGGTGGAATGACAAGTCCGCGGTCATCGCCGTGTACCATGATCAAGGCGCCAATAATCCTTGTTGTGAAGCCCCATGATGTTTGGTGGACATATTGCAGTTTTCCTTCTTTATCCGTGTATTGAATGTTAAATGCTTCCGCAAAGCCTGTGCCAAAATGGTGCGAAGTTCCTGACTGCAAAGCTTTTCCGTCATGCATTAAGCTTTCAATCGTGAAAGTGGCTTTAGCACCGGCGAATTTTTCCTTATCCGTCTTT
This sequence comes from Neobacillus sp. NPDC093127, assembly GCF_044754175.1. Taxonomy (NCBI): domain Bacteria; kingdom Bacillati; phylum Bacillota; class Bacilli; order Caryophanales; family Bacillaceae; genus Neobacillus; species Neobacillus sp. NPDC093127. Next base: position 60,010 of record NZ_JBIVOP010000001.1, read on the forward strand.
TGCCCTTTTACAACTGGAATCGCAAGAACCGTTTCACAAAGCTCCGCATACACATTCAGCATCTTAATTGTTTCTTCCATCGCGTCCTCATCGGTCGCATGGGCTGTATGTCCTTCCTGCCATAAAAATTCTACTGTCCTTAAGAAAGGTCGAGTTGTTTTTTCCCAGCGGACAACATTTGACCATTGGTTATATAGCTTTGGTAAATCTCTATGGGAATGAATGATTTTACTATAATGTTCACAGAACAGTACCTCTGATGTTGGGCGAACAACTAACCGTTCCGCTAATGGTTCAGATCCGCCTTGGGTAACCCAAGCTACTTCTGGAGCGAATCCTTCCACATGATCCTTCTCTTTTTGCAGCAGGCTTTCTGGAATAAACAATGGCATATACACATTTTCATGACCTGTTTCTTTAATTCGACTGTCTAATTCATTTTTAATATTATCCCAAAGCGCATAACCATATGGTCGAATAATCATCGAACCGCGCACGCTTGAATAGTCAATTAAATCTGCTTTCGTAACAACATCTGTATACCACTGGGCGAAATCCTCATCCATACTTGTTACATCTTTTACAAATTCCTTTGCCATTTTTGACACCTCATTAAGTTTTTTAAATACAAAAAGGCCTTGATCCTAAAAAGGGACCAAGGCCTGGCGGTACCACCCTAAATTCATAAAGCAATTGCTTTATACTCTTTCCATGATAACGGAGTTTATCCGCTTGTATCTTCAAATTTATCCGATACAGAACTCGGAGGCAGGTTCAAATGATTGTCTTAAGAAACCTCGCACCAATGGTTTCCTCTCTAGGTAAGAACACTTCACTTTACTAATCCTCGTCATTGTTTCAATAGTATTTTTAAAAAATTATATCTGTCCTGCTCACAAATGTCAATTCTATCGTGGAATATTTTTCTTACTTTCAACTTTAAACTTCTATTTAAATGGGTTAAAATGCAGTTATTAGAAAAAATGGGGTGAAACGCATGAACGATGACAAAGATGATCTTGACCTGGATGAAGAAGAAAAGGAATTTTTGCTTGAATACATCAAAATGCAAAATGAAACCCTAAAAAGAATTTATAAAAATGCACTTGATAAAGAAAAAGATAAATGATCTACGCTAATCATTCCACACATTCCCAGCAAGATTCATAAAAAGTTCATATTAATCACTTAAAATACAAATTTGAATTGCTTATTTGCCTTTATAATACTCTTATGTTGTTTATTTCAAATGAAACATAAGAGGAGATTCCAAATGACAATTTTTTCGATTATATCAGCTGCAGTTGTTGCGATTGGCACCGGTTATTCTATTTTTCTTATATACCGTTATAAAAACCAACTGACAAATACGCCAGGGGTCATGATCAGCATGGTTATTGCTGTGATAACCGGCCTGCTTATCGGCAGTATTATTGGGATTCTTTCCGGTGAGATGTTTCTAGTCGTTGGTGTCAGCATGATCATTGGCTTTATTATTGGTTTTTTAGCCGGACACCCCATTGGAATTTTGGCTATTCTTATGGGGTCAATTGCTGGTTTAATGGGAAGTATTAATGGTGCGATACTTGGACTTTTCCTTCAATTTATTAACCCAACGCTTTTAGTAGGTATTTTATTAGGCTTTTATATTGTTATCATCGGCTTTGTAATTGTTTATATTAAGGTTGCTACAAATAACAAGTTTTCGATTGATACCCAGGAGCTTTCGCCATTTGCCATTTTAGGGGCAGGAGTTGTGCTTGTATCCTTGTTCCTATTCATGTATAGCAGTGATTTTGTGAAAATCCCTGGGAAAGATGAACCCGCTCAAACCCAAGCACAACAGGCATCCAGTAATCAGGAGGTTGCGAAAACGGAAGTGGATGTGACGAACGAAGGCACACCAAAAGTGAAAATGCTCGTAACGGAAAAAGGCTACACACCTAACGTAATTCGAGTGAGAAAAGGGGTGGCGGTTGACCTAGAAATCGAAAATCCACTCAAAAATAATAGCTGCTTATCTACCTTTATGATTCCGGATTTTAATATTAATAATATCACCCTTATAGAAGGTACTACCAATTTAACCTTCACCCCTGACAAAACAGGAGAATATACATTTAGCTGTGGGATGAAGATGTTTAAGGGTACGATTATAGTTGAGTAAAAAATGGCAAACCAATTGGTTTGCCATTTTTTTATGATACCCGTTCACTTTTTTTGAGACTATGAATAGACGCATATTCAATTGATTTAATTTTCTGCAAGAGTTCATCCTTTTCATTTAGGATAATTATTGCGGTATCAGTGAAGGCAGTTAGTTCATGAACATATTTCTCATACAATTCTTCGATGTTTTCTATATGTTTAGTTCCTTTTGGAGTAAGTACTTTAAGCGCCAATACATATTGCTGTCTTTCAGGAATCACAGTTAACACCTTACGAATTAGGTAGGCAGATATAATTTCCGGATGCAAACTTAACTGTTGAACACCAAGTTCTATTTCTTTTGCTGATTTGTCATGTGAGACATATTGATCATTGGCATAAAAATAATCACATTCTTGGTCTGATTGCTCGACAACTTCCAACCATTTTTCAAGCTCTTCCTTTGTTTCTTCCAGCTTTTCTGTTTGATTTGTTTGATGGTAATATTCACATAAACTATCCAAGCCGTTTAAACGGCATTCCCAATCCAAGGATATTGCTTTTTCAATATATTCCAATCCAACTTCTTCTGTTGTCTTATTTTCCAAATAAAAATTTCCTAAAAATAAATAGGCTGGGGCTACTTCTTCTTCGGCATAGGACTGAACGATTTCTTCGTAAATCTTTACCGCTTCCAAATCCCCCTTAAATTGCCTTGTAAGATTCCCCTTTTCCCATAATTCAGCCAATTCTAAAGGAGCGCTTTTGGTTGAAAGTTCTTCAAATCTTTTTTGGTCATGATGATAGTCTTTGATTCCTGCTTTCCAATTGTCGTGGTTCCACTGGATCCAAAGGTCATTAAAGTGATTAAGAATCCGTTTAGGATTTACGAAAAGGGTTTCCAATGCCGTGTCACTAACTTTTTCAGGCAAAGAAGGCTCCCCTTGTAAAAAGTGCAGTCTTTCCATCAAACTTGGATGGGTATCGGTCACCGTACTTTTCCGCTTTAATGAGTCTTGAAGATAGTTCTCAAATTGTGACACACTTAAACTATTAAATTTCGATTTAAATTCTGTGTATGGTTCAGGCACGGAATCCGTTTTTGCACTTTCTTCAAATAACTGATCATAAAAGTCTTCTTCAAAATATCGGGCGGCCACTTCAATCGTACAAAGGGAAGAAGCGGCATTCGAGGTCACTTCCATGGCAACCCTGTCTGCCTCATATTCCTGTTGGCGAGCAAGTGCAAAGGTATAGGCATCGTACCGAGGATAGTACCAAGTAAAGAACTTCCTAAAAAGGAACGTCCCAAATTGTTCATTCTCCTCTAATGAGTGCATTAACCTCCCCCAAGTACGGCGTACACGGTAAATTTTCGCACCAAATGCCGTGTCTGAATGGCTGATATGGGCCAATTCATGGGCAATTACGGTAAGAAAATTTTGTTCACTTAAAGTAGACAACAGCGGCAAGCCAATTTGTAAAATATTTTGTTTTCTGCCGATAAAACCAAATTTAGAATATTCGAGAACTCCTGCATTATATGTGCTGTCTAACAGGATAGCATGAATTTCAGGTGTATCGATTTTCTTTCTTAACTCTTCAATCCTAGCAAACAATTGTGGTGCTTCTTCTTCGCTCAGATAATATCCGTCCGGAAGCTCCATTTTTATAAATAATGCTTTTAAAATAAAATAGGATAAGGCACCTGCAATGAGGAGAAGTTTGATGCTGCCGAAGGTAAAGTGCCCGCTTGCTAAATAAGCAATCGATATCCCCATCAAAACTAAAAAACAGGCTAAAAAGAAAAACACATATCCAAAGCCAAGACCTGTCATCCACAACACTTTTGTTCGATATGACTTTGAATTACTGGCTGCCTCCTTCTCAAATCGTTTCACAAGCAATTCAAATTCGCCGTTTGTCATGTACGATGTCACCACATTTCTATAATTTGATAGTATTATATCAGATGGCATCATCTTACATAAATAACTATTTTTTTGTAAATATAATTATTTATTTTTATAAGTAAAACCTGACAAAAAAGCGCCTTAATGATAAGGAATTGACACTCCTTTTGCTTTGTTTTATAGTTAAACAGGTGAATAGTTAAATAGTTGAACTAAATTTGCGAGGTGGAAAATATTGTGACTAACCAGGTTATTCAGGAGTTAATCGACCGATACGTGACAGTTTCTTTTCAAGTTCATAAAAAGGCGGAGTCATTAATCAAAGGGAAAATTGGCGATGATTTAACCAATGACCAGCACTACATATTAAGGTACATTTCTCAGTCAGAGGAATGTACTTCCTCTGAATTGGCTGATGCATTTGAAGTGAATAAAAGTGCCATCACAGCGATTATCAACCGAATGGCCGATAAAGGCCTTATTAAAAGAACTCGTGATGAAAACGACAGAAGAGTAGTATATTTAACGTTAACGGATGAAGGCAATATTCTTTATCAGAACTGCCAAGAAAAAATTCAATTTCTCGTGGAATCCATCATTACTCAATTTGAAGAGTCAGAAATTAAGAATTTTATCAATACGTATGAAAAACTAGCCCAAATATTAGACCACAAGAAGAAAGAAGAATTGGGGGAATAAACAAGTGAGAGCAATAATTAAAGGAAAATGGTTGATCCTCGTTGCATGGATTGCTGTTATCACTGCTCTTTTTATGGTCGCTCCAAATATGGAAGCACTTGTCCGCGAGAAGGGACAAATTAAAGTACCCGAAGGTTATTCATCGACCATTGCGGAAAAAATTCTCAAAGATGTCCAGTCGAGTGAAAACAAAGGCAGTCATCTGCAAACAGCCCTCGTCTTCCATAGTAATAAAAAGTTAACAAAGGATGATTTTTCGACAGCAGAAAAAGCGGTAAAACTGCTTGAAAAGAATAACAATGAACTAGGAATTACTGACATCCTCACACATTTCAATCAAGAACAGCTTAAGGATCAGCTTGTTTCTAAAGATGGGAAAACCATTCTTGTTTCGCTAAAAGTGACCGCAAATGGCCGGGAAGCTAAAGATATTTCAAATGATTTATATAAAGCGATTAATGAGATCAAGCTTGCTCATTATTATACAGGCAGCTGGGTCATTGGCGAAGATCTCGTCACCAACTCACAAGAAGGCTTGAAAAAAACAGAAGGAATCACCGTTGGTTTCATTTTGATTGTTCTCCTGCTTGTTTTTAGATCTGCTGTCGCACCGATTATTCCGTTAGTAACCGTCGGCTTCAGCTATCTTACGGCTCAATCAATCGTTTCCATATTAGTCGATAAGTTTAACTTCCCACTGTCAACCTTTACCCAGATTTTCTTGGTGGCCGTTCTGTTTGGGATTGGTACGGACTATTGTATCCTGCTCCTCAGCCGCTTTAAAGAAGAACTGGCAAAAGGTGAACAAGCGAATGAAGCGATTATTACCACTTATCGAACTGCTGGAAAAACTGTTTTATTCAGTGGGATTGCGGTTTTAATTGGCTTTGCATCCATCGGTTTTTCAACCTTCCAGCTTTACAAATCGGCAGCAGCCGTTGCCGTTGGTGTAGCCATTCTATTAATCGCGCTTTTCACTGTAGTGCCCTTTTTCATGGCAGTGCTTGGAAAAAAACTATTTTGGCCTTCCAAAGGCAAGCTTGAGCATGGTGATAGCAAATTCTGGGGTTTTGTCGGAAAATTTGCCCTAGCGCGTCCGTTGATTGCCTTTATCCTTGTCGCCATCATTTCGGTGCCCTTCTTATTCACCTATAAGGGTCAATTATCATTTAACTCACTTGAGGAAATCAGTGATGATTATCCTTCGATAAAAGGCTTCAATATCATCGCTGACTCATTCGGTCCCGGTGAATCGATGCCAACACAAATTGTCATCAAAAACGATGACAAGATGAGCACATCGGATTATATCGCGCTAACAGAAAAAATCAGCCAGGAGCTGAATAAAGTAAATGATGTGAAAACAGTTCGTTCTGTAACCCGGCCAACAGGCGCACCGATTGAAGATTTTTATCTATCGAAACAAGTAGGCAGCCTTGGGGACGGACTTGGTCAAGGAAATGACGGCATTAAGAAAATCAGTGACGGTCTTGCCGAAGCAAGCAGCCAGATGGCAGCGAATCAGCCGAAAATGCAGGAGGCTACAAATGGGCTTCACACCTTGATTAATGGGACCAATGACCTTAAAACCGGGGTCGGTACCATTGAAGATAATCTGACTAAAATTCAAAATGGTTTAAAAGATGGTTCAACAAGTGTTGCCCAGGCACGTGCCGGATTAGTTGAAATAAAGGCTGGGGCTGAAAAAGTCCGTGATGGCGGCAAACAACTACTTGAGGGTTATAAATCCGCCAGCATAGGCATCGGAACCCTTAAAGGCTATTTTGATGATCTTGCAGGGAAAGTAGATTTACTAAACAAAAGCCTAGTTGCGATGGATTCATATTTCACTGGTCTTGAACAAGAATATCCTACGATTGACCAAAGTGAAAACTATCAAGCTATAAAAATGACGATAAAAGGTGTTCCAGGTAATCCGGATGCTCTAGGTGCACAAGCGGCAACTCAACAATTAGCCGGCGGCTTGAAGCAAATAAATGAACAACTGACAGAAGCCCAAAACGGACTCAATATGGCGAATGGCCAATTTGAAACATTAATTGCCGGTCAAGAACAGATGGTAGGTGGATTGGATCAGTTTATTACAAAAATCGGTGCTCTTGAAACAGGGCTTGCAGAAGCGGCTGACGGACAAGGAAAAATTATTGACCAAGGCCTCTCACCTGTTTCTAGTGGTTTGGATGGCCTGAAAAACGGACAGCAGCAATTCTTAACTGGTTTTCAGGATATAAGCGGTCAAATCACCCAACTCTCGGATGGATTAACCCAAAGTGCGGATGGCCTGAATCAAGTTTCAAACGGTCTCAACTCCGCTGAGGATTATTTGGCAGATGTAGCGAAACAAAAACAGAATGGTTTTTATATTCCGCAGGATGTACTGGATAGCAAGGACTTTGAGCAAGCACTCAATGCTTATATGTCAGTAGATCGTAAAGTGATGACGATTGATGTCGTCTTTAATAAAAATCCGTATTCCAATGCAGCGATTAATCGAATACCAGAAATTAAGCAGGCGGTCAAACGAGCCGTTAAGGATACAAAGCTTGAAAATGCCAAAGTAGCCGTTGGCGGTGTATCAAGTATGCACAATGACCTTGATACCATTTCCAAGGCAGATTATTCCCGGACAGTGGTACTTATGCTTATCGGGATTAGTATCATCCTAATCATTTTACTGCGTTCCATTATTATGCCGCTTTACTTAATTGGTTCCTTAATCCTAACCTACTTCACTTCGATGGCAATTTCGGAAGCGATTTTTGTACATGTGCTGGGTTATTCAGGTATAAGCTGGGCGGTACCATTTTTTGCCTTTGTTATCTTAGTAGCGCTTGGGATTGACTACAGCATATTCTTAATGGACCGTTTCAACGAATACCGGGATTTGCCAGTGGAACAGGCAATCTTGCATTCTATGAAAAAGATGGGCACTGTTATAATTTCAGCCGCTATTATCTTAGGCGGTACATTTGCGGCGATGATGCCTTCCGGCGTTTTATCCTTGCTAGAAATTGCTGCGATTCTCTTAATCGGTCTTGCCTTGTATTCTCTCGTTGTGCTTCCATTGTTTGTACCAGTCATGGTGAAAACCTTTGGCGAAGCCAACTGGTGGCCGTTTAGAAACAATAACGACCGTGTAAATCATCTAAATTAACGAAACAGTACACTGACCCAAATCGGAAAGTAGATAACAATGTGATAATATACGTATTTAAGGGACTGACTTTTTCAGAAGTCAGTCCCTTTCTTATCTACTTAACTAAATAATCATAAATATGTTTTCCAATTTGATTCATGGTTTGCTTTCCTGCTTGCAAGTCTTCCAGCTGGTCCATCAAGACTGCCACAAAAGCGGTTTTCTTTCCAAATTGAAGCACGGCACAATCATGTTCCACTTTTGGAAGCTCACCGGTTTTGTTGGCCACGAACAGCCGATCATCCATTTGCGCTGGCAGCTTATCTTTAAATTGCTGATATCCCATGATTTCCAACGCCACCGCCTGACTCTTCTTTGAAAGAACCGTTCCTTCCGTCATCCACTTCAAGCATTGAATCATATCCAACGGACTGGTGTAATTGTCCCTTCCCTGCGATATCGCCTGAAAGTCCATCATTTTCCGGTTCAGTTCCGTCTGCTTCAATCCAGACTTCCGCATAAACCGATTAATCGCATCCATTCCCAATAAGTCAATCATAAGATTAGTAGCCGTATTATCTGAGACGATAATCATTAAGGTCATTATGTCTCTAACTGTCAGCCGGACATTAGGTGACAGCGCCTGCAAAACGCCTGAACCACCGACAATTGCTTCCTTTAAAACCGGGACTGGGTCATTCTCGACCAGCTCCCGATTCTCACATTGTCTCAGTGCTTCGATTAAAATAGGGACTTTAATTAGACTTGCAGACTGAAACACTTCCAAGCTATTCACTTGAATCTGATCGTTGTCAATCTCAATAACCAGCCCAATCCGCCCTTTGAATCCGTTAAGTTCTTCGAATATTCTCGTTTCTAAGCTTTTCATCGACTATATTGTCACGGCAGCCTGAGAATAATCGTGCCCGCCGGTTTTATTTTTATCATATAAGTGACAAGCGACAAAATGGTTCGCATCCATTTCTTGCCACATTGGTTTTTCGACACTGCAAATGTCCATTGCCATTGGACAGCGCGTCCTAAAAACACAACCGCTTGGCGGGTTGATTGGACTCGGCAGCTCCCCTTTCAAAATAATCCTCTCTCTTCTGTCCTCTATGTCCGGATCAGGGATCGGAATTGCTGACAGCAAGGCCTGTGTGTACGGATGTAGAGGTTTCTTATATAATTCGCTGCTAGTTGTCAATTCAACTAATTGCCCTAAATACATGACGCCAATCCGGTCACTGATTTGTTTTACCATAGAAAGGTCATGAGCGATAAATAGGTAGGTTAGCCCCTTTTCCTTTTGAAGCCGCTTCAACAAGTTCACAACTTGGGCTTGGATGGACACATCTAAAGCGGAAATCGGTTCATCAGCAATAATAAATTCCGGGTCTAGTGCCAGTGTGCGGGCAATGCCAATCCTTTGGCGCTGACCGCCGCTGAACTCATGGGGATAGCGGTTGGCATGGTCTTTATTTAAGCCAACATCCTCTAATAATTGATAGACCCGCTTTAATCGATCCTTTTTATTAGGATACAAACCATGGACTTCCATCGGCTCAGAAATAATTTCACTTACGGTTGATCTCGGGTTTAATGATGCATATGGGTCTTGAAAAATCATTTGGATTTGGCGGTGAAAAGCAAACCGTTCCCGTGATTTTAAGTTGTGAATGTTTTTCCCGTTAAAAAGCACTTCCCCGTCTGTCCGGTCATATAGGCCGATGATTGTCCTGCCTGCAGTAGATTTACCACAGCCCGATTCCCCAACGATGCCAAAGGTTTCACCCTTATTAATATGAAATGTTACCCCGTCAACCGCTTTCAGGATTTCGCCATGCCCTAAATCGAAATGCTTTTTCAAGTTATTTACCTGTAGTAATTTTTCCATAATTAGGCCTCCGTATCATTCCAGTAACGCCGTGCTGCACAAAGTTCCTGCTCGTAAATGGTTCCCGAAAGCGGAATAATTTCAACCGTTTTGCCGGTGTTCGGAGCGTGAAGCAGTTTCCCGTCACCGTAATAAATTCCGACGTGATGGATACTCCCTTTCCCTTCTTCATAGGCAAAGAACAATAAATCTCCAGGTTTTATATCTGTTGTGGCAACTGGTTTTCCTGCACTTGCTTGATCATGAGCATCACGTGGTATGACATAGCCATTTGCCTTACACATGGAATAGCTGAAACCAGAGCAATCATAGCCATAACTGCTCATCCCTCCCCAAAGGTAGGGCAGGCCAAGGAATTGTTCTCCAGCGGAAACAATATCGCTTCCTGTCCCTTTGTAACGTGCTGCTAAGGATTCAAAGACAACAATATTTTCCCAGCCTAATGCACCAATCCCATCCGGAGTTTTGACTAGTACCTGCGAATTCTCTTCTTTCATAAGCGGCAGCGTCGTTTGAAACGATACTTCCAAAGTACCGCCTTCTTTCGAAAGAATAGCCTTCGGTCTGTTTACAACTACCACAGGTCCGTTATCTAGAGTCCAGTCCTCATGACATTTCATTAATTGACATTTCGGAACCCAGCCAGGATAGCCGCTCTCATTTTTTGATGAAGGCTGATCCGGTATAATGATTTGAGCCCACTCCTCTTTTTCGTCTACCAGCAAAACCTCTTGACCGTATAAAAGCTGCGTTTGAACAAGGTTGTCTTCGCATAAACCTATCCGTGTTTCGTATGTTAAGCCGGATAACCATGCTTTTAAATCCACTGGGTTTGTGACCGCATCCCAATCAATTTCCCGGGGCGAATCAGCAGACGTCCAGACCGTAGCAACCGGAACAGTAACAAGCCATTTATCCAACAGAAACTCCCCCTTCAAAAATAACCCCTTTAATCCCTAGACCTGGCTCGCTTGGCATTGTGATCAGTCGCCCATTGTATTGGATTCCCCCATCAACAATTTCCTTCGCCAGCATCAGCGGGGCATCAAAATCATAGCGCGTTATATTTTGCTTACTTGCGGCAAAATGAGCGGCAGCAGAAATCCCAAGACGAGTTTCAATCATACTGCCGACCATGCACTCGACACCGCATGTTTCGGCAAGCTGGTTAATAATCTGCGCCTGATAAATCCCTCCCGCTTTCATCAGCTTGATATTTATTAAATCAGCACTTCTTGTTTTCAATACTTGAAAGGCCTGTTTTGGTGTAAACACACTTTCATCCGCCATAATCAGCGTATCGACATGGTCCGTTACTTGTTTTAGACCTTCGATATCATCTGCTTTAACAGGCTGTTCGACCAATTCAATCATTAAGCCGCTGTCCTCCATTTTGCGAATGGCCCGGATGGCATCCTTTGCAGTCCAGCCTTGATTCGCATCGAGGCGGATTTTGATTTCGTTCCCAACCCGGTTCCTCACTTCGCGGATGCGTTCGAAATCGGTGTCAATATCATCCTTGCCCACCTTCACTTTCAATACATTGAAACCTTGTTGGATATAAGAAACGGCGTCGTCGCCCATTTCTTCAGGCCCATTGACACTAACGGTGAAATCCGTCTCCAATTCCTGCTTATGCCCGCCAAGGAATTGATAAAGCGGCAGCTTGCAATATTGGGCTAAGCAGTCATAAAGAGCCATATCGACGGCTGCCTTTGCACTCGGATTCCCTACCAAAATCGTCTTCAATCCCTGAAATAGTAATTCATAGTTTAATAGACTTTTCTTTTCTAAAAATGGTTTTATGACATGGTTGATAGCCGATTCGATGCTTAAGAGGCTGTCTCCGGTAATCACAACGGTAGGAGGTGCCTCCCCCCAGCCAACAATGCCATTATCACAGCTTATTTTCACAAAAATAGCCTCTGCCGTTGTAACGGTTCTTAGTGCTGTTTTGAATGGTTTAATAAGCGGGACCGCGCCTCGGAATGTTTCAATTCTCTCAATCTTCATTTTATTTATCACTCCTTTACAAAATGCCGCTTTCCACAATCAGCGTTTTTTCCATCGTATTCATTGTCGCATTCACGCCTAGTGGTATAGAAATATGCGGATTACAGTGACCGATTTGGAATCCCTTTAAAGCAGGCTTGTTTGCACGCTCGAGATAATGATTGATTACCTCATCAAGTGTTAATGATTGATCCCTTTTTGATGTACAATCACAAAAGTCTCCTACCAAAATCCCGCTTGCATCATCTAGCTTCCCAGCCATATAAAGCTGATTAAGCATCCGGTCTACTGAACGCGGCTCTTCATTGATATCTTCAATAAACAACAGTTTTCCTTTTGTATCTATTTCAAATTTTGTGCCGAGTGTACTTACTAACAGTGACAGGTTGCCGCCTATGAGCGGACCGCTCGCTGTACCAGCAACTACCACCTCTAATGGAGAGAGCTGCTCAGTATAGGACAACGCTTCTGGATGGAACAATTGCAAAAATCCCTCCAGTGATAATGCGTGTGTATCTTCCTTCCCAATATCAGAAGCCAGCATCGGGCCATGGAAGGTAACGAGCCCTGTTTCTTGTCGAAAAGCAGTATGTAAAAAAGTAATATCACTATATCCCCAAAAAATTTTCGGATTTTTTCTAACGATTTCGTAGTCAATTTCAGCGGCAATTCGACCAGTTCCGTATCCCCCGCAGGCACATATGATTGCCTTTACCTCTTTATCTAAAAACATCTCATGGAGATCATCGAGTCTTTCTTGATCAGTACCAGCTAAAAAGCCGTAAGTTTCATTAACACTTCTTCCTTTTTTGACGATTAACCCTAAGTTTCGTAAATACTCAATCCCTCTTTCGAGATTTTCAAGGTTTGGCGGGCTTGCTGGTGCAATGACTCCAACAGTATCACCCTTTTGCAGGCGATTCGGCTTTACAACCTTCATCATAATAACCCCCTTCCAGATTTTAAGAAAAGGGATGTTCAAGCGAACATCCCTTTTCCCAGTTTTTCCAGCTCCAGCGCTTCCGCTTTTCTTTTTATTTTTTATCTGCGCCTTTTAACTCTAAGTAACCAACTGGATGTCGGACAATGCCTGTTACATTTTTATTTTGTAAATACACTTGATTGTAGAAGTGAATTGGAACAATTGGAGCCGCGTCGAGTAAAATTTTCTCGGCTTTATACATCATTTCATAACGTTTCTTCTCATCTTTTTCAAGCTTCGCATCCTTAATCAATTGGTCAAATTCTTTGTTGCTCCAACCTGTACGGTTCATCGGCGAGCCAGTAATAAAGTTTTCGATGAAGTTGATTGGATCCGCATAGTCTGCAAGGAACGAGCTCCGTGAGAACTGGAATTTTAACGCTTTTTGATCGGTTGCAAACACACTGCTTTCCATATTGGCAAGCTTCACGTCCACACCTAAATTTTCTTTAAACATTTGCTGCAGCGCCTCAGCAATTTTCTTATGCTGATCACTAGTGCTATAGGTTAAAGTTACTTCTGGAAGCTTCGTGTACTTTTCTTCTTCCATCCCTTTTTTCAACAGATCTTTCGCTTTCGTTACATCTGTTTTGATCAGGTCACCGCTCTTTTCACGGAAGTCATTACCTTCAGGATCTTTAAATCCGTAAGAGACAAAGCCGTATGCAGGCTTTTCTTGATTTTTCGTTACAAGTTCAACCATTTGCTTCTGGTCAACAGCAAGGGCGAATGCCTTACGGATATTCTCATTTTGGAAAGGTGCCTTTGTGACGTTAAAACGATAGAAATATTCTCCGGCTTGGTCTTCAACCTTTACGTCGCCATCTTTAAACAGCTTTTCAGCCATCTCTGATGGGACATCAGATGTATCCAGCTCACCTGTTGTAAACATTTGGTATTCAGTTGTTGGATCGTCTACCATTGCCCAATGAACTTTATCGATTTTCACATTTTTTGTATCCCAATATTTATCATTCTTGACCATAGTAAAATCACTATCATGGTTCCATTCTGCTAATTTATATGGACCATTTGCGACAAATGTGTTGGCTTCGGCAAACCATTTTGGATTTTCTTTGGCTACTTTTTCATTTATCGGGAAGAAGCATGGATTAGAAATAACACTTAAGAAATAAGCTTGCGGGCTGATTAGTGTTACTTCGAAGGTCTTTTTATCCACTGCTTTTACCTTTACATCATCTGCAGAACCCGCTCCGGTATTATAAGCCTCGCCGCCTTCAATAAAGTAAGCTAAAAAGGCTGCCGGTGAACTTGTATTCGGATCCAACAAACGCTTCCAGGCAAAGACAAAGTCATCGGCCGTTACGTCATCGCCGTTAGACCATTTTGCATTGTCACGGATATGGAATGTATACGTTTTGCCATCAGCGGAAACATCCCATTTTTCAGCTGTTGCCTCTTTTGGCTGATGTGTTTCGTCTAAGCGCGTAAGACCTTCCATAAGATTGTTTAACGAATTCCATGAAACAGCATCAAAGCCGATTGGCGGGTCAAACGATGTTGGCTCTTGGCCATTATTCAAGTTTAGAACCTTTTCTACCTTTTTTTCGTCTGACTTTCCTTTTCCATCATCTTTCTTTTCGCTGCCAGCGTCCTTGTTGGCTGTACAAGCGGCTAAAGCAAACATCATCATCACAGCGACTAACAAAACAGTAAGTTTTTTCATCTTCTTCCCCCTCGTTCAATTAATTATGTTATTTAAAGCTTGGAACCAATTTCTTTGCCCGTTCGTCCTGCAGCCAGCAATCAACCTGGTGCTGCTCGCTTAAATGCGTTTTAAACGGATAAACCCTATCACAAACCTCCATTGCATAAGGACAGCGTGCCGCAAAGGCACATCCTACAGGCGGTGAAAATAAATCGGGGGGTGTCCCAGGGATGGGAACAAGCTCTCCCTTTTCCGCATCTAGGCGCGGTACAGACTGAAGCAATCCCTTAGTATATGGGTGCTGCGGCTGATAAAAAATCTCCCGCCTTGTGCCTAATTCAACAATTCTGCCGGCATACATGACAGCAACCCGGTCAGCAACCTGGGCGACCACTCCCAAATCATGGGTAATTAAAATAATCGAAACCCCTGTCTTCTTTTGAATATCACGAAACAGCTCCAAAATTTGCGCTTGAATCGTGACATCAAGAGCAGTTGTCGGTTCATCGGCAATTAATACATCAGGCCGGCACACTAGCGCCATCGCAATCACAATCCGCTGGCGCATTCCCCCGCTAAACTGATGGGGATACTGCTTTAGCCGTATTTCCGGGTTAGGAATCCCAACAAGCGTCAGCATCTCAACCGCTACTCTTTTCGCCTGAGCCCTCGTTAGTTTCTCATGCTGGATAATCCCTTCCATAATTTGCTCGCCAATGGTAATCGTCGGATTGAGTGCCGTCATTGGGTCCTGGAAGATCATCGAAATATTGGCCCCGCGAATTTTCCGCAGCTCCGGTTCTTTCAATTTGATTAAATCCATATTTTTGAAAATAATTTCTCCGCCGCGAATTTTACCCGGGGGTTCAGGAATAAGTCTCATAATGCTTTGTGAAGTGACACTTTTTCCGCAGCCGGATTCCCCGACAATCGCTAATGTTTCCCCTTTATGGAGGTCAAAACTGACCCCGCGAACGGCTTTCACTTCACCGCCGTAAGTTGAAAAGGAAACGTGAAGGTCTTTAACCTGAAGAACTTTTTCCATGCTGTTACCTCCTCAACTTCGGATCCAGGGCGTCCTGAAGCCCATCACCTAATACATTAAATGCAAACATTGTTAACGATATAAACATCGTTGGGAAGAACAAGCGCCACCAGTAACCTGATAGAATCGTAGACAAACCATCATTCGCCATTACACCCCAGCTGGCATGCGGCGCCTGAATACCGAGTCCAATAAAGCTCAAAAACGCCTCGGCAAATATAGCAGATGGAATCGTCAGCGTCATTTGGACGATAATCGGTCCCATTGTGTTTGGCAATAGATTTTTCCGAATAATCCGTGCTGTTTTCGTCCCAAATGTTTTCGATGCAAGCACAAATTCATAGTTTTTAATTTGCAGGACCTGTCCACGGACAATCCGCGCCATCCCGACCCATCCTGTAATTGAGAGTGCTAGAATAATAGTGGTTAGACCTGGGCCAATGACAACCATTACTAGAATGACGACAAGTAAATAGGGAAGTCCATATAATATCTCAATAAATCTCATCATTAGGTTATCTGTACGGCCGCCTTTATAGCCGGAAAGTCCTCCATATACTACACCAATAATAAAATCAATGAGCGCAGCCATTAAGCCGACAAATAAAGAGATACGGGCCCCATAACAGGTGCGGATAAATACATCGCGGCCGAGATCATCTGTTCCAAACCAATATTTGCTTGATGGCGGTAAATTTTGCTCGGTTAGTTTTTGCGACTCAACCGTATGGGTTGAAAAAATCGGTCCGAAAATAGCCAATAACGCTAATAAGAGTAAGAAGATAAGTCCTGCCATTGCCAATTTGTTTTTCAAAAGCCTGTGCCACGAATCCTGCCAGTACGACAGGCTCGGCCTTACAACAGCTTCAGCCTCTTGTTTGTTTCGAACTTTTGGAACAAACCATTCATTTGGAACATCTGGCGAAATATTTTGTGCTTCTTGTTTACGCAATTCCATTTATTTCGCCTCCTTTTTATGGAGCTTAATTCTCGGGTCTAATAACCCGTACGCAATATCGACTAATAAAAGCATAAAGATCAAAATCGCACTATAAAAAACGGTTGTCCCCATTATGACTGGATAATCACGATTATTAATGCTATCCACAAAATATTTTCCCATCCCAGGGATGGCAAATATTTTTTCAATAACAAATGTCCCGGTTAAGATACTTGCCGCTAATGACCCTAGTACAGTTACCACCGGTAAAAGTGCATTTCGGAGGGCATGCTTAAAGACTATTTTGACCGGTGAAAGTCCTTTCGCTTTTGCCGTCTTTATGTAATCCTGGGTTAAAACTTCAAGCATGCTTGTTCGGGTTAAGCGGGCGATAATCGCCATTGGTCCTGTTGCCAATGCCAATATCGGCAGTACCATATGTTGGGGGCTGGACCAGGTGGCAACTGGGAAGATTGGCAGATTAACAGCCAACTGTTGAATTAACACGGTTGCCATGACAAAGTTCGGAATCGAAATCCCAAGTACCGCAATACTCATTGCCAGATAATCAATGATTCCATTATGTCTTAGTGCGGCGACCACACCTAGAATAAGCCCTGAAATAAGCGCTACAATCAGCGTATAAATACCTAGTTCGAACGAAACCGGAAATCCTCTTCCCAACATGTCATTAACTGTCTGGGATGATTTTTTAATCGAAGGTCCGAGGTCAAACTTGACCAATGCCTTTAAATAATTCCCGTATTGAACGATTAAAGGTTTATCGAGCTGATAATAGGCTTCAAGATTTTTTTGGATTGCCTCATTAGTTGTCCTCTCTTCATTAAAAGGTGAACCCGGCACGGAATGCATTAAGAAAAATGTCCCGGTAATGATGAGCCATAAGGTGATCAACATGGCAATCAATCGTTTAAAAAAGTAAGCTTTCATGCTTGACCCCTTTCTAACAGAATGTTGTTCTCATCGCTAATTCAGTCATTACGAGCATGGCCTGGTACGCTTCCAAAATATTTTTGGCTTGAAAACGAACCGTGGTTGTTCCAGGGATAATCTCTGTTCCCGGCATTAAATTTGCCCACTCTGCTTGTCCGTAATTGGCAAACTCTATTCCTAATAATGGACGGTCCGGCGGAGTAAGCGGTTTCACTTTTCCCATATTTTTTATCGCAAGGGCTGTTTTTTCGCGGAGGAGTTGTCCAGCTTTTACCGGAGTTAACGATTTTGCCGCTGACCGAGAGATCGTTTCTTTCACAATGGCCGTTGTAATACTTGGAATGAGTTGCTCTGCCTCATTTGCCGCACGATCATCCCCTGCGACCATAATAACTGGTACATCAAAATAACCTGCGACAAAGGCATTAAATCCTAACTCACCAACGGTAATATCATTTATGTACATATTGCGAACACCATAAATCATTGAATGGGACATAACTCCCGGTAAGGATGCACGGGCATGGTAACCAACAAACATGGCACCCGCATAAGATCCATCTAACCCTTGAACCATTGAAAAGGGTTTTACATCACCAGTTATTAGCTGTGTATCCGCGTGAAGCCTTTCAATTAACAGGTTGTTCATTTTCGAGTGGCTATCATTAACAACGACTTCCTCACAGCCTCCATCAAAAGCGGCAGTGACCACATGATTAGCCTCATCTGTCATGATGATCCTGCTTCGTTCATAATTAAGTTTATTGGAATCAACGTGGGTATGATCAACTAGACCCGTTATTCCTTCCATGTCAACAGAAATATATAGTTTCATAGACGATTTCCTTTCTCCTATTTATTTCAATTTATCTTACTATTATAAAATAACATTTCGTTTTATTCAAACTATTTATAAAATTCTATGTTAAGTGAGATAATGGTCCTACATACTATTTTTGGGTAATTTTTTGAAACTTCTCGCCTTCATTCCCGTATATTTAAATGTATGAAATTGGACTCTCCGAATGTCTTTCGGTTAGAAGTTTTTCTCTTTTTCAAAAAATAGAATTATAATGTACATATGGACAATATTCGATAAGGAGTGGAAATTTGTGGGTGTTTCGCTTAGCAAGGGGCAAAAAGTTGATTTAACCAAATCTCACCCCGGCCTGAAAAAGGTTGGTGTTGGGCTGGGCTGGAATGTTAGTCATTTAGGTTCTAATTTTGATTTGGACGCGTCGGCCTTTTTATTAGGCCAAACTGGAATGGTACAAAGCGACCAGGACTTTGTTTTCTATAATAATCCTTCAGGTGGAAATGGCTCCATAATTTATAGCGGCGACAACCGGATTGGTACGGGTGTTCGGGATGATGAACAGATTAGAATTGATTTAGACAAAGTCCCTGCTCACATCCATCGGATTGCCTTTACGATTACGATTCACGATGCACAGGTGAAACGGCAAAATTTCGGACAAGTAGCCGATTCCTACGTGCGTATTTTTGATGATGTAACCAATGAAGAATTATTAAGATTTAACCTTGGAAGAGATTTTACCGTTGAAACAGCAATTGTTGCTGCGGAAGTTTACCGTCATAACGGGGAATGGAAATTTAATGCAATTGCCAGTGGCTTTCAAGGGGGATTAGCCGCACTTTGCCGCAACTTTGGCGTTACAGTTGACGACCCGCCAGTGAGCACACCGGCAGCTCCGCCATCCCAGCAGCCAAATTACCAGCAGAGTCCAAGGAATACTAATGCCTATCAAGCAAGTAATCCTTACCAGCAACCTAATAATTCTTATCAGCAGCAAAACAATCTTAACCATTACCAGCAGAATCAAAATAACGTTAGCCCTTACCAGCAGAATCAAAATAGCTATAGTCCCTACCAGCAAAACGAGCCTGTCCAAAATTCATACCAGCAGCCTGCCTATGGGTATCCGACGCAGTCGGCCTTTCCATCAACTTCCGGCTCACGTCAGACGTATGGCGGTGACGACATTATTTGTCCGCGCTGCCATTCCTCGAATGTACGAACAGGGAAAAAAGGATTTGGTCTTGGCAAAGCGGCCATTGGCGGTTTAATCCTCGGACCTGTTGGGCTGCTAGGCGGTTTTATCGGACAAAACCAGCTTAAGTTTACTTGTAACAGCTGTGGAAGCACGTGGTCCCCTTCGCAAACCGATTATGCGGAATGGGCAAATAATCAAAAGCGGAAAGCTCAAGATGTGTTCAATCGATACAAAAGCCAGGACGTTCTCGAGGCAGTCGTTGCGGGATGCGCCCTAGTGGCAATGGCGGATGGTTACTTAGACGCTTCCGAACGCCAAAAAATGATGGAATTTGTTCATCAAAGTGAGGAATTACGAGTTTTTGATACCAATAAAGTCATTCAAAAATTTAACTTGTTCGTCGCAAGGATTGAGAATGACCGCATGATGGGTCGTGCCGAGGCATTTCGTGCCCTTGGAAAAATTAGAACAAAGCCAGAAATTGCCCGGCTAGTAGCCCGCTATTGTATCGCAATCGGCTACGCAGATGGAAATTTTGATAATAATGAAAAGCAAATGGTAGCAGACATTTGCCGGGAACTTGGACTGAACCCTGCTGAATTCCTATCATAAGAAAAAAGCCTTCACTCCCGATTTTTAGGAGTGAGGCTTTTTTACATTTTCCAAACTCGTTTGTTCTCTACTCTTTTCGTAAATCCCTTAGCATCCAATCTCTCTAAAAAGGGAATCATGTATTTTCGCGATAATCCAAGTACATCCTTTGCATCTCCGACCTCGAACTCTGTTCCCGTTTGACTCCGCAGTTTATCGACTGCTTCGCCAAACACTTCCCCGTGATAGGCAAACTGATCATCTAACTGCACGAGCAGCTGTTGGTCTTCGAGAAATCTCTTTAGGTCAAACTCTAAACTCTCAGGAATGCCTGCTCCTGAAAAATATTCCTTTAAATAGCGAACCTTCAAGCCGTCTCTCTTCAATTCTTCAAGCATGTTTTCGGTCCGCTTTGTCCAGCTTTTCGGCACATTAGGAATAAATCCTGACAAGGAAACAAATTGTTCTTTTCGTTTAAAAATACTATTCGTTATTCCATTTTCAACGACATAATCAAGCAGGGATTTAGGAAATCTTTTTTGCATTGTTTGTAAAAGCTCTGCCTTATTTACACCTGGTTTCATTGAATGAACAAGGTGGTAATCCTGTAACCGATCAAACATATCTTCTTCCAAAGAATCGATGAGCAATTGAAGTGTATATTCTTTACCATTGTATAAAACAAATTCGGCATCACCTAAATGTTCGGTTAAGGTTGCTTCATCCAATGCTGTCCGCTTAATCAACTCATTTAGAGGCAGACTCTTCGCTTCTATTAAAGCAGCCGTGATTCGTTCTTTCGGTGTGCCTGCTTTTTTCTTTTCAAGTTCCTCAATTGTTTGATTTCCAAACCGATACTTATTTCCGCGTGGATCAATTACCCAGCCGCCGCCAATTGTCTCTTGCGGGCTTGGCCTTCGTAAAATAAAGCGGTCCCCGCGTTTCGTGAGAATTTCCTCCTCAAGCCGAAGCTGACAAAGTACCTCACCATTTTCTTCCTTAATTTCATTACGATCAAAGAAAACAATCCTGCCCATTACCTCTGCCGTTCCGATATGAAGCTTGATCGGCATCCTTTGCTTCACCAGATGTTCAAGGTCTTCAACCATCCGAATGGCTACATCTAAAGTTTTTGTTACAATAAAATGCTCAGAAGAGACGAGGACATCGCCGCGTTCCAAATCTTCCTTGGAAACATTTGAAAGGTTGATCGCAGTCCGCTGACCGGCATATGCCTTTACCGAAGGTTTATGGTGCACCTGAATCTGCCTCGCTCTCACCTCGAGCCCTCTTGGCATGATTTTTAGTGCTTGCCCTTCCTCAACGGAACCTTCATACACAGTCCCACGAACAACTGTTCCTTGACCTTTCACAGTAAACACTTGGTCGATTGGCAGCCGGAATGCCCCTTTAACATCCCGCATTTCTTGGTCCTTTAATGTTTTAATAATTAATTCTTTTATTTCGTCGATTCCTTTATTTGATAAACTATCGACAAGCACATATGGAGCATCCTCAAACACGGTGCCTGATAGCTCTTCAAAAATATCTTCTTTGACAAGCTCAATAAATTCCGGGTCAACCCTGTCGATTTTCGAAATCGCCACTAAACCATTTTTCACACCTAAGAATTTTAAAATATCAAGATGTTCTCTCGTCTGCGGCATCACGCCTTCATCCGCCGCGACGACAAGGACAACGAGGTCAATTCCGGCAACTCCGGCAATCATTTGCCTGATAAAGCGTTCATGTCCTGGAACATCAATGACGGAAATTTGGATTTCATCATCTTCAAATAATGGTGCAAATCCGAGTTCAATCGAGATTTGCCGCTCTTTTTCCTCTTTTAAACGGTCTGTATCAATATTTGTGAGTGCTTTTGTTAATGAGGTTTTCCCATGGTCAATATGTCCCGCCATGCCAATCGTAAAATATCGTTTTTCCAAGATTGTCACCTTCTTAATCGATCTACCATTCTACTGTAGCCCTAATAATACATTTGTTCAAGAGAACATTTTTAGACAATCTGTTACTATCGCTATTCTTCAAATGATTCCGACCGTAATGATTTCACTTGTTTCCAGCTCCCCTGTATGTTCTTCATATAAAGTCCGAGCCCAATCTTGAATCCTTGCTGAATCCACAGACTTCCATTGATCGAGGCTCGGAATCACTTCTTTTCCAATAGCTAATTGAGACAATCTAGCCATGAGCACATAGGATGAGTATGGATGCGGGAATTTCGCATCATTCTTAGCTTCATAAAAAAATTTCTTTAGTAATCTAAACGTTTTCGGTTCATAAATTAGCTCAACCAGTTTGGCCCGGTATTCCAAATCTTTTGCGGGCAGATTAGGGAATCGTGCATAATCGCTTAGATGCTGCGCTTCATGTTTTAAATAACTCACTTGAAACTCGCTGCTTTCTATTGTTACCCTTTTTTTCTTAGGTCGTTCATCTACATAATAAAGACCGTCTTCTTTCGCCCAGCCTCCGGCAAATTTTTCGCCGAATGTTGCAAAATGAATCCAGCTTTGCATAATGAAATCCCTCAAAAAGTAAACAGTAACATCCTGTGTTTGATGAGGTAATTCAACCCTAAATTCCTTTTTATCTGTTGTCCTCCAAATATATGGTCCTCTGAATGGAGACGTCACACCGCCCAAGAAGCGATAGCCCTTTTGCTCAAAAATTGCTTCCAGTTTTTCTTCAAACAAATCCAGATTATCAATTAAATTCCCATCAGAAATTAATACTCCCAACGACTTAATTAGCTGATTTTCCGCTTCATTGACATTTTGCCCCATCAATACAGAAGTAAAGTATTGATAATAGGCCAAAACAACCTTTCTAATCCATGGATCATCCGTTTTAAAACGATATATTGGCTTTCTACCAAAAAAACGTTGGTAATACTTAGATTCTACCTGCTGATGTTTTTTACTTTTATTCGGAATTGAGTATAGATACTCATAAGCTGCCCGTACATCTCCCTGCAAACAATAGGCATAAAATTTTGACTCGTCCAATTTGGATCCCTCTCAATATTGTTTTTTTATTTTTCAGTTAACAAACTCCTTCTATAAATGATAAAATAAAGGAAACTGACAAAATTTTGTAAAATACTACTTTAGTAGATTGGGGAATAATATGATTAATCTTGTGAAAGTATAAAAGGAAGAAGAGAATATCCTACATAACCTTATCCAATTTTATATTTATGAATTTAGCCAGTTCATCCCAACCATTGCTTTAGAATCGAAAGGGTCATACAAGCCGTTTGATTTAACAGACTACTGGAGCAGCCCGAACCTGCACCCCTTTTTCATTAAAAAGGAAGACGAACTGATTGGTTTTGCCCTTGTTGAAAGTGCCACAGAAATTGAGCCGAACGCGATACTTGAATTCTTTATTGTTCGAAAATATGCCGGTAAAGGCTATGGAAAAATGGCTGCCTATGAAATATTCACCTTATTTCCGGGTAAGTGGTTTGTCACCCAAATTGAAAAGAACTATCCTGCACAGGCTTTTTGGAGAAGTACGATTTCTAAATTTACGGGTGGAATGTTCAGCGAAAGATATGACGAAAATAGGAAGTCAATCCAAGAGTTTGATACAAACTTGCTAGTATAATAATCAGGAGTAGTGGGATTTATCCCACTACTCCACACTGATAACAACCTTCCCCTTTGCGTGTCCTTCTCCAAGGTACCGAATAGCTTCTTCCACCTGACTTAACGAATATTGTCTATCAATAACAGGTACTAGTTTACCTGAAACAAAAAGATTTTTTAAAATATCTTGATCATTTTTGTTTGGTTTATGAACTAGGATAGCCATATTCTTTCTTTCAGTTTTAGAAATCAAGGGTCCCAGGAACAATAATTGGAAAATTAGAGATAAAGAGCCTCCAACCATAACATATTTACCCTTTGGATTTAATGAACGCTTGTAATCGAAGATTGACCGAGTCCCTACAACATCAAGAATAAGATCATAAAACAGTCCCTGTTGGCTGAAATCTTCTTGAGTGTAATCAATAACATGGTCTGCGCCCAGCGCCTTTAGCATATCCAACTTAACTGTGCTGTCCACACAAGTTACTTCAGCACCATGTAATTTGGCAATCTGCAACGCAAACGTGCCCACACCACCACCGGCACCATTAATTAAAACCGTTTGCCCCTCCTGAAGCTGTCCTTTATTGCGAAGTCCCTGTAAGGCGAGAACAGCAGCTTGTGGAATTGCCGCTGCTTGTTCAAATGTCATACTCGCTGGTTTTAAGGACAAGGCATCTTCATGTATACATACATACTCTGCAAATCCACCCCAGCCACACCAAGAAATGTCCCCGAATACCTCGTCTTCTTGTTGAAGGTGTTTAACATTTCTGCCAATCGCTTCAACCCGTCCTGCTATGTCTGCTCCAAGTATCTTGTATTTTGGTTTTAGCATACCTCCCATTCGAGCCAGGAATGGTTTACCTCTTAGGAGGTCCCAGTCCCAAGAATTCACGGAAACAGCATGGACCTTTACCAATACTTCATTATCCTGTGGAGTAGGTATTTCTACTTCTTTGAGAGTAAGAACATCTCTCGTTCCGTACTTATCGTATACCATCGCCTTCATGAGGACTTCTCCTTTAATTTTCCGTCTGGGTAAAAGTATTTTTAATTTTAATACCTGAGTTTTATCGATTATCCCAAATCGAATCTAAATCTTTTATTAAACTTTCTTTTGATCTTTCGACCTTAACCAGTTGTGCATATTCCATAGCGAAGTTATATTGTTCCTTTGCAAGATCATTTTTTTCTAATAGAGCATTTGCTCGACATAGTGCTTCATAGGCATAGCCAATATAGAATGGTTCAATTTCGTTTGCCAAGCTAACTTCCAAACAACGATCTCCGTAATATAATGCTCGTTCCCCCAACCCCGCAACAGCATAAACCCTTGATAATTGCCAATATCCAATCGAGAGATTTTGCGGTGTGTGATCTACAACCTTTGTCCAATGCCAAAACGAGGTATGTGCTAGATTGATCATTTCTACCGTCTCTTCGGATGACCTTTCAGTTTTATCCAATAAATCCCACGCAGTATTAAAACAATTTATGGCTAATTGTTTGTGCGTGAATGTTGTAGTCTCTTTTACAGTTTTCATGGACTATTCCCTTCTTTTTTCAAAGTGACTTATAAATAAACCTGGAACAACCTCCATGTCAAGAACCAATTTAAATCCATTTCGCAAATATAAGTTCTTGGCTGGTGTATTATCCTTACCTGTCGAAACTTTAAAAACTAGTAAATCCGGATGTTCTTTCTCGATAAAGGTTAATAATGCTTGAGCAATTCCCTTACGAAAATGCTTGGGATGGACAACCATTCGGCAAATCGTGAGCTCGCGATCATCGATTGTATAAGAAATAGCTCCAGCCAATTCATCTCCCTCAAAGTATCCAAAGAAGGTTTCCTTACTCGATTTCAGTTCCTCCATAGATTCTTTCAACGGTGGGATATCGAAAAAATTGATTAATTCGGCTTCGATGAGATAGGAGGCTCTTTGCAAATCGAACAGAGCCCTTACTTGGTCTATATTTTGAAAATCAATCTTTTTTATCATGCGGCAATTCCCTTCTACTTTCAGTTTTTCTATTATGTATGGAATTTTCCTTAAATCCTCGATAATCATATCCGCCTCACATTCATTCCATTGAGCATCTCTTTTCCAGATTGTTTTCATTCCAACGTTCCCAGCAGCTTTTACATCGTTTTCAGGATGGTCGCCAACATAAACACTCTCATTTGCTAAAACATTTAGTTGTTTTAATGCTTTTTCAAAAATTTCCGGGTTCGGTTTTTTGATCTCCTCCCATTCGGAAATAAGAATTGTTTTAAAATACTTTTCAATACCTAATGCCTTAATATTATCCAACTGAAATTGTCCTCTTCCATTCGTGATGATGCCCATGAGGTACGATTTTTTCTTTAATTCTTCTAACATACTTATTAAATTGGGAAACGGGATACAATGATTTTTAAATTCTTCTAAGTAATCTTGAAGCAACTGTCTCCAGGTAATCCCCTTAATGTCAAATTCAGTGGTAAGTTGTTTATACACTTTATCTTTCCAAACGTAACCACGACTATCTAATTCTATGAATCTCGATGTATACAAAACTTTTGGTATAAGCCCGAGCCAATTTTTCAAGCGCTCATATTGATCATCAATAAATTTTTGGACGGAAGCATCTCGATTTAACAAAGTGCCATCAAGATCAAATATCACTGCCTTCATTGTATCGCATCTCCCTTCTTTTAAATTTCCATATTCTGAATTCTATTTTATCAATAGTCGAATAAAAAAAGCGACACTTTTAACATTTAAGTATCGCATTAGGTCGTATGTATTCTACGTTAGGTTATCGCGGTAATGCTTGGCAACAAATCCCCAATCCTCTACAAATGTTGACCAAAGATTAGGCCGGCGCCTGACAGCCAATGGGTGGTAACCTACCACTGTTGGGTAACCATGGACTTGATGGATGGCGCCTCTTAGTGACTTCACTTCTGCCTTAGAATCTTGGAAAAAGGATTGCACTGCAACATTTCCCAAGCACAGAATTAGCACAGGCTCTTTTGCCTCAAGCTGCTGGTCAAGATGGATTATACAGGTTTGACGGGTTCGTTCTTTATCATAAGCACGGACAGGCTTTCTTTTTAAAATAAACGTCACGTACAAATCTTCCATCGTTAAGCCCACTTCCACGGCCGCCTGTTGCAGCGTATGTCTTGTACCACATACAATGGCGTTCCCTTCACGATCCTCCCGTGCACCGGGATTATCCAAAATAATCATAATCGGTGCATTCGGGTTGCCTTCACCCCAGATCATTCGGGAACCATGCGCATCGAGACCGCATTTGCAGCAATTTATTTGGTCCTCTGGTGCAGGCTCTTCCGGCCAAAGAACTGGGCAAAATTCAGGCATTGATTTCCCTCCAAAATTAATCCTTATTACTATATTCTTGCTTCTCCTTCAAATATTCCTTTTCGCATTTCAGCAGCTTATAATTAACAGCGTTCCATTCCTTCTTCTTCTTTTCAATCACTTCCCATTTGAGATCAGCTAGTTTTAAATGCACTGCGACATTGGTGTTGTCCGGCTGTTTATATAGCAAATAGGCTTCCGATGGTTTTATGAACAATGTCGGCTTTCCGCGAGAGGCGACAATAAAATGTTGATGTAATGATTGATAATATTCATCGATTTCTTTCCCGCCATAGATCAGATTAGCAGCATCTAGTCCCTTGTCCGTAACCTCTATAAAGCTTCGATCATCTATGTCTAATTCCAGCCCGGTAATAATATCTTTCATGAGTGCTTTATTATACGTTAAATCTCGATTTTTCATATTTTCAATGCAATCAGGGGAAAGCCTGGGCAGCTCGTCAGCATTGACTTCTATGGAATATAAACAAACTGATAGGAATAGGCCAGCTATAATGGCAGTTGTTTTTTTCATCAAAAAATCACCCCTCAATGGATGAACATATTATTCTTCATTGCGGGGTGATCTATACAGATTGAAAGTCTTAATAAAAACTATAACTCAATATTTTTTATTATTTTAGCCGGATTTCCGCCTACGACCACATTATCGGGTACATCCTTTGTGACAACCGCCCCTGAAGCAATGACGACATTATCACCTATTTTAATACCTGGGTTTATAATCGCACCGCCGCCAATCCAAACATTATCCCCAATTTGAACGGGCGCACCGAACTCAACGCCGGAATTTCTCTCAACTGGATTCAACGGATGCCCCGCTGTATAAATATGAACACCCGGAGCAACCATACAATTCTTCCCTATCCGAATTTCGCACACGTCTAAAAATACACAATTGAAGTTGGCATAAAAATTTTCGCCGACATGAATGTTGTAGCCGTAATCACAGCGAAAGGTTGGCTCTATGTAGATATTTTCTCCTGTTGAACCAAATAATTCTTTGAGAAGTTCTGTCCGTTTGCCCCCCTCTGTTTCTGATGAAAAATTAAATAATCTTGTAAGTCTTCGTGCATTTTCCCGCTCTTTTACTAGTTCAGGATCGCCAGCAACATAAAGTTCACCGTTTATCATTTTTTCTTTTTCTGTTTTCATGGACATAGTCTCCTAATCTAAAATATTTTCTGCATCGGTTAATTATTACACTGCGGTTGAGCAACAAATAACACGTTACCGTTTTCTTCTTGCATATCTTACACCTAACACCAATAATACAGCAGCAGCTGAAAAAATAGCAGGTAAAAACTTGGATTGATTTTTTTCCTCACTGGGCTGATTTACATCAGTGACTTTTTATTAATATTTTTTTAAAATATTGCAGGTCGCAAGGGCCTTGCCCTATCTTGTGTTACAAATCATAGTCATACCGTTTTTTTAACCGAAAGTAATAAAACCAAGTTCTGATCGTGTAAGAACCAAATGAAAGGATAGCCATCACCATGATAATCAAAGTCATAATACGCATTTTATCCACTGTGTTATGAATGTACAATTCGAATCCTATGCCTAGATTTAATAGATAGGCAATAATTAACGGAAGAAAAAAACATGAATAAGCGATTGCAATCTTTCTTGCATGTTTTAATTGATCGGTTTTGTCGCTGTAGATTTGCGGCCGTTCCTCCCCCGCATTATACTCCCGGCTCCATAGCGACCATTTTTGGATCGATCCTAAGGAAACAAACACGCTTTTCCAGCCCGCTTCTCTGTGAATATCGAAGTAGCTTTCATCCGCGATGTTTTGGTAATCCGCACAATAACTTACTTTCCGTGGACGTCCAATTAAAAAATGAAAGACCGTTCCTGTCTTGCTGACACGGTAGAGATTATATCCTTGTTCTTCCATTTCCTCAAGCCATTGCTCAAGCTTATCTGGGGCATACATCCAGCCAAGCTTTCTTTTCACAATCAGTTGTCCTGAACGCTTCAACTGCTTTTCTTCCGCTTTGCTAAGTTTGCCCTCGGGCTGCATCTCAAAGTGAAGATCATCTCTAGTCTTTTCTTTAATTAAATTTTTATTGGTCCTATGAATTTTTATCACAGAATAAAGGGCAAGGACGAAAATTGCAATTACAGCACCAAAATACAAATACGTAAAAATCCAATAGGGGCTATCTACCACTTCTACCTGAGAATCCGAAGAAAAGAAAATCATTCCAAATATACTCAGAAAAATCATCATCATAATTGAAAAATAACCCACTATGCTGCCGAAAAGATACATAATAATTCGATTATGTTTGATAATGCCTTCTCGAACGGACGAGGTCTTAATTTGTTCTATCGGCTTTTCATTAGTCGTTACAAACCAGTGCCCAGTCCGCAAAACCTTTGTCCAGTCCTCTGATAATAACCCTCTTGAAAGTGACTCCCCCTGCATTTTATCAAACCCGATTCGGTAAGTTAACTTTTTAGGTTCGGCTTGTAGAAAGAAAAAGCACCGAGTTACTCGATTGATCTTTACTAAAAAATAACCATTTTCCGCCATAGAAGAGAGCCACTTTTCTGTTTTTTGAACATCATAGCTCCAGAATGGTCTAAATACTTTTTTAATCATAAAAAATCCCCCTCGAATTTCAACGCATTCTGATGCAGCTCTTTAAGCCTATTAATTTCAGAGATAATTAACTCTTTTCCAATATCAGTTACTTCATAAACTGTCTTTCTTTCCTCATCGGCGAAGACAGTGATAATCCCATCCTTCTGCATTTTTGTTAACGTACCGTACACCGTACCCGATCCCAATTGAATTCTTGAGTTTGTGATTTCCTCAACATGCTTAACAATTCCGTATCCATGGCGGGGTTCGGTTAAGGAAAGGAGAATATAAAATGCCGTTTCTGTCATCGGTATATACTTTTTCAAGACCTTTTCAATCTCCAAAAACATCACCTCACAAGTCTGATTTAATAAATTATGTCACAGATAAATATGTCTTACCGTGACTATATCACAACGTGACATATGATTCAATTCAACCTTTACTAAAATTTGTGAAATATTTGTTAGCAGTTTTAATTTGGTAAACAAGTGTTTACTCAATGCTTAAAACAGCAAAATAAATTGTGTTATAATTGTGAATATTGGCTTTTCGTGAAATTCCTACTCACCGAATAAGGAGGAATAGAATTTGAGATTTGATGTGATTGTGGTTGGGGCTGGGCTTGCAGGGTTAGTTGCAACAGCTGAGCTCGCCGATGCGGGAAAGAAAGTGCTCCTTTTAGATCAAGAACCTGAAGCGTCTCTTGGCGGACAGGCCTGGTGGTCGTTCGGAGGGTTATTTCTAGTTGATTCACCTGAACAGAGAAGAATGGGAATCAAGGATTCCCATGAGCTTGCCTGGCAGGACTGGTTAGGGTCGGCAGCGTTTGACAGAGAAGAAGATGAGGATTATTGGGGTAAAAAGTGGGCGCAAGCATATGTTGATTTCGCTACTGGTGAAAAACGTGAATGGTTATATAATATGGGCGTTCGTTTTTTCCCTGTGGTGGGTTGGGCTGAACGTGGCGGTTATCTCGCTGATGGCCATGGTAACTCCGTACCGCGATTTCACATTGTTTGGGGAACAGGACCTGGACTTGTTCGGCCATTTGAGGAGAGAGTCCGAAAAGCGATGGAAAATGGTCTTGTTGACTATCGTCCAAGGCACCGAGTCAATAAATTAATCACCGAAAATGGCGCTGTACTCGGAGTCAGTGGTGATATTCTTGTTCCAAGTTCAGTCGCGCGGGGAGAAGCAAGTTCCCGCGAGAAGATTGGCGATTTTGAGTTTCATTCGAAAGCTGTGATGGTAACAAGCGGCGGTATTGGCGGCAACCACGAACTTATCAAAAAAAATTGGCCAGAAAGGCTCGGGGCAGCACCGAAAAATATGATATCTGGGGTGCCGGAGCATGTTGATGGAAGAATGCTTGCCATTTCTGAACAAGCTGGCGGTCGAATCGTCAATCGTGATCGGATGTGGCACTATACAGAAGGCATTAAAAATTGGGGACCGGTGTGGCCGATGCACGGTATTCGCATCCTTCCGGGACCTTCATCCATTTGGCTCGATGCAAAAGGGAGGCGTTTTCCGGCACCAAACTTTCCAGGCTTCGACACATTAGGAACCCTTGATGCAATCATGAAGACTGGTTATGATTATTCCTGGTTCATATTAACGCAAAAAATTATTGAAAAAGAATTTGCCTTATCAGGGTCGGAGCAAAATCCTGATTTGACTGGGAAGAGTATTAAAAAGGTGTTGGCTCGTGTCCTCCCAGGCCCGACAGCACCTGTAAAAGCATTTATGGACAAAGGTGAGGATTTTGTTATCGCCAATACGTTGCCGGAACTAGTTGCCGGAATGAACAAGCTCACCGAGGAAAACTTACTTAATCTAGAGGAGATTGAACGGCAGATTCTTGCTAGGGATCGCGAGATTGATAATAAATTTACGAAAGACCTGCAGATAACGGCGATGCGCGGTGCACGGAATTATTTAGGCGACAAACTGATTAGAGTGGCTTCACCGCATAAAATTCTCGATCCAAAGATGGGGCCATTAATCGCTGTTCGTTTAAATATCGTTAGTCGTAAGACACTTGGCGGACTGCAAACTGATTTATCCGGCAGGGTACTAGATTCCTCTGGAAACCCGGTTCCTGGTTTATATGCTGCCGGCGAAGTTGCAGGGTTTGGCGGAGGCGGGATTCACGGTTATCGCTCATTAGAAGGAACTTTTGTTGGAGGCTGTTTGTTTACGGGAAGGCAGGCGGGGCGGGCGCTGGCGAAGGAATTAGAGTAACCAGCAAAGTAAAATAAGCGGAGATTTTCCGGTTAAATGCAGATTGGAGCTCGTTTCGGGGTAAATAAGCGGAAATTTTCCGGTTATGCCTCGAAAAATCCCCGATTTTCGAATTTTTCGAGGCATTAGACGGAATTTCTCCGTCTATTTAGGCATTTTTTAATCATATTTTCCCATTAAGCGGAATTTTTCCGTCTATTTATCAGATTTGGTAGTTCTATCGGTGACTATGCAGGTTCTATCAGAGAATTTAAAGTTTTTTTCGGTGAATCATAAAAATCAACAAAAAGAGCCAAAATAAAAGAGTATGACCCTAATTAAATCGGGACATACTCTTATTTCAACAATTCCTAATTCGTAAACATAAATTCGGTCCTGCTCCCGGTCTGATCAGCAATGACCTCGAGCCGCACATCGATCCGTTCTTTTAGTTCTGGAACGTGTGAAATGATCCCTACTAAACGGCCGCTGCTTTGGATATCCATTAATGCTTCAATTGCCTGGTCCAATGATTCAGGGTCAAGTGTACCGAATCCCTCATCAATAAACATCGTTTCCAAGGACACACCGCCGGCATAATTTTGCACCACATCTGCCAGTCCCAAAGCCAGAGATAATGAAGCTTTGAAACTTTCCCCGCCCGATAACGTTTTGACATGGCGTTCCTGACCTGTATATTGGTCAAATACCAGTAATTCCAAACCGCTTTGGGCATTTCCTTTGGCACGGTCTGTTTTTCGCAGCAATTGAAAACGCCCTGAGGTCATTTTTCGTAAGCGCACATTGGCTTCTCGTAAAATATCATCTAAGAAGGCAGCTAGGACATAACGTTCAAAGGTAATCCGGAAGTTATTTTGCCCCTTGGTAATTTCGTAAAGGTGACCAATTAACTTGTACCTTTCTTCCAGAAGCTTCATCTGCTCATTCAAGCTTTCCACCCGGGTATAAATTTCTTCATTATCCCGTTTCTTAACGAATAGATCTGTGCGCTGCTGTGTTAGTCCCTCGATTTCGTTAGTCAGCCTTGCCAGCTCAAGCTTTAATCCCTCTATATCGGGGGTTTTCACATCTGCTAATAGTTCCGTTAATTCTTCCAGTCTGTCCGAAACCGAACGTAATTCTTCGCGATAGCTGCGGATATCAGCTTCAAGACTGCGAATCTCACCTTCTGTCCGTTTAGAAGCAGCGTATAGACCATATTTTTCAAAGCCTTGCTCGGCCAGCTTATTTTTAAAGATTTCACGTTCTGTGTCAAGTTCCTGTTGCTTACTGGCTAAGTGCTTTTCTGCATCTACTAATCTTGCTGTCTCATTTGAAAGTTTTTCTTTAACTGCTTGTACGTGCTGCTGGGCCGTTTCGAGCTGTTTCACAAGTAATTCATGGCGCTTTTGAGAGGCAATTAATGCTTTTTCGTACTCCGCTTCCGACCGCAGATGCTCGGGAATGATGCTCATCATTCTCGTCAAATTTGTTTTCTTTTCGGTATATTGCACCGTTAAATCCGTCACTTCTGCCGTTAATTGTTGAATCGCGTTTTGTAAAGCAGTTTTTTCGGATTCCCGTTTCTCTAGGTCTATTTTTACTTGCCCAAGCTGCTTAATCTGCTTAGCCAGGTTCGTTTGCATTTGAATAAGAGCATTTTTCGCCGTAACGACTTCTGCTTTCACATCTGTTAAATCCGTTTCAGTAAAATCTAAACGATACGTACGAATTTCAGCGAGGATTTCCGCAACGGCTTCCTCATGCGTTCGTACGGCTGATTGTCCTTGATAAAGCTTTGCCTCATCTGCTGCCTTTTCTTTTTCCCATTTGCCAAGCTGTTCCTTTGCTGCCTTCAAATCTTCTTCGTTCGGTATGCTGCCATCATGCTGTAAAGCAGGCGTTGGATGGTCCACGGATCCGCATACTGGGCATGCTTCCCCGTCATGAAGTCTTGAAGCTAACAATGAGGCCTGACCATGAAGCCATTTTCGCTCCATGTCCTCTACAAGTGCCTTTGCATCGATAAATTTCGCAGCCGTATTTTCATAGCGGTCTGTGATTCCTTTAAGATTTTGCTCAGCCGTTTGCTTGCGTCCGAGGACTTTTTCAAATTTTTCACAGCGGTCTAGCTCCGCTTGTAGTTTTTCCACTTGCCTTTCATTTTCTAAATAGGTTAGCTGCCCCTTTTCGATCTCGGCCTTTTGCTGAAGAAGGGATTTCACCATTTCTTCATTTTGTTTAACATTTCTTTCTGAGGTTTGCAGCTTTTCCTTAGCCGCTTTTAAAAATGCTCCCTTTAATGCCGTCTCTTTTACCAATGCAGCATATGAATAGACGTCGTCTTTCATATTGGCTAACCGATTCGCCTCATTTAGCGCAGCCTGCCGCTCGCCTTCCCGTTCCAGCTCAACCCGAAGCTGCTCTTCATGCTGTTTGGCAAGCCCGTTCAAGTTTTCGATTTTCACTTGGAGCGAATTCACATTTGCCTCCAGCTGGTCTGCATCGCGTTTTAAGCGATGGCAAAGCTCCTCCTGCTTAGCCAATAAAGCCGCTTTTTGCGCTCGTTGAACCTGCTCTTCTTTTTCTACAAATAATTCTTTCTGAGATTCGAGCTGGACTTTTTTCTCCTTCAATCCCTCTTTCGTTTCCAGTTGTTTCAAAATCGCTTCTGCTTCAAAAAGCTGACCCTTTAACCGGTCCTGCTCCTGAACTTTGGCTTTTAATTGGCTGTCCAGTTGTTCGATCAATTCGCCCATACCGGATATTTCAGTTTGTAAAAGCGGCATGATAATGGTGTCATTCACACTTCCCGCTTCAAGGTAATCATGGAGCTCTTTGTTTGTTACTGCTTGAATGCGGCGAATCGCTTCATTTCGTGCCTGCACTTGGTCCTCAACCGACCGTTTCAGCTCAGTTGCTTCTAGCTTTAGCTTTTCTTCAACCATTTTATAAAGCTGAGTATGAAACAGCCGCTGAAGGATGACTTCCTTGTCCTTGCTGTCAGAGGTTAACAACTTGCGGAATTCCCCCTGCGGAATCATTAATATCTGCCGGAATTGGTTGGCATCAATCAGCATGATTTCTTTAATTTTTTCCTCGACATCACTGATTTTCGAAGCAATCAGTTTTTTCTCGCCATTAGCGTCCCAGCTATACAATTCTGCTTTTGCTCCAAGCTGGGTAAAGCCTTCACCCTTGTCCTTCTTCTTCAGCTGCTGGGGTGACCTGGTAATCGAATACACAATGTTCCGAAGTGAAAAATCAAGTGAAACCTCTGTTAACAGGCTGTCGGCGGCAAATTGGCTGCGGAGCTCAGGGCCATTGCGATCCTCTCCACTCGCTTTTCCGTAAATCGCATAAGTAATCGCATCGAATATCGTGGTTTTCCCGGAACCGGTTTTTCCGGAAATGACAAACATCGTCCGGTTGCCGAGCGCGGTAAAATCAATTGATTCACTGCCTGCATATGGGCCAAATGCCTGCATCGTCAGTTTTAACGGTTTCATTTCAACCCTTCCTCTCTTAGCACTTTTTCAATTACCGCAGTCATTGCTTCTTTTTTACCCGGCGTAAATTCAGAAGTGGTCATTTCTGTGTAAAATTGTTCGAACAACTCAATCTCCGACTTCTTTTCATTACGAATCGCGTTGAAGGATTGTTTCTTCTTCAAATCGGTAAGATCGATTTTTCGTTCCAGGTGAAGGACATTCGGGTATATTTGCCGCAATTTATTAATCGGATCAATCAATGCCCCTTCATCCAACAAGGTGATTTTTAAATAATCCTCGATTCGTTCTTTTTCATAAAATTGGGGATCTAGAAATTCTTCCAAATGCCCTTCTAACTCCCGCATATCATGCTTTGGTGTGAGCGAACGGTAACGATGGGTAAAACCCCCTTTTTCATTCAT
Source organism: Neobacillus sp. NPDC093127 (assembly GCF_044754175.1). Lineage (NCBI taxonomy): Bacteria > Bacillati > Bacillota > Bacilli > Caryophanales > Bacillaceae > Neobacillus > Neobacillus sp. NPDC093127. The sequence continues at coordinate 95,783 of NZ_JBIVOP010000001.1, forward strand.
CTCAATAATCGAAATCGACTTTCTTTGTTTTGCTTCGGAAAAAGAATATTTTAAGAGAGAACCAGAGTATTTCACTTTATCATGGTTAATGGCATCGGGACTATGCAGGTGGCCAAGTGCAGTATAGGAAAACGGTTCAAACAATTCGGCACCCACACATCCCGACCCACCTACGGATAATATTCGTTCAGAATCAGAAGTTTGGCCGCCTAAGACAAAGGCATGTCCAACTAAAACGTTCGGCTCATTCGGTTTTATCGTTTCTTCCATTTTGCCAATCAGCGCCTTCATCGCATCCTGATGTGAGTGAATCGAATCATCCTCAAGCAGCTGGCGGACGAGGCCTGGCTCTGCGTATGGAACTAGATAGAAATTCACTCCATTGATTTGCACCGGCTTAAAGCTGTTGCTTAATTTTCCTGACAAATAGAATTGACTATGCTTATACCACGAGCTGCCAAACGAGAGTCTTTCTGCACTATCATGATTTCCAGCGATTGCGACAACTGGTGTTTTTAGCTCGACATTAATTTTAAAAAGAATTTCATCTAGTAATTCAACGGCATCCGTTGGCGGCACGGAACGGTCATAAAGATCACCAGCAATGACCACAGCGTCCGGCTTCTCTTCAGCGACGATTGCCACAAATTGCTCAAGTGCTTCCCGTTGATTCTCGGTCATATAAACACCATGAACTAATTTACCTAAATGCCAATCAGCGGTATGGATAAATTTCATCTACTTCACCCCAGTTATTATTCAATATTATTATTATAACAAAATACCAATATGAAAAGATTTGGAAATTCTATGGAATTTGAAATTTAGACAACAAAAAACAGCCCGGCGCATAAGTCCGGGCTGTTGTCATTAGTTTTTTTAAGATTACTTTTTAGTTACGTTAGCAGCTTGTGGTCCACGAGCTCCTTCAACTACTTCGAAAGATACTTCTTGACCTTCTTCTAAAGTTTTGAAACCTTCTGTTTGGATGGCAGAATAATGAACGAATACGTCGTTACCGTCCTCAGCTTCGATGAATCCGAAACCTTTTTCTGAGTTAAACCATTTAACTTTACCGTTTTTCATGTAAAAAAATCCTCCTATTGGCTTATAAACGTAAGCCATGTGTAAATTCACCAAATTACAACGTGATAGCTTTACCTTCATTTTCTTATCCAAAAATCGGTTAAAACTTTGAACAAGCTAGTAAAATATAAATCTAATCTCGTGCAACGGCTGATTAAAATTTATCATATTTTTTGCCAAAATGTCAAGGAAGGAATGAGCGACAAAAGCCTACAGAATTCTACATTTCCCCCCTACTTTCCGAAGGTTTTTTTCGTCTAAATAGGATTCACGCTCAGCCCATCCAGACACAATGTCGTATTTTGCAGGAAAATAATTGTCGACGAATTTTGAATTTACAGATAATCACTGTTTTTTAAGTTACTATTCCTTTATCTTTCCATTTTGGGAAATGGAGGTTACCGCGATATTCCGGTCAATTTTTCCCAGCCGGCACTTTATTCCCTTAATTATGTCACCCACTAATAATTCTAAGCCGATAAAGGTCAACGAAGGGAAATCAGCAAACAGCTTTTTTACTTCCCATTTCAGTTCATTCTTCCCACAGATGCTGTGCCGATTGATTTGATCTATTTCATCTTTAATTAATGCCATCGCCGCCTTTTGTTCATCCTGCGATAGAAGTGCCAGTTCATCCAGCCGCTTGAGGAATTCGACTGATTTTTTTATTTTAATTGCTACCTCATCATGAACCTCCTTCGTTACGATCTTATTATTGTATTTAAATTCATTCAATTTTAAAGCAGAATCATAGGTGGCTCTAACGATGTCCTCTCTGGTCATTTTGTTCGTTTCGTAGCTGAGCATGTTTTTCCATGAAGGCTGTTTCATTGCCGCCCGGAAGTCTTCAAGCTGATGGCAGAATTTTTTATAACCAAATGTTTCCGGGTGCTCAAAGGCTGGACTGCCGGGATCAAGAAATGGCGAAAGCGGTGCAACAAAATACGAAATACGCAGATCTTCATCACACTCTTTGTGAATAATTTCACAAAAATCGACATTCCGCATTGCACTATCATAATCTTGGTTAGGTATCCCTGTCATAAAGAATAAATCAATCTTAGCACAGCCATGTTTTAAGGCATATTGGAGCATTTTGATTACCTTGGCATTTGTACATGGAAGCTTACCATTATATTTGCGAATATCTTCATCTGCCGATTCAAGCGTAAGCTCAATACTATATTTAGGCATTGCCTTGTTAAGGCGCTTGAAAAATTCTTCATCTGCAAAATTAAACAATTCGAAAACAATTTCGTTCTTCAAGTCCATTTTTTCTAATCCGGTTAAGAATTCATCCACGTACTCTTTGCCGCCCTGCCTGATATCATTTAATAGGAAAATCGGTGCCCGGGTGAAGCGTTGAATGAACGCGATATCCTCCAGCATTTTCTTCGGCGAGCGCATCACCAGTTTTTTTCGATTACAGTTAAGCTCGTAGGCATCTTTAGAGCCGCCGCAAATTAAACAATTATACGTACAGCCTTTTGAAGTTAGGATGGCCGTATTTGGGTATTGGAGCCACCCCTTGTAGGGCAATGGGTCTAACAGATTAAAATACTTGAAGACAGAGCGAATGATATAACGGTAGCCCGGTAAATTAAACTCATCCAGACTGTCAGGCACATAGGTCATCTCGTTATAATGGCAGGAATCCCCGCGTTTCCAAGTTAAATTCGGAATATCGAAAAAACTGTCATTTAATTTATTTTCAAGCTTATTCAGCAGCATCAGAATCAATTTTTCGGTTGTATCGCCGCGGATAACAAAATCGATACAAGGATAGCCAATTAATTCCTTATGAAAATAAGTACTGGAAAGCCCCCCGAACATTACTGGAGTATCTGGGTGATATTTCTTTATGATCTTTGCCAGTTCTACGCTGCCATGGGCATGAGGGAGCCAGTGAAGATCAATGCCAAACGCCTTTGTTTTTATTTTTCTGATTTTCTTTTCGACGTCAAAATTGGGATTTAGCAGCATCCGATTAGCGATATTGATAATCTTCACTTTTAGCCCAAAACGTTCAAGATAATCTCCGATGCTTGTTAATCCGATTGGGTACATTTCAAATACAGGGGAAGACGGAACGACATCGCTGATAGGACCGGTAAACAGCATCTCTTTGCGGAAATCATAAACCGTAGGCGGATGAAGCAATACCAAATCATACATTTTCAATCACCTTCCTAATATTCTATATCTAGTACTACTACCTTAATAATAATCTATTCTTTGGGTAAAAAACTGGATCAAATATTACAAAATAACGATAATTACCAAAATATAACAATAAACTCTTTTTCACCTTTAATATAGAAAAAAACCGAAGAATTTAATTCTTCGGTGATGTTATCAGGTCATCATCCTCTTTAAACTTATCTAATATCGTGATGGTATCAACGAGATGGTTGTTAAATATTTGCCTTGCAACGGCTAACAATTCAATAATCATCGGATCCTTTAATGTGTAGATGACTTTATTTCCTTCTTTTGTACCCGAAACAATATTCTTTGCTCTTAGAATGGTAAGTTGCTGTGAAACAGCTGAGCCTTCACTGCCAACAAGGGTTTGAATTTCGTTTACATTCTTATCCCCTTCTGCTAGCAGCTCTAAAATCCGAATCCGTAATGGATGGGCTAATGCTTTGAAAAACTCCGCTTTAAATCGCTGCATTTCCAAATTCAATTCATCATCACCTTTCTTAGAAAAGCGTAAGCGCCCTGGTTAGCGGCGTATGGCCTCCTCGAAAAAGCTTTCGCTTTTTCTTCGTGCGATGCCTATGCTGCCGAAGCTTTCCTTGTGGAGCGCTCCAACTGAGATAAAGGAAACACGGAGAGCGAAGCGATCCGATGTTGACTTATCGTAGGGCGGAGTGCGAAGGACACTAGCCGCTAGGGCGCTGGAGCTAGACAATACTTATAACTAGAAGGTAGCTGTGAGTTTTTTCCTGCTTCCTTCTACCGCCTCCGCAGTTGATAGTTTTTGGCATTCTCTGAAAGCAAAATGTTTGCAGCCGAGGCATTTATTTTTATTAATTTGCGATAGTGCATATTGAATGGCCACTCCAGTATGTTCAAAGAAATGGTCCTCACCAATCACTTGATATAGCCCTGTTTTTCGCAAAACACTTTCCGGCTGTGGATTTAAACCCGATATCAATACTATACCATTTTTCGAAAAATGGTGAACAATCCGTGCTAAATTCGCTTCCCCTGTTGTATCGATAAACGGAACTCTCCCCATTCTTAGCAAAAGAACTTTTGGCCGATAATTGATTGTCTTCATAATCGTTTCTTCAAATGTTAGCGCTGCTCCAAAAAATAACGGCCCTTCGACATTAAAGATACTAATTTGTGGACAGTCGTGTGTATCGGTAACCATACCGGTCTCAACCTTTTCGTGTTTCGTATCAGGGTTGGGCAGTACCTTTTCTGTTACCATCACATCACTCATCCGTTTGGCAAACAGAATTGCCGACATGATTAGACCGACTTGGACGGCCATCGTCAAATTGACAAAAACGGTTAATAAAAACGTAACGACCAGCACAAGTGAATCGGTTGATTTTGTTTTTAAAATATGGGTGAACACTTTTCGCTCACTCATGTTCCAGGCAACCACCATGAGGATGGGGGCCATGCTTGCTAATGGAATATAGGATGCATAGGGCGCAAAAAACAATAAGACGAGTAATACTACTACCCCATGGATGATTCCCGAAAAAGGAGAAACAGCTCCATTCTTAATATTTGTTGCCGTCCGGGCAATCGCACCGGTCGCCGGAATTCCACCAAATAATGGCGTGATCATGTTGGCAATCCCCTGACCAACTAATTCCTTATTGCTGTTATGTTTACTATTCGTCATCCCATCTGCGACAACGGCCGAAAGCAGGGATTCAATACCGCCAAGCATGGCAATAATGAATGCAGGCTTGATTAGTTTAATAATTATCTCCATATTAATGTTCGGAATATGGAGATGCGGTAATGAACTTGGGATTTCACCATAAGCAGTTCCAATTGTAGCCACCTGAGTTGGGAAAAACAATGTTGCAATCAAGGTAGAAACAATTAAACCAATAAGCGGTCCAGGAACCTTCGGGGCAATCTTTGGCGTTAGGATCACGGTTACTAAACAAATCGCTGCCGTTAACACACTATAAATACTGGCTGCATTTAGATGGATAAAAATCTCTTGAATGTTTCTGATAAATTCCTCATGCTTCTTTAGTCCCTCTAAACCTAGGAAACTAGCTAACTGACCTGTAAAAATGGTGACAGCTATTCCGGTGGTGAACCCGATTGTGACCGGTCTGGGAATATATTTTATCAAGGAACCCAGTTTAAAAATACCCATTAACAGGAGAATAACCCCAGCCATAAAACCGGCAATGAGTAAATTTTCATAGCCGTAGGTCATGACAATTCCAAATAATATCGGAATAAATGCCCCGGTCGGTCCGCCGATTTGATACTTTGAGCCGCCAAATAACGAGATGAGAATCCCAGCAACAATAGTCGTATAGATTCCATACTCTGGCTTCACCCCTGAAGCAATTGCGAATGCCATGCCAAGCGGAATCGCAATGACCCCAACAATCACCCCTGCCAGGAGGTCCTTGGGCAGGCTACTTAAGGAATAATGATGGAACCTTTTGTCAGTAAACATATTCACCCTTCTTATCTTTCATTTATATATCTGATTATTTGAATATACGATAATAAATAATGATAAGCAAGTGTTTTATTCAGAAATATTTCACTTGTATTTTGTGTATTTCTCGTGTTATACTAGCAAAGCGATGAGCTGAGTTGTGTAAGTCGAGAAACATTCCTTAATGGAGCGCACTATGTGGAGTGTGGTTTTTCGCCTCAATACGCAAAGACGTCTGTTTATACAGACGTCTTTTTTTATTGCATTCTCAATTTTACACCCTAAAGCTTCTGAACAAATTCAAATAATCCGCGTCTAGCAGTGGAGCGCGCATCAGCCCGTGCACCCCTTTTCTGCTTTTGTTTCTTCTTGACAACCTGGAAGCCATTTAAGTTTTCTTCCAATTCCTTCTTAATTAAATTGATGATCACAATCACAACAAAGTACCCAATGACTGGACTCAAGATTGCCCATGGAGCACGGATAATTTCGCTAAAATTCTGCCCAATTAAACCGGCCCATTCATTGGATAAGGATGCCGGCTTTTCTGGAGAATCATAGCCAAAAACCCCTGCCCTGTTCCGTCCCCCCAGAAACATGCCAAATAGACCAAGCTGCATCGTAATATGGAGAGTACTAATAATCTGCTGAACAGTAAATAAAATACCATAAGAGCCAATATAGGGACGCAAATGTTTCCTAACAATATGAAGTCTGCCTGCCCCCATTAAGAATGAGCTTTGCACAAATGACGTTTTTATTAATTCATCCGTTACATCTGATGCGAATAGGGTAACCGATGGAAAGCCAATAAAAACAAGAATCATAATTTGATAGGTGACAATGATAGATACGGGCGCATCAGAAAAATTTCCGACAATCGGGAGCATTAAAATAATCCCTAGAAGAATCGATGGTATATAGCGAAAAGTTAAAAAAAAGTCTTTAAAATAACTTTTTAAAAAGGGAGCCCAAAGGGACAGAATGATACCGAAAAGCCCGCCTAGAATCACTCTTAATACAGCGACTCCAAAAGCTGTTATTAACGTAAATTTGGCTCCATAAAGTAATAGCCAGTGTATATCCTCGCCATTTCGATTGGTTCCCAGTAAATGATTTTCCGAAGGAGGAAACGGTGCCCGGCCAATAACTGTGCCTTGATCATCTTTCACTAAAACCTGATGATTAAAATCCATGGGTCCGTAATAAGGATATAAAATACTCATTACTAGCAGGAGAAGGAGTAAGGATGAACCAATGATTGTCTTTCTATATTTTCTCATATACTCACTGCCTCTTTCCCTTTGATAAACTTAGAAATGAACCATGCCAATGCTTCCATAACCAGGAGCGGAATGGCTAACATCAATAAACAAGCTACTAGTGACGCGAAATCTCCGCCCATAAACAGGAGCTTTAGAAATTGCTGCGTAAAGCCATTAATGTTAAACACGTATTCAACAAGATAAATATTCGATAATAAAACCCAGACAATCGTTCGCAGCTGCAATATTAAAAGTGGAAAAATGTTTCTCATAATATGTATAAGTATTATTCTTAACCGGCCAATTCCTTTTGCTTTCGCGTAAAGTACATATTGCTGATTTTGTTCTTCATTGATGACTTTTACAAGGAACTGTAGCAATAAGAACAGCGGGAGAAAAGAAACTGTCATGATTGGAACAAAATACGGTTTATTACCAAATACCCCATAAAGCTGTAAAAACTTTAATCCCGTTGTTTTATATAGGCTGATAACAAAAAACATAAACAAAAGAATCACTAGTAAATCTGGCACGGCCTCAAAAAAATTAATGCCGTTTTTTAAGCGATTGCTTACTTTTTCTGGTGTTAGCATAATCAAAATAGAAATGACTATGGCTAGGAAAATGATAACGATAAGGCTCCCACCAAGAATCGTCATCGTGTACTGATAACTATTGGTTATGTCTAATTCCTTAAAAAACTCTAGGTAGCTACTATCATTCATTTGGGTTAACGATTGAAAATTAAACTTAAGACCATTCCAAAAGGTCCTAAAATCGACCAGCACTGTATCCTCCGCGCTCCCAAAAACCAATGGTAACGTGAAAATAAATAGGAATCCGAAAAGGATCAAAATTATTCTAATAAGCGAGCGTAATAAACGTTTCATCTCATCCCCCACATTTTAAGAAAAGCGCAAGCACCCTGGTCAGCGGCGTATGGCCTGGAGCGCTCCAACTGAGATAAAGGAAACACGGTGAGCGGAGCGAACCGATGTTGACTTATCGTAGGGCGGAGAGCGAAGGACATTAGCCGCTAGGGTGCTGGAGCTAGACAATTCTCAAAGTTTAATAATATTAATTCAGATATAATAAAAAATTAGTCCTCTCTCTTTTTACCATTTAATTAGTATTTTTGCAATATTCCTAATTTATATAAACGCTAAAAATCGCAACACAGTCTTTGGCAATCAAAAAGGCCTGCCATTTTACCGGCATGCCTGATTGCTATGATAAATTTTCAATCATGTAAAAAATCGAATTTACCTGTGTGAGTTTGAGCAGCTGGAAGTGGTTTTTCCTTCTTTCTTTTCCGTTTCAATTTCATCAATGCTAACCCGTGAATATTATTCTCAAGTTCCTTTTTGATCATATTGATAATCAAAATAAGAAGGAAAAAGCCCATTAATGGAGCGAAGACAATCCAAGGCATTCGGGTAAACTCAGTAAAATTCTGCCCGATTAACCCTGCCCAATCATAAGATAAGGATGCTAGCTTGGGCCTTCCATAGGGGTCATCATATCCAAATATCCCAGCCCGATTGGCCCCGCCAAGAAAAAGTTCAAAAATACTAAGCTGCATGATGATTTGCAGTGTACTTAAAATCTGCTGAACGGTAAATAAGATTCCGTAGGAGCGCATATATGGCAACAATTGCCGTTTAATAATATGGAGTTTCCCCGCTCCCATTAAATAGGAACTTTGAACAAATGAAGTTTTCAATAATTCATCTGTTATATCTGCCGCAAAAACAGTAACTGAAGGGAATCCAATAAAAACTAAAATAATCAGTTGATAGGTAACAATGGAAGATATGGTAACACCATCTGGGAACTTAATCGGTACCATCAATATAATCGCAATTAAGATGGACGGAATATAACGCATTGTTAGGAAAAAGTCTTTAAAATACCTTTTTAAAAATGGCGCCCAAAGTGAAATAATCAGCCCAACAATCCCGCCAAAAATGACTCTTAGAATGGCAACGCTAAAAGCTGCAATTAACGTAAATTTCACACCATAGAGTAAAACCCAATGCAAATCCTCACCATTACGCGTGGTTCCAAGCCAATGTTGTTCTGATGGAGGAAACGGAGCCCTGTCGATTACTCTCCCATTTTCATCGTGAATCAATACTTTATGATTAAAATCAGCCGGACCATATAATGGGTATAAACAACTCATCAAAAATATAATTAGCAGTAAGGAAGAGCCGATGATTGTCTTCTTATAACGCCTCATAAACTAACCGCCTCCGTCCCTTTAATCCGTTTTGAAACCAACCAACCTGCCGCCTCAATTACCAGCAGCGGGAGGGATAACATCAATAGACAGGCAACAAGCGAAGCAAAATCTCCGCCTTGATAAATGATAATCACAAACTGCTTAGTAAATCCGTTAATATTAAACATATATTCGACCAGATAAATATTCGATAACAATACCCAAATAACAGTTCTTAATTGTAAAACGATTAACGGTAAAATATTTCGAATCATATGTACGAGTAAGGTTCTTAACCGCCCTATTCCCTTTGCTTTCACATATTGAACATAAAGCTGATTTTGTTCCTCGGTAATCACCTGAATTAGAAATTGTAACAGCAGGAACAGCGGCAGGAAAGAAACTGTAATAATTGGAATAAAATACGGCTTCACACCAAAGACTCCGTATAGCCGTAAAAACTTGAATCCTGTAGCTTTATAAAGTGTGATAACAAAAAACTGAAACAGAAAAATAATAAGTAAATCAGGTACCGCCTCGAAAAAATTGACACCATTTTTCATGAAATTTCTAACCTTTTCCGGGGCCATCATAATCAAAATCATTGTAACCATCGCAATTAGGATGATACTGGTAAGGCTAATAATCAGGATAGACATGGTATACTGATAGCTTCCCGTTATATCCAGTTGTTTAAATAAGCTTAAATACATGTCATCCCTTATTTGAAATAAAAATTGAAGGTTATTCTTTACAACCTCCCAAAACTGATCGAAATGAATTTCTACCGAATCCACTCCGATTCCCAGTATTAAAGGAAGATTAAAAATAAAGAGAAACCCGGAAAGGACCAAAGCTATTCTAAAAAGTGCACTTATCAACCGTTTCATTTTACACCCCGCGAAAAATTTAAATTCATTATCTCTTTTCCCCCTCAATAATCGTAATCTGCCTTTTGGAAATATTCTCAATTTTATTAGACGGAAATAAAGGAAATAAGTTTCAAAAAATAGAAAAAGCATGCAAATTACTCGCATGCCATTTCGTTCTTAGTTTAGTTGGAGATTTAGTAATTTTTCTGTAACTTGAGTTCGTTTTAGATTATAAGATTGCCAAGCATGGCTGTCTGATTTGGCTTCGTCTTGCCGCTCAAGCAAAATCGTTTCTAACTCGGGGATATGCTTATCCTTTTCATAAAGCTCGATTAATCCAAGTACACCTGTTGACGATAAATGGTTTAGATAGTGAACATCAATTTTCCCGCTGACCTCATAGCGATTAAGATTTTCTTTAACGACAATTTTGTCTAAATCAATGACCGTTATCACCGTAAAGTATATTAATGAAGAAATGAAATAGAAGTGCAACAATGACAGCTTCTCAATCCAAATTTTCACCAATGTATAGGTAAAGATGACCGCTAGAAAAATCATAAAGGAATGGACGAGGACCCTGATGAAAGAAAAGCCATACGCGTCCTCATACAAACTTAACCGTAAAAAGGCAGAACTTAACATCACCGAACTTGCCAGGACGAGAACAGTTAGCATGACTTGTGTCAATCGTTTCATGAGACTCGTTGTCCGATTAACAAAGGTTAGCACAGCCACGGTTATCGACAAATTGATGAGTGTAACAAATAAAAGTTCAAAGAATCCTTTACGAGCGTATTCTGCGTAAGTAAAGTCTCCCTGCAAAGTACCGCTGAAGAAATACTTAAACTGGACAAGTGTAAATAATACATAAACCGTATTGATTAAAATGAGCACGGTTATTGTGATAATCGAATCGAGTTGAACCACTTGATGATCTGTTTGCTGCTTCATTACCTTTATTTGTTTTTTAATCAGCACCTGCATGAAGCCAAAGAAGGCTGCAGTACAGAAGAGGATAATGATAAATCGGATAACCCCTTCCGTATCAAAAATATGGAACCAATCTGGAATATTGCCAATTAATCGTTCAAACTGTGTATCTGCCGACATAAGCAATCTTAAGACGATTAACAACACTGGAACGGAAATCAATACACCAATCATTACTTTTTTCCAGATGATTAATTTATCCTCGGCAACTCCCTGCTTCAAACCTTTTCCAAATAGACCGGCAAAAGCAGCGTTATATTTTACAGCATCTAAAAGCCTTGTGAAAAAATAGCTGACAAATGCCGACTGGTTCCATTTAAAGGTTTTTGGACTCGTAACTAAGACAAGATGAAATAGAACTAAGCAAGGAATCACCAAAATATTAAGGGCGTAAAAAAACAGATTGTCATTTAAGAAATAGCTTGCCGAGAGCAGCCAAATACAGCAAATAACCAAGTACCCGATTCGCTGATGGGAAAATGGAAAGCGTCGATAGCGCCACATAAATACGGCGTAGAAAGCTAAAATAAACACGAAATAGGAAATTCCAATTTTATCACGAAAAAAAGCTTCCTCCGCTAAAATACCGAGCAGCAGGCACAAAACTAAAAAGAGCCAATCTAATTTACCAATTTTCATTTCCATATTCATCCCTCTTTTAATGTAGAATTTCTATATATATAGTTTTACTAGGTATATTTGCAAAAAAAACTGCCTATATCGAAGCTTTCCGCCCCCAGCGGTAGCCAATCCAGCTTACTGGGTAAAGGATACCAGTAAAAATGATACAAGCAATGATAAACGTTTTGGTTAATAACGGAGCGAACCACGAATGCGGTATAATCTTAAAAACGACTAATAGCATTAGCACTATATTTGGAATGAGTGCAAGCAAAAATGTCTTTCTTAAGAGCCTTCTCCCACTGTGTCCAAACCCTTTGCCGATTTCGTATCCTAGCAAGGCCCAGAAAAACAAATACAAAAAGGCTAATAAGGTAGGAATCGATGCTAACTGATTCCAAATCGCCGACAGCCACTGCCATTGATAAAGATTATGTGCCAGTGTTAATAAACTGCCTCCGCCAAAAAAAAGGATATTAAGCAGTATAAACAGCCACTTCATATTACTCGGGGTAACAGTTAGCTCTTCTTTCCACAAGGCGGTAATTTCTTCAGGGCTTCCCAGTCTTGAAATAATTCTATCTGTAATCTCCGCTTCGTTCGTACAGTCAAAGGATTCAATAATAATTTCATCTATGTGCGACTCATATTCAAGAAGGATACTTTCTTTATCTGGATGGCTTCCAAGCCCGATCGCTAGTTCTTCGAGAAACCTATTCTTCGGCTGGTCCATGCTTCGTTCTCCCAATCACCTTGTTCATTACTTGAACAAAGTCCCGCCATTCACGTGTTTTTTCATCTAATAATTCTTTTCCTGCCAGGGTAATCCGGTAATATTTACGCGCCGGACCTTTCTCCTGCTCCTGCCAATAGCATTCGATGTACTCTTGCTTTTCGAGTTTATGGAGCGCAGGATATAATGTCCCTTCTTTCACGCTCAAGCCATTGTCACTGCGCTTCTCTAATTCTTTGACTAATTCATAACCATACATATCCCTCTCATTTAATAATTGAAGGAGGATTAGTGATGTACTGCCTTTTACCAACTCACGATTAAACATTTTCTCACCTACCTAGGTATATTAGGTACATAGAAATTCTACACCGTCACAAATATTTTGTAAAGTCTTTTAAAAAAATAGTGACGATTTATGCATCGTCACTGCTGATCAACTACTATTTCATTTTGAGATTGTTCTTCTGACGCTCAATGTATTGATCCCGTTCGCCGCCGTCAGATAATTCCTCCGAAAACTCATGTTTTGCCTCATTCTCAACTAATTCTCCAGTCTTGATTGTCTTCGGCGCTAAATTATTATTAGGTGCAGCTTGCCTATTCCATTTACCCATAAATATCACCTCTTTTCTTTAGTATTTGGGGTTTTCTAAGACATTATCCATCGGCAAAAACACTTGATAATCCTCACAAATTTAGCGGTTTTTTCATAAAATATATTATTATCAAATAGTATTTGAATGAAAAAGTGGAATTCATTAGTATTCCGAAATGAAATATAGGCTGCCAAGTATAATAATTCCATTTTATCATCATACTATGAAAAAAATGATGAGGTGAAGAAAATGGGACTACTCAACTCATTTAATCAATGGAAAGAAACAAGGTACCAAAATCATGTCTCGACAATGAAAGACCAAGGCAAATGTCCTGATTGTCAAGGCCGAGGCTATACCGTGTACCCTTATAATGAATTTGCTTACTTTAATTCCTTCGAATGCCCGAGTTGTCAAGGCAGCGGCCATTACACGGATTGGGAAGAGATGCAATAAAAATAAAAAAGGACCTTTATTTGATCTAAGTAGTTCTGATAACGTGGAAAAAACCCAAAATCACAGTTTAAATAACTTATACGTTAGCAGAATAAATAACAAGATACTTAACACATAAAAAGCTTGAGGCGAATTTTATTTTCAACCTCAAGCTTTTTGACTTTCATATGGTACGGCTATATTTAAACTAAGGCCAGCTTTAGCTTTAATTCCAACTAAGAAGTAACTTTATTAATAATTTTTTCCTTTGTAATTTTTGCAAATTGCTCAATCTCGTTTAATACCCTAGCCCTACCTTTTTCACTTTGAGTCCACATATTAGGGGTGATTCCTCTATTATCCTGAAGTGGCAATATATCTAGAACTTTATCTTCATTTGCATATAAGGAAGCCAGGAAATAAAATCGTTTACAAAAGAAAGATTTTCCTGCTAATAAGATATTTTTATGGTTTGTTTTATTGAGGAAAATAAAAGCTGCTTTAATAACATCATTCACACTATTAATTTCATCATCACTATAAATTCGGACTAGTTTTTCTTCTTCGACACCTTGATTTATCAAAAGGGGAGCAAAAAAATTATATTCATTATTATTCAAGAAATTATTGAAAACCCCAGGAATCAATATGATATTTGCTCCAGATTTTTTATAGTAATCCAAAAATTGCTCGTTAAGTTCTGGAAAGTGACCTGGGTGATATAGGATAGCATCTGGTTTCTCAAACAAATTAAGTTTATCCATAAATACCATTTCATTAATACATTCTATGGTTGATTTATTCAAAGTTTGTTTCCCCCATCAGTAATCGGTGATTTAATTTATCAACTATATTAATTGACACATGTCCTTTTTTTATCTAGCTGATTTCAACCACGCTTCTTAATTACGCTTTGATATGCTTTTGATGTTCTTACCTCGACGGTAAGTGATCCTTTTTTGACAATTGCTTTTAAGAGAATGGGTACGCCCGTTGTGTTTTTAAATCTAAAATCCAAACCTCCATAGGAGACCGTGGCGTCTCTTCCCGTAGGAACATAGCCAACATGGAGCGAATGGTTATGTTTTTCAATATAACCAACAGCTAATTGATCAATCGCATTATACAAGGTAGACGAGGTCTGGCAAATTCCGCCTCCAATCCCATCTACTAATTTTCCCTCAACGGCTTCCGGTGCTGGTTGATACCCATGTTCTGCATCACTCGGTCCTACCGTTGTATTAAACGAGAAAGAGTCCTGGCTGCCGAGGATCACATTATTGATGGCCTCTGCTGATAAGGCAATATTTTTAGTTCTTCCGGCTACACTGCTACTAAAATAGGTGGTATAGGAAGCAACAACCACCTCTCCCAAATTGGCTGCCTCCTCAAGGTTATAACCACTTGCTGTGACATAGAGGGGAATTTCTACATTTCCGCCCTTTTCAGAAGCTTGAAGTACTTTTTCGATTAACTCGGCTTCGTCAAGAATGGTTTGAGGAGTCCCTTTTACAACCTGACCATTTGCATCGAGTTTATCAAGAATCATCCGCTTGTCATATCCGGGTATTTCTTTTGTCCCTCTAGCAAGTTCCTTTGCCCATTTGCCGATTTCGGATTTATACTTTTCAGTATCGATGGCAAATCCAAAATCCTTCGGAGTAAAGGTTTTAATAACGTCTTTCGTATTTGGGTCGATTATATTAACGATAACAGGCTTTTCTTCTTCTTTTTTCTTAGCTTTCTCCTTTTTCTCTTCCTTTTTCTGCTGCAGTTCCGATGCTTTTGCTTGCTTTTCTATCGTCGTCTGTTCAGCGCAGCCAGCTAAACCTAATAAACTACCTACCACCAGTAATGAAATTGCCCAAGTAAACTTTGCCATTTTCCCCTAACTATTCTCCTTTTAATGTAAACCGTATTTTTCCTTTTATTCTTTAGACGTCTTCACATGGACTTTCGTTTCATTGATTAACCTATTCTATTCCATTTTAATTTCCACTTTCCTGCTATAAATTTCAAACTAGTACTTTTGATTTATTTTTTACCTAATAAATTTACTGGAAATTAATTGAAGCAAACTATTGAATAAATAGTTTGATTACGTAAATAGTATAGGTATGTTTGTTTAATTATTTGGGGGTGTCCAGAAATTGTCCGTTTTTGTCTACCAGACGTTTGTGATTAAGCAAGATAAATTCAAAGAGGGGATTGAAAATTTAAAAGAGATAAAAAAATTTAGAAATGAAAATTATGATCATAAGGTCGAATTATTAGCACCAGTTTCTGGGAGAGACCACACTTATGCTCTGCTTGCAACATATGAAGGTTTAGCAGAAATGGAATTACAAAATAAAAAGATGTTCGACGATGAAGAATATATTAAACTAATTGGTGATTTTTTTCTAGAAAATATTGCGGAAGGAAGTATGTATACGCAAATTTATCGGACTATTCATGAAAAGAAATAATAAGTTAAGAATCAATAGGACATACCACGGATGGGTATGTCCTACTGATTCTTTTTTTCTGTATTTGATTAATCTCTTTCCAAAAGAGCAGCACCAGCAATTCCTGGTTTGGTCATTTCATAGATATTTAATATTAGATCTAGCTCTTCTTCAGATAATACATCATACTTCAAGCATAATTCTCTAACAGATTTACCAGTGATAGTTGCCTCTCTTGCAATCCGGGCCGCCACTTCGTAACCTAAATGCGGATTTACGGCCGTGATAATGCCTACGCTTTTTTCTACATATTCTTTTAGCCGGACTTCATTTGCTTCAATACCAGAGAGACAATGGTCGGTAAATGAGCGGAATCCGTTGTTCATAATACTAATCGATTGAAGCAAGTTAAAGACTAATACAGGCTCCATAACGTTTAATTCCAGCTGACCTGCTTCAGAAGCCAGGCAGATGGTATGATCGTTTCCAATCACTTGGAAGGCTATTTGATTAATAAGTTCCGGCATGACTGGGTTTACTTTACCCGGCATAATGGATGAACCGGGCTGGCGAGCCGGAAGAGTAATCTCAGCTAGTCCTGCACGTGGACCCGAAGCCATCAGCCGGAGGTCATTAGCTATTTTCGACATATTCATCATACAAACTTTTAATGCCGCAGAAACTTCAGTATAAGCGTCCGTGTTTTGAGTAGCATCAACGAGATGCTCAGCATTGACCAAGGGTAATCCACTAATTTGCGCAAGCTGTTCAACGACATCTTTAATATATTTTGGGTCTGCATTTAATCCTGTTCCGACGGCTGTGGCTCCCATATTGACTTCGAACAAATTCCCTTTTGATGATTGAATCCGCTTCATATCCCGTTCCAGCACCCTGCTGTATGCCTCAAATTCTTGGCCAAGTCGAATTGGCACAGCATCTTGAAGATGGGTGCGCCCCATTTTAATAACGTTTTCAAATTGCTTTGCTTTGCCTTTGAAAACCTGATGCATGTCATTCATCGTATTAAGCAATTTTTCGAGAAGCTTAAGTGTTGCAATATGTATGGCTGTAGGAAACACATCATTTGTCGATTGCGACATATTAACATGGCTATTAGGACTTAAATGCATATACGTGCCTTTTTCATGTCCGAGCAATTCAAGGGCACGGTTCGCAATCACTTCATTTGCATTCATGTTCATCGATGTCCCTGCTCCGCCTTGGATGGGGTCAACAATGAATTGTTCATGCCAATTACCTTCAATGATTTCATCGGCTGCTTGACACATTACATTTCCCAGACCACTATACAACCGCTTCGTATTCATATTTGCAATGGCTGCCGCTTTTTTAACCATTGCAAGTGCCCTGATTAACTCATCGTGAATGCGATAGCTTGTTATCGGGAAATTTTCAACTGCCCTCAAGGTCTGAATGCCATAATAGGCCTCGACTGGTATCTCCTTGCTCCCTAAGAAATCTTGTTCAGTTCTTGTTGTGTCCGTAAACATCTGACAACACTCCTAATATTGATAAAGATTTTACTTCCCTCAGAAATAATAACAGCTTATTCAATTCCTGTCTCCCATTTACACTATTATTTCAATATTAATACAAAAAATCAGTCCGTTTAAGCTGAATTCCATTTGGCAAATATTACACAAGGATACAAAAATTACAGCTCATATTTTTAAGAAAAAAATGCAAACTATTACTATTAAACAATTATTAATTATCTTTTCTTCCGCATAGGCAAATGGTATGATATTGTCCGAGATAACTATTATTCAAGGATGGATGAAATGCAGAAACTACTATATTTTGCTCTTATTTTCACTTTATTATTATCCGGCTGTAGTTTAAAGGAAGCAAATGCGAGCAGTCTTAAAGAAGACCTGCCTGCAGCAAATTCAAAAATAACAATGAAAATGAGCAAGGTATCGCCAAAGATTAAAAGAATTCCCGTTTTTGAGCCCCAAGCAACGATTGCCATTAGTCCAATTTCTTTTGATTCTACTCATGCAGTCCTTTCAACAGTAGAAAGAAAAAGCGATGTTTCCGAAATCAATTACCAAATATGGCGGACTGCTGAAGGTAAAGAAGGTATAAAGATGTTTACATCTTCCCAAAAGGAAAATGACTTTTCGTTCTTATTTGATATAAAGGAATTTTCGGGATCTCGGGGTGAATATCAGGTTGAGGCATACGGGGTAAATGAAGATGGGACTCAAGTACTGCTTGCAAAATCAAGTTTGACATTTCAACAGCATGTGCCCATTCTGATGTATCATGCGATTGATGAATATAATGGTGTGGGGTTAAAGGATTTATTCGTTACTCCTGCCAATTTCAAAGCACAAATGAGCTATTTAAAGGATAAGGATTACACTCTTCTCACGTTTGAACGCTGGGATGAAGTCAATAAAGTAAATAAACCGATCCTCGTCACTTTCGATGATGGGATGAAAAACAACCTAAATGCCTTTCGAATTCTTGAGGAATTGAAAGATGACCAGTTTCAGCCTGCAGCAACTGAATATGTCATCGCAGGCGCGATTGACAGCGGTCCTTACCGGCTGTCAACAGAAGATATAAAAGAAATGATGAATTCAGGGATTTTCTCAATCCAATCCCACACGATGTCACATGCAGATCTCCCAGAAATAACGAATTACGAGCAAGAATTGAATGCTTCGAAGGAAAAAATCGAGCAAATCACCGGTAAGCCTGTTATTGCGATTGCCTATCCATATGGTCATTTCAATGACCAGGTCGTTGAGGAAACGAAAAAGTATTACAAATTTGCAACTACAACAAAGCCGGGACAATTTATCGAAAAAGGCGAGTCCGATGAATTCCTGCATATGCGCCGTGTGCGTATATCCAACTCCACAACAATCAATCAATTCGCCGCTTTAGTTGAACCGAGATAGTAACTTAATTAATATTTAAGGTGACCAATCCTAAGTTCGTTAAGTACAATTGATTGAGTCACCTTTTTTTGTGTATATTTTTGCCCATATAAGGGGAAAAATGTTTTTCATGGGTACAAAAAAATTAATTGTGACCGTGTAAGAAAAAAAACTGCCTTCTCGGGCACAAAAAAGATTAATTTTCAATGTTTTGCTAACCAATAGCATCTTTATTTTTCTCAAAGCTGTTTACGATTAAGCTTTTCATAATTCTTCAGCCATTTTTTTTGCCTCACACTGCATATCACATAGAAAATTACTGAAATGCCAACGATACCTGCCGCGATTTGTGAAATTAGCGGATCATTCATATAGAGTCCGGAAAAGCCGCCCACTCCCCCTAGGACACCCAAGAAAAAAGACTGCTTTTTTTGATTTTCAAAGATTGAAAAATAAAACTCCCTTTGCTGCTGCCTTTCCTTTTGCTCAAGGAGTCGCTTTGGAGTTTCTAGTAAATCAGTAATAGATTGGAAGATTTGAAAAACGGGCTGAGCTTGGATCCATTTCCATAGTAGCTTCCATTTATTTTGATTACCTTGTTTTAACCAATCGATAAACGCAGGTTTTGCAATCTCCAAAAATTCTTGATTGGGGTTAACTGTATGGAGGATCCCCTCAACAGTTACAAATGAACGGCCCAAGAAAACAAACCGTGTTGGCACTTGAATTGGCAGCAATTTAATCATCTCGTTAAGATCCCTTTTCACTTGAAAAAGATCCATTTCTTTCAACTCGTTAAGATCAATGGAAAGGGCTTCTTTAAATAGCGGTTCTATTGTTTTTGGGTTTGCATCTGGAAGAAAAAAGCCTAAATCCATCAATACTATTACTGCCAATGAATAATTCTTCGCAAATATTGCCTGGATTAAATCTTGAAAATTCATAGCATCCTTCTTAGAAATTTCACCCACCATCCCAAAATCAAGCAGGACAAGGGTACCATCCGACTTTATTAAGACATTTCCTGCATGTGGGTCCGCATGAAAAATCCCTGCCTCTAACCATTGGGGAATAAATAATCGAAATAACCGCTGTGATAATTCTACCCTGTCAATCGAAAAGCGATTTAAAAAATCTACCTCGGTAATTCTAACCGCATCAACCCATTCCAATACCAACACTTTTGATGTACAAAGGTCAGGATAAACCCTTGGGATATGAAGCTTGGGAAAGGCCTGGAACCGCTGTCGGAAATGAATAACGGTTTCCATTTCTTTCATAAAATCTACTTCTCTTTCAATTACCGTTTTTAACTCTTGGAACACCATTTTAAAATTGATAAACCCTTTAGGAACAGGGGCAAAGTGATCTGCAAACCAAATAATTATGGCCAATGAACGAAAATCAGTTCGAATAATCGAACGTATCTCTGGACGCTGCACCTTTACCGCTACTTTGGTTCCGTCCTTTAATTTGCCGCGGTAAACTTCTCCAATGGATGCAGAAGCCACTACTTTTGAATCAATTGAAGCCAATATGTCCTCAATTGGTCCTCCCCATTCCCTTTCCAATTCAAGTTTAATTTCTTCCCAAGGAGTGGCCGGTACTTGGTCAACTAAATCCTGAATTTGATTAATAAAACTAGCTGGAAGCAAATCGGACCGAATACTTAAAAATTGCCCAACCTTGATTAATAATCCCTCTAACTTAAATAAAGTCTGACGAAATTCCTGTCCAATATTCCCCCATAGCTTTTCCCGTTCGGACTGTGACTTTTTAAAGATTCGATACCAATACACTCGAATAAAAACAGAAAATGCAAAAGACAATATCCTCCACATCCGTAACCACCTACGATTATTTCTCATCCTAACCGCCCCCTTTAGGTGACTTATTGAATAAATGGAACACACGATGAAAAAACTAGTCATAAACATACCTTAATATGACAAGGGGGTTTTTTCAATGGATAAAGAGATGTCTTATGGAAGTGATTATAAATATATCCCTGCCACTTCCATCGGGAGTGGAGTCGGAAGGAATGTCCTTGCTGATTTATACTGCCATACCATTCAGATTGTAAATATTTGTTTAGTGGGGAACCCGGAAACGAAAGAGTTTGTGTTGGTAGACGCCGGTATGCCCGGATCAGCCGCTGAAATTATCTCGGTTACTGAAGAACGTTTTGGAACTGATTGCCGCCCGAAAGCGATTATCCTGACTCATGGCCACTTTGATCATGTTGGGGCAATTATCGAGTTGGTGGAACATTGGCAAATCCCAGTATATGCTCACGAAATGGAATTGCCGTTTCTAACAGGGGAAAAAAGTTACCCAGAACCTGATTCAACAGTAGAAGGCGGGATGGTCGCAAAAATGTCGCCGCTATTCCCTAATGAACCAATCAATTTAGGAAATCATGTAAATCAACTTCCTCACGACGGAAGCATTCCTCATTTGCCAGGGTACAAATGGATTCATACACCTGGCCACTCACCGGGACACGTTTCTTTTTTTAGAGAAGAAGACCGAGCATTAATTGTTGGGGATGCCTTTGTAACGGTTAAACAGGACTCATTGTATAAGGTCTTGACCCAGCAACAAGAAATGAACGGTCCGCCGAGATACCTTACGACAGACTGGCAGACAGCTTGGAAATCAGTAAAAAAACTAGAAGCGCTTAATCCCTCTGTTGCCGTAACGGGACATGGCTTACCGATATCAGGGGAACCATTAACAACTGGCTTAAGGAAACTGGCAAATGAATTTGACCGGATTGCCATTCCTGATTATGGGAAATATGTTGACGGAAATTTGCATTAGCAAAAAAAGATTGCAATGTATAATTTGCAATCTTTTTTTAAGTACTCCTGTTACAGTTTACGACTCCTTAATAGGATTTTCCACAGTTACAAAACGATTAAATCGATTGTTAGAATGACAATAAGGACATCTAGCAGTAATCTCAACATCAACAATTTGTAGCTTATTATGATTAGCAAAACTCTTTTTAAGAATAACCACTTGATCAGTAACCACTTTCCCGACATGAATTGACCGCTGTTCTTCAAAATCAGCTCCACTAACGATTGCAGCATACTCAAAGTCTTTACCGCAAAGGATACAAGATTTTTTATCAGTAACCATCATATTTGTCGAATGAACCGTCTGCAAACTCATCATCAAACCCTCCCCTACTATAGTCCTATATTTCGACAAACATGAAAGCGTTTCCTGCAAAACAAAAAAATGCAGTCGCTTTTTTATAAATTAAAAAGGTTTCCTAGACTTTCTAGGAAACCTTCCTTTCTTGCTATCCTTCTTTCCCACCGGTTATTTCCCCCACCAATATCCCCAAAAACATGCCAGTAAATTCGAGACGTACATCAAAGCACCGTATACAAAAAATTGGAGATTCTTTTTCCCTTCGATTAATTGAAGTAATTCATAATTAAAGGTAGAGAACGTTGTAAACGCTCCGAGAAAACCGATAGATAAGAAATTGATTTGACTATCTGAAAAATAATTAGCACCGTAAATGAATCCGATTGCCAAAGAACCGGAAACATTAATTATGTATGTACCTGTTGGAATCGAAAAAAACGTCCATTTCGAAAAAATATTACTAAGATAATAGCGAAAGATAGCCCCAAGAAATCCTCCTGAACCGATTACTAGAAGTGCTTTAACCATATTCGTTACCCTTCCTCTATTTTTGCGGCCACTGATTGTCCTAGGTGAACAAAACAATACCCGCCAATGATCGTAAGAGTACTATAAAGAAGGCTCGTCCGGATTCCCCATTTCATAAATAACTCTAAAGCTTTCAGGCTAAAAGAGGAAAATGTAGTAAATGAACCGACAAATCCTGTTACAAATCCAATCCGAAATATGGCAGAGAAACGGTGTGATTTCAACGCTAAGAAAAAACCAATGATAAAACACCCCAAAAGATTAACAATGAGGATTCCTGAGGAAGGAGGAAGGACCGTACGAGAAATCAAAGAATCTAAAAGAAATCGTGAAATTGCACCAATCACTCCTCCAAAGCCAACAGCAACATATACCATTTTCATCACTTCTTTTTATCCTAATATATTCTCTTAAAACAAAGAAATGCTTAGATGGTATAAAATTAATTGTTAAAAATGACTTTTAATCATTATCACTATTAAACCACTCTTCTTCCCATTCATCTTCTTCATACTCACTGCACCATTTGTAATTTCTTTTCTGAAAAGTAAGAATGTAGTTTCTTAACATTTTATAGCGAATCAGTTTTTGATCCTGAGTCATTGCCCCTCCCCAGGCGTAGGTTTCTATCAGGTCAATATAATCCATATAAATCCGATGATAAATTTGATCAAGACGTTTTTTTTGCGCTACCGTATAGCGAATATTTTTTGTGCAATCTAAATCCGAATCAGTACTCTCTTGTTCTTGGTGCATTTTAAACGGATCTAAGACCCCTTCTTTATCTATTTCCTTCCATTCTTGCAGTTTCTTTGTTGTGTCTATATTGGACTGTTCTTCATTTTCTTTATTATCAAACTCTGCAAAGGAAGGTAAGACGGCTGATAAATAGCTAATGAAAAAAAATAGGATAAACGCACACTTTTTTACCATCCAATTTCTCCTTCTATACAATTTATAAAGTTGCATGTCAGATTTGACATGCAACTTTAAGAGAATTACTGTTAATCATCTAAATGGTCGTCATCCCCATCATGGCCGTCATCATCACCATGCCTGTCATCGTCACCATGGCTGTCATCGTCATCATGGCTGTCATCGTCACCACGATGTGACCCTTCTTTCTCAACTTCTAAAACCTGACCAGTCTTTGCGTCAATTTCCACTTCATAAAAAGTCCCGGCGTTTTTAATCTTCACTTCATAATGCTCTCTTCCATCGTCCACTTCTAATTTTACGTGGATAATTTCACCTTTTACCTTTTTTAGAGCGATTTCTCCTGCTTCTTTTTCCGTAATTCGATTAGCCTTGGCATCTAATAAATGACTGGCGTTGACATGCCCAAAAGCAGTAAAGCTAATTGGGATTAGTAAAGTGAGTAACATGATTATTTTCTTCATAACTCTCACACTCCTTTATTTTTTTATTAGCTTGCGCAGGAGTGGAAAATTTATTCTTTTTTTTGCTCTGTTAAAAGTGAATGTTGATTTCCGTTCCAGGCGCTTCGCTTTCCGCGGGGCGGGCGGTGAGCCTCCTCGGCGCTAAAGCGCCTGCGGGGTCTCACCTGTCCCGCTGCTCCCGCAGGAGTCTCGCGCCTTCCACTCCAATCAACATTTTCTCAAAATCAACAATGTTCTTTAACACAGCCCTTTTTTTAACAGAACTTGTATAGAGAATTTGTCCAAAAAAAGCTGACAAGCTGGGGTAATGCCGTTACCATTCCATGACATTATGCAAATAATACAGTAAGGTAATTATGTAAAGAGGGAGAGAGAATAATGGGATAAAAGGGTTTTTTGGTTCCTCGAGCCACTATTTCCGAAGAATGAACGAAAGGCTCCAGCTTTGGAGGTTAAAAAAGCTAGTAAGGAAAGACCAGGGGTATATAAAATGGGGACTAGGTATTGATACTCCTTTTTTCTTCAGTTCAAAGTTTGCAATCGAAAATAAATCGATTACCATTACTGGGTCGCAAATTACACACAATCATTCCTGGCCCATTAAGTATTCCATCGTAAAAATGAGCAACCTAGGAACTTCTATTCAATATTTTGACAGTATCATTTTTTACGGCGACCATGCTGAAGGTGAATTTGTTCACACTTTTTCTATTCCTAGCGATGCGGGATATCAGCTGGAGGTCTTCAACTATTTTAAGTATCATTCAACAGGTAAGATTCGGATTATACAAACAGATGAATAAAGCTAGAATGGCCATACCGCTTTCTGGATTGGATGCCCTATTTTGAGATCATAGTCAATTTGCCTATAACCATTGGACAACTTTCGCATACCATAAAAAGAGAAAGACAGAAAATTAGGCATTTTCCTAAAGCTAAAGAAAACAGGGATTGCCAGATACAATCCCTATTCGGCTTAAATTAAAATTAACAAGTTGGTCATTTAATAAAAACAGCCACCACCGATAAAGCTTGCACCGATGATTATAAGCAGAATGAATAAAACTACAACTAAGGCAAATCCTCCGCCAAAGCCTGCTGCACCATCCATTTAATCCACCTCCTAGTTGATTCTGAATATCTTATGTAAAAGAATCCTCTTTGTGTGGGCATTAAATTTTTGGGAAGAAAAAATGCTAAAATTTCATTATGCCAAGTAGGCTTCGCGGACTTCTTCATTCATAATCAAATCCTGGCCGTTTCCATGCAGGCGAATTTCTCCCGTTTGAATGACATAACCCCTATCGGCAATTTGCAATGCTTGATATGCATTCTGCTCCACAAGTAGAATGGTTATCCCTTCTTGGTTCAGTTCCTTTATGATTTCAAAAATTTGTTCAACAATGATAGGTGCGAGCCCCATTGAAGGCTCATCGAGCATTAATAAATCAGGTTTCATCATTAGCGCTCTTCCGATGGCAAGCATTTGCTGCTCACCACCGCTCATCGTTCCGCCCTTTTGGTCGAGCCTGCTTTTTAGTTTAGGGAAATAGTGAAAAACCTTTTCTATTCTTTCCTGAATTACCTGTTTATTTTTCACAGAAAATGCGCCAATCAGCAGGTTTTCCTTAACCGTAAGTTTTGGGAAAATCCTTCTGCCTTCAGGAACATGAGCAATTCCCAAAAGCGTCACCTCATGTGCTGGTTTGTTCGAAATTTCTCGTCCATTATATAGGATATTCCCCGTTTTCACCTTCACAAGACCACTTATCGATTTTAAAGTGGTTGATTTTCCAGCCCCATTACTGCCAATTAGCGTTACAATTTCTCCCTTTTCCACTGCAACGTCGATAGATTTTAAAGCCTGAATACCCCCATAAAAGGATTCAACATTTTTTAATTGCAGCATCAACCTGCCCCCCTATACTGCCTGAACAACTCCCGTTCCTAGGTATGCTTCAATCACCTTAGGATTGTTTCGAATGTCTTCAGGCTTTCCTTCTGCAATTTTTTCGCCGTGATCCAATACAACGATATGTTCTGAAATTTCCATTACAAGCTTCATATCATGCTCAATTAAAATAACGGTAAGATTGTATTCATGTCTTATTCTCTTTATCAACTGAGTAAGTTCGTTCGTTTCTTTTGGATTCATCCCAGCCGCAGGCTCGTCTAATAATAAGACCTTTGGTTTGGCAGCAAGAGCTCTTGCGATTTCCAGCCTTCGTTGTGCCCCGTAACTTAAATTACATGCTTTTTCATTTAAAAGCGGGGCCAGTCCGACATATTCCAATAATTGATACGCTTTCACTTCGGAAGCTTTCTCTTCCTTCCGAATCGCAGGAAGATTGAATAAAATGCCGACAAGACCTGCTTTTATATGTGTATGCATGCCAACAAGCACATTTTCAAGCACGGACATTTCACTAAACAAGCGGATATTTTGAAAGGTTCTTGCGATGCCTTTTTTGGACACCTCATGCGGTTTTAAACCATTCAATTTTTCGTTTTCAAGTAAAATCATCCCGGAAGTTGGCTGATACACCCCTGTAATCATATTAAAAAAGGTTGTTTTCCCTGCCCCGTTTGGTCCAATAACGGCTGTTATTGAGTTTTTTTCCACTGTCATCGATACATCTTGATTGGCTGTGATCCCGCCAAATTTCTTCGTAAGATTTTGAACTTCTAAAATAGACATACGCTAAACCTCCTGAGCTTTCTCGATTTGCGAATGTTCAGGCTTAATTTCCAGATCCCCAGCATTTTCCTTCCTGCTTCCCTCTTGTAATTCCTTTTCATTATAGACATGGTTTTTTGCGGGCAAGAGCCCTTTAGGTCGATATAAAGCAAACAGGATTAGTAGCAGACCGAAAATAAGCCGCTGCATTTTAGAAGGAGATAGTGCGTCCGGGATGGAAAAGGTACCCGTCGAATTTAGTTGATTCAACCAATTGGTCACTTCTGTTAATACTTGAAGATTGAGGATGGTCATAACCGCCGCACCAAGAATGACGCCTGGTACACTGCCCATCCCGCCCAAGATGACCATGACCAAAATCGTAATCGACTCTAAGAGAGTGAAGCTGGTCGGATCGACAAAGGCCTGTTTTGCAGCAAAAACGACACCCATCATTCCCGAAAAGGAAGCACCAATCGCAAATGCCATTAGTTTTGTCCGCACTAATGGTACACCCATCGCTTGGGCCGCTATTTCATTTTCCCTGACAGCTTTCCACGAACGGCCGATTTTTGAATGCTCAAAACGGCGAACTGTAAATATAGTGAATAATAAAATCACTAGGACAATGTAATAAAATTGGCTTGGGTAAAGAAAATCGATTCCAAACAAGCGGGGCGGCGTGACAGAAGGAATCCCCATTGCACCATTGGTTATATTAAGCGGGCGATCAAGATTATTAAAAATAATTCTAATAATCTCGCCAAAACCTAAGGTGACGATTGCTAAATAATCGCCTTTAACCCGGAGGACCGGTATGCCAAGAAGAAGGCCAAATAAAGCGGCGACAAAGCAGCCAATTAAGATAAAGATCCAAAAGCTTTCACCTGATAGAGGAAACGTTCCAAAAGGCATAAAATTGGATGCTTGGGCTGTAGCAAAAATCCCATAAGTGTAGGCGCCTACTGCGAAGAAGGCGATAAACCCCAAATCAAGAAGACCTGCCATCCCCACTACAATATTTAATCCGAGAGCCATAGAAATATAGATTCCGACCAGTGTTGCCACTTCCATATAGGATTGATAGGCATCTCCGTTACTTGCAGTGAAGGGAAGTAAAAACACAAGCACAATTCCCGCAATTAACCATTTTGTGAGGTTCTTGAAATTTGTAAAATATAAAAGTAACAGCGACGATAAAAGAAGTAGGAACGCTGTAACTGATTTTTGAGCCATAAATAGACTTAATGATGTAATCCCGATGTAAAAGAGGAGAAGAATTCCCTGCGCAAATTTGTTTTGTTTATATTTTTTCCATAGAGATTTCATTCTTCCCACCTACACTTTCTCAATTACCGGTTTGCCTAATAAGCCCTCCGGTTTAAAGAGTAACACAATAATCAAGATGGCAAAGGCAAAAACATCCTTGTATTCGGCGCCAAATACGCCGCCAGATAAGAGGGTTAAATTGGCTGAAGCAAACATTTCCAGTAAACCCAGCAGTAAACCGCCAAGCATGGCTCCGCGGATATTTCCAATACCGCCTAATACTGCTGCCGTAAAGGCTTTTAAGCCAAGGATAAAGCCAATATAAGGGTCAATTGTTCCATATTGGACAGCAAAGAGGACTCCCGTTGCTCCGCCAAGCGCCGACCCGATAAAAAAGGTGATGGAAATAACCTTGTTTACATTTACCGTCATTAAGGAAGCGGTCTCGCGATCTTGCGCAACTGCTCGCATCGCCATGCCCCATTTTGTTCGATTGACAAATAAATCAAGACCAATCATCATAATGACCGCCGTAACTAGCACTATCACAAACGATGTTTTAATCGATGCGTCGTTAAAAATGGCACTTATTGATGAGGCCTTAATCGAAATTTGATCTTTAAAAAAATTAGGCCCTGTTACGATATAGTTCCCTTTTTGTAATTCGGCGATGAATCTCACAATATCTTGTAATAAAAATGAGATACCGATAGCGGTGATGAGCGGGATTAATCTTGGTGCATTTCGTAATGGCCGGTAAGCTACTCTCTCAATCCCCATCCCTAAAAGGCCTGTCAGGACAGCGGTTAACACGAGGACAGTGATCAGCATAACAATCGCCGGCACCGCTGAAACCCACCCCATTCCCATCAACACAATTAAGATCGCAGTCCCGATAAAGGCACCTGACATAAAGATTTCACCATGAGCAAAGTTGATTAATTCCAATATCCCATAAACCATTGTGTACCCTAAAGCAA
Organism: Neobacillus sp. NPDC093127; assembly: GCF_044754175.1. NCBI lineage: Bacteria > Bacillati > Bacillota > Bacilli > Caryophanales > Bacillaceae > Neobacillus > Neobacillus sp. NPDC093127. Next base: position 124,652 of record NZ_JBIVOP010000001.1, read on the forward strand.
TAACCGCATACACTGCACCTAAGGTTAGGCCGTCTATCACCACCTGCGGGATTGTTTGGAGTATTTCGTTCAGCATAAGTTACCTCCTTGTCCACAATCGATAGAAAAAAAGGGTACTCTCACCCATTTTATGAGCCATACCCCTTTCCACCCCCGCCATTCTTATTTACTAACTTCGTCCACATATTCAGCTGGATATTTTGCTTCTTTAAAACTATAAATAAATACTTTGGCGTAATCATTGTCGCCGATATCGTCAAAGCAGACTTTTGTTAATACTCCTTGGTAGTCTTTCACTCCGCGGACGGCATCTCTTACCTGTGCGCGAGATGGCTTTTTGTTGTTATTTGCTTTAATCGCGTCCTCAATTCCCTTTAAAACCACACCCATCGTATCGTAGCCATATACCGAATAAGACTCTGTATCTTTCTTATATTTTGCCTTATAGGTGTCGATAAATTTTTTACCTTCTTCTATTTTTGTAGAATCACCTGCAAGCGAAGTAATGTACGTATTTTTAATTGTATCTCCGGCAATTTCAACTAGTGTAGAAGCATCCATTCCATCCCCGCCTAAAAACGGGACATTGATGCCTTTTTCACGTGCTTGTTTGATTAATAGTCCGCCTTCAGCATAGATTCCACCGAAGTAGACTAAATCAGGTTTCTTAGACACCACTTGGTTAAGAACGCCATTAAAATCCTTTTCTCCGACGGTAATCCCTTCAAATCCAAGAATTTCAGCTCCTTTTTCTTCAGCAGCCTTCTTGAATGCTTCTGCAAGGCCGGTACCGTAAGCTGTTTTATCTTGAACGATAAAAATTTTCTTTGCCTTTAAGTTGTTAACGGCAAATTCAGCACCTGCTGGACCCTGAAAATCGTCACGGGCAACAATCCGATTGACTGTCTTTAATCCCCTTGAGGTGACTTCAACAGCTGAGTTGGCTGGCGAAACCATCGGTATCGCATATTTTTCATACACTTCTGAAGAAGGAATGGCGACACCCGAGTTAAAGTGACCAACAACGGCCATGATCGATTTATCTGCGCCAATTAACTGAGCATTGGCTACTCCTTTTTTTGGATCGCCCTGATCATCATAGGGTACAAGCTGTAAGGTAAAGCCTAAGTCTTTAAACTTCTCCTTTTCCTCTTCCAATTTAAGCTGTGCTCCTAACTTGATGGCTTCCCCAATTGTTGCACTCCCGCCTGAAAGCGGGGTCTGAGTAGCAATTTTAATAACATTTGAATCTTTTTTATCGCCACCGGAATTAGCACAGCCAGCCAAAATCATCCCTGCCGCCAAGCTTCCTGTTAACAATAATGTTAAAGACTTTTTCAATTTCATAGTGACCCTCCCTATTTTTCTTTTAAACAAGCCCCTTACATATATATTGTTCCAAACCAAGAAGTAGGACTATATATTTGTTTTATTATTTTGAAAATTTACTAGGCTTCTTCAATTCCTTCTATTTGATCAATTACTGGGTATGAGGACAATATATCTTTGAATATTTATGATTAAAGTAATTCAGAGGAATAAAAACCTTTCCGGGAATCACATTAAACAGTTCAAGAGGTGGGAAAAATAAATGAACTCTACTTTTTTCGAATGGAACGCTGAACTGCGAGATTCTTATCTTACTGCCATCGATGCTGTCTTAAAGAAGGGAATGGCTGCTAAAGAAGTCGTCTGTTCGATTACCACTGGTTTTCGCTCGATTCCATCTATCCGAACAGCCCCAGGACTTAACCCCTACCACGCTACCGTAGCGGACATTGGTTACGGTTTTGATGCTGTGAGAGGAACAATCAAGCGGCTCAGGCAGGGGGAGTCTATTTCTCTTGCGAAGGAAATGCTGGTGTTTGACCTTGATACACTGCGGATTAGCGAAAAACAAATACGCCCTAATTTTGAATTAGTTGAAAACTGGGCACAGCAAGATACCATGTATTTGATTGAACTTAGCAAAGGGTTAAACAGGCAAATCGCTGAAATGATTAACGAAGCAATACGGCTTGGTCAGGCCATGCTTGGACCTGAATGGGAGATCATCCGTACAAGAATCCAGAATATCCAGGCAATCCCCCGGCTTTAGCCGGATAAACAAGGGAGGATACCAATATGCCTAATTCACAATCTATGATTATGAGTGCAGATGAGCAAAATCGTTTAATGGAATGGTGGAACAAAACGGAGGAAGCCAAGGTAGTTGTCCAACGTTTAGTCTCATTAATAAGTGAACTGCGAGTGCATCCAGAATCCAGTCATGCAGATGGAATGGTGCTATTTTACCGTGCTGCATCCGAGATTTCTTATGGGTATGCGGGGATGAGGGGGTGTATCCGCCGCTCGTTTACAAGTGAATATTCTGAGCCGCTCAGAAAAAATATCGTCATGTGTCACAGCTTCGCCCATAAATATTCTGTAGATGCAAAAGTCCTTCTTGAACGAGTTGCCAAGCACGTCACTGGAGCAAACGCACTACAAATAATCGATCGTATCCGCGAGGCGTTAATGGAAAATGACGCCATGTTAAATCAAATAGCGAAAAAAGCGAATGCGTTCTTTGGAAAAGAAACCTTCCAGTCGATTCAAACAAACGTAAACCAATCGATCACTTTACCTACAATGGGCTAGCAAGAAGTTTATTTCGGCTTTTAAGCGATCCATCATATTTGCGAGTATGTATTTAATTTTATCTATTACTAACTAGGACAAATTGTAAGACAAAAAAAGCAGACAAGGAGGGTCTACCGCACTTGTCTGCTGTTTATTAAAACTTATTATCCTTATTTATAATAAGAAGGGTGATTATTATTTTTAAGTAACAAATATTTGCTTTTATTATCTAAATCCTATACTTTATCAAACCGGAGCTTCTTCAGCTCCCTGGTAAATTCGAAAGGCTGGAACAATGGTGTCCGTTACAATTTCTTTTCCTTTTTCGCGAATGAAGTCCAATTTATAATAGGCATCAAATCTTTGGCTGATTTCCGTTTTCACCAGTTCGGGCGGCGTGACGACAATGAATTGGAACTTCAGCTTTTCGGCCACTGAGAAGATCGGGTCGAGGACATGTGCCGACGCCGCTTGTCCGAACGGATTATCACAGACTAAAGGAACCCAGCTCTGGTCTGTTTCGTTTTTAACAGATAATAACATCATCATCATCACCATTCGGGCTGACAGCTTTTGTCCTCCGCTGCCATCGGATTTTGTCTTTGAACCTTGATTAATGGTCTGCCAGGTTGAATAATGATCTCTTTGCGGTTTCCCGTACATAAAGGCATTATCCGTTCGCATATTATAGACAAGCAGCTCAGGATAACGATTTCGAAGTGATACAAACAAAATTTGCTCTTCACTAATCAGTTGTTTTATTTCTTGGTCTACGGCTTGATTATGATGATCAATCGTATCAAATTGTTTGGTAATTTTGTTAATGGCCGCTACAAAATGCTGCTTCAGCAGCGGCTCGATATCTTCCGCCTTTTTAGGTAAGATGTCTTCTTTTAGCTGGACAAGCGGAAAGGATCCTCGTTCATTTTTCAGCTTCATTTTTGCAATCATAGAACGAATCGCCTCTGAAATGCTCATCACCTTCATGCTGGCACGGCTGGCCCAGAAGTTTTGCGCCTTTTCTGCCCTTTCTTTGTCGCGTTCTAATTGTTCCAATCCACTTTGTGAAAACCGCTTCATATTTTTAACGACACTTTGAATATGCGAATAATGCCTCGTATCCATATGGTCTAATGTGGTTAATACTTCATTTTTAAAACGAATCTCCCAATCTTTGCCTTCGATTGTTAGCTTTAAATTCCTTAATGATTGTTCGATTTTCGCATGCTTTTCTTGTCCTTCTTCCTGAATCGCTTGATGTGCTTCACACCAGGATAAGATACATGCTTTACCTTGACTCTTAATTTTTTCTACATCCTTATCAGTAAATGCCGCCGCTTCCTCCTTTAGGATAACGGATAAGGTTAACAAATCCCCTTCGAAACCCGCAATGTTCGTTTCTGTTTCTTTTTGGCGTTTTTCCGTCTGCTTTAGTTCCTCAATCGTTTGTTTCGTTTGGTCTTTTATTTCTACTGCCTTTATCTCTAAGTCTAGGTCTTCCCATTCTTCAGGCTGTTTCTCATGCTTTGCTATCTTTTTTCCTGACTTGTCACGCTGAACGGTCGCATGCTGTAAGGAAGTTTCTGCTACCGTTACAGCCGTTCCTTGTTCCCGCTCTTCTTTTTCCGCAGTCTTTGCTTCCTTCTGTGCCGTTTGCAGCATATTTTCTACAATACTTATCGGTTCATCTGGTTCCGGAGCGACCTTCCACTCCTTGTTATAAGTATCGAGTTTTTTCTCTAATTTCTTTTGCTGTTTTTGTTCTGTTTCTTTTTTTGCTTGAATAACCAGTAATTCTCGAGACTGTTCTTCTTTTGATTTTTGGAGCTGTTTTAACTCTAAGATTCTTCCATTAATCTCCTCTAATAAATGAGGTGATAAACGTGGGACCTCTTCAGATTGCTCCGCTTTTTCATCAGTAGGAAAAACCGCTCCTTCAATAAAGAAGGCGATCTCTTTTATCGTTTGTTCGGTTGTAACTTTCCATTCTAAATACGTTTGATTCCACTTGTTTTGCAGTTCTACTATATTTTGGTGCTCTTTTCCTATTTCTTGCTGCCCTAAACCTAAGACTTCCTTTTGTTTCTCTTTCTCTAATTTCACACGTTTATTTTCTTGATAAAGAGACTTTTCACGATCAAAGTCCTCGATTGTTTCTACATTTCTTGTAAGCTTCTCGATCTTTCCCTTTGTCGTCTCCAACTGTTCTTTTAACCCAAGCTGTAATTCTTTTTCTTTTTGCTCTTTGGTTGTGATTTCCTGTAACTTCGTTTTCTTAGAAAGAAAGGCGTTCTGTTCCTGATTGAAAGCTTTCTCGATATCAACAGCCAGCTCACTCGATAAAAATCGATCGATTTCTTTTAACATACGACGTAAAGAGGTTTCTGTTTTATTAATTTCAATAAGTGTATCTTTCTTTTCTTCTATTTGTTTAGCAATACTAATTTTCCAGTTGGTAAAATGATTTTTCTCCGTTAATAGCTCGTTCTCTGTTCCGTTAATGATTACGAAGGATGACTGTTGATTTTCGCTGTTCATTTCTTCACGCAAGAAAATCGGAACAGGACTTTTAAACATTCTTCCGGAAAGAACCTGTTGATTAATTTTTTGCCATTGCTGCCCGCTTACCACTAAACCGTATGGAAGGAGCGGATACGTCAAAAGGGTGTTCGCGATATCTTCTTTACTTAAAGATTGGAGAAATTGGGTACCATAAAACACATCAATACCAGTCTTTTCATCAATCCATTCCTTTAATTCCTTTACATCTTTATTGGGAATCCAGAAGTGCTCATCATTTAACGAATGGTCCAGTTGTATTTCCCAAAGGTCTTTTTTAATTTGTTCACCTTGTTCTCGATTATTGGCTAGGATGTCTTCAATCTGTAGTGCATATTTTGAAAGAAGCGCGTGGGTGAACGGTGCAGTGACATCATCTACTAACCCATGAAGCCGATCTAACAGTTTTGCTTCTTTTTGCTTTTGCTCTATATTTGCGGCCTTTAACTCTGCACATTTTTCTTCTGAAAACTGAATCGATTGGACAAGCGTACCATGTGATGTGGCTAATTTGTTTTGCACTTCACTAGATTCTTTCTCTTTTGCTTGCAGCTCTTCTAACATACCCTTTTTCTGCTCAATTTGTTTAGAAAGACTATCGATATAGCCCCTTAAGTCATAGGTTAAGAGGTCGCCAAATTCTTTGATTAGTGCTTCTTCCTTCGACTCAAATGTATGGATTTGCGTATAGAGAAAATCAATTTCAGCACTAAGCTGAGCAATCTCTTTTGTCTTTTGTTTATCCTTTCCTGACAGATCCATCCCTTTTCTCTTTAAAAACTTTTGATACCCCAAATACTGCTTAACCGTTTCTTGTATGGATCGGTAAGAATGCTCCCATTGCTGTGCTGCTTCCTTTTTGATTTCATCCATTCTTTGATTCACTTGCTCTAAGCCGCTATTTTGTTCTAATGTCGCTATCTGTTGTGAAAGAGAGCGAATACTTTGTTCGTTTTCACTCCACTCTTTCAATAAAACCTGAAAGGCAAGCTGCTCTTTTCGTTCCTGTTTCTCCTTTACGGCCGATTGTAAGGAGGTATGTTTATTCCTTTCTTCTACTAATTTCTTCTCCCAATCCAATACCTCTCTGTGAGCTTTTGCAAACTCTAAATTGTCCTTTTGATAGCGTAAATCTGCTTGCCTGATCGTTAAGTTTTCCATGTCTTTCGCTAAAGTAAGCAGCGATTCCTCTTCCGATTGCTTCAAATGCTTTAAAGCACCCAGAAGTTGCCTTCCGACCTTAACACTTTCATGAACAATTTCTTTATGCTCTACCCCTTTAGCTAAGTTCTCTTCAAAAGGGACAATGTCTTCTAAAAATTCCTTATGTGCTTGCTCTCTTTTTAAGAGAACTGGCAGGTCCTTCGCAATACTGGCCTGACTCTTGAAAATCTCGACAAGATCGTTCTTTTGATGTTCCGTCGGATGCAAGACTTGACTAACCGTAGGAATAATTCGTTTTTGAAACAGGGAATGATCATCCTCAGCACCCTCAAAGTATTTCCCAACGCCGCCTTCATCCTTGTTAATCTCCTTCATAATATCCCAGTCTTTACGGTTAATTCCGTATGTATCCAGAATACGATAGTGCTTCTTCGTATCGCGGTAAACGTCATATCCATTCCATTTTAAATAGTCCTTCAAGCTTTCCGTTTCAGCCACCTCATCATTTTCATAAAGTGGAATATGTTCAAGCGATACCTCTTCTTTCCGTTCAAACTCTCTTGTATAAAAGGTAATATTCGGGAGGATCCTCGCTTCCTGTTCCAACGTTTTGCTTTCATTTCCACTTTCTTCACTCATCGAAATCCGCTGTTCGGCTGAGAACATTCCTCCAGTTACCAGATGCCGGTGGTCCGAACCGTCCAATTCCCATTGAATGAGAACATGAAAGGTATAGGGAATAAATTGCTCCTTATTATTAAAAAAGAACTGCTGATAATAACGATTGTTTTGTTTTCCCCACGAGGTTCCAGGTTTAAGGATTTGAAAGATGGTTTGCAGGAATACACCTTTCCCACCCCCATTCATCATCGCAATGAGGCCATTTGTGGAGGTCTCTTCATTATGGAAGTTAAAGGTGGTATCTTTATATTGCTTTTGCATGCCATCATACTTCAGGCCAACAATTCTAATTCGATGGATTTTCGGCATGCTCATCCTCCTCTACCGTCATTAATTTTTTAAATAATTCATAACGATCATAATCGTGATACAAGTATTCAATTCGCTCAAAAAGCTCTTGTTTTGGAATCACCTTAGGTATATCATCCCGATCAAGAATGACGATTAGCCCCTCCGTCTCTAATAAGCGCATGCTGCTTGCAATTAAACCTATTCTGGTTCGTCTATTAGCTTTTTTAAGAGCATAATCATCCGTGTCCACTTCCATGTATTTCCACAATATGACAACTTCCTTCATATCGATTCGTTCTTCTTCACCGAAGGCAGGTTTCACTTTAAGAATGCTTTCCCAATTTGTTATGAGATCGTTAACAAGACGTTCTAATGCGTAATAGCTAATCCCTTCCCGCTTCGTGCGGATTTTTGCAGCCTGGTTGCGGTCTATCGCTGCTAAAAAAGACATAATGACAACGCTCATAAGATGAAAGTGTTTTTTCGTTTCGACTTGCTTATGCTTTTCTTTCATATGCGTAAAATTCGTAGCAAAGACAGAGCCGGTCGGCTGGACAACTAAATGAATCCGTTTAGGCGATTCAATGATATATGTACCTGATTCGTCAGCTAATAAAAGAACAGTTTGTCGCACTTCCGGATCAAAATAGGTCTGAAAGTGTTCGCTATTTTCGTCGATTACTCTATCTTTTAATAGAGTAAAATAGATAGCTGACGCTTTTTTGATTGATTCCGCATTCATCGTTGCTCCTCCTGTACACATATTTTGAAAGGGGTAATTTTCATTTGATACCATTGATGAGGCTCCGCCCGATGATCAAACATGGTAAAGATTTTCAAGCCTTCAAAAGTTTGAAATTGCGGATATTCCTGCATTAGTTTATATAGAAGAATTTCCCTCTCGTCACTTAATGTTTCTTCCTTCCGATGCAGCACTTGAATCTTCAGCGGCTTTTTATCAAACATCATCCATAAATCAATCGTTTCAGACTCTTCAAACCATAAATCCTGCACTTCTAATGGACATGCCTGCAAATCCGCTAATGAAAACTCTCCGTATGTTTGTAAATGTTGAAAAACATAACTCCATGCCTTAATAACAGAATCCCAGTTCGTTACTCGGAGACGAGTAATGCTTTCTTCTTCCTCTTCTTCGATTACAGCAGCCATTAGTTGTTTTTCATCAAATTCTTGTTCTCCCCAAATCCAATCCAGCGGCAAAATAAATTCATTCTTTGGTGAAAATAACGGAGAAAGTACTTTTTCTATTGTCTCAAAACTTTTGATTCCTTCCTTCATGAACCAATTTTCATATAGATGTTCTCGAAATGAAACCAGGCTGGTTTCCCAAAACAACGAAGGGTTTTCCGCTTTTAATTTCATCTCATAGGAGATATTTTGAATGACGAGCTTGGCAAAACGATCATGCAGCTGCCTTGTATGACCAATTTTTTCTTGGAGAAGAATCAATTCTTTCTGAATATAATCATCTTCTTCATTTCTTCGTTTCGTTTTTTCGATCATGCTCGTAATGGTTCGGAAGTGATTTTTTTCTTCTTCAAATTGCTTTTCAATTTCCACACGATTGTCGGCCCTTTGCCATTCTTCTTCAATCAATAAGATTTTAGGATTGTTAATCATTTCCTTTTGAAAAGTGAATTCTTTTGCCATTAAGCGGTTTACTCGTGAAATGAGGTGATCGAGGTTTCGAGTAGCTTTTCTAAAATTACCGTTTTTAATCAGCTGCATACTATAGAGTTGTTCTATCGTTATAGAGAATTCCTCCGCCATTTCCCTGCTCATAAAAATCATTTCCTGAGAGACATCCGTGAGTTTATAAACAATCGATCCGCCTATTTCTAAATTCGTATATAATTCATCCATCGTGACATAACGGAAAACCTGAGTTTCCCATGATTGTCTGATTTCATCGTAATATAAGGCTTCAAACGGTTTACTATACTCTTCTTTTCCCTGATACAGGAGCCCGCTTGTAATCCGTTCCATTTGCTTATCGTCTGCTAGAAGCTTCATTTGCTTAATGGAATCTTCTACCATATATTTGATATCTGATTTGCGGCGATGATCATCATCATTTAATTCTCGATAAAAGATGGTCAGGAGCACTTGCATCAGAATTGTTTGGATATGAGGCTTCAGCTCTCCTACTTCCATTCCTCTGCCAAGCTCAAACAATGGATTTAATCGTTGCATACGCTGGGCGAAACCTTCCCATGATTCGTTCACAGCCATCTCCTCCATGTTTCAATTGTTAACACTTCTTGTGGGATTCGCTTATTTTCCTGCCATAATTGCTGTAATAACGCTTGCTCCTCTTCTGTAAACCATTGAAAGAATAAATCACGGTATTTGAGGTTTTGTGATTGACCGATTTTCTGATCATTCCTTTGTTCTAGACATTCGAGCATTTTTCGATAAATTTTTAAGGCAGGCTGAAAACAGCTATCCGGATATTTTTCGATAAGCCGCATGATGATCCCGTATCCAGCGGCATCAAGATCTCCTGCGTAGTAGAAAAGATAGGATTTTGGCGGAAACATTCGAAAGAAAAAAGAAAAGCTCCGTTCAATTTTAGCGCCTTCCCCATAAATGATTAGTTCAGGTTCATAATCGAGTTGATTCGCTTCCAATAATTGAATGGAAGTATGAAAGAAAGATAGATTTTCGACGATTAGTACTCTCTGAATATCTTTCATTTCTTTCCCTTGTTTCAGCCAAAAGACAAAAGGCTCCCCATAATTCACCATTTTAAGTTGATCTTCTGCTATGCCAATTCTAGCTAAAAAACCTTTTCCATCAGGAAAACTATCACTATCAATTAAGAATTTTTCATGGCTAAAGAGCTCAAGGCTTCTTTCTTCTAATGATACGATTTCCCTTTCCTGACTGGACTTTAGAAACGTATATACATGATGGATTCGATTCCATTCTTCTTTCGTTTGCCATTCAGGATGCTGTTCATAATAGGAAAAATCAAACTGATCACTTAATTTCATCATCTCGAGACGATCCCATTTGGCTGCCTGAACTTTTATATTTACCCAGTAATATAAGGCAAGCGCTGGTGTTTTACCATTGTATTGATTATTTTGAATAGGGATCAGTTGTCCTTCAGCTTGCAATGTTTCGATTGCAAGATAAAACAATGAATAACCGTCCATTTCAAAATAATTATCTAATAGCTTGCGCAACTGAAATTCTAACTCGTTACTATTTATTTTCTTTTTCTGGTTAGGGTGTTGAATATCTGCGATAAAACCTCTCACCCGTGTTTCTATGATATCGATTTTACTCACCTACTACCTCGTCATAGTGTCATGAAAAGACTCCTGATATCCATTTTGGACATCCTTATATTATAAACTAGTTGCGATATTGTTGGTAAATGAAATTTTTTTAAAATAATAATAGACGGCTAATGAACCAACACGGACATCAAAGTAGTTTGAAATAGCATTATAAAAAAAGGTATCAGGTGAAGAAGTTCACCGAGCTAAATAGAGTAGGCGCATGAAGAAATTCATGCGCCGGCATCTTAACACCAATAAATTTTTTACTATAAAAATTTATTTCTAAATTGCATTTTTTTGCCAATAAGAAAGACCAATCCGTTCAAATGATCTTTCAATCAAATGAAAGGAGTGGTCATGAATTTAAAAAGGTTTCGCAATTCCCAAAGGACGTTATTAAAAAATAAGTCAAGATTTAGACGGAACGTTTACACATGGGTTTCCGGCCACATTTTCTCCACGTGCAAGCCAAAACTTCCAACCATTGTTCATGTCAACCGGAAGCACTTTTGTATCAGCCGAGATATATCGCATGGTAAATCCAAGACGGCGATATGGGCTGGTATTTGCGTTTGCTCCGTGAATGATGCGGGAATCATGGATAGAGCATTCCCCTTTTTTAATCTCAAAATCAACAGCATTGGATTCGTCAACATCCTTAATTTTTGCATGGAACGTACTCACTGTCTGATCGACAGACTCGTATTCAGAAAATCCGTTGGTATGGCTTCCAGAAATGACCTTCATACATCCATTTTCTTTTGTCACGTCATCGAGCGCAAGCCAAATGGTTACGATTTTGTCGTATTTATCGAAACGGCCATTCCAATACGCCGAATCTTCATGCCACGGTGTAAACCTGCCGACGTAAGGGTCTTTACAAATAAAGTGACTAGTCCACATGATGATATTCGGGCCAAGGATAGGCTCCACTAAATCGAGTGCTTCATCACTCAACAAATATTCCAATAACCGTTCATCACGAAAATGAGGCGTGTCAAGTTCATCTGACAATTTGCTGCCTTTTTCCGCCAGGTGTTCCTGAAAAATTTCCTCTAATCGCTCCATTTTCTCTTGAGAAAATAACGGTTTATGATATAAATAGTACCCATTCTCGTTAAAAAAATCGACTTCCTGTTTTGAAAGTTTAGCCATCTCATTTCCGCCCTTCAAATAGTTTAAAAGTTTCCTGCGTGAATTCAACGATTCGTCAGACTCATCTTCATACGAATGTATGTATCCGCTTCCACAAAAGGTTAGGATCGTTACAAAAAGTCCAAAAGCGTTCCCATTGAGCCTCCTTCTCTATTTAATTTTCAACCTTGCAATTTAATGTTAAGCGTTTAACATGATGTTGAGATTAACGTAATCTTATTACAAGGTAATTTATATTGTCAACAAAAAAATTGAATCTTTCAAAAAATAAAAATTTATCTTGAAATTTTTACGATACCACATTCATACATGAAAAAGGCGGAAATGGACTTCAGCATCTGAATCAAGGATCTTATCCCCGTTCAAAATGATCATTTAGATTTTCCTTTCTTTTTAACATCAAAATAGCACAATTTTAAGCAAAATAAAACAAGACTTTTCCTTATGCTGACCCTACAATGAAATCAAACGGGAACTTAAGGGAAAGGTGAGTACATATGAAGACGTGGAGAGATGATTTGGAACAAGCGGTCATGTTTACCGAGACCTACCGCAACTATAAAAATGATCATGTAGCAATCCTTGAGGCCATGTGCTTAAGTGTGCAATATCCGTATGCATTCGAACCCATTCAAGCAAATGATCTCATAGCAGGCAGATTTCGAAGGCCTTGGGTACGGTTTACATCGCATGATTGCGATGAGCTTGCGTTCACCTTTGACGAGAAAAGAATGATAGAAGCATATGAAAACCCTGATGCGAGCAAATTCGAGAAGCAAAGCATAATGGAACTGATCAAATTTTGGAAAACGGAAAATACACAAGCAAAGGTACGGGCGGCTTACCCGCCATACTTGGCTGAAGCCCTGCCGAGCGACAATTGGGTCGGCGAACCGGGAATCGCGTTTCCATTGTACAGAATGTGCGGCGTGATGCCGGATTTCGGCAAGCTGCTGCAGCTTGGCATACCTGAATTGAAAGCAAAAGTTGAACGTCACCTGCAGCAAGCTGTGCGCGAGGGGGGTGATGTCAAGTTATTTGAGGGCATGGGGCTTGCGCTTGATTTGTTTACCGGCTCTTGCCTTTATTATGCCGATCAGGCTGAACAGATGAGCCTAGGCGAGTCCGATGAAGCGAGGAAATTGGAACTGGAAGAAATAGCGGCTGCACTCAGGTCCATTACCAAGGATCAGCCAACGACCTTCCGGGAGGCCATCCAGTTGTTTTGGCTCTATTCTCTTCTATCCGGAGTTCGAAATTATGGCCGCATGGATGTATATTTCGGCGACTTCTTAGCAAACGATCTGAAAACAAATGTATTATCTGAGCCTCAAGCATTAAAGCTTGTGCAATCGCTTTGGCGTTTGATTGCATCGTTAAAAACCGTGTATGAAAGCCGGGTCATAATCGGTGGTTTGGGCCGTCGGAATCAATACAATGCGGACCGGTTTGCCATGCTTGCCATGGAAGCATCAAGGACGGTATTTGAAATTGAACCTCAGCTCACGCTTCGGTGCTATACCGGCATGAATCCGGACTTGCTGGAGAAAGCCTTGACCGTCATTGGCGAGGGAAGAACCCTCCCTTTGCTGTATAACGATGATGTGAATGTAGAAGCGGCAGCCAATGCATTCCGGGTCAGCCGTGAGGAGGCTGAAACGTATGTCCCGTTCGGGTGTGGAGAATATATTCTTGAACATCGAAGCATCGGTACTCCAAGCGGGGTCATCAATTTATTAAAGGCTCTTGAAGCGGCACTCCACAACGGCATCGACCCGATGACAGGCAGAAGAATCGGCCTTTCAACAGGGGAGCCCCAAGAGTTCACATCTTTCGATATACTGTTCGATGCATACAAGCAGCAAATTGATTATTTTACGGAAATCATGGCTGATCAGGAGGAACTGGAATATCGGGTAATCGGCGGGACCGCTGCCTATTTGTACACAAGCATGCTATATGATGATTGTATGGAACGTGGCAAATCCCTCTTTGATGGCGGCATCACCTACTTGGGCGGCACATTGGAAACGTACGGAAACATCAATACAGCGGACAGTTTAACTGCTATCAGGGACTTGGTTTTTGGAAAGAAGCAATTCAGCCTGGAGCATCTCGTACAATGGCTTGATGCCGATTTCCAGGGATTCGAGCTGGAGCGCAAGGAGTTGCTGAAAGTCCCTAAGTATGGAAACGATGATGACCTCGCAGATGAAATGGCAAAAAAAGTGCATCAGCACATTTGCACTACCATCAGTAAACAACGCAGCCGGACGAATTTGCATTCCTATTTGAACGTCATTATCAATAACTCAGCGAATACCATTCTTGGCCGGTATACTTCCGCGTCTGCGGATGGCCGAAAAGCAAGGGAACCGATGACAAATGGGAATACTCCCTCCGGAGGCAGCGACAAGAATGGCATGACCGCTTTGCTCAATTCCATCGTTAAACTAGACCCGCGAATCCATGCCGGGGCGGTTCATAACTTAAAGTGCAGCAGAGAACTGTTTACGGAACGAAGAGAACAATTTAAGGCTGTTTTGGACACCTATTTTGCCAAGGGCGGCACGCAGCTGATGATTTCTGTCGTTAACCGGGCCGAACTGGAACAGGCAATGATCGAACCAGAAAAGTATTCACATGTATTTGTCCGTGTCGGCGGATTCAGCGCAAGATTTGTTGAATTGGACAGGGACGTTCAAGAAGAAATCTTAAGCCGGACTCTTTATTGATTTGGAGATGATCATTCAATGGTCAGTGTTAAACCTTTGGTGTTTGATATTCAACGTTTCGCATTACATGATGGACCGGGTATTCGAACAACGGTTTTTCTGAAAGGTTGTCCATTAAGGTGTCAGTGGTGCCACAACCCGGAATCACAAACGAAAGATCCTCATTACTCCTTTCATTACGATACTTGTGTGCGCTGCCTGAATGAAGGCCGGATTTGTCCGGCCGGAGTCTTTAAATCGGATCAGGCCAATGATACGCTACAGTCCATTCGGGTCGGGAAAGCGAGAGTTTTCCATGATCGTACGTTAATCAATGAAACCAGCATTGCTGCCTGCCCCTATGATGCGATCAAACTGATCGGTTATGAGACAACGGTTGAACATGTGCTTTCGGAAATAAGGAAAGATATGGATTATTATACGAGGTCAGGTGGCGGAGTCACGATATCAGGCGGGGAACCGATGGTGCAGTATGAATTTGTCAAAGAGACCGCATCCCTCTTACAAAAGGAAAGCATTCACGTATGCCTCGATACATCTGGATATGCACCGACTAATAAGTTCAAAGAAATCGCCAGGTTTATCGATTTGTTTCTGTTTGATTATAAAGAAACAGGCGAGGAGCGTCATCTGGCGGTGACGGGAGTATCGAACCGACTCATTTTGAAAAATTTGGATGTTCTGTACAAGACAGGTGCTTCGATCATTTTACGCTGCCCGCTGATTCCAGGCGTCAATGACTCCCCCGAGCATTTGGCCGGCATTGCTGCAATGGCCCGCAAATATCCAAACCTTAAAGCCGTTCATATCATGGCTTACCACGATATGGGCAACCATAAAGCAGTCCGGATTGGAGCCACCGCCCCACTTAACCACATTAAATCAGCGGATGAAGCTTTGAAAGCAAACTGGCTGCAGACTTTGCACGAACTTGGCTGTGAACAGGTTTTATTCGGATAGAAAGGCTGCCTAATGTAAATATTTGAAACTTCAGTGGAATAAATAACTATTACATGTGTCGAAGCAAAAAAAGTGAGGAAAGTCTATCGATTCAATAAATATATAAAGGAAAGGAATGTGATGATGAACATGTCAACCAATTTAAAAGTTATTGATGTCGATGTGCATAACCAACTAAAATGCTCAGATGATTTGTTGCCTTTTTTACCGGAGCCTTGGAAATCCCAAGTTGCGCGTACAGGTATCGGTATTCCAGACCGAGGCTATCCGTCTCCTGTCGGTGTAATTCGTAAAGATTGTACACCTCCCTCTGGGGGCCCAGCTGCTTCTGATCCAGAATTTCTTGTAAAAGATTTGATTGAACCATTTAATATTGAATACGCAATACTAACTGGTAACATGATGGATGTCTCTACAATGCATGACCCTGACTATGCTGCAGTAATCGCTTCGGCTTATAACGATTATCTGATATCCAAATGGCTTTCCATGCACCCATCCTTTCGAGGTTCTATAGTTGTGGCAACTCAAGATCCTATTCTTGCAGTAAGAGAAATTGACCGCATGGCAGAACACCCTGAAATTGTTGGAATTGTGATTGGCAGTGCACAGCGTACCCTGCTAGGACAGCGACAATTCCATCCTATCTATGAAGCAGCTGAACGTCACCGACTTCCAATTGCCATTCATCCAGGTGGTGAAGGTGCTGGTATATCATCTGCGCCGACAGCATCTGGCTATCCAACACGATACATTGAATATCACACGATTTTGTCGCAGAACTATATGGCGCACGTCACTAGTCTTGTATGTGAAGGTGTCTTCGAAAAATTTCCAAATCTAAAGTTTGTATGTCTTGAAGGTGGCATAGCATGGTTACCACACCTTATGTGGAGGTTAGATAAAAACTATAAGGGACTACGTTCTTCGGTACCATGGCTAAAACGACTTCCGAGCGAATATATTCGCAGCAATTGCTTGTTCTCAACACAACCAATTGAAGAGCCTGAAAATCCAAAAGATTTGCTGACAATCTTTGATATGATCGATGCTGAAAATATTCTGATGTTCTCTAGCGACTACCCACATTGGGATAATGATGATCCATCAAAAATATTAAGAGGATTAAGTGCAGAAGCAAAGAATAAAATTTTTTATCAAAATGCAAAAAATCTATATAATTTATCATAAAAGGTGGGATTGTATGGCTGTGCATTATGTAGCGGGAATTAATGAAATTCCTGAAGGTACCCATAAAATAGTTGATGTTAAAGGATTTTCGATCGGTATTTATAATGTCAGAGGAGAATTCCATGCATTAAACAACTATTGTCCACACCAAGGAGCTAAGCTATGTAAAGGAGAAGTTTGTGGAACTAATATTAAATCACAAGTATATCAATATATTTATGGCAGAGATCAAGAGATTTTACGTTGCCCGTGGCATGGATGGGAATTCGATATTAAAACAGGTAAGTCTTTATTTAGTGACAAAGTAAGAACGAAAAAATTTCAAGTAGTTATTGAAGGAGAAAAAATAGGCGTAGTTATCGGAGCATAAAAACGGCCAATAAAAGGGAGGATACACATATGAAGGTCACTGAATCTAACGAACTATTAATCTTAAAAGAGGGGGATTTACATTGCAAATTTAATAATCTTACCGGACAGTTATTGAATATAACCAATAAGGGAATGGAATGGAAAACAGGAGGACTTTTTATCGATATCGGTTGCGATGAGGAATATAAACTTGGTCTTCTTAAGTACCATTCATTAGATCCTCTCCATACATGGGAAATGCCGCCTATTGAGCCGATAAATCAACCCCAAAAAGAATGGGACTATATCGGATACAACGATCGAATCGATGAATTACATATGAATTTTGCTTTCGATGATCTCGTAATCACCGTCATCTATCAGATTAACGGCGATACTTTAGAGGTATCCACTCGGGTAAAAAATACCCGTTCTGATAGAAGAATGATAAATGGTTTGGCTTTTATTTTACGTGATTCTGCTCAAGCTGGAGATGTTCGGTTTGAGTTTCCCGGAAACGTCCCACATGATGAATTTCGAATTTCACAACTAAAACCTTTTGAACCAGTTGTCACCGGACTTGTGAATCCCATTATTCAAACAGTATCTGATTACGGAAATCTCAATATTCTGTTTGTAAATGAAGAAGAAAAATGGAGCAGCGGAGTTTATAAAGATGAAGCAGGCATCCCCCATTATGTCAATATCGCTTGCCTAGAAAGCTATATCAAACCGAATGAAACTATATCCTGTGGGAAGCTCTATATTCAGCCCATCGGTCAAGAAGACCCATTTGTGCCGATCCGAGAACTTTATAAGAAAAAAGGCTGGAATCCACCAACCAATGGTCATACGGAAGGGGTTTTGTATTCTTGTCATCCGCATGGCACGATGGACTCGGACTTTCAGGATCGAAAGACAATAAGAGAGTATGCAGAAGAAATGGAAAGACTTAAGAAAATGGGGATTGATCACGTTTGGATTTTACCCATTTTTGAACATCTTGATCGAGGTGTATACCATCCAACCGATCAAAAAATTATTGATTCCCGCTATGGCACAGATGAAGATGTCAAGTATTTCAGCCAAAAACTGCACAAACTGGGCATGACCTTACTGTTTGATTATGTCCCACATGGCCCTGAAAAGGATGATCCGCTAGGAATTGAGCATCGTGAGTGGGCTTCGGTTTGGCGAGATGGCACACCTAAGATCGAATGGAACTGCTTATCATTCGACATGACCAATCCAGTCTATCGGCAATATACGACAGAGCTCGTCGAGAATCATGTGGAGCGGTTTGATATTGACGGAGCAAGGATCGATTGTGCGATGGGCGGCCTCTCCAATTGGAATCCCGTTATGGGAAATCGGCCGAGCAGCTCGAGTTTGCGAGGTGGTGTATGCATTTCGAGTGCCATTCGTGAAGGTTTTCTGAAAAAAAATAAAAAGCCAATCGTCACGCCTGAAAACTTTAACCCGGTACCTGTTTATGCTCCATATACGGATATTTTCTACGATATGCCGCTATATCGTGTATTGTTTGAAATGGAAGAGGCAAATTTAGCTCTAGATGAGTATGCCAAACGCCTGACAAGATGGCTGAACCACCAATTACTGTCAACACCCGAAAACTATCTCAAGTTACGTTTTCTTGGAAACCATGATTCAGTGAGCTGGGTTTGGCAAAAGGCACGGGCAACCGCAGTTTACGGAGTAGAAAAAGCAAAAGCTTTTTGGGTGTTAATGGCTACGATTGATGGAATCCCAATGATTTATCAAGGGGATGAAGATGCTTCCATATATAGAAAGGAAGGCCCAGTGCTAGTAGAGTTCTTTACGGAGCTATTTGCTGCAAGGAAAAAGTATCTCGGAAATAAATTTGATATAAACTATTTATCTACCAATACAGCCATCATTGCCTTTACTCGAACAAAAGGAACTGAAAAACGACTTGTCGTTATCAACTTGTCCCCGAACAAAGAACAATGGTCATGTGGTTTTCAAATACTAGTCACATTGTTCGGACAGACACAAAATGCGGGAAACGAAATTTCCCTTGACGGATATAGCTTCGCAATCTTACAAATAATCTAAATTTATCCAAGGAAAAGATGCTATTGGTTAGAAAGAGGATACAGTATGAACTTTATCCTCCTTTTATTTTTCTTATTGTTATTTCCCGTTCACATGTTGCCCGTTATGAGTTTGGTGCGGCCAGCCTTTATTTCTTTGCATTAATTCTTTTGACAGAGTCTCTTTCAACTAAATAAGGAACAAAGCATTTTACTTTTTCCTCTACTGGATCAGTTTTCATCAACTTTAAAAGAACCTCCATAGCATAGTTGCCGATTTCGGCTGATGGCTGTTTGATCGTCGTAAGCTTTGGATCAGTCAACTCAGTTAAATAAATATCGTCATATCCAATAAGGGAAATGTCGTCCGGACACTTTAACCCATTATCTTTTATCGCATTCAGTGCACCGAAAGCTATAAGGTCATTACCGCACACAATTGCTGTAAACTCGGAACCTTTTTCTATAAGAAGCTTGTTATAATCATAGCCTGTTTCCTGATGATAATTGCCGATCTTGATGAGGGAATCATCGGGTTCAATACCATACTCTGTTAGCGCCTTTAAGTAGCCCTCTAACCTTAGGTTCCGGCTTCCGGACATTCCTGCCCCGCCGATAAAGGCTATTTTGGTATGGCCTCTTTCTATGATATGCGCTGTAGCATTGTAAGAGCCCTCAAGATTCCCCACATATACCCGGTAGTCCTCATCCCCTTGCTCGCGATCAATCGAGACATACGGAATATTATAATATTGCAGCTCTTCAATACTACTGTTACTTGTTGATTTTTCACTGCCAGTGATGATGACACCATCTAGATTGTATTCAAGAATCACATTAATATATGAACGTTCTTTTTCTTCATCCTCGTCCGTATTGCAAAGGATCAGTTTGTAACCAGCCTTATCCGCTCGATTCTCTATTCCTTTAGCAAGCTCTGCAAAATAGGGGTTCGTAATATCAGAAACAATCAAACCGATAATATTTGTGCGATTTTTAACCAAGCCTCTCGCTAACCGGTTTGGCCTGTATTTTAGTTCCTTGGCTATACGAAGTATTTTATTTTTTGTTTCCTCACTAACATTTCGATAATCACCATTTAGCACCTTGGAAACCGAAGCAGTCGATACACCTGCTTCCCTGCTGATATCCTTTATTGTTACCATATAACTTCCCTCATTTCGAAGATTGCCAATTTCCTTATGTTATTTACTATACTTTTTAGGCTTAAGTTCTGCAAATTCAAGCTGTACGACCGAATTTGCAGAACTCGGGTTTATAGCATTTTATTTAAATTCCACAACGGCATAAATCGGCACATTGTATAGCGTCACGACAGCATTTTGATTCTTGACTTCATAAGTAGATTCAATTTTACTGCCATCTAATGTATAAACTTGAATATCTTTATACGATTCTTTAAATCTAACATCTATCTTTAACTCTTCTAGCGAATTGATTTTGTCCTGTTCTTTTGCATAATTATAGTTGATAACATGTATTGCTCTGCCTTCATTCGTTTTATGCATTTGAATTCCGATTTCCGGGTCGGAGGCTTTAAGCTGCCAAACGTCTTCATATGCCTCATTAAAGCCTTTTACAAAATTCTCAAGTGCTTCCGGTTTGATAGAAGGATTTTCGATGTAAATTACGTTACTCATTTGTTTCATTTTTTCTAGCCACCCAGATACATTATCGGCTGCACGGCCAAAAATGAGCAGCTTGGATCCCCTGTTCACAAATTCCTCGAATACTTTTGCCTGATTTTCCGTTAATATATCACAATCAGGCAGTACAAGCAGGTCGTAATCGCTAATGTCTTCAATACTGAATTCGTCTGCTCTCAGATCGTCATCTGCCGCAAGCTTAATATCATAGTTAACTTGCTTGTCAGATAAAGTCTTGATAACCTCCCAGAATGGAAGTCTTGGTGAATTTGGATTATTGATATCATCAATCTTATAAGACAATAGGCCTGATTCATTATTATCAACCAGATTGCTTGAATAGCCTGAAGCCGTTTCTCGCCAGTAATAGCTTGGGAAGCTGTATAAAACGGCCACATTCGAACCTGATTTTTTGGAGTACAGATTTTCGTTATCAGCGAGGAATGTTTGAACTTCCTCTGTAACGGCTCTTGGCGGTGTAAAGGAATCCTTGATCGTATTGCCCATCCAACCGCCATATGGTACGGCCATGTTGCAGCCGTATACCGATGCTTCGAGCAAGAAGATGCGATACAAATCGAAGCCATTTCCAGTTTCGATCATTTCCACGAGCTCAGGGACAATGCCGCCATATGGGTTTTCCGCCACGACGATTGTCTTATCACCGGCAAAGCCAGCGGAATACCGATACCAATATGGCTGTTTAAATACGGTCTGTCTCATTTCCGTGATGATGACATCTACTTTTGATTCAATTGGATAGTAGACAGGCATCAGGTTAAAGAAGTTTCCTGAGACTAAAATGTCTTTTCCTTTCTTCTTCTTCCCATATTCCTTGGCATGGTCGACAAGTTCCGTAAAATACTTCTTCACTGCCCGAACCTGGAAATGCCAATATTCTTTAAAGAGCGGCACTTGCACCCCTGTCGGATCCTTTGGAAACTTAAGACCTCTTTCATTAATATACCCTTTGTAGTCAAATGTATCTAAATCAATATCATGGTATTGGGGATCTAATTCTCCTCTAGCTTTTAAATCCTTAAGGTATTCTCTAAATTGCTTTCGGCAATCGTTACAGAAGCATCCTCCAGCCTGTATTGATGTGATAGGCAATTCACATTCATCAAGCTGAATGCCTGGCACACCTGCATCAATTTGGATTTCCATAATCTTCTTTAAATATTGTCTCCACACTGGATTGTTTCTGCACATCTGGTACGCAATATGCTTATGGCCAACAACCTCGACCCAATTAGAATGAACAGGTTCTCCTTTATAATCGATTGCCGCACATTCTGACCAAAGATCTTTAACCTCTTCCCCGTCACTATTGAATAAGCCTTCCGGGAAATAATCCTTTAGACTTTTTCCAAATACCTTATCGTGCTTTCCAGAGGTAAATTCTCTTAGTCCATACCAATCATGGTTAGTTTCATCTCTTAAAACATTCAAGCCCTTAAATGCCGTACCATCATCGTTAAATACGGCCGGAAACTCCCACCCCTGCACCTCGAAAACGATTCCAAAAACCTTGATCCCTCTTTTATTGCACTCTTCGATAAATTCGCTATCGTTCATAAATCCGTAAAATCTTAAACGCGGATCTACTTCTCCAAATGCTTCGTGCTCAAGAAAAGGAAGCGATATGGAACCTCCGCCTAATGCTGACCATACCAAAATGGTCCCCTTATATTTTTCTAAGTCCTCGATCATCTGCATGCTGCGAAATGGCAGGCTCGGATGATAGCAGTGGTTATTTTTGTACCACCCGTCAAAGTAAATTCCTCTTTCCATACAGTTCACACTCTTTTCATTTGTATTTTTAGGGCATATATAATAAATCATTAACCGGCTGGCCTTGTTTGTCCACTAAACGCAGATTAAATCCATATTCCCTGCCGCTATAAGGTTTATCACATTGTACGGCTGCTTTGACTATAATCTGATTCCAGCCTTCTTTTAAAGAAACAGCTGTACTCCGTTCATTGATGGTGATCTTGTTGGATTGGAATACTTCTTCATGATTGACCCAAACCTTTATTGAACTTTCGGCTGATAGCTCAAGGAATGCTTCCCTTTGGGCATTCGACCATACTTTGCATCTGCAATAGGAAAGTCCTTGAATGGCTTCGCCTTTGCTGAATGCTCCCAGCCTTCTTAAATCCACATATCCAAAACAGTTAAACTCGTTGTCTGAATCTCGTATCCATGTCAGCTTTTTGGATTGATGCTCATAGAAAGGTTGATGCGGATTTCTTTCCGGTTCGAATGTAGCATCAAAGCCTGCGTTATCAGCATTTTCGAAGCTGCCCACCATGGACCATCTCGTCAAAAACCCTGTGCCCCAACTGATCGGCATCCTGGTCTTACGAATACAATTCTTTTCATTCAAAAATTCAACTTCAATGACTCCCTCCGTTAATGATGGAAGTGCTTCTGCCATAGGATGAACTTCCCACTGCAGATTCGCTCCGGGATAAATCGTCGTTTCTTGTTGTTCTTCCTGATAGATTTGGAGCTTCCAATACGAATTGATGTCATGGTCGCTGCGGTCCGATTTTGTTATCGTCCAGCCTTCCGGAACGATCAGTTTAGCTGTGACAATGGTGTCTTTGTATTCCATAAACGTATCAATGGTTAGGTGTATGGTTACTTTCCCATGACTCTCCATATCTGTATCCGCAAACAGATGGACATCTCCCAATCGCTTTTGCTGATCCGTCTTCTCAAGTATGTCCGCTTGCTTTATGAAAACTTCAAAGCTAGTGTTTGTTGAAAGATTCCTGCACGTGATTGTAAGAGTTCTATTCGGCTCCAGGTATTCCCAATTCTTACACATGTCGTTTCCTATAAAAATTTCCTTTGGCCGATCAACATCATGTAAGACAATCGTATAGTCCCTTGCTGATAAAAGGCTCTCGTCCACATGTACAGGATAGATTTTCACAGACTTAACGGCATCTTCCATATACTCAATCCTTGTTTTTACATACCAGTCATTTTCATATTCGTAGGTTTGACCGTCATCGTCATACAGCTCAAAAACAGTATTCTTTCCCGGATAAACATGAACCGTTATATCTTTGTTAAGTGTTTCATCAATCGATTGGGTTACCGCACTCATTGGAATGACGCTTCCTGATTTTACAAATAAAGGTATTTTGTTTAATGGAGCGCTTACACGTATGAAGTTCTTTCCTTCATATTTCCTATCTGTCCAGTAGTCGTACCAGTCTCCTTCCGGAAGATACACTTCCATCTCCCTGACACCTTTATCCAATACGGGGGCTACAAGGATATTCGGACCGAACATAAATTGCTCAGTTCTCTCTACGGCTTTAGGTTCACTGCCATAATCCATGACCATGGCACGCATGAGTGCTTTACCCTCTGTTGTAATCTTATGTGCACAGCTGTATATATAAGGAATGAGCTTGTAGCGAAGTTCGATATATTCTTTCACAATATCTTCTGTCTGTTTGCCATATGACCATGGTTCATTTTCAGGCTTTGTACCATGCGTTCTAAAAAGCGGGCAAAATACACCCCACTGCAGCCAGCGAACGTACAACTCAGGGGTAAAGTCCATGTTGGTGATAAAGCCGCCAATATCAGTAGTCCAATAAGGCATGCCCGACATGCATACTCCCTGTCCGACTGCGACCTGACTCTTGAGAACCTCCCAGGAAGCATCGATATCGCCAGACCAAAGCGTGGTTCCATATTTTTGCATACCTGCATACGTGGTTCTTGCCAATGTAATAACTCTTTGTCCGAAGTCACCCCGTTGCCCATCATAAAGTCCTTTCGCCCATAGAAGCGAATAGATATTATGAACTTTTTCCCTTCCCCCCAGGTAACTCTCGGTTCCCGGGAAATGTTCCTCAAGCTCGCCCATATCAGTCCAATATCCTTTGATTCCCTGCTTATAAAGACGCTTGAATTCATTCCACCATGCCTTTCTGGCATCCGGATTCGAATGGTCAAAGGTATATCGCTTTCCTTCTGGTACTTTATTTAAAAATGCGGCGTTTTTAAATTCCTCAAATTTTAATCCACTCGGCGACAGGAATGGATGCTGCGCCTGCATCACCTTAAAGCCCATATCCGAAAGCTCCTGGAACATGACCGTAACATCCGGCCAGTTTTCTTGATCCCAAACCAAATCTCCAAATTCCCGGAACCAAAGCCAGTCGATAATGAGCACATCACATGGAATTTCTTTTTCGCGCATTATTCTTGCAATAGTTAAAAGCTCATTCTGTGAACGGTAGCGATTTTTACACTGCATAAATCCAAACGCCCATTTTGGCAGCATAGGCGCAAAGCCGGTCAGGCCGTAATACCCCTTCAAAATCTCATCAAAATTTTCACGGCAGATGATGAATAAATCAAGTTTGTTATCCCCTTCTAGCAAGATAGCAGATGTATTTGGATCTGTTTCTCCAGAGTTCTGATCCCAACCCCTAGGTGCAGGAGCCATAATCTCTCCCATTCTATTAAATTCCGCCACTTCCGCTTTTCCTATGGCAAATCTTGATGGCCAAGCACTATTTAACAGAATTCCATAGCCATTCGTGGACATCATAAATGGCACGCCGCCATTGCCGCTCCGTCCATTACTGCCCCATTGCTGCCACATTCTTCTTTCTTTATCCCGTTGATTCAGGTTAGCCATCGGGTCTTGACCCAAACCATATATTCCTTCATGTTCTGTTAGCGTGAAGCGGGCTACTTTCCTATTGTGTTCGATTGACATGAAAGGACCTGTAGAAGAAAGGATTTCTTTTCCCTTTTTATTAGATATGGCAATAGAAAAAGGATTTAATTGAAGTTCTGCCCTCAACTCACCAGTAGATAATTCAAGTGAATTTTCTTTAGTGTCTAGCTGAAAAGCCACATTGTTCACACAGGCATGGACAATAAAGTCTTCCTCGCCATTCCAAGCACCAGAATCGGTGTATCGAAACCTGATAACATCTTTTTCTGCAAAAGTGATCGTTGCCATGCCTTTTTCAAAATACAAGATAAGCGAGTGATCCCTTTCTTCCCAACTTTTAACCGTTTGGAGTTCCATGGGTTCTCCCCTTTCAAAGCCTATATTTATCAAATTCCTTCAATTTCAAAAACTCTTGCCGAATTCCTGTTAAGCATGGTGATACTGATTGTTCCACAGTCTTTGTTCCATATATGCCTGCAACTTTCAGGATCGGGATAGGAACATTTGATAGATAGATCCATGCCTTTATATTCTTGCAATGGGAGAAGATAAGTATCTTGCTGATCCTCCAGCCTCCACACAGCCAGATAGATTTTTTCTGCGCTCTTCAGGCCTAAACTTAGCCATCCGTCTCCATACGTTGGAATACCTAAGGGCCAAAATGGGATACTATTCGGAATATCACTTCGAATCGATTTGTAATACTCGATCCCCTGCTTGATTCGTTCTTGTCCTTGATCTGTTATTCCGAGGATATTTCCGCTTTGTTGAATCCGTAGCAGCATGGTATTCACCATATTAAAAACAACTTCTTCATCATTATCCGTTAAAGGGTACGACCATACTCCGCACTGCTCCGGTGTTACAGCAATCGGGGCTGCTGCAGAAATAACGGCGTATTTTTTATAATCTGACTGGTCACTTGTGGATTGAATACTAAATCTGCTCAGCATCGCATAATCCATCCGCATGCCTCCGCTGCCGCAGTTTTCAATAATAAGCTCAGGATACCTCTTGAATATGCTGTCAATCCACTTTAGATATGCCCTGTTATGCTCCAAAAGTCCATCGCCAAAGCTATCAGCATAAAGCTCTGTTCCAATTCCACCGTTGATGTTATAATCCATCTTTATATAGCCTGCACCATATTCGTTTACCAGCCTGTCTATTATTTGATCCGCATACTTTACAACCGCTGAATTACGAAAATCTAATTGGTATCGTCCATGGTCAATGATCCTTTTCCCATGCCGGACAAAAAACCAATCATCAGGGATCATTTTTGCAAGCGGGCAATGAATACCCATAACTTCTATTTCTAGCCACAATCCTGGTATCATTCCCTTTGAACGGATATAATTTAGAGGTTCTTCGATCCCTCCAGGAAACCGTACGTTCGAAGGCTGCCACTCGCCAACGCCTTCCCACCAATCTCCATCCGAATACCAGCCTGCATCAATGCAGAATATTTCACAACCAACTTCCGCTGCTGCATCAATCAGTGGCTTTAGCTTTTGTGTCGTAGGATCACCATCGAGGCAATTCGCATAGTCATTAAAGATAACAGGCAGCTTTTTATTGTCTTCATTTTCCCTTCGAATGAGCCGCCTGTATTTCGTCAGTTCTCCGATAGCCTTTTCAAATTCACAGCTAACTCCAACGGCTGCTGTTACCGAAGTAAAGGTTGCGCCTGGCTTTAGTTCTTTCCACCAATGGCTTTCATTTTCGGTAGGACCGCTTAATTGAATATATAGATGCTCCGCTTGTTCCCCTAGTTCCCAATGCCAGGAGCCATTATGCTCTATCTGCCATATTAGAGCGCTTCCACTTTCAAGATTTTCAAAGCACCCCATTGGAAGAATCTCAGATGAAGACCATGTACCCGCACTGTTATAAGCAATTCGTTTTAAAGTTACATTATTTACTGGGGATAATCCCAGTTCCGGCAGCGAGTATTTTCTCCACTGCATTTCTCCATACCAGGTGTTATGGGGAATATAAAGCCTGCTTGTTTCGCTCCAGCATCGCAGTCCTTCCTTCTCGATTCCCGATAGTGCAAAGGAGGACACGAATTCAATCCCTTTGGAAGACTCAGACTTGTTAATTAGCTCTGTCCAAGCTCGAACAACCGAAACGTTATCATAAAACTGGATATGGCTTATGACAATAAGCCCATCCTTCTCAAGTTCAATTTCAAGCTTTCGGCCTTCATGATTTCTGAAGTCTCTATGATCCTTATACTCTAGCAAAAAACCAGGGTTGGTTCTTGTGTGCTTAGAGCCGTGATGGTCGTCTTGATTTTCTCCCGTTACCTGAACCTCTACAAGACGGCATCTTTTTCTTTGCTCTGCATTTTTATGGGTTGCTTCATCGTAAGGAAGAGAAGAAAAATGAAGCAGTCTTACATCCATTTCTCCTGTTACTTCAATCGCTACATGGATTCTATTTTCACTTAGAGATATAATTTGGCTCATGGTTTCTCCTATTAAATTTCAATTAATCTCTATCGGTGTATATGATCTTACCCAAACACACGATCCATAAAAAGTTTTGTAAACTTCTCATGATCTACGTTCTTTGCCGTCCAGATGTTGGAATTTACTGGATCTGTATTGCCCCATCTGTAGCTCGTCTGATTATGGGTTGCACCTCTGGTAAATTCACCCTTTGTTTCGATGACAATTCTTTCTTCCTTAAACTCTAGCAGTTCCTTATCAAAAACTGCACAAACAGCCAAAGGGTCATGAAGGATTGGCAGATAATTATTGATTTTTGTCCAACGCCCAATCAGTTCAGATAAAAACTTGGTAATTTCACTATGTGGATGCTCAATTCTCTCGACATCCTCCTTCGTGAGTTGACACTGAAGTGTCACATCGAGACCGACAGCCTTTATTGGAATGCCAGATTCAAAGACAATCCTTGCTGCTTCCGGATCACATTCGATATTGTACTCATTGTAATGGAAGTAATAGGCTCCTCCCATCATAACAATCCTTTTGATCCTATTCTTAATTTCCGGCTTCTTGACAATAGCCAACGCGATATTGGTTAGGGCGCCAATCGTGACTAAACTAATGTCACCCTCCGATTTCATCACAGTATCAATGATATAGTCGGCAGCATCCATATCTGTATTGACTGTAATGAAGTCCATATCCGCTGAATACTGATTTGGAATCTCTTGGTCATCCACTTTGCCTATTAGAGGCTGTGCACATCCGATATAAACAGGAATATCACCTCTGCCCAGCATCCGTAATACACTTTTTGCTAGTCTTGCTCTGGCTGCAGTATCTTTCCAAACTGTCGTTACGCCAATTAAATCGATTTCAGGCGATTTGACTGCCAAAGAAATAGCAAGTGCATCATCGATATCATCGCCAATATCCGTATCGATGATAATTTTTTCTTTCATCTCACTCATGCTTTTAAAATCCTCCTATTATTCGTACAAACTCATATACTCCATTGCTTCATCTAACGTTAGATGTGCCTTGCTGCAGCCCAGCTCGGTTGTAGAATAACCGCCTACAATATTTCCCATTCTCATGCATGCTTCTATATTCCAGTCCTGCATCATCCCAAACATGATTCCAGCTAAAAAATTGTCTCCTGCCCCTGTTGTATCGACAGCTTGGAATACATTCAAGGCCGGGACATGAAGGATTTGATTTCCAACTTTTGTAATACATCCTTCTTTCCCAATTTTAATAATTGTTTGTTCAACATACTGGCATATAACTTCCAGTGCTTCTTCAACCTTAGCTTTGCCCGTCATTTTTAAAGCTTCCGCCTCATTGGGTGTAAACACATCCACATATTGTAACGTTTCACGAAGACTTTCAATATTCAGGTCATCGCTCCAAGCCACATCATACGTGATTCGGGTACCTTCATCCTTTAATTTCTTAAGCACTTCATTATGTCCATCAATACCCCTGCATACTTTGGAACCTGTAAATAATTGATAGATTTCCTCATCCGTGCCGTCAATCTCTTTCCATTCAGGCACATAGGATATAAAAAAGCGATC
Source organism: Neobacillus sp. NPDC093127 (assembly GCF_044754175.1). NCBI lineage: Bacteria > Bacillati > Bacillota > Bacilli > Caryophanales > Bacillaceae > Neobacillus > Neobacillus sp. NPDC093127. Next base: position 154,170 of record NZ_JBIVOP010000001.1, read on the forward strand.
CTCTGGGAAAGAGGCAATACTGGTTACGATCACCGGAGTGTTGCTTCCTTTATATAAATTCTTAAACTTTACGTTATTTTGCTTGAGTACATCTCTAGCAAAAGTACTCATTAAGTCATTGGAAAGAAAGGTTCCAAATTCACAATGGACCCCAAGCCTTGCTAAAGCTATGATTGTTGCCGTAGGTCCGCCGCCTAACTGTGTCTCGAACTGCTTGGAGTAAACCTCTTCTCCGAGATTTGGTACTCTTGATAGTCCAGAATACAAAATATCGATGTTGATTGGTGCAATTGCTGAAACAAATGGTTTCATTAATTCCAGTCTCCTACAAATTCCTTATGTGCTTCCAGATAATCTTCCACTAAATTCTTAGCGAGAGAATAAGAATTCACTAAAGGATGAATCATCAAAGCCTGTACAGCAAGTTCTTTGGAACGATTCTTGATTGCTTCTACCGTCAAATTCTCATATCGTTTGATGACATTTATTAGGAGCATATTATTTTCCGGAATCGTTTCCACCCTGATTGGATGCGCGCCATCTTTATCAACAATACAGGTCAACTCAACGACATCTTCATCCTTTAGTCCCGGAATCGCTCCGTTATTTGCCACATTTAAAGGAATTTCCATCGATGTATTATTTTTTACCGCCTCAATATAATTAAAAGCAACTCCGGCATACCCCTCGAAGTTTTCTCCTTCTTCCTCCACTTGCTGTAAACCTTCTATTGATAAAGTGGATAAATCAAATGGCTTCGATTGGAGCTTTTTACCTGCAAGTTCAATCGACATGTAGCTGCCTTCTCTCTCGTGAAGGAACTTTTGATAGGCTTCAATAGCTTCTTCAGGATTTTTCTTCACATCAATTTCTTTCAGTCTCTTGATCATTCTACTATTGATATCACGGATGACCTCACCACGTGATTGATTCGATGAAAGAATATTCTTAAGAGCTTTTTCGCTGTAGTAAAAATAATACAGATATCCATTCGGTATTTGCCCAAGCATCTGGATCAGTTCTTTGTCAAAGTATCCGAATTCCCAGGAGCTTTCGAGGAACGCATCACTTGCAAGGAGTTTATCAATGACCTCTACGCCTTTGATTTTGATACTGTCCATCCAAGATAAATGGTTCAATCCATACATTCTTGTGCTGATGCTGTTCACACCTAAACCTAAAGCATGTGCCACTTCCGTCTTCAAGGTAGTCGGATTATCACATACTCCTAACACATTGGTAAAACCATTTGCATGCATCGCCTGAGTTACGAGCCCTGCTGGGTTTGTAAAATTAAAGATAACCGCGTTGTTGCTATGCTCCTTAATGATCTTGCAGTATTCGAGCATGACAGGTATCGTCCGGATCGCAAAGGCAAAGCCTCCGGCACCTGTTGTTTCCTGACCGATTACCCCATGTTTTAATGCAATTCTTTCGTCTTTCACACGGCCTTCGTCCCCGCCAACCCTCATTGTGGTCACCACATAGTCTGCATCTGTTACCGCTTCTATAAGACTTGTCGTTAAGTCGATTTTCAAAGCTTCATTTGCTTTCCTGGCCACGTACTTTGCCATATTGCCAAATATCTCTAATTTTTCTTCATTATTATCCATAATGGAAATTTGAGTAACACCGAGTCTGTCCGCATACTTTGCGACAGCTTCAGTAAAATACATGGTCCTCACTCCGCCGCCGCCGACAAGTGCAATCTTCATCTTACGCTTCCCCTTTCCCTGCCGCTTACAAACAATTTAAAAGCTTGTTCATTTCTTCAATTTTGAAGTCTTTTACTGAAGCCTTCTTGGCTAAATCAATTATGCGCTTACATTCCTCTACAGCCGCTTCTAAAACTAGCTTTTTAGGCTCAGTTTTTACGTATTTAAAGAAATTTTTAAAATAAATTTTTTCTAAAACTTCTCTATCAAGCTTAATTCCTGTAAATTTTAAATCCCAAACCTGAAATATGTCATCTGTTTCCAAGAACTGTCGCATGATTCGTACGGTTTTAATCATATTATCTAATTCTTCTTCATTGCCCGGATCAAAATTATCCGTACCGAAAAGGATGCGATCTTGATATTTCAGGAAAAATTCTCGCGCCTTTTCAGGATTTTTTGAGAGGTTCACAAACATTTCCGTTCCCGGGGTTAAGTCGATGCTGACATTTTCCCATTTATCAAGGAATGCAGCAGTCCTTTCAAGGTCTGCAGAAAGAAAAAAGAAATGGGCAAAAATCGCATGCAATTTTGGAAACTTCGTCAGAAATCCATCTACTTCCTGATACAAATCTTCCTTGGAAGTGTATGTTCCGTCGCCCCAGAACCAGCCATTGTTGTATGCCCATTCCGGCACTTTCTCTCGATCCCAGAATTCTTCAGGGTCGGCAACATGAATGAGGAGTGGCACTTGTCCTTCTTCTAGGAATTGGTAATATTCGTCGAAGGAAGGGTCATCTAAAGGCTTTTGCAGTTCCTTTCGAATCTCCGGCTTTCCCTCTAGCATTTTCATGCCGTCAAAGCCAAGTGCCATTAAATTTTTGGCTTGTGTCCTGTAATCGTACCCTGCTTCCAGCACTTCTTTGGAGTGAATTAAGCCGCCAAAAATATAACTTTTTTCCGGGTTTTGTTTTTTAAAAACCATCATTTTCAGATTTTGGGCAAAATCCCAAACAGGAATACTCAATACATTCATCCACTCAAAGTTAAACAGTTTCTTTATTACCATTGCAGTTTCAATGCCACCCTGCCCATGCATAATATGAGTGTGACAATCAAATACTGGGATATCCTTATACTTGCTTTCATATATTTCATCTTTAAATTTTAAAATGGATTCTTTATCTAAAATTGATTCTGAATGCATACAATCACCTCAAATTCTTCAGATTATTAAAGTCGTGCAGCAAACTTTTCAACCTCATTTACCGTTGGAAGAGATGGTTGAGCCCCCATCCTTGTAACCGTTATCGCCCCCGCTACATTTGCAAAGCGAATGGCCTCTTTTATGTCTTTGCTTGTCATGTATTTCACGGTTAAAGCAGCAGTAAAGGCGTCCCCTGCTGCAGTGGTATCCACAACTTTCACCTTATGAGCCGGGAAAAATTCTCCCTCGCCATCCTCATACAGATACGCACCAAGGGATCCCATTTTCAAAACAATCGTCTTCGCGTTTGATCGTTCCTTTAACACTATGGCTGCTTTTTCCGCGCTTTCAATAGAATTCACTTCCACCCCCGTTAATGCTAACGCTTCAGATTCATTAGGACTTACTATTTCCAATCCTTCTAGATCCTCAAGTGGAAAGCTTTTTGCAGGACCTGCATCCAGAATAACTGGAATGTTCTTTTCTTTACTTAACCTGGAGGCTTCGATGACGATTTCATCCGGAATTTCAAGCTGTACAATAACGGCATCATATGTATGTTCAAATGCGGTTTGCAAATCCTCTTTTGTTATTTTCATATTTGCACCAGGAATGACAATAATTCTGTTCTGTCCTGTTTCTTGCAGCATGATTGCTGCTATACCTGTACTGGTCTCTGGGCTTTCTATTACAAACTCGGCGTTAATTCCTTCTTTTTGCAAATTTCCTTTTAACACCTTGCCATTTGCATCTTCTCCTACTCTACCTATAAAGGTTACATCCGCTCCGAGCCTTGCTGCCGCAACCCCTTGATTGGCACCTTTTCCTCCGGGAATGTACGCATAACTTTCTCCAAGTACGGTTTCTCCATCTACAGGTACTTTATCTACCTTCAAAACCAAATCCATATTTATGCTTCCGATTACTAAAACTGAAGGTTTCCTGTTCAACCGATTATCCTCCTGTTAATAAAATATGAAAACAAAGGAATATGCACCAAATGTAAAAAATAACGGCTATACATTTGATGCATACAGAAGTTACGTTACTATCATCAATCGACCTTAACTTTTATGACAAGGCCCTGCTCTTTAAGATCTTTCACGATTGTATCTTCAAAGGAGGTATTTTCCTTAAATAAAACCAACGTTTTTACCGAACCAGATAAGGTCATCGGAGCATGATGCCATATACCCGGGTTAAGGCTAACCGCCATTCCTTTTGGCACAAGGAATGCTTCGAAATCTTCCTTTGCAGGCATTCCATTATCAAACGCTCTTTTCTTTCCTACCAGCACAATCACATTATCATCGATTGGTACCAATACTTCAGGAGTAAGGTTGTGCGCTTCAAACACTTGCTCCGAAAATTCAGGATTAAAATTCGGTCGAACGACCCCCATCGAAATATTCCCCTCTATTGGAAAAATGCCAACCGCATTCCACCAATCAAAGGCTGAATCAGAATAGGTAGGGGCGATTTCGCTTTCGTCGATGTAAGTTCCATAATCAGAAAAATTATCATTGTTTATTTTTTTGAGTGCGATTTCATATATCATAAAGAATCCTTCCTATTCTTTAACGCCCAATAAAGATTTTTCATTCGGAATGACATCCGACAGTTTAAACTCATAGGTATCATAAGGCACAAGGCTTAGATTAAATACTCCTGAAGCTTGTTCAACTGCTTCTAAAACATTGATCAGCGTATTTGTGACTTTAACTGTTACAGTGTTTTCCCCTGCATGCAGGAATGGAGTTAAATTAAATTCATAAGGATTCCATAGACGAACCCCAGCTTTTTGTCCATTTACCCAAACCTCTGCAACATCTTTACCGCATTCAACTTTGAGTTTGAGTACTTTTCCAAGATAAGCTTCATCAACGGTTACTATTTGTGTATAGTCACCTGCACCTGAGAAGAAGGGATAGCCTTGTTGCGTCCAACTACCTGTCTGAATGACGTCTTTAGGGGCAGTGATGAGATACTGACCGTCCTTGTTTCTTAATGCGAAGTCGCCTGTTATTTTTAAGATATCCAGTATTCCTTCAGCCCTCGTATTTACGACAATCTTCACAACCACAGTGTTGATGCCGGTTTTTACATAATTCTTAATGGCAACTGCTTTTATTTCTGCATCTAAATAACTTCTTTCCGGTTTTTCATTTACTTTTTTATCATTGATAAACAACTCGTAGCTGCTGCCTTTAAATCCATCGATTAATAGTTTGATATCTGCCGGAATGTACTCCGCTTCAAAATTCGTCCGGTACCATAGAGTTACCGGATAGACCTTTTCGTCACGCTCTTCTTGCAGCTGCATTTCCCATGCGCCCATCCTAAAGTCCATCCAGTTGTCATCATTAAAGCTGCTCAAGTGGTACCCATTCTCTTCTCCAAGTTCAGCCTCATCAATAGCTACCTTCCAGCTGTTAATTAGCAAGGCATTTTCATGATCGGTTGCAAACATCCACTCATTGGCAAATTCAATTGGAGCCAGTGGCTTCGTTCCTTTTGTTTTTAACTCTACGACCTTTCCATTCTTGTGGACACTAGCATATACATCTTCTTCTACTCTTCCATACCCCTGGACTGCCTCATCATTTATAGAAGTAATGGTAATATTTGTTTTTTCAATATGCGGAAGCTCATCGGTTTCAGAGAACGATACCATGGCAGAACCGTAAGGCTCTAGATCAAGCTTAAAGCTTACTTTTTCTCCTTTTCTTTGGAATACAGGCATATCTAAGATATCGCCATTTTCCAGGTTCCAGAGCTCCGGTCTCCCGTTTGCGGTGATTGTAACGTTGATCTCTCCTCCATCTTCAACAGGGTTAATGATAAAGAAAAAGTCTTTCCCATCTTTCACTCTGTGCAGATAAAAAACCTCTTCACTATCGATTTCGATTTCTGGAGTTACACACATAAGCACTGCTTCTTTTAACACTTCCATAGGCTTCTTTACGTAAAGTCCAGGTCCCTCGATAAACACGATTTTACCGCCATTACTGTTTTCATTTACTTTTAGGCTGTAGTCTTGTTTGCTGCCAGCGTCGAACGCCTTTTTCACTTCAATTGGAGACACCTGGAACAGCTTCTCGATTCGGTCTGTAAAGTCTTCTTTATTACCTTCCAAGCAGTCGAACGGAAGGATTGCATCTCCCATTACACTACCGCCTTGCTTGTAAAGCTCTTCCATTGACTTCAATGTGGTTTCTTTGATGTGCGTGACAGGAGGAAGAAATAGCAATGAGTATTCCTCATCCCGAATGCAAATTTTTCCGTCTTTTACTATCGCTTCTTTCATTACATCTTCATCGATATAATCAAAGTCAACATGCAGGCGCAGCAAAGTATCCGTTAGATAGTTAAAATCAAATTCAATAGCATCGCCGACTGCATTCCTAGCCTGCGGTGTGTAATTGGTCCAAATACTGTTTAACGGATATAATATGGCAATCTTCGCAACATGCTTTCCACCGCTTAAAATGTAACCCATTCTTGCCATGTAATCATTGAACATCGTGTAATCCTTCCACCATGTATGATGGTAGAACTGTGAAGGCGGCCAATCCCGCTTTCTTTCACCCTCAATTGAGTAGTGGAAACCGTGTGGATTAAAGAGATTCACTCCGAGTACATATTGCCAATCTGCAATCCACTTCATTCTCTCCATCGTAGCATCCCAGTAGATACCGCCAAGTGATTCACACAACAATCTAGTACTTCCAAACTGATGAGCAGCTGAGCTGGCAAGCTTTAATGCCACATGCTCATCCGGCATTTCTCTTGTCCCAATTCGTGGATACAGATGGTCAACTCCAATCATGTCCATATGTCTAAGCATATGGAATAGGTTGCCTCCTGTTCTCGCATGTTTCCTCAGCCATTCTTCATATAACAAATGACCAGTGAACAAGACGTCATTATCGTCACACCAATCAGCGATTTGCTTATAATAGGCATCCTCATACTGTTTGCTTAAAGCACTCCAGAAATCAAAGCGCACTTTCGCGGTGTCTTCCCCTAAATCGTGGAAAAGTTTAAGAAGGTGAGGCTTCAAATCATAACCATTGGCATCTTTGAATATTTTAAACATCTTCCTTGACCAGGGAACAATCGGATTGTCTTTTCCTGTAGTGAAATAATGCATGGCAGGCTCGTCCGTATAGAAGCCTTTAATTTTTCCTTCAAAGCTGCCATTCATCGATTCTTTATATCGTTCATGGGTCAGTTCAAGAAATTTTTTGGTCGTTTCTTTATCTAAAACATCTGTATACCAGGAAGCTTTTCTTTCAATTAAGTAAAATAGTTTCCATGGTCCTTTCGGCGCTTCCCAGGTAATCACCTTATCAAACGAAAGTGATGGCATTAAGTCGATATAATTGTTCACACCATTTTTCAAATCTTCCACCAATACGGCACAAGCGAATATCGGTTCAGATTGTTCCAAATCGTGATATCTTGAATCCGTGCCTTCGAGGAAGGTAAAAAACTGTCCCGGAATATCCACTTCTACAAGTTCAAGATACCGCTGCGTAAGGTCCGGATTCTGCTTTTGCACTTCGTTATTGGCAGTACCGCTTGGCCAATTGTATTCATCGTACACCCAAACCTGAAGACCGATTTCCTGCGCCTTTTCTACGGTGAACTTGACACGATCGAACCAATCGTCGGAAAGGTAGCCAATTTTTTCCTTCACACCAAATCTTGCGTGAATATGGATACCCGGAATCCCTTTGTCATAATACTCCTTTAACTGGTATTCCATTTCTTCGTAACTCATTTCGCCATTCCAAAACCAGAAAGGCATGATTCCAAATTCTCTAGATGGAGATTTAAATTTAGCTGTAGATAAAGCTTCACCATGTACTAAAATGTTTTCTTCCATTTGTTTTTCTCCTTGTTAAATAAAATTAGTTTTCTATGACAGGAATTCGCTTGATTCTAACATCGGTAAATATGTCCGACTCATCATGAGATTTAGTAGAGAATTCGGATACGATTGCACCTTCACCGCCTGCTTGGAACCAATGCAGGGTATTAGGTAAGATCGTATATTGTTCTCCTGGATTTAATACGACCTCATGCCATACTGTAAAATACTCCTCACTACCGGCCGGTGGCTTGCAAAATGGGTTAGCCGCTGGATCTCCACTTACATATAGATACACTCTGCCATACCTGCATCGAAAGGTTTCTTCTTTACCTGGCAGACCATTTCGATCTGGGTGCCTGTGTTCGGGACATGTTTGATTAGGAAACAATACTAGCTCTTTCGCACATACTCGCTCTGTATTGATATATGTAATGAGTTGGAGACCCGTATTCTCAATATCATCAAGGCCAAAATCTGCAATTTCAATTTTGTTCTGTTCATCCTCGGTTAAAACGATATTAGCTTTCTTAAAGTAATCTAGGGTTTTCCTTGCAAACTCATTATGTTTCAGTTTACTTATCATATTTTCAGCCCCTTACTGTAGTATAGTTATTGCAATATACCAACGCGCCAAAGTATAATATTTTATTCTGATAAATCATTACCCTCTTCAACTTTGCGAATCATGTCAACTCTAGTTTCGTGTCTTCCGCCTTCAAATTCTGCGTTAAGCCATCCGTCTATGATCATTTTTGCAAGATCAACACCGACCACTCTCGAACCGAGAGCCAAAATGTTGGTATTATTATGCTGTCTTGATAGAACTGCCGTATAGCAATCACTGCATACGACTGCTCTGACACCCTTCATCTTGTTCGCCGCGATTGAGATCCCTACACCTGTTCCACAAAATAAAAGACCTTTTTCACATTCGCCGCTGACAACGGCCTTTGCCACCTTTTGTCCGTATATAGGATAATTCGTTCGCTCAGTCGAAATGCAGCCATAATCCTTATATGGTATTCCCTTTTCATCCAAATGCTGTTTAATTTCTTCTTTTAAAGCTAAGCCTACATGATCGCTTCCCAGTGCTAACATAATGGACCTCCCGTTTTATGTGTTATACAATGGATCTTTAAATAGCATGGCTGCACCAACAAGCGGTGCATATTCACCTAAATCTGCATTCGCTATCTTCACCTTGTCTACAAGAAGACTATAAATAGCTGAATTGGATTTTTTTATCAATGGTTCGATAAATAACTCCTGTTCGCTCCCGATGCCGCCGCTTAATATAATCGCTTCTGGACCTAATAGGTTTACTGCATTCGTAATGCCCATACTCAAGTAATTGATCGCATCATTTATTATTGCTATTGCCAAACTGTCCCCTTGTTTTGCTTCAACGAATATATCTTCTGTTCTGATATCGTCAACATTCAATTTTTCAAGCAGACTGGAATAGCTGCCTTCATCGACCTTCATTTTAAAACGCTTTAAAATAGCTGTTCCCGATGCATACGCTTCAAGGCAGCCCTTTTTACCACAATTGCAAGGTAATCCATCTTTTTCAACCAAGGTATGCCCAAATTCACCCGCTGTAAAGAAACGGCCTTTGTACAACTTCCCATCCAACACTAACCCACAGCCTACACCTGTTCCTATAGTTATGCAGATCATGTTGTTTAGCCCTTTTCCTGCTCCAAATAGAAACTCTCCTAATGCTGCCGCCTCAGTGTCTTGACCCACATATATCGGCTGGGAAAATACTGCTGAAAAAAGCTTCTTAATCGGCACATCCTTCCACCCAAGATTAGGAGCAAATAAAACGGTGCCTTCTTTCCTTTCTACAGTTCCAGGAATACCTATTCCAACCGATTCCACTTTGATTTCGGAATCCAAATGATCCACCATCGATTTAGTAGTTTCTATTATTCGTTTAATCGCATGAAAGCTGTCTTCACCAGACATTTGTGTAATTACCTTTTCACACTCCACGATCTGTCCAGCTTCATCTATTAAGCCAATATTGGTTTTGGTTCCTCCAATATCTATGCCAATATAATGACTAGCGCTCATTATATCGCCCCCTAATTACTATGCTATAGAGCTGTTATCTATCTTGTTTTTAAATTCGATTGCAGAGATATATAAATCTTTTCCTTCTTTGAAAATGCTTGCTGTTCCGAGAACTAAAATATCCGCACCCGCTTCTATACACTGCTTTCCTGTAATTTCGTTAATGTTGCCATCAACCTCGATTAACAGTTCTTTGTTTAGGTTGTTTCTCATTTCACTTAACCTAGCAATCTTGTCTATCATCTCTGGAATAAATTTTTGACCAGCATATCCTGGCTCCACAGTCATGACAATTACATAATCCAAGTCCTTTAAAATGTATTCCAAGGTGCTTAAACTAGTACTTGGGCATATAGCTGCGCCAACCCTAATGTTTCTATTTTTAAGTTCTTTCATAAACCTTATCGGATGATTCAGAGTTTCGATATGGAACGCTACGTACTCAGGCCTGATATTATCGATTATTGGTATGTAAGTTTCGGGATTATCCACCATCAAATGAACATCCATCGGCGTTTTTGTAGCCGCTTTCAAGGACCTGATCAGGTCAAAGTTTAAGGAAAGGTTTGGTACAAAGTGCCCATCCATAATATCGATATGATATAAATCTACTTGAGCCTTATCAAGGTCCTTGATATCCCTTTCCAGATATAAATAATTTGCACACATTAACGATGGAGAAAGTCTTACCATGAAGGCACCCCTTTCAAGATTTTATGTATCCGGGTTAAACGTTTAACGTAATTGTATAAGAAGAATTTTCCATTGTCAATATATAACTTAACAGGAGACGCCCCTAGAAGCGCCCCCTGTTTCTACCTGTTTCATCAGATTCGGTTAACCGCTTTAAGGCGTATAATTAATAGTTAAACCTGACAATTGAATGTAAGAATATCCACCCATTGGTTTCACCGTATAGAACATAAGGTTATCGCCTTTTTTCAGGTCGAATACCTGGGATGGAACATCTGCTTTATTGAATAATATATCGGAATGGTAAACATATTCTCCATTTTTCAAAATGACAAGCATGGAACCGGTTGAATTTCCGTCAGAATCATAAACAGAAAATGCAGGTATCGTGTATTTCCCATCCTCTGCTGCCGAAAATACAAGCATTCCATAATCATTTCCGTTCGAATCTAACTCAAAAGGTTGGTTAATGAAGTTATCGGCTACCACATTCGTATTTACCCCTGCGCCGATCCAATTGTAGTTGCCGGAGTTTGTACCTGAAGCACGCCAGACACCAACAACGGCAGGATCGTCAATAACTGTGCAGAATTGTAAATCCTTCTTCCCTTCCAATAGATACATATATTTCCACATATCTCCATCAGCCGTTTTGGTTGAAAAATCTAAATACGGATTGAATACTTTATTGCCTGGGGCAACGGATGGCACTTTAAAAGTTGGTTTATTGAATGTTGGCGGCAGATATGCATCTGCTGCTGCTTTATATTCATCCAAAATATTTCTTACCTTATAACCTTTCGGTGTATTGGATGAGCGAAGAGATTTACCGCCAGTCAATTCAATAACCACACTTTGATAAGGTGCGAGGGTAATTTTATCCCCGCTTATTTGGGCATCCCCATAAACTTTTTTCTGCTTTGCTGTACTAAATTTGATTCCGCCAATATCGATATTGGAAAAGTCTCTTGCTGCAGTTTTATTTGTTAAATTGACAAGAACGAGCTTTTGAGCGTCTCCAATAAATCGTCTAAAGGCAACAACGCCGCTATTTTCGTCTTTGTAATATTGAATATCGTAATTAGCACCTAGATTCTGTTTACGCATGGAAAGCAGCGTCGTGAAAAAGTCTTCATTTCCGTTTTCATCGTTTTGATAGATGATCGGTGCTCCATCTATGGTGCTAAGTAAAACCCACATCGCCCTAGCTTTATCTGCACCATATACTTCGACCGCCCTTTGTTGATCAAAATTACTATACCAAGGAGCGACAGTATCATGGTTTTCTAAAAATCTGCCGTGCTGCAATCCTTTTGGTGAACTCTGTTGTTCCGTGTCCAACCAATGGGCAATCGCAACAGCAAAGTCTTGTTCAGAGACGTTATTATCTCTTAAGTTTTTGGTAACTTGATAGAACGGCATATCATAGAAAAGATCTGTAGCTGGAGCATAAAATGGTACTGGGTTATTATTCTCTGGCAAGATGATTGGTGTTTTTCCAGCCGCTTTGATCCCATCTCGGATCGCCTTTGTCATCGCTGAACCACCGAAAAGACCGGTCTCGCTTGGACGATTGCTGCCATATGGATTCCAGTTTGGAATCGAGCCCATATTCGCATCAATTCTTGCGCCCGAAACACCGAAATTTTTCGCTTGGGTGTAGGCGAGCTCCTTCATGTATTGCAAATAGTTCGGGTTGGCAAAGTCAAATGCGTAACAATTCCATTCTGAACGGTAATTTCCATATATATCTTTTGAAGCCCATGCCTGGTGCTCCTCCGTCATCCAAGGATTGTCATATAAAGGTGTATTATCTGTAACAGGTTTGGAGTCATCACGGGTATACATATATGGCCCATGCGGAACATAATCATACATTAAATTAACACCTAATGATGCTGCTGTTGATGCATAAGCTTTTGCACCTTCTGTACCGCCATAACGCGAATCAATATTTTCCATGTTATAAGGAAGGTAAATACTTCCATTTGAGTTTGGGTGATCAAAAATTGGGAGCAGCCACATGTTGGTAAATCCCATATTTTTAATCTTTTGCAAATCATGAGCATAATATTGCAATGTTCCAGGCTTTGAACCATCTTGAACGTTATCAATTTTGTGAGGAGTTTCAAAGTTGTCATCCGAAGTACCGGAAGGATGTCCAGAGTAAACAGGTTCACCTTTTACACCATCGGTTGGCGCTGTCCAGCCTTTAGAAGTATATAAGTCTTGAGCAGCTTTATACGGGTTATCCTTGCCGACCAATTGTATGTACTGCGTTCCGACCTCAAGGGATTGATTAGGAGCGAGTTTCTGTAAGGTAGTGGCAAGATTAATTGCTGTCATCGATTGATCTTTTTCTTTTGTCATGGAACTAATCCATTTTTCACTAGTATCGACAAACAATAGATTAATATGTTGGTTGTTGTTATTAATATGGATTTGCGGACTTGAATACGACGTATTTATGCTATATTCTGGGGGAAGACCTGCTGTCGCGTATACTTCTTGTGGTAGATTTCCGGGATATTCAAATTCTGCGTTACTTTGAAGAGCCATGTTTTGTACTAGATAAGCAACCCCGTCAATCTTAATTTCACCATTGCTTACATTTTTAATCGTTACAGATGTTTCTACTGTTTTCTTATTGTTAACTACATAATGGGTCACCATTTCTAAATTGTTAATCGTTGTTTTTATATCAACACCATTTTTTGTATCGGTAAAGGTAGCCTTGGTTGGGTCTTTAGAACCATTACGATACCAAACGTTAGGAAGTTCGTAGGTATGCAGACGATCTGCATCATCAACCCACAAACGTTCTCTAGCATAATGCCAATCTTCTTGGCCAGAAAGAAAGTCAATCATCCCAACATCCCATAAAGCTCCTCTAAAATCCAACGATTTGTTACCATAAGAAACACTAATCAGGTCGCCGGTAGTTGGATTAAACGTCATCGTTAACCCATTTTTCGTTTTTTTGACACCTTTTATTGTTTTTGTTTCATCATTTTTTGTTTGTGTGACTGAAGCATTATCCTCGGCATAAACAATACCAGTAAAAATTGCACACTGGAAAGTCATAATCAGGGAAATCAAAAAAGCAAAGAATTTTCGAAAATAATTTTTGTTTTCTCGGTTGGTTGAAAACACTAAAAAACCTCCTTTAAATTTCTTGCATTTTACAACATAAATTTGCTTGATTTTAGGGCTGAAACAACTATCAATGTAAGGTTTTCAGTCAAAATGAGATAGGCATCACATCCTTTCAGATGAATTCACTTTCAAAATGAATTCATCTAAAAAATCCAATGGCAAGATGAATATGTATTAACCTTTTAATGAACCCATCGTAATACCTGAAATAAAAAATTTACTTGTAAACAAATAGAAGATGATTTGTGGCACCAGTGCAATGGCAGTACCGGCTAGCATAAGGTTATACGCGGAAGAACCAGCACCCGAATTTGCTAATGAGGTGACACCAACTGTTAATGTCTTAATATCATCATTAGCAAGACTGAATACCATTGGCATCATATAATCATTCCACGTTGTCCTAAAGATTAGCAATGCGATGGTTGCTAGAATAGGAAGACAGACAGGCATAAGAATATAGAGATACGTTTTGAAAAAACCGCAGCCGTCGATTGCAGCAGCCTCATCGATTTCTTTCGGAATCCCCTTAATATATCCCATCGTCAAGAAAATATTGGCAACATTGATTGAGAATACATAAACGATAACCATCCCAAATATACTTCCATTTAAATTAAGTGCCTTAATGATTGAAAAAGTAGGAAATATCGTAATTGTACCCGTTGCTAAAAACATCGTAGCTAAAAATGCGCTTATAACGAACTTCTTCCCCGGAAAGTTACTTCTAGCAAACACGTACCCAGCCATTGACGTCAAGATCAAGGAGCCGATGATTGCCAAGGCTGTAATCACAACGCTGTTTATCGTATATAGGGAGAAATTTGCATTTTGCCATGCCTCTACATAATTTTCTATATGCCAAGTAGATGGTATTAAGCCACCCTCCCCTGTTATAAAGTCCATATTGGATTTAAAGGATCCCATGATCGCATAAAATATCGGAAACAACGCAATGATTAACATGATACTTAAGAATATATAAACAAATATATCTCCAACTGACCTTCTAGCCAAATTCATTCGAAACCCTGCCTTTCAATAACAATCCCAATCTATCAATATACGTCATCCATTTTTTTGGAGGTATAAAGGTAAATGACTGTAACAATACCGATAATAATTGAAGCTACAACACCCAATGCACTTCCATAACCCATTTGCGGAATCGCATTTTGGGAAAAAGAAGGTGGGAAATAATATTTGAACAAATAGGTCATCATGACTTCAGTTGAATCTGATGGCCCTCCGGCTGTAAGCAGCCATTGAATATCGAAAACCTGCAAAGATCCGATGATTGCCAGCATGAGAATGACTTGGAACATTCTAGAAAGCATTGGCAGCGTGATTTTAAAGAAACGAGTAAATCCCACTGCACCATCCATTTCTGCACTTTCATAAACTTCTCCCGGAATACCTTGCAATCCCGCCAAGAAGAGAATCATGTTTAGTCCAAAGTTTTGCCAGATGGATACTCCCATAACGGTTAACATCGCGGCAGGAGAAGAGCCAACAAAGTCAATCTGCTTCATCCCCAAACTAGGAAGCAGGCCATTAATATAACCATTTACAGGCATTAATAATACGGAAAAGACGGTACACATGATGGCGATACTCACAACATTCGGCAGGAAAAAAACGCTTTTAAAAAACCTGCTACCTTTTCTTTTTGCGTTATTTAAAAGGATGGCACAAAAAAGAGCCAAAGGTATTTCGATCAACAACTTTCCGAGCGTGAAAATAATCGTATTCGTTACCGCTTTCCACCACAATGGATCACGGGTAAACAGACGAATATAATTATCCAAACCAGTAAATTGAGGATTGTTTACACCGTTATAATGAGTGAAAGATAGAACAATCACCCAAATATTGGGGTATATTGTAAAAACAAAGAATCCAAGGATTACAGGAGCCAACATAAAGTATGCGATTTTATTTTCCTTTATTTGATTCCAAAGAGGCTGCTTTTTTGTATTTTTAACCATTGATGGAGGAAGCTTTGATGCCGCTTGATTTTGAGAGGCTGCTACTTTATCAATTGGTTGCTCAATCTTCATAAACTCCTCACCACACTTTTAAAAAATAAAAACGAAGAACAGATCTTAATAAAGATTCAGTACTGTTCCTCGTTTTTTCATGGATCAAAACTAAACGAATTCCTTACGAGACTTATTAATTTCCTGTTGGTGTTTGAACGCTGAAATTCTTGATAATATAATCATCCGGATTGAAATCTTTAGATGAAATACCTTTCTGAACCGCATCATTGTAACGTTTTGTAAGATCGGCAAGTCCGGCATCTACAGATATTGTTCCGTTCATAATGTCATTATAAACATCGCCATAGCCTTTACCTTCTACTTGTGTAGGCGGCTCTTGTGGATATAAGGAATCGTTACTAATATCTGCAAATCCTGCAGCACCATTTTTGGTAGGTGCAGTAGCTTTATCTGTTATTCCTGGATATACCGGGATACCGTAACCTTGCTCATAATACTTAGTAAGTTCAGTTGGGCTGAGTAAGAATTCATAGAATTCCATTGCAGCTTTTTTCACTTTTGAATTATTGTTAATCAATAAATAGGATCCAAAGTTAAATTCTGTCTTACCTTGTTGTGTCCCAGTTTCGGATGGAAGCGGAGCTACACCCCAATCAATTTTAGCCGGGAACTGATCATTAAATACTCCAACATCCCAAGATGCAGCGAACATCATTCCTACATTTCCCGCAGAGAACTGTGCACGGGCCGGATCATTCTTCATGGAAGTGCCGCCAGGATATAATGAGCCGTCTTGCTTCATCCGGAGATATGTTTCCAAAGCTGGTTTAGCTGCTGTGAAATCGTATTGAAGTGTTTTCAAATCTATAAAGCTCTTGCCGCTTGCATAGGATGGTTGGTTACCATAAATCCACCAAATCCAACTTTCTCCGGTAGGCAACATGAAACCATATTGTTTTTTCTCCGGATTTGTAAGCTTTTTAGCGTCCTCAATCATCTCAGCATAAGTCTTTGGCGGTGAGTTTGGATCAAGACCTGCAGCCTTGAACATATCTTTATTGTAAACGAGGCGGAAATTGTAACCTCTCATTGGCAAGGAATACCATTTTCCGTCCATCCAGTTGGAACCTAACGCCTTAAAACCCTCTACACGATTTTTCATATCGCTGCCCATTAAATCATCCAAAGGTGCAACGTATTTCTGGTCTACAAGCTGGGGTAATGAAATACCGTCTGCAAAAATATCAGGAGCATTTGTGTTGTTTTTCAACGCCAATAATAGGACGTTATTGTAATTATCATTGCTTACCATCTTCATCTCAACTTTTATTTTTCCTTTGTGCGCTTTATTAAAATCAGCCACTGCCTGCTCAGTAAACTTCTGATCATCTACGTAGTGGGTCCAGAAAACTACTTTTTGTTCACCTTTTGACGACGAATCGGAAGAGGCACTATCCGAACAACCGGCAAGCAAGGCCACTCCCATGAAAAGACTCATTGCAACAGCTAACAGTTTCTTCATTATTTTTCCCCCATAAATCAGTTTTTTTAGTTTTGAATCTCCATATATAAGGTGAATGGTATTCTGGCAACTATCAACAGCAAGAAAAATAAGTAAAAGACCCAATCATATGTAATGCCATTGTGTAAAATTCACATAAATACATCAACGGAAAAGTTAAGATCATTCATATCCCGACTTGTAACCGCTTTCACGCACCTTATAAAGATTAGAATTTTAAAGACTGATTCGGCCAAAGTATCAATCTATTATCTTCACAATAGATTTACTTGAGTCTCATTAAAATCAGTAAAATTCTTAACTAGATCTAAATCTTGCACACATTACTATCGGAGAAACTCCTACCTTGTGCCCCCCTCTCTAAAACTTAATAAGTTTGAAACATGTTAAGCGTTTAACCTAATTGTAGAATAAGTAAATTACCTTGTCAATATATATTAAATTTTTAAAACCTTTTAAAAAAATAGTCATCTTTTCGTTATCTCCCCTGGTAAAAAGTACCCAGTAGTAAAGGGGATGTGAAAAGGTGACTATTTGAGATTTTTAATTTACTATTTATTAGCTTTGAATTCTAAACTCTCTTTTTTGACCGAATGGGAGTCCAACGAAGAAAATTTCCGTTCTGCAAACCAATAAGTCAGATAGGCAGAAAAACTGCAAGAAAAGAAGACCAATAAGAACGTCCACTTGAGCGATGCCAAAACAATAGCGGAAAATCCAATTAAAGTTAACAAGGTTAAATGTGGCTTATACAAACTGAATGTAAAAGCATTCACAATCAACTGCTTTGTTGTGTAATAGGAGTTTACCATCAAAGGGAAAACACATAATAAAAAAAGAATGAAGTATATTGTGATGGCAACTAGACATGAAAATAAAAACGACTTTAAACTAGGTTGCATCTGGTTAATAATGCGAAAATCCACAAAAAGAAACAGGCCAATACAGGCTGAAAAGATCCCAATTAGAAAACTCTGCTTAAAATTTTTAGCAAAATACAGCCAGTAATTTTTAAAAATACTTATTTCGTTATTTTTTACGAGTTGTCTAACAATAGCAAATAATGCTGCAGTAGCTGGAAATATCGTAATAACAGGGATACAGCTGATTAAAAACAAGAGATTAAGAAAGGCAAAGTTTGAAATCCATGTACATAAACGATATAATTTTCCGTCTATACTGAACATACGGAAATTCACATCCTCAAACTAAATTTCAGAAACATGATGTTAATTGTATTTCGTAAGACGATATAATAGTTATTACATAGATTAATGTTTTAGTAAAGAATTGTCAATGTGATAACATACATCCTTATATTTAGAGATTTTTATTAAAACGACTCAGGGAAAACAGGGAAAGATCCAATGTACTTGTCCCATCGATAACTAGTTGACTAAGTTGTTCCCCTATCGCACTTGCAAATTTAAAGCCATGCCCAGAGAAACCTCCGGCCATTACCACATGAGAGTAGTTCGGATGGTGATCGATGATAAAATGTTCATCCGGTGTAACCGTATACATACAAACTGCTCCTTTTAGCAATTTCCCTTCCGCCTCACGCATGTAATGTTTAAGGAATCTACGTACATCCTCTTCGTCTTCGGGGATTGAACCAAACTCTCGTTTTACACAATCCGGATCGACCTCAATCCCCTGATCGTGTCTTCCGACCTTTAGTCCTGAATGATCAAAACTTGGAAAACCATAATAGATTTCACCACCAAAGTGGTAATTAAACGCAGGAAAAACATCAGATTTGTACATTTCTTCGTTGCAGGCAAACCAGGAGATGGTCTTTCGAATCGGTCTCACAGGAATCGATAAGCCAGTATCCGCCAAGATTTTGCCCATCCAAGCTCCTGCCGTAAGTACCAGGGAATCTGCATAATACGTATGAGTATCTGTTTTGACTTGGACCTCGTGATTCCGGATCTGAATATCGCGCACCTTTGAATGGGTGCGTAACTCTGCCCCATACTCTTGAGCTTGCTTACGGTATGCTGCGATAGCCGTTTCACTAAGCAGGACTCCGGAACTTGATTCATAACAGCCAACATAATCTTCCGGAACGTGGATCCCCGGCCATTCTCTCATAATTTCGTCAGGTTTGAAATATTCAAGGGATAAAGAATGAGTCTCGGCAGAATGAACCACCTCTTGTACAAATGGTAAATCCGATTTTCCGATATTTAACACACCCGTTTGATAGAATAAACGTTCTCCTGCCTCTTCTTCCAATTCCCCCCAAAGCTTCTGCGCTTGTAAAACCAGTGGAACATAGGATGCCCCCTCTCCATACGCATGCCGAATCATTCGTGTGTCGCCATGATGACTTCCATATGTATGCGGTGGATCAAAAGCGTCAATAAGTAGTGTTTTCACGCCTCGTTTCGCCAAAAAATATCCAGTGGACATTCCCATAGAACCGGCACCAATCACGATAGTCTCAAATCGATTCGTCATTCTAATCCTTCCCATCTCTTCATTTTTATTGATCATAACACTTTTCTTATAAAATATGGTAAAAGTATCGAGCAGGTCTTATATGACAATCCCAATCCACCGTCCCTGAATTTCAACTTGAGACGCTTTTGCAACGTTTCAAGGCAAAACATGGATTCCCGGCTTCCCTTATGAATCACAAACTTACGGGCAACCAATCTTTGGCGCTGTTTAATGACTTTGCGGAATGACGATTTTCCGGTTTAGTTTACGGTATTTTGCCGGGGAGAGCTGAAAGTATTTTCGAAACCTGTGATAAAAATGGCTGAGGTTTTCGAAGCCTGCTTCCAGACAAATAGACAAGATTGATTCGTCAGTGTGCAAAAGCAAATTAGCTGCGTATTGCAGCTTAAGCTCATTGATCCATTCTGTTGGGGTCATGCCAAGATGCTTTCGGATCATACGGGTGACATGCTCAGGACTTTTCCGAGAAAGCTCATACAACCTGGTGAGACCGACAGTAAAGTTCTCTTTGTTTTTCATTTCACGAACTACACCCTTCAGCCACTCTGGCATGGTATACTCCATTTCCTTGGCATGTCCGGAAAAAAATCGAATGAACAAATCAGCCAGCAATGCCCTGGCTTCCGACCGGATTACTTTTTTTGAATAACTTGGGAAGGTTGTCAATACCTGAAATCTTGCTTTAACGTTTTCAATTTCGTGTTTTTTAATGATGTTACACGGAGGGCTTTCGCAATACAACAGCCTTTCTCCATCGAATCCCTCACCTAAATAAGCGAACAGCGCTGCCAATGTTGTTTTAGGAAAAGCTAAGTTCAACAGCTCGCATTCCAGGGTTCCGTCATTTTCATAACCATGAATATCATCAGGACGAATCAGAACAATGGAGCCCTCGACGAGGTGTATACTTTTTCCATTTACCAAATGATAGACGGACCCTTTCGTAATCAGAAAGATTTCGAAAAAATCGTGAGCGTGCAGGCCGGTTACAGTTTTTAAGGATCGATGGTAAGCGTAATGAACCTCAGCTTCGGAATCAAGAATCTGGTCCGCTTGCAATACTATCATTTAGATCTTCCTTTCCGATAGGACTTTTTACACTACCCGACATCATCATCAAAATAGCACAAATTCAAAGCAAAGTAAAACAAGATTTTCCCTTATAAAGCCCCTAAAATGGAAGCGAACATCTTTAAATAGATGTTCGCTTTTTAGTTAAATTAACGTTTAATGTTTTATTCACCCTTGTATGCTTTCTGTAATTCCACAAGATCAAATTTCTTCATTTTAAGAAATGCTTTCGTTACGCGCGCAAGTTGCTCAGGTGTGCCCTTGCTCATCATCGCGTCCATCTCACTTGGCACAATCTGCCAGGATATACCAAACTTATCTTTTAGCCAGCCACATTGCTCGGCTTCAGGAACCGCCGAGAGCTTTTCCCAGTAGTAATCAATCTCTTCTTGCGTGTCGCAGTACACTATAAATGAGATTGCCTCGTTAAAACTGAATTTATGCTCGTGCGCGCTATCCATTGCGGCAAACCACTGATTTTCTATGCTAAAATCAGAGAACATGATCGATCCTTCTTTGTCAGGTTCCATGCCTTTAGGGTAGCGGACGATAAGTCCCTGATTTGCGTTCTTAAATACGGATAAATAAAAACTAATCGCCTCTTCCGCAATACCACATTTATCACCGACAAACAAAAATGATGGCACTATTGCAGGTCGCTCTTCACCTTCTGGTTTGGTTAGGATTAACTGCCAGGACAAACCATACTTGTCCTGAATCCAGCCATATCTCTCACTGAACGGATACTGATCAAGCGGCATTAACACTGTACCGCCTTCGGACATTTTGTTCCAAACCTCATCTATTTTTTCTCTTGCATCTTTTTCTCGCGATGGATCAAAATTAACGACGAATGATATCGACGGATTGATTTTGAAATAAGGTCCCGCGCTGATTGCCATGAACTTCTGTCCCCAAAGCTCAAAAGTGACGATATCAGAGTCTCCTGAGGGTGTGTCGTGGATTGATGTTACATCTGTAATTTTTGAGTCTGGGAAAATGAAAGTGTAATACTCGGCAGCTTCTTTTGCCTCCTTGTCATACCATAAATGCGGAACGATTTTTTGATTTGAGTTTGGCATAGTAATTCCTCCTTCATTTTCTGATAATTATTATACAACAAGAATGGAAATGGTCGATCAACATTCGGAATTTCCTTTTCCCTTACAACTTAAGATTGACCTTCCTTATTTCCATACACTCGATTGAAGGCAGAAAAACACCTATTTTTTACATTTCTCTATTTTAGTTATTGACATACCTCTTTATACGTTATATGGTTAATTACATAAGTAACTAACCGATGTGGTGGTGATGGAGTGAAAAACTTAATAGACGATGGCCGGCCTATTTTTGTCCAAATCGCAGAACGGATTGAAGATGACATTATTGAAGGTGGGCTTCCAGAAGAAACACAAGTTCCCTCAACGAATCAGTTCGCCGTATTTTACAAAATTAATCCTGCAACTGCTGCAAAGGGCGTCAATTTGTTGGTGGATGAAGGCATTTTATACAAAAAGCGGGGGATTGGGATGTTTGTTGCCGAAGGGGCACGTTCATTGGTAATTGAAAAACGGAAGGAACAATTTTTCGAACAGTATGTGGTCACGATGATTCGTGAAGCAGAAAGGCTTGGTATTACAGCAGAACAGTTGACTGATATGATTCAGAGAGGAGATAAAAAACGATGAAAAACGTGATTGAAGTAAAACAGCTGGATAAATCGTACGGAACATTTAAAGCTGTTCACAACACTAGTTTCTCCGTTCAAGCAGATAAAATCTATGGTCTTCTTGGCAGAAACGGTGCAGGTAAAACGACTTTAATGAAGATGATTACAGCACAAATTTTTCCAACGAGTGGCGATTTGAAGGTATTTGGGGAAAATCCTTATGAAAATGCGAAAGTCCTTAGCCAAATTTGCTTTATTAAAGAGAGCCAGAAATACCCTGATCTTTACAATATCCTTGATGTGTTAGAAGTTTCTAAATCTATATTTCCGAATTGGGATGTCAATTTTTCGCTGTCGCTTATTAAGGATTTTAATTTACCTTTGAATCGAAGAATCAAGAAGCTTTCTCGAGGGATGCTTTCTGCAGTGGGAATCGTGATAGGGCTTGCCAGTCGAGCTCCTCTAACCATTTTTGATGAACCATACCTGGGACTCGATGCCGTTTCAAGAGGGATATTTTACGATCGACTGATGGAGGATTACGCTGAACATCCACGAACGGTGATTCTGTCTACTCATTTGATTGATGAAGTGAGTAGCCTGCTTGAACATATTTTAGTCATTGACAACGGGAAACTGATTATTGATCAAGAAGCTGAAGAATTACGGGATTTGGCTTTCACAGTCACGGGGCAAACATCTAAGGTAGAAGCGTTCCTCATTGGAAAAGAAGTCGTGCATCGTGAACCGTTTGGGGGATTGCTATCTGCCACTGTCATTCGCGTCCAAAATGACTCTGATCAAAAACAGGCGGCGGCAATCGGACTCGAGATCACACCTGTATCCTTGCAGCAGCTTGTCATCTATTTGACAAATGGAAAATCTAAGCAAAAAGGAGCGATTGCGAAGTG
Organism: Neobacillus sp. NPDC093127; assembly: GCF_044754175.1. Classification (NCBI taxonomy): domain Bacteria; kingdom Bacillati; phylum Bacillota; class Bacilli; order Caryophanales; family Bacillaceae; genus Neobacillus; species Neobacillus sp. NPDC093127. The sequence continues at coordinate 177,487 of NZ_JBIVOP010000001.1, forward strand.
AAAAGAATTCCCGGTGTATTAAAACTTCATTATCGAGATAAATGGGGATGGATTTATATTCCAGCGATTATTCTGTTTTCAAGTTTCGCCGTTAATCTGATCATCAGTTTCTTGGTGACTAGTCAAAAAGGAATATACACTGGTGGTGTTTCTTCTATTTTCATCTACACCTTTGTAGCAGGGATTGCCGTAGTTGCGAAACCATTTACTTTTGCTATTGAAATGTCAATCAGAAGAATCGATTATTTTATCGGCTCCACATTAATTGGAACAATCAACAGCACGCTCATTGCCAGTTTGGTTTTATTATTAGCGCTTTTGGAAAAACAGACAAATGGCTGGGGCACTAGACTCCACTTTTTTCACTTACCATATGTTAATGATGGTACGCTCTTGGAACAATTTATTCTCTACATGATTCTACTTCTCAATTTGTTCTTCCTAGGCTTTATAATATCGAGTTTTGCACGGCGTTTTGGCGGCAAAGGAATGTTTATTTCCTCGCTGGCCTTCCTTCTGATTGGAAGTATATTGTTCTTCTATATGAACCAATACGAAGTTTGGAGTAGTATCTTTAGTTGGTTTACCAGTCGTACAGCTGTACAAATCGCCTATTGGCTTGTCCCTTTCACGCTGCTCTACCTGCTTGGTTCCTACCGCTTACTGCGAAAGGCAGTGATCTAATGCAGTGCCACCCGAAAAATCTTGTTCCACATCAAAGTTCCACAAGCCAAAGTGAAAATTAACTCATTAAATCATAAAAACCGCACGGATGAGAAATTCACCGTGCGGTTAAATATGTATTATGCCTTATCAGCCCGGCCTAATTTGGTACTAATAGAACCATTCTACTCATATTCTTATAAAAAAAACCATTAGAAGGAGTGGAAAGTTAGGTGATAAAAGTTAAGGTTCGTTTACGGCCCATTGTTAGTAAGATCAATTTGCCCACTGTTTTGAAAACAACTATACTTCCAGGTGACTCAATTGAAAAATTATTTATTGCAACCCAGGTAGGAGAGATCTTTTACATAGACAATGGAGTCATACGGACTTTTTTAGATATACGCCCGCAAATCATAAAACTAGGTACTTCTGAACCAGGAGTTTCTCGTGGTGGATATGATGAACGGGGATTGCTGGGGCTGGCGTTTCATCCCCAATTTACTTATAACGGTCTATTTTATCTTCATTATTCTGTCGCTGGAACACAAGGTCCGGGTGCTCTGACTAAACATTTTAAGCCTGACCCGTGTGATCCAAAAACCTTAAACTTAAGGTGGACAAATAGGGAAACTCTATATAATCATATTGATACAGTTGAAGAATGGATTTTACAATCGAATGGGCAGCCTCAAAAACGACGGACATTACTTAACTTAAGAAGACCATTTTTCAATCATAATGGTGTCAATAGCTTAAACTTTTCACCTGAAACAGGAAAACTTGTTTTAACAACCGGAGATGGCGGAGCAGGCTATGATCCATTTAATTTAAGCCAGGATAATATGGAAATAGCCGGAAAAATAATAGAAATTGACTTAGTTAAGAATACATTTATCGGTAATCCACCCGTAGTCACACGTTTTAATGAACTTCCCGTACCAATTCAAGATACACTTACGGTAATTGCCAAAGGGGTCCGCAATATATCAGGCATTTCATATCAAAGGTTTTATAATCAGTATATCAAATACGTGGGCAATGTCGGACAGGATTTAGCTGAGACCATCTTTTCATTCGTTCATTATAAACCAATACCGGTTACGCAGCTTGTCCAAGCTTCTTTACGAAACACTGAACCTAAACAAAAAGGATTTATAAACCTTGGCTGGCGAGGGTGGGAAGGTGCTTTTCCTACTTCGACTATAAAGGGCTGCTCTGAAAATTCGACTTTGGATGCGAAAACAATTGCTTTTTACAATGAAGCAGTAACAACTTCAGTGAAACGTCTTCAGCCGCTAACTAGTTATTTTCATACAGATCCCCGCCCCGATAAGTTTGGGGGAACTGCACTTACAGGAGTGCAAGCCTTTATGGGGAAAGAAATCCCTGCTTTAACGGGAAGTGTTGTGTTTACCGATATTGCCCGGAATGAAGAATCCGGGCCTCCGGTTAGAGGGGTTTTAGCATATACCAAGGTAAGAACAGATGGTAAACTAAATGATTTTAGTATTATTGAAACCGATTATAATTTTGGGTCCGGGTCAGCATATTATGTTAGTTTGGGAACAAATCTGGATCAAAGTAGACTATATTTAGGGGTTCATGGCTCAATGAAAGTGACTGATTTTAACCAAGGTACTGTTTTTGAAGTTGTTCCATGATTTATACATTCGGCTTAATCGATAAATCACAAAAAGCAAACCAAGCTATTTTCCTTTATTAGGTATTCTGCCTCTTCCCCGGTTCATCCTTTTTGTTGCATTCAAAATAATTTATTATTACCTAAAACGCTTCTTTTTTCCCATATAAGATGATTGAAACAAAATAATAGCCCATCGAACTCGCCAAACTCTTAATTTACCGGAGTTTGGCGAATATTATTTCAACTTTTACTAGTATTGTCTATTTTCTCTCTGGATAAAGCCTTTTTAAACTGTTCGATTAGGATTGGAACAATCTCAAAGGCATCACCAACTATTCCATAATGACTGGCCTGAAAAATGGGGGCTTCTTTGTCCTTATTAATGGCAATAATTAATCCGGAATTTTTCATTCCGACTATATGTTGAATCGCACCGGAAATTCCAATCGCAAGGTAAATTTTAGGCGTTACCGTCACACCGGTTTGTCCTACTTGATGGGGATGGTCAATCCAACCCGCTTCCACCACATCCCTGCTGGCACCAACTGCTCCTCCTAGTGTTTCCGCCAATTTGTGAATTAACTGAAATCCCTCAAAGCTTCCTAAACCTTTACCGCCGGCTACAATGATGTCCGCTTCGTCGATTCTGACTTTCTTAACCGTTGCCTTGACAATTTCCAAGACTTTTGTCCGAATATCTTCTTCCTTCAGGGAAATCGTTTCTTCAACCACATTGCCTGTTCTACCAGATTCGGGGGGCAGTGCCTTCATGACTTTTGCACGTACTGTCGCCATTTGCGGTCGGTATTTTTTACATAATATCGTTGCCATAATATTTCCACCAAAAGCCGGACGGCTCGCCAATAACAACCCTGTTTCTTCCTCAACATCCAGCTCCGTTGTATCCGCCGTCAAACCTGTCGGCAGATCGGTGGCCACCGCGCTTGCCAGGTCTTTTCCCGTTGAGGTGGCTCCATAGAGGATAATTTCCGGTTTATATTTTTCCGAGCATTCCAACAGTGCCTTCATGTATGTTTCGGTCCGGTAATGTTTGAAGATGGGTTGATCGTATACATACACCGTATCTGCCCCATATTCAAAAACGGTTTTTGTTAAATGTTTAACATTCTCGCCGATTAAAATGCCCGCCAATTCCACGCCCCGTTTATCTGCCAACTTTCTTCCGGCACCCAAAAGTTCGAGGGAAACCGATGCAACCGCCCCATCATTATGTTCAATGAACACCCAAACACCTTTGTAATCACGGAAATCCAATTATATTTCCTCCTTTGTCTCAAACAGCTCTTTCTTTTCAAACAGGACAGAAAGCAACTGCTCCACTTGTTCTATTGAACTACCTTCCAGCAGCGTTCCCCCTGCCGGTTTTTGCGGGGCCCATACTTTGGAAACAATCGTTGGCGATCCCTTCAAACCAAGCTGTTTTATATCTACTCCTTCCAAGTCATCAACTGACCAGACATGGGGTTTATATCTGGCAGCTCTGATCACATTTGGAAGTGGAGAGTAAGGAACCTCATTGATTGTTTTTTCAACGGAAAATAAACATGGCAATGTGGATTGCACGACTTCATATCCGTCCTCCAATTTGCGATGAACGATGGCATATCCCTCTTCTTGATTGATTTCCATTACTTTGTTAACAGACGTAAGCGGTGGAATATCGAGTCTCCTTGCAATTCCGGGTCCGACTTGCCCGGTATCACCATCGATGGACATTTTTCCGCAAATAATCAAATCAACAGGCTGTTGTTTTGAGATTTTTTCAATCGCCTTTGTCACGGCATAGCTCGTTGCCAATGTATCTGCTCCCGCAAATCTGCGGTCGGTAATCAAATACCCCTCATCAGCACCGATTTCAATACATTTTTTAATCGCCGTTACCGCTGGTGGCGGCCCCATCGTGACAACGGATACAATCCCTCCGTATCTATTCTTGATGCGCACCGCCTCTTCCACCGCATGGGCATCATACGGATTTAAGATTGCAGGCGCCGTCCTCCGGTCCATTGTGTTTGTCTTTGGATTCATCTTGATAATTTTGGTGTCAGGCACCTGTTTGATACATGCCACAATATGCAGCATTTTACCCCTCCTTTTCATAAAAACGGATGATACTATTACTAAATTTCAATATCGAAATCTCTCGGACTGTTTTCCGGTTGAAGACCATTTTACGCCCGTCTACATTAACTTTATTATATGTGATGTAAATACATTCGAATTTTCAGTTAAATATCTTTGCAATGTTGCCAATGAAAGTTAGAACACGAAAAAAAACGCACCAGTAAAAAACCCTGTACGGCAAAACCACTATGTGTATCGTTTTTTAATGATGGCTTAAAATAGTGGTAAAATATCGACATGGGAGGTAAGCCCATCACGGCTCGTGCCGGCTTGATCCGGCGGTAAAAACCTTCCTGTAGGATCCTTTACATAAAGAGGGACATGGATGCGGCCCTCATACACTGCAAACGCCTTGCCACGCAGGCCGTTTGCACCACCATACTCACCGTGGTCTGCCGTGAAAATAACGATGGTGTTTTTAGCGTAGTCACTTTGTTCCAATGCCCGCAGCACCCGCCCAATCTGCTCGTCGACGTACTTTGTTGTGAGATAGTACAGATCGAGTAACTCATACCACAGCTCCTCAAAATCGGGACCACGGTACGGCATGTCACCAAAGAGTAGATCGCAAATAAGGGACCATGCCGCCTGCGCTCTTGGTTTATTCTGCTAAAACAACGCATCGGGCCACCGCTCGATATTAGTCGGCAATCCCTCATGAAACTGGGGAATTGGCGGCGGGGAGTCCTCTCCCGTTGTCTGTTTCGAATACTTAGAAAACCTCTGAATGTCGTGCGGATTGACCAGACTGACCGTCGTGCACCAAGGCTTTACGTCGTCGTACCCTTCCAGCCAATTGATAAACAGGTCAGCAATAGTAGGATCGACATTCATCCCCTCTCTTGGGGCTCCGGTAGGGGATGGACACGGCAAGGCATCCCTTTGGAAGCCGTATCGATCCAAGGGACAATCAATCGACAGATGCCATTTTCCCCACCAGAAGGTGCGGTAACCGACACGACCCAAAGGTTGCTAGATTTTGGGAGCAATTTGGCATTTCTATATCTAAAAAGTGCTAGTGAATAAATCTCGTTTTATAAGAAAAAAATTTTTTGGACATGAGTCTAAATTTTTCTCATAAAATGTACAAGTTCGTTAATCAATTGGCGTGGAGTGATCTTTTTTGAGCATAAGCATATTGATTAGTTACTTAATTTTAGGATTTACATTAGCCGCTCCAATTGGACCCGTTAATTCTGCCCGTTTGGATAAAGGCGTTAAAAATGGCTTCTGGCACTCGTGGATTGTTGGGACAGGAGCCTTGATAGCGGATGTAATTTTTATGTTGTTGGTTTATTTAGGGATGGTTCAATTTCTAGATATTCCTATGATCCAAATCTTTCTCTGGCTATTTGGGGGATTTGTTCTCATTTATTCAGGAATAGAAAGTATTAAAAATTCAAATAACATTACATTGAATTACAGCAGAAAAAAGGAGTCGTTATTTAAGTGCTTTCTCACTGGGTTTATCCTATCGATTACAAACCCTTTATCGATATTATTTTGGTTGGGGATCTATGGTTCGATCTTAGCTAAAACAATCCAAACGGACGGTACTAAAATGATCTTGTTGTATAGTAGTATGATCTTTCTTGGGCTTATCTTTTGGGATTTATTTATTGCATCACTTATTTCGGGATTTCGAAAACTTCTAAATCTTAGGAGTTTAATGGCTATCTCTATTGTTTCTGGTGTTTCATTAATCGTGTTTGGTATATATTTTGGATATCAAGGGATTTATGCACTTTGGAGTTAATCTTGTATAAGATCTCGATTGGAAAATTAGCGTTGTTATGAATGACATTAAATTTAAAACACCTTGTGCAATATATATGTTTCTAGAGTAAGGTAATTTCGGCGATTTCTAAAGATTGCATCACTCACAAAATAATTTTACAAAGGCTATTATCGAGTGTTTATAGTTACCGCCTGTAAGAAATGTATAGCCAAGGGGCATATCCCTTGGCTATACATTTCTTATATCTATTAAAGATGTAACTCCCCAACTTCCTTGATGAAAAGAGTTACTGGATATATTTCCGCATTTTTACTTGAAAAGTACCAGGGACGGCCTCTTTTCACTACAATTATTAGGCCCTCTTCATTACCAACTGGAGTAAAATCTTCATCCTCTTCTCTCCAGCTTGGGATTCCCTTTTCATTTAATACCCTAACTAATGGAAGGACTTGTTCTCTGGCAATACCTATTTCACTAACATTCAACATATCATCTGAAGTAAATTTGCCTTCCCTGGCATTAGGTAAATTATGACGCGCAATCAGCTCGACAATATTACCCGCTGGATCCTCAAAATAGATTGAATTGGCATTCCAACTTTGAAAAAAGACCTCATCCTTATCATCTTCTATATTCAGTTCGACACCACGTTCTGTTATCCATGCTTTTGCCTTTTCTAACTTATTTGAGGGGATATTAATAGCAAAATGGTAGAATGGTTCGTTATTATGTTTTGTTTCCGTAAACATTAATTGGGTAAAACCAACCTTTATTATAAAACTATTCCACGATTCCTCGGGTACTTGTAAATCCAAAACGTATTTATAAAAATGTTTAAGCTCAGCAATCTGATTCGTTTCTAATATTAATTGTTCTAGGATCATATTGAACCCCCGTGCTATTTTAGTAAATTCAATGCATTATATTATTGAGAAACATGTAAAATCTCATAGATTGTAATTGGATTACCAGATTTAAATGCTGGATTTAGATTGTGAAAACTGAAGTGGCTATATCCCCATTTATCTGGATTGTAAACGAGCAGATATCAAGGGGGTGTTTCTTTTGCTTGTTTTGTGAGCAAAGAAACCACCCCTTTGCTTGCAATAGATAAGTACTACCTTGGACCACATAATGTCCTTTATCCATGGCATAGCCTACTCATTTCAATAGCAACATTTAATGAAAAACATCATACAATCTCTCCACAGCTCCAGCTACATTTTCTTCCCTAAGATTAGCAAATCCTAAAACTAAACTAATCCTGTTTTCGTAATTAACGCTCTTTTCTAACATAAACCGCCGCATCGAATAGATTTCAAGCTTTAACCGTAAGGCGCTCTCTTCTATTTCCTGATACCCTTTCCCCGTATGAAAATGGGCGAGAAAATGAAGGCCTGCCGAAACATCTTCAATATCGATTTCCTCTCGAAAACGCTGTTGAAGCTCCGTGATTAACAATTTTCTTCGTGTATCATACTGATGGTTCATCCGTTTTACGTGTCTTGCATATTCACCGCTTTCAATGAAAAACTGCAACGTGAATAACATAAGAGAGTTACTGTATTGGATGAAGTTTGAATAATGCTCCCTGTATTCCCTTAAGAACTCAGGTGGCAAAACCATATAACTAATCCGCAGGCCTGGCAGTACTGTTTTTGAAAAAGTCCCCATGTAGATGACTCTTTGGTTTCGGTCTAAACTTTGCAAGGATGGAATATTGTCTGTTCCATATTTAAATTCGCTATCATAGTCATCTTCAACAATGTATCTGTTTTCGCGTTGAGCTGCCCAGTTTAACAGCTCGATTCGTCGGGAGATTGGCATAATTTTACCTGTAGGGAATTGGTGGGACGGGGTGACAAACACCACATTTGCCTTTACAGACTCAATCACGGTCATCTTAATACCTTGATCATCCAATGAAACAGGGTGAACAGTTAAATTCATCTTTTTCAGGAGCTGGTAAAAGCGGGCATACCCCGGGTTTTCGATTGCAACAATTGTTCCTTTGCTTTTCATTTCCATCAATTGACCTACCAATAACTGTGTTCCTGCCCCCATGATGATTTGCTCCGGCTCACAATTGACTCCCCGGGTCAAAGCAATCATGCGGCAAATCGTCTCTCTTACAACATACGGCCCTTGGGAATAAGACAATTCCGAGAGTTCTCTTTTATACGATTTAATTGCTTTCTCTTGACACTTCAGCCATTCCTTAAAAGGAAATAAAGAAGTATCTGATGCCATATGGGACAGTGAAACCCACCCATTTCTGTCGACAGGTTCCTCCTTTAGTTCACTTGGCAGCTTTTGTTTCCAATGTTTCTCTTGTTCAATAAACTCAGTAATATTTTCAACAAAGTATCCGCTTCGTTCAATCGTATAGATATACCCCTCAGCAAGCAGCTGTTCATAGCCAAAGCTGACGGAATTAATACTGACATTTAATTGTTTGGCTAATGACCTTTTTGAAGGAAGCTTTTCATTTGATTTTAGCTTTCCTGTTAAAATATTTTCTTTGATCCCTTCGTATATTTGTTGGTAAATATAATTCGAACCACTCTGTTTATCGATGAGTATGAACATTCTATTACTCCCCATCTGGTACCTATTTTTTTCAATTTTGGTACTTTTCATTATACCAGATTCTTGTGATACTTTTCTTATAATTCAGAAAGTAAATGAAGGGGCGATCAGGATGCCAGTTTCTTATTCACAAACAGCAAAATTACAAGAAAAAAGAAAAAAATATGTCCCAAAGGGTGTAAGCAACGGTAATTTAAACTTTGCCCAGCATGCCTCCGGGGCAACCGTAACAGATATTGATAACAATGAATGGATTGACTTTGCAGGGGCAATTGGGACGTTAAATGTAGGCCACAGTCATCCAAAGGTAACCGAAGCAGTCAAGAACCAAGTAGATAAGTTTTTACATCCTGGATTCAATGTTATCATGTATGAAAGTTATATTAATCTTGCTGAAAAGTTATGCCAAATCACTCCTGGGGATTTTGACAAACAAGCGATTTTCTTTAACTCAGGTGCAGAAGCAGTGGAAAATGCGATTAAAATTTCCCGCCGTTACACGAAAAGACCCGCAGTTGTTTCGTTTGTCCGCGGCTACCATGGACGAACTAACTTAACAATGGGCATGACAAGCAAGGTAAAGCCGTATAAATTTGGGTTTGGTCCCTTTGCTCCGGAAATCTACCAAGCACCATTTCCGTACATGTACCATAAACCAGCCGGGATGACAGAAGAAGATTATGTGGATCAGGTCATTTCAGACTTTGAAGATTTCTTTATCTCAACAGTTGCTCCGGAAATGGTTGCTTGTGTAGTCATGGAGCCTGTTCAAGGCGAAGGCGGTTTTATTATTCCACCGAAAAAGTTTATACAAGGTGTGAGCCGTTTCTGTAAGGACAATGGAATTGTGTTTGTAGCCGATGAAATTCAAACTGGATTTGGCCGTACTGGCAAATTATTTGCCATCGAACATTTTGATGTAATTCCTGATTTAATCACGGTTTCAAAATCGTTGGCGGCTGGTCTGCCGTTAAGTGGGGTTGTTGGAAAAACAGAAATCCTAAATGTTGCGGATCCCGGTGAGCTTGGCGGTACTTATTCAGGAAGTCCTGTCGCCTGTGCTGCAGCTTTAGCCGTAATTGATATTGTGGACGAAGAAAACTTAGTGGGGAAAGCTGAAATCCTTGGGCAAAAAATTGAAGCGAAATTACAAGACCTCAGCACAAAACATGACTTTATAGGTGATATTCGCCGTTTGGGTGCGATGGTTGCTTGTGAGATAGTGGAAGACCGTTCCAGCAAAAAACCAAACAAGACGAAAACATCACAGATTATCAATTATGCAAACGAAAATGGACTATTACTCCTTTCAGCCGGAATAAAGAGCAATGTAATTCGTTTCTTAGCCCCATTAGTAATTACAGATGAAGAATTAGCAAAAGGATTAGCGATTTTGGAAAAGGCTTTTGAATAAGAATTAGAGACACCCGGTCCGGTATTGGAAGGATCGGGTTATCTTCATAAAAACATTGGGTGGTGTATATAATGGCAGATCTATTACAAGTGAAGAATCCGGCAACAGGTCAAGTTATTAAAGAAATCCGCATTAATACAAAAGAAGAAATCAAGCAAGCACTAAAAGCCGGGCATGACAACTTTAAAAAATGGGCAAAGGTGAATGCCCATGAACGTTCCCGATTATTAAGAAACTGGTCACAAATCATTCAAGACCATAAAGCAGAAATCGCTGAAATCATGACATTGGAAAATGGCAAGCCGTTGAGTGAATCACTCGGTGAAGTAGATTATGCCACAAGCTACATTGATTGGTATGCAGAAGAGGCAAAACGCATTTACGGAAGAACAGTCCCTGCGTCTTCTGAAACAAAAAGAATCGCTGTTACCAAACAGCCGATTGGTTTAGTGGCTGCGATTACGCCGTGGAATTTCCCGGCGGCGATGATGACAAGAAAAGCAGCACCTGCTTTGGCGGCTGGATGCCCATTTATTGTAAAACCGGCAGTCGAAACACCTTTAACAACGATCAGATTAATTGAACTTGCCCACGAAGCTGGAATTCCTACTAATGTCATCCAATACGTAAATGGTTCTGGCTCGATGGTCGGCGACCTTTTTACAAGCAGTGAATATGTTCGCAAAATTACGTTTACTGGGTCTACTCCTGTCGGAAAGCAATTAATCAAAAACAGCGCTAATACGGTGAAACATGTAACGATGGAATTAGGCGGGCACGCTCCTCTTATCGTTGCCGAAGATGCGGACCTGGATTTTGCTGTCCAGCAAACGCTCCTCACTAAGTTTCGGAATGCGGGACAAACATGCGTGTGTGCAAACCGGATCATTGTCCATGAAACGTTTGCTGAGGCTTTCTCTACCAAATTAGCAGAAGCCACAAAAAAATTAAAAGTTGGCAATGGACTTGATAAAGATACACAGGTAGGACCTATTATTAACGAAAAGGGCTTCAACAAAATCGTCGACCAAATAAATGATGCGATTGAAAAAGGGGCAATGGTCCTAGCTGGAAATCAATTCAACGCCGATAAGGAGCAAGGTTACTTCTTCGTCTCCCCTACTGTCTTATCAAATGTTACGCTTGATATGAACATTATGAAGGAAGAAACGTTTGGTCCGGTCGCTCCGATTATTACCTTTAAACATTTAGAGGAAGCAGTAGAGATTGCCAATAGTACTCCATATGGTTTAGCTGCCTATTTCTTTACCAATAACTATAAAACCGGAACATATTTAAGTGAAAATCTGGACTTTGGCATTATCGGCTGGAATGACGGGGCACCATCCGGAGCTCACATTCCATTCGGCGGCATGAAGGAAAGTGGAATTGGCCGCGAAGGCGGGCTCGAAGGGATTGAACCCTACTTGGAAACTAAATATTTATCTATAGGAAATCTTTAGATTCTCACAACAAAAAGATAGAATGAATTTTTTACTTGCGAAATACATTTTTTGAAGAATTCTTTTAACATGAAATTCAAACAAGGCTCTTACGGATGTGTACATATACACAACGTAAGAGCCTTGTTTTTTCTATATTTTAATTATTTTCGTTTTTTCATTCAAGGAGTAATCGTGATTGTTTTTATCGTTGTAAAAAATTCCTTCGCCGCCTGCCCTTGTTCCCTGGAATGTGAACTTGATGCCTTCATTCCGCCAAATGGCGCCTGTGGTTCCGCACCGCCTGTTTCACCATTGACTTGAACAAGGCCTGCTTCAATTTGATCCGCAAAGATGAACGCTTTTGCTAAATCTTTAGTGAACAGTGAAGCACTAAGCCCAAACATATTATCATTTGCAAGCTCGATGGCTTCATTAAAGCTTTCCACCTTTATCAAACATAAAACCGGACCAAAGATTTCCTCTTTTGCAATAACCATGTTATTGGTTACATTCCCAAAAACAGTAGGTTCAATGAAAAAGCCATTTGTATATTCACTTTCCACAGGAATCCTTCCCCCTGCCAAAAGGGTAGCTCCTTCTGTTAATCCTTTATCAATATAGTCAACGACTGAATCAAGTTGATTTTTAGATGCTAATGGACCCATGTCAATTTTATTGAAAAGACCAGGTCCTACCTTCAATGATTGAACTTTTTCTATTACTCGCTCTTTAAACCTGTCATAAACAGAGCTATGAACAAATGCTTTACTGGTAGCTGTACATCTTTGCCCTGTTTGTTTCATAGCTCCTGACACCGTAAGATTCGCAGCAAGATCCAAATCAGCATCTTCTAGAACAATGACAGGGTTTTTCCCACCCATTTCCAGCTGGTATTTTGCTCCGCGGGCTGCCATACCGACAGCAATCTGTTTACCAACTTCATTCGAACCAGTAAAAGAAATGGCCTGAATATCGTTATGCTCTACCATTCCTTGTCCAATAACGGATCCTTTTCCGTTTATAAAATTTATGACACCTGCCGGTATGCCTGCCTTTTTGAAAACTTCAACCAATTTTGCGGCAGTTATTCCTGTTTCTGATGCTGACTTGAATACTACCGTATTTCCATAAATCAGAGCTGGGGCTATTTTCCATAGTGGGATCGCGACTGGAAAATTCCAAGGCGTAATGATCCCAACAACTCCAATCGGTACCCTTTTTGTATATAAGAAATTATTACTTTGAGCAGATGGCAATACTTCACCGGTTTGCCGCATTCCTTCCTGCGCAAAGTACCTTAAAATGGCAACTCCCCTCTTTACTTCCCCTTTCATTTCGTGTAAAACTTTCCCCATTTCTCTTGTAGCAATTTCCGCAATTTCATCCACATTGTTTTCCAATATATCAGCCGCTTTATGGAGAAAGTTTCCTCGGTCAACTGCTGATAATTTCATCCAGCTTACTCCCGCTCTCTTTGCCGCCTGAACTGCATCATCTAAATCCTCGATAGTTGAATCAGCAATGGTTCCAACTACCTCATTAAAATCACTAGGGTTAATACTCCTTATGAAACCACCATTTTGTGCAGAAACCCATTCTCCATTAATAAAGTTCAAAGTGGTTAATGTCATTTTTCGGTTTCTCCCTTCCATTAATGACTCTATCAAAAGCTTTAATTAATTGATCATTTTCATTTATGTCTACCTATTTTACTTTTTTTATATTACTCTAAAAATAAATGCTATTTAGGAGTGGGATGATTGAATACAATTTTTATCGCCGGACATGCCAAGCTGCCAACAGGGATGGCTGCCAAAAATGTTTTCGAAACCTTAACCATTACTGCAGAAATCGATAAACATTATGGTGTAATTGTGGATGCGTCTTGTACCTTGGCTACTGAACATGGCAGGGATTTTATCAACAGGCTTCTAAAAGGTCATAGCTTACGGAATGGAATCGAACTTCCTCTTGATCAGTTAAAAACAGGCTATTTAGGAAAGGCAAATAATGCCCTGATTGCTGCCCTAAAAGACTTATATAAACAATATGAATCACTTACTAAATGAATCATCGTTTCGAAATAAGGGCTCCAATCAAGGAGCCCTACATTTAACTGTTATTTACGGTTTCCTTTTCAAATGGCCATGCTGGCAGCATGTTGTTTAAGACTTTATCTGCACGGTAACCAAGTACATATTCTGCCTGCATAATCGTATGGATTTCCCTTGTTCCTTCGTAAATAACAGGTGCTTTTGAATTTCTAAGGAATCGTTCAACAGGGTATTCACTTGAATAACCGTATGCCCCATGAATTTGTACGGCATCATCAGCCGCCTTATTTGCAAAATCACATGCCTGCCATTTTGCAAGAGAGGTTTCCCTTGTATTCCGCTTCCCGTTATTTTTAAGCTCGCCCGCACGATAAACCAATAAACGGCTCATTTGCAATCCCGCCTCCATGTTGGCAATCATTTGCTGAACCAGCTGGTGTTTTCCAATTTCTTTACCAAATGTTTTTCGTTCATGACAATAGTTTACACTTTCCTCTAAGCTTGCCATAATCAGACCAACAGCCCCAGCGGCAACCGTAAAGCGGCCATTATCAAGTGCGGCCATAGCAATTTTGAATCCTTCCCCCTCTTTGCCAAGTAAATTTTCCTTTGGAACTCTTACCTGGTCAAAGAACAATTCACCTGTATTTCCAGATCGGATTCCTAATTTCCCTTTTATTGCTTTAGAAGAAAAGCCAAGCATGGTGCGCTCCACAATAAATGCGGAAATCCCGTGATGTTTTTTGTCTTTATCTGTATAGGCAAATACGATAAAATAATCGGCAATGTCACATAAGGATATCCATGTTTTTGACCCATTTAGAATATAATCATCACCGTCCCTAATGGCCGTTGTCGAGAGGGATGCCACGTCTGAACCAGCCCCTGGTTCTGTTAATCCAAAAGCAGCAATTTTTTCACCTTTGGCCTGTGGAACGAGATATTTTTGCTTTTGTTCCTCAGTTCCCCATTGCAATAGAGTTAGGCTGTTTAACCCGATATGAACGGATACTGCCGTACGAAAGGCTGTGTCGCCTCTTTCCAGTTCTTCACAAACAATGGCAAGGGAGTTATAATCCATACCGCTCCCGCCATATTGTTCAGGGATACAAACCCCCATCAGATCTAATTCACTTAAACGCTTCCAAATAATAGGGTCAAAATGTCCCTGTTTATCCCAATCCTTCATATTGGGGATGATTTCCTTATCGACAAAACTTCTCACCATTTTTCTTAACATCTCTTGCTCTTCTGTGAAATCAAAATTCATAGCTAATACCTCCTGGTTTTTTAAATGATATTATTTACTTTTAATTGTGTTATCTCCTCTAAAGAGAACCCAGCTTGTTGAAGAACCTCACTGTTATGTTCCCCTGCCATCGGAGGGTGTCGTTCCATTTTCACCTTTGTTCTTGATAGTTTAATAGGTGAACCGACAAGTTTTACTAACCCTGCTTCCGGGTGATTGACTTGAACGACCATATCACGAGCGGTAACCTGCGGATGTTCAAACACTTGATCCATGGAATGAATCGGACCACATGGGATGTTTTTTTCCAAAAATAGCTCCATCCACTCATCAGCAGATTTCACTTGCAACAGATTCCCCAAAATTCTTGTCAGTTCTTCTTTATTTTTAACTCTAGCTTCATTTGTACGAAATTTTTCATCCTCCGCTAGCTCCCTATATCCCACCACTTCACATAATGAGACAAACTGCCGGTTATTCCCCACTGCGATTATGATTTCACCATCTAGTGCTTTAAATGTTGAATAAGGAACGATGTTAGGGTGATCATTTCCAATTCTCCGTGGAACATTTCCTGAAATGAGATAATTACTAGCTACATTCGCAAGCGAGCTAACGGCTGTATCCATAAGTGACATGTCAATTTTTTGACCCTGACCGGACTTTTCCCTTTCATACAACGCCGCTTCAATCGAAATAGCAGAATACAGACCTGTCAAAAGATCAACCATTGCCACGCCTATTTTTATAGGCCCACTCTCTTCACTCCCAGTTATGCTCATCAGTCCGCTCATACCTTGGATAATATAGTCATAGCCTGGTAAATGCTGGAACGGTCCTGTTTCCCCAAATCCTGTGATGGAACAATATACGAGCTGCGGGTTAATTTTTTTCAAAGAATCATAGTCTAGCAGCCATTTTTCCATTGATCCCGTCTTAAAATTGTGAATGAGAACATCCGCCTCTTTAGCCAATGTCCGAATAATTTCCCTTCCTTCTTCCGTTTTCAGATTGACAGTGATGCTCCGCTTATTACGATTGGCACATAAATAATAGGCACTAACATCATTTTGAAACGGAGGCCCCCAGCTTCTCGTCTCATCGCTGCCCCCAGGGCCTTCTACTTTAATGACATCTGCGCCGAGGTCTGCTAAAATCATCGTACAATGAGGACCAGCCAGCACCCTTGTTAAATCTAGTACTTTTACACCTTCTAACGCTCCTCCCATACTGCCTCCTCCACTTATTAAAAATTTGTATACAAAAACATAAAAAGCCAGCCCAAATACACAAAAATGTGTTTTGGACTGGCTTGCGCTCCATTTAAACCAACCTGCTAAGGCCGGGAGTGGAAACTTATCAGTCAATATGATGAATGTTTCAATCTATACTTCACTAGCCTTCAGCTGTTTAAGCGGATCGGATGAAGTTGATTTTCATTTTATAATAGTTTTCTGAATAGTTCAAGTATTTTTTAAAAAACCCAAAATTTCTTTTTAAACCTGATATCCCAGCAGTTATCGCTTGCTGCGCTTCGAGCTAGACTTAAAGGCTGGAAACCGAGTGGTAAGTATCAATTAGGCAAGTGGTCTTTCTTTTTCTTACTGACCGACGACTATCCCATCTTCCTCTTTCCATGTGACCCTCACTTGATCACCGGGTTGGCAAGTCTGATCTCCTTTGCTCTGCCACATAGCTACTATTCTCTGTCCTTGTGGCAGCTGTACCACCGTTCGAATAAAGGAACCTACATAAATGAGTTCTTCTACTGTCCCTGTTAGAAAGTATGGAGCCTCTTCACCGATGGCCAGAATCCTTACCCTTTCTGGCCGAACCGACAAATAATTCCGTTTGGTTAGAGAGTGCCGATCCCGAATCCTTCCGCCCACCTTTGTTCCTAACAAATCGAGGAAAACAACATTTTCCATTGTTGGTGACACTTCAATCTCAAACAAGTTGGTGTCCCCAATGAAATCTGCAACGAATTTGGTAGAAGGACTTTCATAGATTTCTTTTGGGGCTGCAACCTGTTCGATCACCCCTTTATTCATGACGGCAATGCGGTCTGAAATGGTAAGTGCCTCTTCTTGATCATGCGTTACATAGATAAAGGTAATTTCTAATTTCTGCTGTAGATGTTTCAGTTCGATTTGCATTTGCTTTCTTAACTTCAAATCAAGCGCGCCCAAAGGCTCATCAAGGAGTAATACCTTTGGATTATTGATTAAAGCCCGTGCCACAGCTACACGCTGCTGCTGACCCCCGCTTAGCTGACGCGGTTTTCTATCCCCAAAGGACTCAAGTTGAACGAGTCTTAATGCTTCTTTTACCCTGGCCGCTCGCTCCGTCTTTGGAACACCTTTCATTTTTAATCCATAAGCAATATTTTCATTGATGGTCATATGCGGAAATAAAGCATAATTTTGAAAGACGGTATTTACGTCCCGTTTATAGGGAGGAGTACCAGAGACAGGTTTCCCATCTATCCAAATCTCTCCGGCATCCGGTTCCTCAAACCCGGCAATCATTCGAAGGGTTGTTGTTTTTCCGCATCCGCTTGGACCAAGCAAGGTTAGAAATTCTCCCCGGTTGATGTCAAGATTGATCCCTTTGACAACAAGCTCTTTTCCGAACCCCTTTTCCACTCGTTGAATTTTCACAATATAATCCAATCTCCATACTCCTTCCTACTTTTCAACTTCTCGATTCAATATCGTAACAATAACAATCATAGCCACTGAAAAAAGGAAGATGAGCGTCGAAATTGCATTCACTTCGGGTGTAATTCCTCTGCGAAGCATGGCCCATATCTGGACAGGCAGGGTCAAGTCCCTTCCTGTCAAGAAATAACTAACAGCGATTTCATCAAACGATAGGGTAAATGATAGTAAAGTTGCTCCAATCACCGCTGTTTTGATGTTAGGCAGTGTAACATAGAAAAACGTCTTCATCCTTGTAGCCCCTAAATCCATTGATGCTTCCTCGATAGCCTGGTCTAATCTCTTGAGCCGAGCATACACCTGCGTCATCACCACTGCGATAAGGAAGGTACCATGACCGATGAAAATCGTTGTTAACGACAATTCAAGCCGCATCATTATAAAGACACTCATCATCGCCACACCTGTGATAATTCCAGGTAAAATCATCGGCAAAAGGACAATCCGCTCAAAGATGATTTTTCCTGGAAAACGGAAACGATCAACCACAAAGGCGGCAGGAATACCAAGAAATAACCCAATAATGGTACCTAGGACAGCTACTAAAACACTGTTTTTTAATGACGCCAACAGAGCGCTATCTTGCAGCATGACACCGTACCATTTTGTGGACCAGGTTTGTATAGGAAAAGTATTTACAGCATTGCCGTTAAAAGAATAAACCACCACAACTATCATCGGCAGATAAATAAACAGAAAGATGAGCGCAGAGGAAGCTCTAAGACTTGAAGAAATCCAATCGAAACGTGATGTCTTCCCCATAATTACACCCCCTTATTTTCTTTGCCATTTTCAAAACTAGAAGTCCTTTTTTCCAATCGATGGGTAACCTCTAGAATCAGGAGAACTAAGAAAAGAGTCACGATTCCAATGGTTGAACCCAGCGGCCAGTTGTTGGCAACCCCGAAAAGACTATATACGACATTTGAGATCATCATGCTGCTTGTTCCGCCTAACAATTGTGGCGCCAGAAAATCTCCCATCGTCAACACGAAAGCAAATGTTGCTCCAGCAATTACGCCTGGCAAGCTTAGCGGCAAAATTATTTTAAAAAATGTTTGAAACCTGCCAGCCCCCAAGTCCTTTGATGCCTCTTGCAAGTTCCTGGGAATATGCTCTAACGAAGTATAAATAGACATGAGCACCCACGGGGTATAAATGTGTGTTAACGCAAGGACAACGGCATATGGGCTGTATAAAAAGATTTCAAGTGGTTTGTGTATAATACCTATGCTAATTAACACATTGTTTAAAATTCCATCTTGGCCAAGGACAATTTTCCATGCATAGGCCCTTACTAAATAACTGACCCAAAGAGGAATAATCACCAGTGTATACATGAGCTGTTTATTTTTCTTGACCTTAAAGCAAATGAAGTAGGCCAGAGGAAAACTGAGCAAAACACTAAAGATGGTGACGAATGAAGCTATTTTTAACGTTTTCAAGAGTGTCCCGTAGTACAATTCATTAGTAAAAAATTTTTTATAATTGTCCCAGGTAAAGTCATGAACAATGGTGCCAAAATCCACCTTCCAAAAACTGTTCAAAAAAAGGGTGAAATAGGGAGCAAATAAAAATACAGACAACCAGATTAAAGGTGGTATAAGCAACAACAATAACCTTGGGTTAAGTCGCAGGCGTTTCTTTTTTTGGCGAACGGTTGTCTGACCAACCTGTGTTGATAGGTTAACGGACATAACGCAACTCCCTTCAGTGAGCTGAAACTAGCGGTCTGACTATCAAAAAATTAGATTGTATTTTGTCTTTACTGTGCTTTGACTTCATTCCAAATCTCATTGTACTTGTTGCGGTCTTTCACAATTTGCCAAAAATTAATTTTCTTCATATAATTCTCCATATCATCAATATGAATGGCCTCTGCTTGCTCTTTCGACATGTATTTTGCCGCATCTTTATTTGCAACCCCATATCCTGTTGCATCGCTAACCAACTTTTGTGTTTGGGCATCCGTTACATAATTGATATACTTTTCTGCGAGCTCCTTATTCGGTGAAGATTTAACAATCATCAATCTGTCAATCCACCCAGTAATGCCCTCTTTTGGAATCACTTCCTTTAAGTGTCTTCCTGAAGCATTGACTGTTGTCGGAGTAAGCGGCCAACCGACAGCTAAGACAACTTCTTTATTTGAAAAGAGATCGTTAAGCTCACCGCCTGTCGCCCAATATTTACGAATCTGCGGCTTTAATTCAATTAATTTTTTCTTTGCATCCTGCAGTTGTTGATCCGTCATATTGTAAACAGCCGATGGATCATTCTTATCTAGCCCATTCATTTGGCCGATGAGATAAATATTCGAAATATCATCCCACAAAGTAACTTTGCCTTTATATTTTGGATCCCAAAAAATATTCCAGCTATCCGGCGGATCCTTTATGGCATCTGCATCATAAATTAACGAATCAGGTCCCCAAGTAAACGGAATGCCGTATATTTTTCCATCCTTTTTGACATCGTTCATATCGACGAGTTTAGAAGCTAAGTTTTGATAGTTTGGGACGTGATCTAAATTGATGGGTGAGACTAGACCCTCGTTTACAAGATAACCGGCAACATCGGAGGATGGAGAAATGACATCGTATACGTTACCGCCACCGCCTTTTAATTTGGAGACAAGCTCATCGCTAGACCCGAAATAGGTTGCGGTAACTTTTACCCCATATTTTTCTTCAAATCCCTTCACAAATAGCGGATCGGCATACCCCTCCCATGTAAGCAGGTTAAGCGTTTTTCCACCACTCTTTGGTGTAGTTGCGGATTGTTTATCTCCGCTGCAGGCTGTTAACGCCAGTACAATACTTAAAACAACAAAAACATTCCACCATCGTTTTTTGTTTTTCATAAAGTTCCCTCCTTTAATTCATATAACTACCTACACGCAAGATTCGTGCCAATCATAAGAGAAATAAAAAAACACAGAATCCTTGGGGATTTTGTGCTTTATATCTTAATATTGTAATAGTTTTTTAATGCGTTTCCACATCATGAAAATAATAAAACGTATGCGAAAGGCATAGTGGACGTCTCTTTTACTGTGCATTAGCAATAATACCGCAAAGCATTATAACATATCCATTTTGTTTAACTTTCGAACTACCGTAGATTGATTAATTTTTAAAAGATCAGCAATTTTATAGGTGCTTGTTACCATCGTTTGTGCTTTTTTGATTAATTCTTTTTCAACCAAGTCGATTGCATCTTTTAAAGGAATAATCTTTTTAATAATAATCGGCAATTCCTCACTAATGCCAAGGAGCGACTCTTTAATTTTAGACGGCAGCGCATCTACTTCTATGTTTTCTCCTTCGGAAGCAATATATAACCACTCTACCATATTTTGCAACTCTCTTACATTCCCAGGCCAGTGATATCTGCTTAATAAAGACAACACGTCAGTTGAAAATTGCTTCTCAACACCTTCTCTAGCATTTAACATCTCTAATGTTGTTAGAAGGAGAGGGATAATATCCTCTGGGCGTTCTCTTAATGTTGGAACCGCTAATGGAATGACATGAAGTCGATAATAAAGATCTTTTCTAAATTTTCCACTTTCGACTAATTCTTCTAAATTGTGATTTGTAGCAGCCATCACCCTAATATTAACCTGAATGAGATCAGAACCGCCAACGCGGTAAAAAGATTTATTCTGAAGAACGTGCAAAAGTTTTGCTTGAAGTGACAAGGGAAGTTCCGCTACTTCATCTAGAAAAATCGTTCCTCCGTTTGCCTGCTCAAAAAAACCCTTCTTTCCTTGGCGTTTTGTACCCGTAAAAGCCCCTTCCACATAACCAAACATTTCACTTTCCATTAGCGTTTCAGGTATTGCGGCACAGTTTATAGAAATGAATGGTTGATGTTGTCTTTTGCTCATTTTATGAATAAGCCTTGCCAGTTCCGATTTTCCATTCCCCGACTCTCCCAATAGCAAAATGGTAGAATCTGTTTGAGCGACTTTCGAAGCAAATTTGAAAAAGGTCCTCATTCTCCCACTCTTTATGACGAAATTCTCCTGTCTTAGAAACTCTATAAAGTCAAGATGACTTTGTAAGGATGGAAGGATGGATTGAAGGTGTATCGTTGAAATGTCTTTTGAGGTACAAATCAGGCGGCTGATTTCGCCGTTTTTCTCCCATAGGATATTAACTTGCACGAGTAGACGCTTTCTATTAACCGTTTCCTGAAGAATAGTAATGTTTTCTTTTTTCCCGATAGCCAGGGAGATGGCAGAAGGAAAAAAAACTCCTTCAGACTCTAAATCCCGTACATTTCTACCAATCAATTGCTCCTTCGAACAATTATAGTACTGTTCACACCGATCATTGACTCGAAGGATTTTACCTTGTCCATCTGCAATCATGATGTCATCAACGGATAAATCCATCAGTACCTGGAATTCATCTTGATTCCCTACCTGCCCTTTTGGTATAGATTGGTTCGGTTTTCTCATTATGAGTGCCATACCGTCACCAAAACCAGGGATTACATCCACTTCAACTTCAAGAGCATGCATATTGGAGAAACGCTGGTGACGATGTTCCCACATATGTTGAATCTCACTTGGCAGCTCTTTTATGGTATGAACGGCATGATCAATCTCCAACATTTTCCTTGCAGCTGTATTTAAAATAAGCACTTCTCCCTCGGGATCTATTATAATGACCCCTTCCTTAAAATGTTGAAATACCCTTGTCATAAACTTCCAAGTTAATACCGATGGGCTCCGTTCTAGCATAAATTTCCTCCTAATTAAACTAGAAATGGGTTTATTTCAATAAATACCTCTTTAATTACGGTGGAGTCCTATGATTCATGGAGCATATCCATACTTCTAAATTCAACTTGGAACTACTTTATATTATTTAGTAATCTTAATATATTTAAGTATTTCTTGTGCAGTGCGCTGCCCGGATTCTACGGCACCATTTAAAAAGCCTTGGAAATCAATTGAAGTATGTTCCCCCGCAAAATAACAGTTTCCTTCAGGCTCTCCTTCTACTCCAGCAAATTTCGTATACTGTCCAACTCCCCAATAGGAGTAAGCACCTAAGGTATACGGGTTTCCCGTCCAATAATCAATTGTTGGTACCACCTTTTTATTCATCGTATTGGTAATACCCGGCAGCACTGGTTCCAGTTGATTTAAAAATTGATTGGCTGCATTTATCGGGTTGGTCCAGTTACTTTTTTTCGCTGCGATTTTCCCACCTGTATAGTTAACTAAAATCCCATAATCACCAGATTGAGATCTTGAAACTTCCCAGGTATTTTGATAACCCGTATCAGAAATAGTATCTCCATTGCAATTGAATTGCTGCCAATATCGTTTCGTAAATTGAACCTGTAACTTTGTGTTTGTTCCCATTTGCAATTCTTGAATGGCAATCTGTTTTACTGGCTTAAAATTCGCTTTTGAATAATCCACATTTCGCAACTTTGAAAATGGGATGGCAACAACGACTTGATCGGCTATTACATCAACATAGCCTGAATCTTTTTTAAACGTCAGTATATAAGTATTGTCCTTTGAAAGTTTAATAGAGGTTAATTCTGAATTTAGCTGGATTTGGCTTTCCAGTTGTTGGGCTAATAAACTTACAATTTGATCATTTCCTCCGCGTACACGGTACTTTTCGTTGGAAGGCCCGAATAATCTCATTTGTCCCTGCCCTGAGAATGCTAGTAAATAAATCAAATTCAAAGCGCTTTGTTCGCTTGAATCGGCACCGTACTCGATATTGTACGCAATATCCAGCAACTTTCCGAGGTTTGAATTTACACCTCCTGGAACGTACTTTCTTATCCAATCAAGGATTGATATATGATCAAGATCCCAGCCTCTTTTCGTATAGCTTTTATACGTGGTCGGATACCCTGCTGCAACCAAATCACCGTGAATCTGCTGCCATATTCCTTTAATATCGTCCGTAGCTTGTTTAAATGTGTAGGGACTTCCATTGATGTAACTTATTATTTTTGTGTCATTGGGCTCTGCTTGGACAAGATTATCTAATTTCAGCCCCAGTTCTTGGACAAGCTGCCGTATCTCCTTATGTTCTTGATCGATTAGTTCTCCACCATGCTCGGCGATTTGCCCTTGCTCGAAATAATCTCTTAATGTCCAGCATCTTCCGCCCAACCGATTTGATGCCTCATATATTTGTGTGTTGTATCCAGCTTGTTTAAGGCGATATCCGCAGGTCAAACCCGCAAGCCCCGCACCAATTATAACAATCCGTGGGGCTAATGACCTTTGTGCGGCAGTGGTAACCGTGCTCCAAACAAAACTTGGAAGCATGAGTGCTGTTCCAGTGACTGCCGCTTTAGCCAAAAAATCTCTCCTAGATACTTTATTTTGCTCTCCTTCCTGGTCATTATTTTTAGCTAGTGACACTGCTTTGATAAGATCTTCAAACAAACGGGTATGAGCCATAGATTATCATCCTTTCTTTGTATTAAATAATTTTGCATTATTTATATTTAAAATATTATTTAAGACAAACTTCGGCTAAAAAAACGCTCACATGAAGAACCTTGCGCCTTCTTTGTATCTCGCTGGATAGGCATTATTAAATGTATATTGCTTTTCTTAAACATCTTATATTAACGCATTAAGAAAAACAGTCGCAATGACTGCTTCATATTTATTAACGGTAGATTCCATTGGAATGAAATTGGTTACACATATTTTTTACCTTCTTAAAATGTTTATCTTCTGTAACAAAAGATTTTACTTCAATTCCGAAAAGTTGCTTGTAATACACTTTAAATTGTCCACAATCTCTTAGAAATTCAAGAGCTGCCGCTTCGCTCATAGTTCGAATTAGGCAGCTACTTTTTCAAAATATGCTATATTTAGTTTTTTACATATCTAACCCAACCGATATATACTTTACTTCTAAAAACTCTTCAATTCCGTAGTGCCCGCCTTCACGGCCAAGACCGCTCTCTTTGTAGCCGCCAAATGGGGCTTGAACGACTGATGGCAGGGCATCATTTAAGCCAATAATTCCGTACTCCAGCTGCTCCATGATTCTGAAGGAGCGGCTTAAATTGTCCGTATAGACATAGGCCGCCAAGCCGTAACTGGAATTGTTAGCCCGTTCGATGACTTCCTCTTCCGTTTTGAAGGTTGAGATTGGCGCGAGCGGGCCAAAAATCTCATCCCTCATGCATTCCATCTCATCGTGAATATCGGTCAAAATGGTCGGGACGTAGAAATAGCCGTTGGCATCTGCAGGTTTAAGTCCGCTGTATGTGACCTTTCCACCTTTTTTCAGTGCATCCTTAACAATTCCCTCCACCTTTTTATAGGCTGCTTTATCAATCAATGGCCCGATATCGGTTCCTTCTTCAAGCCCGTTACCCACCTTTAGCTTTTCTAATTCCGCTTGAAAAAGCTTAATGAATTTATCGGCTACATTTTCCTGCACATACACACGATTCGTACAAATGCAAGTCTGACCGGCATTGCGGAATTTCGATTGGACAAGTCCGACAGCGGCCTTCTCTAGATTGGCATCATCCATGACTATAAACGGGGCATTTCCGCCAAGCTCTAGTGATACCTTTTTTACATTTTCAGCGGCGCCGCGCATCAACTTTTTGCCGACCTCGGTTGAACCTGTAAAGGTAACCTTAGTTACGCGTGGATCTTTCAGCCATACATCGCCTATTTCTGAGGACCGCCCCGTAATCACATTAAATACACCTGCAGGAATCCCCGCCTCATGTGCAAGCTCCGCCATTTTTAAAGCCGTTAGCGGCGTTTGGTTTGCTGGTTTTACTACAGCAGTGCATCCAGCTGCGAGTGCTGGCGCTACTTTTCTTGTAATCATTGCTGCCGGGAAGTTCCACGGAGTAATCGCCGCAATGACACCAACCGGTTCCTTCCTAACAAGTATTCTCTTATTGGGATGGGAGGCTGGAATCGTTTCACCGTATACCCGTTTACCTTCTTCCGCATACCAGCAGATAAAACCATTCGCGTATTGAACCTCTCCAAGTGCCTCTTTTAATGGCTTTCCTTGCTCAATCGTCATAATCCGAGCAATTTCTTGCTTGTTTTCTTCTATTAAATAAAACCATTTCATCAGAAGGTGATAGCGCTCTTCAGCAGTCTTTTTTGACCAGATTTTGAAAGCTTTATGGGCCGCATCGACGGCCTGCTTTGCTTCATAGGCGCCGCCCGTTGGTATAGCGCCAATCACTTCTTTTGTTGCGGGATTGATAATTTCGGTAAAAACTTCATAGCCACTGCCAACCCAATCGCCATTTAGATACATCGGATAGATTTGATAATTTTGCTTGATGACATCCACTTTTATTCCCCCCCGACCAATAATGCAGAATTATTTTGATAAATGATTTCCACTGCTTCCTCAAGAATTTGTAATCCTTCTTCAAGCTGGTCATCTGTGATGGTTAACGGCATAAGGAGGCGTATGACATTGCCATAAAGCCCGGCGCTAAGTAACATGAGACCACGCTCACCTGCCGCCTTGACATGGCTCTCTTCTATAAATTCACATTCCTCAATACCTCTTTATACGTGCTAACCACCTTATCAACCTCATCATAAGAAATCGTCAGTGCAGGCTCGATGCGTATGGTCTTCGAGTTAATCAGCGTACCTGCCACAAGGATGCCGTGGTCAAACATTCCCTTTGATACTTCATAGCCGATTTCATCCTGGTGGAATTCGATGCCAATCATTAAGCCTTGGCCGCGGATTTCCTGAACTTTATCTTCATGACCCTTTGAAGCCTGCTTCAACTCTTCTAGGAAATAAGCGCCAACTTCCCCGGCCCTTTCCGGTAAATCATCTTCGATTAGCACGCCAATTGTCGCAATTGCAGCAGCACATGCCAGTGGATTTCCCCCAAAAGTTGTCGTATGCATGAATGGATTCGGAAACCAGCTTTTGAATACCTCTTCTCTGGCGACAATTGCCCCGGCAGGCATCACACCGCCGCCAAACGCCTTGGCAAGACAAATAATATCCGGAACCACATCATACAACTCAGCTGCAAACATTTTTCCAGTTCGTCCCATACCTGTCTGCACTTCATCAAAAATTAACAATGATCCGTATTGATCACAAAGCTCGCGAACTAGTTTTAAATAGTTTTCCGGAGGCAGGATGATTCCGCCTTCCCCTTGAATTGGCTCTAAAATAACGGCTGCCACATCTTCCCCAACTGCTGTACATACCTCGAATGTTTTCCGCATCATGTCGATATCGCCAAATGGCACATGACGGAAGCCTGGAATTAATGGCAGGAATGGTTTACGGAACATTCCTTTTGCCGTTCCTGACAATGAACCTAAGCTTTTTCCGTGAAAGGCCCGTGTTGTCGAAATAAATGTCGTTCGCTCGCTGTACATTTTTGCCAGTTTAAGAGCAGCCTCGACACTTTCTGTCCCGCTATTAGTAAAAAACGCATACTTCAAATCGCCAGGGGTAATGTCCGCTAAAATTTTTGCCAGCATTGCCCGCAGTGGATCAAGTAAATCCTGGCTATGAAGGGCCTGCCGTTTTAACTGATCCGTTACCGCTTTAACAACCTTCGGATTGCGGTGCCCTACATTATAAATGCCAAAGCCGCCGAGACAATCGATATACTCTTTACCATTTACATCCTTAAAACAGGAGCCATTATCCGACCATTCGACTGCCGCAAATTGACCGCCCTCCGTAACGGTTTTACGGTATTCAAGGAATCCTGGATTTACGTGTTCGCGGAAACCATCCACCGTTTCCTTCGTAATCCATGCTGCTTCTGCTTCATTAATTTCCTCTTTTTCTATTAACTCTAGAACCTTATTAATATATTCAGTTACTTGTTGTTTTTGCTTATTATCTATATCCATTCTCATAGACTTGTTCCTCCTAGTGATTAATTTGTCTAGCTCCAGCTTCCTATGCGCGGGCTAGTGCATGCTGCTAAACCGTACATCAGCTTTTAGTTTGAAAACCAGCCAACTGGTTCGACTTGCAAATTGATATTAATCTGTTTAATCTCTTGGAATTCCTCGAGTCCAAATGTTCCAAGACTTCGGCCAACCCCGCTTTGTTTATAGCCGCCCCAAGGTGCTTCGTTATACGTAGGATGATAGGAATTCACCCATGTAATCCCTGCACGCAGCTTTTTAACGACCCGTAACGCTTTGGCGCCATCATTCGTAAAAACAGCACCGGCTAACCCATATACGGTTCCGTTTGCAAGTTTTATCGCCTCCTCTTCATCCTTGAACTTTTGAATGACGACAACCGGTCCGAAGATTTCCTCTTGCACAATTCTCATTTTTTGCTTCACATCAATGAAAACAGTCGGTTCGACAAAGTAGCCCTTATCCAAGCCATCTCGTACGATTCGATTTCCACCGCAAGCAAGCGTGGCCCCTTCCTGTTTTCCAAGTTCAATATAATGAAGCACTTTTTCCAAATGCTGTTCGCTCACAAGCGGGCCCATTTCCGTGGACGAGTCATTGCCTGTGCCAACTTGGATTTTCCTTGCCCGTTCAACAAATCGGTTAACAAATTGATCGTATACACTTTCCTCAACAAGAATTCTTGATCCCGCTGAACATACTTGACCGGAACCGGCATAAATACCAAACAAGGCATAATCGACCGCTAATTCAAGATCCATATCAGCAAAAATAATATTCGGTGATTTACCGCCTAATTCGAGCGATACCTTTTTCATCGTATCGGCAGCTGTTTTCATGATATGCTTGCCTGTTTTAGTACCGCCTGTAAACGAGACCATATCGACTTCCGGATGGGAAGCGATTTCATTTCCGACCACAGGACCAGCACCCATCACCATATTGGCAACCCCTTTTGGTAACCCTACTTCTTCAAGAATTTCAAACAACTTTTTCGGAGTAATGGGGGTTACTTCAGATGGTTTATAGACAATCGTATTTCCTGCTGCAAGTGCTGGGGCAATTTTCCAAACACTCATTAACAGCGGATAGTTCCAAGGAACAATCAAACCACATACACCAATAGGCTCCCGGACAACCATTGCCTGCATAGGATCGGCAACATGGTAGGTCTGGCCATCAGGCGCCGTAATCAGTCCTGCATAATAGCGGAAACATGCAGCCGCATCTGCGACATCAAAACCCGCTTCCCGTAATGGTTTCCCATTATCCATTGTTTCGAGTTCAGTTAGCTCTGCAGCATATTCATCAATTTTGTCAGCAATTTTGAATAAATAAGAGGCTCTTTCCTGTGCGGAAATCCCTGACCAAACACCAGCTTCAAAGGCATGGCGCGCCGCATAAATAGCCGCACGAGCATCCGCTACAGTCCCTTCAGGGGCATAGGAAATCACTTCTCCATTTGCAGGATTTATCACTGGGCGTGTTTGTAGATTTTCGGCATCCTTCCACTCACCATCAATAAACATCTTAATGTTAACAACACGCTTTTTGATCTCTACCATTTTAAATTCCTCCTTTATTCACCCTCACTAACAATTAATGCAAAAAGCATGCCAACTCTTAAAGCTAGCAAAATAGCGTCTTTTGTAAAAATGACGATGAATACTATTCAATATTGCATTACCCTATTTCTCAATGCATAGCAAAAGCTGTCTCAAAAATCTGAAACAGCTTTGAATTACAGTGTAGACATGTTTTCAAGTTTTCTATTTTTCTCCGTCACTATTTTTTGAAACTTTCTGCTGACGGAGGACTGGCTGATTCCTAAAGCTTTTGCTGCTTTTGTCGTTGTTTTGTACTGGTTCATCGCCATGATAATTAGCTGCTCCTCCACATGATCGATGGCATCCTGGAGCGGAATCACTCGGGTAATCACAGGCTTCATTTTTTTATGTTCATAACTTAATGATAAAAATTGACTGACAAATTCGGCATCAATTGCCGTATGGTCTGCGGTCACTACCGACCTTTCAATGATATTTTGAAGCTCCCTCACATTACCCGGCCATGGGTAAAATTCAAGCACATTAATGGCGTCAGGGGTTAAATGATACTTTCGGTCATATTTTTCATTCAGCTGTTGAAGAAAATGAAATGCCAGCAGGGAAATGTCCTCCGTCCGCTCCCTTAGCGCCGGAATATAGATTGGAATGACATTTAAGCGGTAATATAAATCTTCCCGAAACTTTCCTTCCTCCACCATTTTCGCTAAATTTTTATTCGTTGCCGCGATGATTTGTATATTAACTTTTGTAGTCGTTGTACTGCCAACAGGGATGAATTCCTGCTCCTGAAGGACGCGCAGTAGCTTTACCTGCAAATGGACAGGCATTTCACCGATTTCATCGAGAAACAGGATGCCTCCATCCGCCTGTTTGAAATAACCGTCTTTTCCATTTTTATCGGCCCCTGTAAAAGCACCCTTCGCATAGCCAAACAATTCACTTTCAAGCAGATTTTCCGGGATCGCGCCGCAATTTAATTTCAGGAATGGCATTTGAGAGCGCTTCCCTAATTGATGAATCGCTTGGGCAATTACCTCTTTTCCGACCCCTGATTCTCCGTGCAGCAGGACGGTCGAAGAAAAGTCGGCAATTTTCCTTACTTGATTCATGATTTTCTCCATTTTTGGACTGCAATAAATCAACTTTTTAAAAAAACGGTCCTTGCTCTTAAAATCATCTAATTCTTTCTTATATTGTTCGGATATTTTTTTGATTTCCTGCAGTTCGCTTTTCAGCCGTGTAGTTTCGGTAATATCGCGTGAAGCGATGATAATCCGGTCCAGTTGATTTTTTTCATTAAACACAGGATTCCCAACAGCAAGTATTTTTCGGCCGTTATGTGTCTCTTGGACAACGGAAACCTTTTTCTTTTTTTCCATGACGAGCCTTGTGACAGATGGAGTAAAAAGTCCACAGTCCTCAAGTTCAAGAATGTTTTTCCCAATTAGCTCATTTAAATCCACATTCCAAAAATCCCGAATGATATTTTCACTGAATCGAATCAGTTCACCTTTAGCATTCACCACTAGAATTTCATCATAAATACTTGAAAGAATCGCGTTTAAGTCCTTATTCAAGTCTTTTATATATTCAATTTCAAGCGCCATTTCCTCGATCATTGGCAAATCCTGCACAACAATGATAATCCCGTCCACTTCGTTTTCGTAGTTCAAAATGGGACTATAGTCGACGAGAACCCCCATTCCATTGGTTATTTCAAGGTGATTAAGAAGCGTCTTTCCGCTTGAAAACACTTTGTTAATGTGTTCGCTGCTAAATATAGTATCAGCGGGGAAATTTAACACCTTCTCTGCTGTCGATTTAATCATTTTTAAACCAGCCTCATTGCAATTAATGATTCGTTTTTCTTTGTCTAAAATAAACATCCCCATCGGAATCGAGGTAAGTATGATTTTAAGTAAGTCGACACTTTTATTCTCCTGTTTAAAAAGCTCTGCCAGAACATCTTCTCTGCGAATGTAACCTAAGAGTTTTTCATCCTCACCCTTGATCATCGCAAACGGTTCCCCGATAATTTGAAACAAAACGGGCAAGGAAATATGTTCATTGAGATGGCAGATACTTTCGAGCGGCTTTGCGTGTTCAAGCAGGCGTTCAACCGATGAAGACGCTTTTTCAAGTTTCCCCATTACCACATAGGCAAATAAATGATTTTCTTTTTTTAAAAATAAAAATGGTTCTTTAAGGTTACTTAAGGTCGAGCGCAAAATCCCTTCACTTTCATCCACTGCCACTGATATAATTGGCTTTATTTTTTCTTTCGCCACGGAAAACATCACTACTTCCCCCTTAAAACCTTGTCACTCTAATACTACCACTTAATTCAGAATTTTTGAAATAATATCCAAAAAAAAGAGGAAGGGAGGGGACCTTACGTCTTAATTACTTCCCGCAATAAACATATCTTCCTTAATATAGGCAAGTACCATCCTAGGAATAACCTTATCGTCCTCCTGAACTTCCAACGATTCTACTTCCCTTTTGACATTTATGTCTAAATGGTGAGTTTACTCCTCTACTTTTCCATTTTACTCGTCGGATTTGCCGATTTACTTGTCACTTCACCGTATTACTCACAACCTCCTGACCACCCTTCTAAACAGCAAAAAAGCCAGGCATCAAGCCCGGCTCTGGTAACTTTCATAATTGTGTAGGATTCCAATTTAGAGCGATGAAGTTTTTTCAGCATCATCAATATTTAAATCGGCAATTTTGATTTTAAAGAATTTTGTCTGGAAAACCATATAAACGACACCGATCACAATCCAAACGATCCCCCCGAAGAGTGCATCGGCTTGTAAGTTATACCATAGAATTCCCGTTAAACCGGCACCAAGAATTGGCATGATAAGGTAAGAGAAAATATCCTTTGGTGTTTTGTATTTTTTCAAACGGAAGACGAAATGCGCTATAACCGATAAGTTAACAAAGGTAAACGCTATAAGAGCACCAAAGTTAATAAAGGAAGAAATTAACTCTAGGCTCGGAGCAATAGCAAGCAGTGATACAACTCCAACGAGGATTACATTGAAAACCGGAGTCCGGTATTTTGGATGAACGTAGCCGAAGGCCTTTTTCGGCAGGACACCATTTCTTCCCATAACATACAAAAGCCTTGATACACTCGCATGGGAGGCAAGTCCCGAAGCCACTGTTGCCGCAAAGGCCCCCGAAAGGAAAATCAACTTAAAGATTGTACCACCGACAAACAAGCCAATTTCCGGTAACGTATCATCGGTTACCTTGAAACCTGAAACATCCGGAAATAAGGCTTGGGCAAAATAGCTGCAAATGAAGAAGATTGCGCCGCCAATAAAAACCGTCAACATAATCGCTTTAGGCATTATTTTATGATCAATCGCTTCCTCCGCATACATCGTGACAGCATCAAATCCAATAAACGAGAAACAAACCACTGTTGCTCCCGTCAAAATGGCTCCAAGGTGGACGTTGGAATGGAAAATCGGTTCTGTTGTGAAAATGGTTCCTTGGCCCATCCCTTTGGAAAGCTGGAGAAATGCTAGGACAATAAAAGCTGCAATCAGAACGACCTCAAAAATTACCAGCAATGAGTTTAAACTGGATGTTTTTCCCATACTCCATGCATTAATAGCTGTGACTGCGGCAACGTAACCGACAACCCAAATCCATGCCGGAACATCCGGAAATACCGATACCATATAAATCCGAATAATTAAGGCGTTTACCATCGGAAGTAAAATGTAATCAAGCAGCGCTGCCCAGCCGACAATGAAGCCAAGATGCGGACTCATCGTTTCTCTTGTATAGGTGTAGGCGGAACCCGCACTTGGAAATACTTGTACCATTTTCCCGTAGCTAATCGCCGTAAACAACATCACAACCAGTGCCGCTAGATACGCGAGCGGTACCACACCATTTGTTTCTTTAGATACGATTCCAAATGTATCAAACACAATCGTTGGTGTCATATATCCTAAACCAAGCATAACGATTGCCCAGAGTCCAAGTGAACGTTTAAGAGTAGTATTCTCCAATTCAATCAATTCTCCTTTAGTCACTATATTCATTTATCAGCTCCATTTGAAAGTGCTTACAATTTACCTTTTATGAAGAGAATTTTTCGTTTAGTTCCTCCCATCATTTTAAACTTGAATCAGATTATTTATAATAGTTGCAATTTTCATACCAATCTAAACTTACCCATTATAAAAATGTAAGCTGCCCTTCAATCCATGCTATTTCTCCTTTCTTGCATCCAAATAGAAATTCTTCAAGACGTCATTTTATGAGAACCTGAATAAGCTAATCAAAATTGCATAACCTTCCGGCACGGCACAAGAACAGCGCAAGCGCCCTGATCAGCAGCGTATGGCCTGGAGTGTTCCAAGTGAGTATTGGAAACACGGTGAGCTTTGCTGCCCGATGTTGACTTATCGTAGGGTGGAGAGCGAAGGGCACTTGCGCTGGACAATTCTCAAAGTTCATTGATATTAATTTTGATAATACAAAAAAGCAGTGAGATTCCATTTACATACATAAAGGTATAACAATGCTTTCCGATTAACATTTATTGTAATTTATATTAATATTAACTTTACAGCCTATTCTATTAACTATCATCTATTGTAGGATCTTCAAATCCGAAAATAATTTTACCGTCAAGTGCAGCTTTTAATTCCTTTTTCTTTACAAATGCACCATTTGTTTTAGCGATATATTCAGACGACCGAAGCCGATCCTTCATGTCAACATTTTCATCCTGCATTATCTCCGTCCATGGCACAGTGCCTGTCACACCCCGAATAACTTGTTCCACATAAAAGTTTCACAAGCCAAAGAGCAAATTTATTCATTAAAATGGTAAAAACCGCACGGGTAAAAAATTCACCGTGCGGTTAAATATGTATTATTAGCCTCAAAATTGGCGGGACTGCGTGGCTCTCATACTCAACTCAACAAAACGTTGATATGACTGCACCCTACCTATGTAACCTAAACGCTAAATGCAAAATATGTGCAAAATTAATTTTTGAATCAAAATTACTTTACGATGCTCTTAAGTCCACATGCCTTTTACACTTAGTACATTGATATAAATTCTGCTCAACTTCTTTGTGCTTTTTTAGTTTCCTGCAGGTCTGACAAGATAATGTAACATGACGGCCTGAAAAATCGTTAACTACAATATTGTCTACTTCTTCTGGATCCAGTTCATCTTCTTCGTCACGATCACTTGAAAATAAAGCGTAGGTCATTAAAACGGTCATCCCGCCCATGATAAAACTGCTCCATATCATAGGTCCTCGCGCCCCCTTAATATATACTCTCCATTTACTAGGACAATTTTATATGCTGATTGCGTACAATATTCCTTCTGCATCTCATCCACAATTACAGGATCATACAGGCATCGTCTAGATAATATCCATACCAACTCTGCAGGTTTCATATTGCAGGCTGTAGCCAACTTTTGTATATCTCCATCTTCTTTATTGGTAAACGATGCGTTGATTCGATTGATTCTCTTTCCACCTAACCCTTTCCCTTCTATCATACTTTCGTATCCCCTTTCCAATCGTCATGACAATTGACAGCGTCAACCGTGTTACAGTGTTACACATCACTTGTGGATGGAGGAGGGGTATTACTTACCCACAACAATCTTAATCCCCCCATTTTGACTCTTTTGAACGATTCTAAGCGGCTGGTTTCTCTTGTCAATATCAGCCAAAATCAATTCCTTTACATAACCACTGAAATTCAAGTTAGCAATAAAGCTTAAAATTTTGGCATCCTCCTCTTTCGTAGTATTTAGGGAAACAGGTTTAACTACTTTATTTTTACTCAACTTTATCCCTCCTTTGCTTATTTACTATATGGTATTAGCGGTAATACTGTTTTATGACAATTAAAATGTATATTTTTGTTTATAATTATTTTCAAAATTTTTCAAAGGAAAAAACAAAAATGTCTAGAATAGGTAAAGTAGAAGTGGGTGAATACATATGTTTTATAACAGAATTAAATATTGGGTAAAGGAAAGAGGATTAATACAAAAATATGTAGCGAAACAAATCGGAGTATCTGATCAGACCTTTTCCAGGTGGGTAAAAAATGAAACCCAACCCGATTTAATACAATCCGCTTACTTAGCGCGTGTACTTAATATAAAAATAGATGATTTAATTAAGGGGGAAGAAGAATGAACATAAATAAAATAATCGCTGGGGCCTACGAAGGACAAAAAATCAAAGTGTTAAAGGGTAGGATGTTTATTGGCGACTTCCACATCAATAAAGAGACTGTGGAGCGCTACGAAATCATGACCGAGGATAGCAGCACTACCAGCACCACAAAAGGTAATACTAAAAAGAGCATGATCGGTGCCGGCACTAAAGGAGCTGTTGGTGCGGTTATCGGTACGGCAATTGCGCCAGGCATCGGTACACTGATTGGAGCAGGTGCCGGGGTTACCACAGCTAAGGGCAAAAATAAATCAATTACAAAAGAAGTTACTTCAAAAGAAATGCTTGTTGCTATCTATTTTTCGAACGGCCAAGAATCTTTAGTAAAAATGGATGGACAATATTATGAAGTATTTCTGCGGGGCACTTTTAGCGAACCTGTTGTCTATAAGACTAAAGAAAAGCATTCAAAGGATCCTGTAAAAAATAATCAGGTATTAAAAGTCCTGGGGTGGATCTTTGTGCCTTATATAATGACACCCGTTTTTTGGAAAAAACTCAACAATCCCTACAGGATCCTCGGAACTATATGGGCAGTTATGGCCCTTATGATCGGGATATTCGGGAGATGACAATTATAATCGAGATACATTACATCGGTGCCAGTAGGATGTATCAAAAAGGATCCTTTCAACCGCGAGGTAAAAAGCCTGAATATGTGGCTCTACAATTTTGGAAACAAATCAAAAAGGATATGTCCTACCATGTAGAATTGGAGAAAGTGATTGTGGAAGGTAACCAGGACATAACACAGCTGGTGAAGGATCTAGAAAAGCACGAGCATTTAAAGGCAATTGCTGAAAGTGAGGATTTACCTTTTTAAGCCCTTTGTGGGCTTTTTATTTTTGTCACTAATAAGTCATAAAGTCGAATAGGGAACAGATGTAAACATGGCGAATTTTGTATTGAGAAGGTGAGGAGATATCAATGTGGCTTTTATTACCGTGGTGGATACGCGAATTTTGGTACTGGCTTTATTATTATCGTAGAGGGAAGATTAAATATGTAGTGTGGGATTATGGAGATACATACATGGCCGCAGCATCTGACGGACAATGGACAGTTTGGCACTGCTACGGCAGCACACCGGAACAGGCAAAGCAAGTGGCAACGTATAGACTAAAGCAAAAGATAGAAACTCCTCGTGATTGAGGGGTTTTTGTTTTGTCTGTTTTTGTCGAACGAAACTTTTAAAAGTATTTGTATAAATGTATTGCAAACAATACAAAATAGATGTATATTAAATGTAATGAAAACAATACAAACAAAAAGGAGGA
Source organism: Neobacillus sp. NPDC093127 (assembly GCF_044754175.1). Taxonomy (NCBI): domain Bacteria; kingdom Bacillati; phylum Bacillota; class Bacilli; order Caryophanales; family Bacillaceae; genus Neobacillus; species Neobacillus sp. NPDC093127. The sequence continues at coordinate 214,154 of NZ_JBIVOP010000001.1, forward strand.
TTTTATGCAAGAAAATACTAATCCACTTTTCGTCGTCTTTACCTCACGCGAGGCTGCGGAAAGGTGGGGATTATCCGAAAATACAGTAACGCAATGGTGCAACCGTGGTCGTTTTGAAGCGCACGAAGCAAGGAAAAGCGGGAAGGTTTGGCTCGTAACTAAAGAAGGAATGGAAAGATTAACCGATAAAAGGGAGGAAAAGAAAATGACAGTAACATTTGAAGGTAAGGAAATCACTTTAACTCAGGACCCCTACATCGACGGTGTGCCAGGAAGAGAACCATACTACCGAGCAGTCGGCATCGATGCGGAGGGCAATGAGTACAACGTGGTTTGGAATGTAGTGGATAATTACGAAGAAATCGAAGATGAATCAGAGATGGTCGCTGATTGGGGTAAACCTTTTGATGTAATTAAACTTTAAATTGGACGTATATTGTGAAATAAGAAAGGATGTTTGATTTGAATAAATACCAAGTATTTGAAATCAGCAAAAACGGAAAGAAAATTGTTGAAAGTGGCATATCCATTAAAAGGGCTTAGTCAATATCACGAGAAATGTCTAAAATCAATTCAGAAAATGTCTATGGACACGAACCTGTATATAAAAACCAATAGTTCATCTTCCGAACAAATTACTAATGCCCCCTCTCAATTAAGAGAAGGGGCTTTGATATTTACTCTATGACCACGCCATCTGGAGTGGTAACAATCAGTGAGCCATTCGCCCGCAATATATATTTTTTTCCTTTTACAGTAATCTCACCGGTGCCCATGCTGCCATCCTCATTGAGATAATACCACTTGTCGTTAACACGTAGCCATCCAATTCGCATATCGCCGTTCGGATTAAGATAATACCATTTACCTTTTAGGAACTGCCATCCAGTAAGCATTTCGCCATAGCCGTCTAGGTAGTACCAGCTGCCTTTATCCATGAGCCATCCAGTCTTTTTATTGCCGTTTTGATAAAAGTACCATTTATCGTTTTCCTTTTTCCATCCGTTTTTTGTTGTTACCACCGGCTGTGTTTGTGGCTGAACGGATGCCTTTTTCTTTAGCCCAAATGCTTTAACGTATCCATTGACATGCCCTTGAGCAACTTTATCCAAGAATGAATCTTGCTGTAATAGTTTGTTATCATTAGGATTGTCGATAAACAAACTTTCTGTCAGGATAGATGGCATGTTAGGTTGGCGCACCATTGCATAGTTGGCATTCTTTTTACCACGGTCCTGTACGTCACCAATAGCTCTCATGATCTCGGGATGTATCTCATTTTGGTAAGCAATCGACTTAGCGCTTGCACTTGTATGGACAAATGATTCAAACCCGGTACCAGATGGCGTCGCATTAATATGGATAGACTGGCAAAAGTCTGCATTTGCTTTATTTGCAAATGCTGCACGCTCTGATAACTCTAAAAATCTGTCATCCGTTCGGCTGTAAAGCACTTCTACACCTTCATAATCAGCTAATAACTTACCAATTTTTTTTACGATTGTTAACGTCAAATCCTTTTCTTTTAAGCCAAATCCTACGGCACCGCTATCTTTACCACCGTGTCCTGCATCAAGAAATATTTTCATTACTTATCCTCTCCTCTATCGCTATATTTTTTTATTTTTGCGTTGATCTCAGATTTCAAGATTTTAAACAACCACATTGGAAAATACTTGTCCCAGCCTAAAACATATAGATTTGCCGCAAATGACTGCGAATTGTGATAGATAAAAGCAAATGCCAGGACAGCAAAGACAAAAGCACCGGTATTGAGCAGCTGGTCAAATATCCACGCCATGGCCACTACTGCAAATATTAACCCATCTCTGATAACAGCATCGTTGCCCACACTACTTTTATATGTGTCATTTTTCTTTGCAACGCGAACCCCTACGACGTAATCGAGACCAACAACAATTGCCAGCAAGGCTGCTATATACATGTGCATTTTTTCGAACCCTTTAGCCTCGAATACAGCATCAAAAAAAGCCCCTACCGTACCGGTGAGAGCCCCCAACACAAGACTTTTATTAATGACCATTTTTTGAAAAACATCTGTTAATTTTCCAAACATAACTCACTCTCCTGATTCAAAATAAAAAGAGAGCCCTGGGAAGGACTCTAAAAATATTTTCTATAAAGTTCTCTCCTGCGCTCCCCTGATAGGGCTGCGTAAATTTTTGTTGTATCTATCCTGCTATGCCCTGCCAGTTGGCTGATGACCTCCATCGGTGCTCCTCTGTCGATTAGATGCGTACAAAAGCTATGACGATAACGATGAGGGTATATGTTAATATCGATTCTAGCGCGTTTGGCAATGTCTTTAATCCACCGTCTTAACGTATCGATAGTTGCTCTCCGTGGATCTCGTAAAGTAACAAATAAAGAGTCGCAATCATCTGTCCTGGTGTCTAAATACTCCTGAAGCCAGTATGCCGTTTTGACATCAAAGTATACTTCTCTTTCTTTGTCCCCTTTTCCAAGTACAATAATTGACCTGTCGCTCCAATTGATATGATTTTTGTCCATACGGTGTATTTCCCCAACACGGCAACCTGTCGCATAAAGCAAAGAGTTTAAGGCTTTTTCTCTTGGCCCTTCACATGCAGCATCCAGTCGATACAGAATTTCCTCTGGGATAAATTTTGGTACCCGCTTACTTTCCTTAGGTTCTTTAATTTTACCCGCTGGATTTGTTTCGATGTACCCTTCTTCATGAGCCCATCTGAAAAAACCTCTGATAAATCTAATAGTATGCGCCAGGCTATTATTGGTCTTTAAGGTGTCTTTTCTTTGGGCGATATAACGTTTTAAATCCGGTGTAATAATTGACTCAATTTTGATGTCACCCATGTATCTGATCATTAAATTAACCTGAAGCTTATACTGTTTTAAGGTATTAGGCGAGTAACCAGCAATTTGTTTATCTGGCAAGTAATGCTCCCATGATTCTGACAATTTCATCCTTTATTCCCCCTATACTCCTTTTTGGTGTCACTTCTTGTCTTAATCTTATTCTGACACCTTAAAAGAGTAAATAGGACTATTGACTCTTTTTTGGAGTATAGTAAAATAAGAAATAAAGGAGGAATGTGTATGAAAGTAAAGTCGAATTTAAAAGCTCTTTTAGACGAAAGAGAAATATCGGTAAGAAAGTGCTCTACAGACATTGAATATCGTTTTGAATCGGTTAGAAAAATGTACAATGATGACATGGAGCATTTCCCAAAGCAGCTTATCGGAAAGCTTTGTACCTATCTCCAAGTTGAGCCTGGCGATATAATCGTTTCGGATAAAGATGATCCCGACTGTTAACCAGCCGGGATTTTTTATGTTTTCGAATCAATTCTTATACAGCTTAAGAACGTCTTTATAAGTACAGGGCAGTAATGCTCAAACCGTTGATACATAAGGGTTTATGAGGGTTTTTACCTATAGGTGCGTATTCGCCATAAGTTGCATTAATTAGTTCCTTGCAATTGAAGCGTTCGCCCACATCATAACTTCTTCTAACTTAGTCATAGCCAAAGATTTTTCACGACTGTTTGGTAATAAAGTATCTAAAGTGTTTGCTAAATGCCTGCACTCATTCCTAACAGCTTCATGTGCTAATACCGTTTCTTGTGATTTTGGTGGATGATACTTAAAATTATTTTCGATTTGTGAGTACATTTTATTTTCTCCTTTTATTCAAATTAAAAAGCACCCATTATTTTGAGTGCTTCCGTTTTAATTCCTCTATCAATTTTTCGTCTTCAATAAATTCCTTCAGCTTAGCATTTACAAAGGGAGATATTTTGATTCCCTTCTTTTCTGCCAGTTTAAAAAATTGCTCTAATACTTCGTGATCTACTGTGATATTTACTCGTTGCATTGCTGCCACAATTACCGCCCCCTCATGGTAATAATTGTCTTACAAAGACGAGTAAATATCAATACACATGTATATGATTTTATACTTATTTATACGCATTTATGCAACTTAAGAACGCCATAAGCTGTATATAATTATGGATGTTCTACGGGAGCATAAGAAACAATTTGGTTTCCGTTTTCATCGATTTGAATATCAATAATCACATAATCATTTCCAAAAATATTAACTACATCACCGATTTTCAAAGTCATCGCCTCCTTTAGCCATTAGTAGTCCATAAATCAATTAAATTTATAGTGTTAGCCGATGCTGATTTATCTTGAATTAATATAGCGACATATGGAGCACCACCATACTCAGAAACCACAAACCCACCATTTGTATATCCTGCTATACCAGCAGCTGAAATAACGGGACCATTTAAATAGACAGCACCATTAGCATCACATGCAACAAGCTGTACACTAATTGAAGCACTAGCTTTCCATGATAAATGTATTGCTTTAGTGCCCAATCCTACATTTAAAACAATAGAGGTAATTCCGTTTGCTGGTAAAGATTGGTTTACTCCAACTCGCTGGTACCCAACTTTTCTCCCAGTTAGTTGCATAAGCCGAGAGCCGTCTGGCTGGATTCCATCAGCCTCATTTACCACCGTCCCATCACTTTTATATACCTTACCTGTACGTGGCTGGTAAGCATCATTTGGATTTGGCATATATAAAAACCTCCTTAATTTAAGCTTTATTTGCTGTAATCATCATGTCTGGCACAAAATTTGTGGATGGCAGCCTATTGGTCGCATTGTCAAAAGGATAAATTTTAGACGAGTCACTAAAAAATCCTGTTATGATGTTTGGTCTAACATTTACATACCTTACTCTGCCGCCAATTGCGTAGTCTGTACCGTCCTTTATTAAGCAGACTAATATGTTACTATTCCCATCCCATATAAACGGCGTGCTAAACACAAACTCTCGCCATTGATTTACGAAAAATGTATACCACATCACAGGATCTGAAGCGTAAACAATCGTAAACTCATCGAGGGATTTATTAATAAAATCATCTGCTGTATTTTTATTGGTGTGGGCTAATGCCATGGTAAATTTACTAATGTCACGCCCTGGTCTCTCTGTGATGTAAAATGACAGTGCTGTGATTTTATCGCCTGCAGCTAACCCCATCCCTGTTAGTTCACTTTTATCAATAACAAAATGAGCCCTAGAGTCATGATAATAAGTGTTAAAAGGCAGCGCGTATTGAAAGTCGTCGTTTGTGGTCAAATCTGATAGACGAGTGTATGATTGGTAAATTTGCGATTTAATTATTGATTTTAGCAGTCTTGTATTATTTTCGATTCTATTCGCATCACTAAAAGTAAAAGCCATCCCAACAATCCATGTTTTTTTATCCTGCCACCCTGCCGGTGTAGTGGAGTTAGCGCGGATTAACTGAAGATTGTTTTCAATGCGGTTAATACTTGCTAAATCGTCATAACTTTTATTAGTCCGATTTGAAACTGTCGTAAATCCCGGGATGCTATATCCCAGCGCCCTTAATGAATTAGCTGCATCTAAAATATTGTCTTCAATCCTATTAAAATCGGTAAAATTAATATAGTCAGTGGCTTTCCAGTTTGTCTTCGGGGTTATCCATGCCATTATGTCACCGCCCCTCTAGCTTCCATTTTCGCCGACAGATAGCCTTCATAATTAAGCTCGTTTTTTGTGATTATAACGTTTTTATTGGCACCGTAAGAGTTTTGTATGGATACCACATCATTTAATTCGTGTGCTTGATTTCCTCGCCAATCTACGCTGTAAACCGCTCGATTGTTTTTCAGGTTTAACAGCCAATTCGCTATCAGTTGGGCTTGTATGTAGTCGTTGATTAGAGTGTTATCAACAACCACATTATCGCCAGTAAGAAAGATGTTATTGCCAGACATTGTCTCAGTTGGTATCTCCATGCCGCTACCCTCGTAAAACTTTACTGTTACGGATTTCAAAGGTTTTTCAAGTGTAATCTTAGGCTCTGTGTACATAGCATCAAGCGATATAGTATCTACAGGATTAATAAGACTTGGAGTCTTGGCGATAACATAATTTCCACGTCTATCAATAAATACTCCGCATCTGCCGGCAATCGCAATCATCTGAATAACATTTTTGCAATTTGTCTTTTTAACAAGTGCTTTTGTGCTAATCGATGACAATGATGAGTCCAATCTGTAATTTGTTATTTTGCAAATGCTAAAAATATCTTGAGCAAGCCGTGAAAGATTATATCCGGTTTTTGCTACTAGATTCTCATATTCAAAATCTGCCAGGGCATCTAAATTTGACCTAGCCGTAAATGACGCAGTGAGAGAGTCCTCGTTACTTACCCATTCACTGAGTAGATACTGGCCAACGGGGATATATTCAATGCCTCCGTTATACTCCAATCCAATCTCTAATCTAACCGTCTGTCGTTCTTGCAGGAATTTATAAAAGCCCGTTGGATTCAAGATATTAAACTCACGATTTGAGTTATCCACCGTAAACTTAAACTCTGCAGATGGGAGTGTACCAGATGATAAATCAAGCTCCTCCACAAGAGAGACTCTAACTAAATTATCATCTGTATAGACTTTAGTAACACCAAACTCTACCTCGATGATCCGCACACGGCGATATGGCTTGCTCCACTTTTTTATAATAATTTCTATCTTTTTAAAGTTAGAAAAATCTTTTGTAACTGTCTTGGCTGTTTCAGTATTCCCGACCACATTTTCAGTAGATATTAATGTACCGGCCGAATTGTAAATCTTAATGTCAAAATCCACTGCGTACTCATTGTTTGCTATGTCAAAAGTAAACGTTAAGCCAGCAATAGAGTGGATATTGCCAAAGCTAAGAGTTAATACCTGGTTAGGGGTAAACACGCCTGCTGCGTCACACAAGGTGTCTGACCACCATCCGTACTCGCGAAAATTGTAATCGCCATCGGCAAAGCAAAATGTCCCATCAAGCTTAAATCTATCATTTTCTAAGGTGGAGAAATTGTACTGGACATCCTTCATCTTATTGGTCACTTGCGACAAATTACATAATGGAAATAGGCTTGTAGCCGTTGCTGTGACGGTGTCAGAGTCCATCGTTTTGTCCGTAATGTCAAAGGTCACTTTAGCTTTATTAAGCCGAGAGGTGGCGTAAATGGCGTCTTTATATTGCTGATTAACTGGATACATTTACAACCTCCTCCCTATTTTTCAATCAAATCAAATTTAATATCTTTATAGCGTGGCACACTGTTAATAAAGTCCATCATCCCTACATTTCTGTCACCACAATAAAATTGGCCTGTGCGGTAATTATTTGTTTGGGGGTCCAGATAAGTAACCGAAAAAAAGACTGGAGATACCGCTCCAAGTACCTGACTCAGTTCTGACCGTGTTAAAAAAGCATATGAGATACCAAGTTTTCGCTTAGTAGCTATCCTCTCAATAATCATCGTGCCGTTTGCGTTTCTCTCTGCTTTACTCAAATCCATTATGCCCACATCTAAATCGGTAGGAGTCGGTAAATCAACCCCGCCGATACTTATAAGAGCCACATTACCAACTCCTTATATTGTTTTAATCATTGTGTTGCCGATTCTATTCTTTTCTTGGGCCAGATAGGGATTTAACACCCTTGCCATTGTGCTGCCATCAATTTTAATTACTAGATCACCTTGCTGCTGATTACCTGATTTATTAAACTGCATTGCTGACATAACGGCAGTGCCTAATGCAGAGGCTAACTTATCAACGAATCCTGTATTCTCTAGAGGCACAATCATTTCTTTTCCAGCCTCCCCGGCGATGTAGTTGCCCATATTAGTTGCACCATCGACAATACCACCGCGAGCAAGGCGTGGAATATGCGGAATGCTAAACCCGAATGACTTACCGCCCATACCCGGAATCCAATCTGGGACCTTAATATTTAGCCCGTTTAATGAATCAATTACCTTATTAATCATACCGATAATCGCATTAAGAGGTGTCTTAGCGATACTTGATAAAGCCCCAAATGCAGAAGCGAAAGTATCTTTTACTCCATTCCAAGCTCGTGACCAGTCACCAGTAAATACTCCAGTTATAAAGTCCATTAAACCTTTGAAATAGGTCTTTAAATGACCGATAGTTTCACCAGCAGATTGAAAGGCACTTGTTAAGGCACCTGTTACAAATGAACTTAATGGTTTAAAAACATTCTTCCATAGGTTTTCAACGACAGCTGTTAAAATTTTGAATTGTATAATAAACGCATTTCCAATGTATTCAGCTAGAGGCTGTATAGCATATTTCCATAAGACATTAAGTACTGCACTTATCGCCTCCACTGCTGGTTTAAAATTCGACTTAAGGAAATCCCCTAATGGAACCATTACATTTTTCCAAAAGGACTTACCTAACTCAGAAACCGTCTTAAACGCTGTACCCAGAACATCTGCGAGGATTTTCGCTAATGGTTTCAATGCCTCATTGTAAAATTTAACACAATAGGCACCAAAGGGTACTAATACATTTTTCCAATACCAAGTAGCTGATGCTGTTATGGCATCCCAAGCTGCAACAAACACTGTCCCCAACCACTCGCCTAACGGGACCAAGACGTTCTGCCACAAATAAACTGCAGCATCTTTGATTTTATCTAAGATATTGTTAACAAAATCTCGAAAGCCCTCGTTTGTCCGGTAAAAATAAACAAATGCCGCTGTTAAAGCTGCAACAGCAACTACAATTAAGCCAACCGGAGAAAGTAAAAATGCCATAGCTACTTTCAAACCGTTCATAATGGCAGCTCCTACTTTTAATGTATTACTCAATACCGCAAATGCTGCGGTTGGTCCATACGTCGCTACTGCAAACGTTGCAAGCCCCGCACCAATTCCTGCCAAAACAGAAATGATGATATCTTTGTGTTCAGCGATAAAGGAGCCAACCCCTTTAAAAAAGTCTTTAACTCCTCCAAAGAATCCTCTGACCTTATCAGCCAAAGCTTGAACTTTTTCGCTGATTTTTGGAAGACTGCTTTCCAATGGCCCTGTATCCGGCATGCTGAAATCTCCGCCGTCTGCCCCGCCTGCCCCGCCGCCTGCACCCGTATCAGATCCGCTTCCGGATGACGCTGATTTATCGGCAAGAGAGTTAATTTGGTCAAATCCCGCTACTGATCCTGCTGCCTTTTTAGCTTCTTGTCCTGCTTTTTTCGCCTTTTTGCCGGTTTTATCATACGCATTACCTAGGCCACCAACGGCTGCCGTCTGTACATTAGTTGCCTTAGCTTGGGAAACCGTAGACGACTTAGATGACTTGCCAAACAAAGCATTAAAAAACAGTCCGACCTGTTGGAGTCGCACCGCTACTGCTGTTGCAAAGCTTATCACTCTAGAGAGCACTGGCATTAATATATCTCGAAATATCGAGGCGGTAACCCCGATTTCATATTTTAGACCGGCAAACTCGTTGGCCAGCTGAGCCGCCCGTCCCTGTGGAGTATTAGCCATCGCCTCGTTCATGTTACCTAAACTGTCTCGGACAATTTCAGCTAGTAGAGCAGCTCTTTGTTGCTCGTTACCGAATTTCAGGATTTTCTCTTGTGCTTCATCAAACGTGTATCCGTAACGTGATAACGCACCTACCTGACCATCCATAACCTTGCCCATCATTGTTGCTATGCTTACAGCTTGCTCACCGGATGCTTTAAATCCAAACTGCTGCACAACCATATCATTCATTACTGGAATGAGCGTTTTAAGAGAGTCAGACATTTCCAGATATGTGGCTAACTCCTGGGCCCCGGCAGTTTGCACTTCGACGCCGACAACTCCAAGCGCTTCTTGTGCGGAAATAAACTTTTTAATACTGTCGGTTGCCTCGGCTGTAGCTCCCATCCGTTGTCGCATGATAACGGCAAGCTTGTTTTCTTGCGTGGAAAGGTAATCATAAAAATCGAGAGAATCTTTAATAGCTTTGCCGATTCCTATCGCCGCTATCATAGCTCCGATACCTTTGATCATGCCATTAACTTTATTTTTAAATTGCGCGATGTTCTGTTGCGCACGTTGCATTTCTGTCCGCATGGCGCTAAAGTCTGCGCCAGCGCGGACCATGAGATTACGTACTACTGCGATATTAATCACCCCCTGTTTTTAGTATGTAGTTCCTCCAAATGCTGCGTTTAGCTGTTTAACTTTATTAAGCATTTCTTCGTCAGTCATTTTTTTTCTGGCAGGCTGTGTTTTCTTCAAAATACTGTCTAAGCTAGGCATTTTTTCAACACGGTGCCAATATGCACCCAGATAGACAAGTGTGATTTTTTCTTCGACTTCAAACTTTATCTTTTCGTTATGTTGATCAATGAACAGACTCAATTCATGAGGAGTCATTTCCTCATATTCTGAAATTCGGATTCCTAGATGGATTGCGGTTTTTAAGCTTTCTTCCCAGTTCCATTTTGCTTTTTGGTTTTCTGGCTTTTCTCCGCAACCCGTTGCAAGTTTGGGTCTATTTCAAACTGTCCAAATGCAGCGTTTAATGCCTGCTGCATTTTTTCCATGATTTCTGACCAAACTGCCACTCTATCTAGCAAATCTTCCATGTCTTCTAATTTAAGATTTTCATTGTGCTCTTTTGCATCAGAGAGTAATCCGAAGTACATGATTTTTTCAAGTTCATCTAAGTCGTTGCCGTTAACATTTATTGTGTCAAGGTCTTTACCTAATGTAGCAGTCATTTTTTTTAACGCTTTATGACCAAACCTAAGCACACGTGGACGGTCAAGATTAATAATGATTACATCGTTTTTATCTGACATTTATTTCACTCCTGTTAATTTTTTTGAAACCATTTCTAGTAATTCTTCTGGGCTATACTGATCAAGATTTTTTTCTTCAAATACCATTGCATTTTCAATTGCGATATTAATTTCACTCGGAATTAAAGAAAGTGTTATAGATGGAACATTTAATCCTACGGCTGCTTCAAATTTAATACCTGTTACCCCTTTAAGTTCTTTATCATCAACCTTTATAGTTGCTGAAACAGGGGATGCCATATTAATCTCGACTTTCAATTTAATCCCTCCAAAATAAAAAGACTAGAGAAATAAATCCCTAGCCTTAAGCTGTTTTAACCAAAGTTACCTCGTAAATTTTTGGCGCTTTGCTTGGTTCATTTGCGATAATAGTAACCTTTTTAGATCCGACAGTTGCGATATTAATTGCACCGGATGCAGTGCCGCTCACTAGATTCTGGAGGAATACTCCATCCACAAACAGGGCAATTGTTTGTCCAGCACCGGTCGCCGTGACGGTCACTGATGATGCTGTTACGCCGCTGAAAGCATACAGTGGCACATCTTTATTAAAGGATGGTGTCAATGCTCCGCCTGTGCCAGTTAGTGTTAGAGCTGATAATCCAGCGCTAGGAGTTAATCCTAGTGTTGGCTTTCCGCTAACCTTTACAGTCGCTTCGAAACTTGCTGGATCCTCTAAATCAGCTCCTGTTTTAATCCCGGTTACAATACCATTAAATGTCCAAGATGCACCGAACGGAAATAGGATTGTAAATGGCGTAAGAGCACTGGTTCCGAACGCATTATATAAAGCGACCTGACCGTTTGTATCACCAGGATTAAAATATCCGGATAAACTTACATCTCCTCCGTCCTTTAACCCTCCCATAAATGTTCTGTAGCCATCCACACTGTCAAGAGTGGTGGTTTCTTTAGTGTCAGCGCTAAGCTCCAAACCGCCGATACTTGTTAAATCAACAACACTAGCCGCTCCGACTAATATTTTTGTTCCTAATGCTGCTTGTGCAGTCATGTGATCACTCCTTAAAATTTAAAATTGCAATCTATTACACAACGGTATAGATTTACTTCTTGTTCATATAGTTCTACTGGTTTGTGGTAAGTTACATTCTGGATAAACGGACCATTTTCGCCGATTATACGCCCCTGGAATGATAGGATTTTCGCTAGAACCTCTTTGGTTATAGCCTTCATTTCGGCATAAGTAGTGTGGATAACATTAATCTCACAATCTACCTCTCTACTAGACAAATAGCCTAAGAGACTCTTATCCTGTAAGCCATCAGACGACACATAAATGATGTAAGGTGCTTTAACGCCCTCTTCAGCATTTAAAGCGTAAATTTTGTCTTCTATGTCATCGATTTGACCTAATTCACTTTCTAATGCTTGCTCGAACACGTAAAGCACCTCACTTCAATTTATCGATTTCTTTTGTCATCACTTCAACAGTTTTTTCTTCAACTTGCCTTTTATTATCCTCTAGCGATTTTCTTAAATATCTAAATCCCGGTACGTATCCACCTCCGCGGTCGAGATAACCGTATTCTTGAGAGGCAGGATAATAGGCTCTTTTACCTTCTTTAGATTCTTTAACGAAAATATCATTTTTATTTTTATCAAATGATACTTGATAGACTTTTTTCCCTTTGATTTTCGAGCGCTCTCCGACCAATTTTAGCCCCTTTTTAAGGTCTCCACTGTCGATTGGTGCATTTGCTCTAGCCGCTCTTAATGCTACACTTGCTCCTTGTCTGGCGGCTTTGGTAACAACCTTTTGTGGCAACTCTCCAAGTTGCTTAATCGTTTTTTCGAGCTGCTTCATACCTTCAATTTCATAACGACCCAAATCAGATCACTTCCTTACATAAGAGTTCAAGGAAGCAGTTTTTCTCGTCAATGTTGATAGGAGGGGCGATAATTTCGAGAGTTCGTTCACCATATTTGATTCTCATACTAGGAAGGATTTCAGTTCGATAACGGATTGTCACCTTTATAGTTAATTCAGCATGGACTTGCTTAGCCCAAAAGTATTCACGGCCTTGTAGAGGCTTGATATTAGCCCATACCTTGCACACATCATTCCATTCATCTTTCTTATGGCCGCCGACTGCTTGTTTCTCTTTTGACTTCTCCAAAAAGATTATGCGCTTATCTAGTTTCCCTGGGTTCACTGGCTTTCACCCTCCACAGGCGCATACTGCAGCTGGGCCAACATGGACTGAATGGAAAAGCGCATCTTTTCAGACGGTCCTACACCGATTAGCTCCCTATTCTCAAACCAGTCAGTTGCCAGGACAAAGCAGAAGATTTTTGCGCGGTTAACAGTGCTGTCAAACTTCCGCCCCGTAGCACCTTCTAAATACTCTTCCGCCGCTCCTATTATGATGTCGAGAATTGGATCATCATCTGCGCCGTCAATGCGCATCCATGATTTTGTTTCCTCTAATTCTATGATCATTCTTTTGCCCTCGTTTCCTTAGGCTTTTTTTCTTCTTCTTTTTCTACTTTTTCTACTTCTTTTTCTACTTCTTTTTCTACTTTTTCTACTTCTTTTTCTACTTCTTTTTCTACTTTTTCTTTTTCCACATAACCAAAAGTAATCAATTTTTCAGCCGTGTCCTTTTTTAGATTGGCAGTATCGCCTGCCTTTAGATCATAATCTAAACCGACACAATCAATCAGAGCTCGCACATTCATAGGTTTACCTCCTTCCAATAAAAAATAAAAGAGGGCGATTAAACCCTCTTAAATTAGGAAATTACTACTTGTCCGTATACAAACGCTTCTGCATCACGAGTTTTTACTTCTTCACGTTCAATCGCACGGAAAAGAGTGTTGTCCGTTTCAAAAGCATCCATGGCAACGTCAGATGCCATGATTTCTGTAATTTGACGGTCAAACAGTACAACAGCCTCTTTCAAATCTCCAATGATTATCGGCGCCTTTTTCCCACTAGTAGTATCGGTTGCCAAATCTTTGTTGGAATACACTTTAACAGGTAATACTCCAAATAATAATTTGCTAGTTGATGATGTCGGATCTGGTTGTAATAAATACCTACCATCGCTATCCTTTAATTTATCCAGCCAATTAAATCCGTCTTGGTTGGTTACTACTACGGATGTGCTCTGGAAAGCAGGGTCTAACTGAACGTTGTAAACATCTTTGATGCCGTCAATGCCAGTAATAGCAGTTTTCGCCTTTTTTGCAAGTTCAGCAAAAATTAATTTGTTACGAGTTACACGGGACTCATCGCCAATCCATCGAACTAAAGTGGATCGTAAAGCCTGGTCAGAGTCTTTTAAAACCTCGTTTGTCATCTTGAAGAACCCCGCATATTTTTTAACCTTATAAGCCAATTGCGTGAATTGTGGAGTATTCTTTTCTGGGATTTTTCCGTTTTCAGGAACTTCAACGAAACCAGTCTGCTGGGCGCGGGCTTTAAATACTCGACTACCGCTTAATGTTGTTACCGGTTCAACAGTAATTAAATTTTGAGCAGCGTCTTTGCTTTCTCGCAGCTCGTTAATTTCCGTTTGGATATCCTGCGGAACTGTATAACCGCCATCGGCATTGCTGCCTTCACTCATGGCATTCTTAAATTTGGTACGGACTTCATTCATGAATTTTTTCACGGCATTGTCCTGTGCTTGAGGTTGTTTAACAGGCTCAGGTGGTAAATTTACAGCAGCGGCCTTTTCATCGGCTTCAATTTTCTCTTGTACCGCAATTTTCGCTTGAAGAACCTCGATTTCATTATTAACTGCTTGAATTTCTTCAAGAGTCGCGCCCGCGTTATTAAGAATTACCTTGGATTTATTAATCAAAGCCTCTAATTCTTGTTTCATTTCAATGCTTTTTGGCATATTTATAGCCTCCTAAAATAGTGTTTTTTAATTTTGCTTTTGCAAATTCCAATTGGTTATCATTCAGGTTATTTTCGTTGATAGTTTCTGGTTGATTTCCTATAGACAACTGGTCTTTCATGTTTTTCATTTTATTTAAAACATCTATAGGAATCATTCCAGATTGAGCACTTGCAACTAATTTTCCGTTGTCAAAAAGGATTTCATCGACAAATCCCATTTCCCTTGCTTGCTGGGCATTCAACCACGTTTCCTTGTTCATGAAATCTAGTAATTCGTTTTCGGAGATTCCAGTTTTTAACCTGTATGCGTTGGCAATTGATTTATTGAAATTCTCTAGGACTCCTGCTTCGTGATATAAATCTCGGTAATCGCCTCTTGCTCCCCCTGAAACGTTATGGATCATGATTTGACCTGTCGGTGAAATACGGACTGTATCACCCGCCATTGCTATAATAGACGCAGCTGATGCAGCGGTACCCACAATATCGGTTGTAACATGTCCTTTATAATTTTTTAACAAATAATAAATTTCACTGCCTTCGTCAACATAACCGCCAGGACTGTTAATTGCGACTTCGATAGGAGATCCGTCAGTAGGTAATTCCCCTTCGATATCATCAACTGTTGTACTATCGTATTCAAACCAGTCATAAATCCATTTTTCATCTCTTGAAATAATGGGACCTTTTACTTTTATGCGTTTGGCCATTGTTAATCACCACCTCCTTTCTGGTATTGCTTGCCTACGTCGGTAATAGGAATATAGTTACCGTTGGCATACAGTTGACCTCCTCCCTCTGTAGCCGGCAAATCTAAATAACCCCTTGCTTCATTAGGGGTGTATATCATGTTATTTACGCCTTTTGATAAAGCCTCCATTTGCGATTTAATGTCCGCTCTGAGGATAACATTAACATTAAACTTCCAAAAATAACCTTTTTGGATAAGTTTCTCGCTTAGGGTTTTATACGTAATCTCTTCCTCGTAGTGCTTTAATGGAAAAAGAAGCGTATCAACATAAAAAGCCAAGTTTTGCGCTTCAGCTGAGGCGTAACTTGACTTTTCATAATCGTTTATTTGGTTTGGTTTGATGCCAAATGCGGCCGCGATCTGCAAAGCTGTGTATTTTTTTAGCTCAAAAAATTGGCTATCCGTTAACTTGATATCGAGAGGTACCAACTTCATTCCTAACGGTACCGGAATGATTTTACCCGCATTTTTTGACCCATTAGCAAAATCCTCAAAACCTTTGACCAATCTTTCTTTTGCTGATTTATCTAAATCCCCGGTGTACTCCAAGACTGCCTTGCCTGTGAGTCCTGTTTTATAAAGATTGTTCATAAATTTTTGACTCTCTAAAGCGCCGTCCACAGTGCTTTCTAGAATTTCACGAACAGGAATTCCGCTTATACCGTCAAACGTCATTGATGTTTTAAAATGCATGACTTCGCGGCTGCCAAATACATACTCTTTTCTCGTACGACTGTCAGTATACCTATAATAAATTTTATCCTCTTCGCCAAAAATCCCATCATCATCAAAGACTAACCGCACATCTTTGCTAGGCATAATCCACAAATCTTTCAATTGCGGTCCGGAAAAACGACACCAGACATAAGCATTACCGTAGTGGTTTCGATTCATTTCTACAGTTGACCAAAAGATAGCACTTGTCATGTACGGATTCGGCCTTAATTTCAATATGTTATAAGCATCAGATTTGTCACTTTTAACTATTCCGTTTTCCGTGCTTTGGTACATTTTCAAGGGGAGCTTCCCCAAACTTTCAGCCAATATTTTCATACATGCAAAGTACGTAACCTCTGAAAGTTTATCTTTCGGTGTATTGGGGTCAATACCAAGCCATTCTAACAATTTTTTGTTAGACATTTCGATGATCACGTTTTTCATCTTTTTTCTACTAAATATTTTCCACGCCAAGTTCTCACCTCCTTACCATCCCATCATTTTGAGATAATCTTCTGTTGCCTGGGTTAAATCGATTTCAATTTCCTCAAACAGCATTGCTGTAGCCATAGCATTGATTAGCGCCACTGTAACGTCAATTCTATCTTTCGACTTGTTTTTCATGGGCTTAATATTTTCATTGCCATCCACAGCGACGACAACGTTACCCCAGCACCAACGAGCAAGAGGATTCTTCTCATGAGACATCATGCCCCTCTTCATGAGCTGCTCGATCATCTTCATGGCCGGACTCATATGCTTCATGTTTTGGGGGATTTCCACTACATCGACGCCTTTTTTCATAAGCCGTTGAGTAAGCATCCGACTATTCCATGGATCCGTGCCGAGTGTTTGGATGTCGTATTGTTCGTTGGCTCCTAGCAATCTAGCTTCAACAAAATCGTAATCCACAACATTCCCCGGTGTCGCGTGGAGAAACTTATCATTAACCCATTTTTGATATGGCACTCTATCGCGGGCCACTCTTTCTTTCATATTGTCCTCTGGGATCCAGGCATCTTGGATAAAGCGCCAGTCCGGGATTCCTTCCTGCGGTGGAAACAGATAAACGGCTCCTGTGATATCGGTAGTGCTGGATAAGTCGAGACCTGGATAACACTTCTTCCCTACAAGCTCTGATAAATCCCAATTTCCATCGGTCTTATCCCACAGAGTGAGAGGCTGCCATCCAATACGCTTAAGCGATATCCACTGATTTAGTCGGAGCCAACGGAAAAGGCGCTCTGCTGCTTCACTATTGCGAGCTGCAAGCGCCTCTTGTCTAACTGATTCGATGCTAATAGTGTGCCCGAGTGATGGGTTAGCCAGAAACCAAGTTTTTTCGTCAAAGATATCCGCATCTTCCGGAGCTCCGTAAATCTTAACGTACCAGGTTGGATCCTCTAGTTCGCCGTCCTTAATCTTTGTGGCTTGCTCGTGGATTTCCCACCCGATTGAGTTTCGGTCAGGGTCGTCACCAGCTGTGGTAATTACCCACCACAAAGGTTCTTTACGGGCAGCACCCGCACCGAAAGTCATAACATCCCATAAATCCCTGTTTGGCTGAGCGTGCAATTCGTCAAAAATTACAACTGTCGGGTTAATACCGTGCTTTGAATAAGCCTCGGCAGACAAAACCTTTAATATTGTGCCGGTTTTGATGTTTAATATTTCTTTCCGGCTGTCTGTAACTTTGAGAATCTTGCCCAGTTCTTCGTCTTGGTCAATCATCGCCACGGCTGCTTTGTAAACTAAACTCGCTTGAGACCTGTCAGCAGCACAACAGTAAATCTGTCCTTGTGGACCATCGCAAACCAAATGGTAAACAGACAACCCCGCAATTGTGGTTGTCTTGGCATTTTTCTTCGGAATTTCAAGATAGGCATATCTGTGTTGCCGGTACCCCTTTTCGTTGACCGTGCCGTAAACATCCCACAATACTTCATGCTGCCAGTCTAATAGAGTAAAAGGTTGCCCATAAAAATCATCCGTCAGCTTAAGCATTTGGATAAATTCAATTGGCTCCATTGCCCTACCTTTATCGATCCTAGCCATTGGCACCACGTCTTTGTAAAAATTTCGCCATCGCTGATTTCTTTTCCTTCTCAGGTGGTTTTTTTGGGATGGCTTTTACACGAGCGGTGGGGTTGAGAAAGAGTCGGTCCTCTAATTTGAGAAGCGCGTCCCTAGTTTTGTTTACAGCTTTATAGAGCTCAATCAAATCATCAACGAGCATGTCATCTTTTTTAGCATTTATGATTTCTTGCAAACTTGCTTCCTGACTTACCAGCAGGCAGTACCGGTTTATGACTTGTTCATCCAGGCCATCCACATACTCAATATTTTTGTAGAGTTTTTTCAAACGTAAAAATTCCTTATGAGCAACAGGATCAGATTTCACGGCAGGCGATTCTTTGAAACTTGTTCCGGTGTAAAGCGTCTTCTCAGCTTTTTCCCGATGCTCTAATTCCTTTTTCGTCCGGTGGCTTTTTCCTTCCAACTTGATCAGCTGGACCGGTTTACTCCCTCGACCTGCCATGATTTCGTCACCTCCTACCTAAAAAATTTTCATTTTGGGAAAAAACTCCGCGTTAAGGGGCAAAGGGGGTAAAACGGACTTCAAAAAATTCTTTTCAGACCCCCCCTACCCCTTTTTGGTATTTAATCTTGTCCTCAGCCGTCTTGACAGCGTGACAAGCATTACACAGCGATTGTAAATTGTCTATGGATAGCCTTAAGTCCCATTCAATCTTGATTGGTATGATATGATCCACCATGTCGGCTAGTGTAATCTCTTTTGACTCTAAGCAATGCAGACATAGTCCAAGGTCACGCAACAAAGCTTGCTCTCTTACTAACCCCCAAGACTTTGAGTGGTAGAAGGTAGCTGCGTCCTTGTCTCGCTTGTACTTGTCGTAGTACTTGTAACGTTCTTTGTTCTTATCAGCAGCTACATGTATGTGATCACTACAGTACCGGTCACGCGTTAGCTTACGGCAGCCGGCCTTGTTGCATGGCCGCAATGGTTTGTTAGGCATCTTTAAAAACCAGGTGTGTTCTTCATCTGGGCATTTACTCTTCTAGCAAACTCTGAGTGCTCCGTTAATATCCCGCCAATAGCTTTTCCATCAACAGTAATAGAAATACTTGATACTTTCCTTTGTGCATCATCCAACTCTTTCAATGCCGCAGTCGCTTTCTTTGCTGCCCTGGTCACTGCCTTTAATCCTTTCAATGCTTCAGAACAATCCACATCAATCTTTACTTTTAATTCACCAGCGTTTGACTCGCGCTTTTCATCCATGTCACAACAACTCCTTTTATATTAAATTATTAATCTCCAATCCTTAGTCCTGATAGGTGGCTCGAGTATAGCATAGGTAACAGATGCACCGGCACAAAGCACCAGCCCAAGTAGTATGACTCTAATCAATCAAACTCACCTCTCTCTATTGCTTCCTTCCAGTACTTTACTTCTCGCCATTCTGCGTTGCGGCCGACTAACCCTCCACCGAAATCCTGAACAATATGATCCTGTAAGGCTGCCATTCTATTTTCCATTGCCTTTAATAGATTCTCTTTGAAGCTAGGCTTCACCACACAAGAAGAGAACGGACAGAAAACTTTAGTGCCACTTCCTTTGTCAGCCCATATACACTTATTGCAATCCATGTCCGTTCACTCCTGACAATATAAAAAGCACCCTCGAAAAGGATGCTTAAATAATTTATTAAAATTTCCATACTGCGTCCATTACAGCATCGGCTTCACTTAATCTGTGATAACCCTGTTCAATTCTACCTGTTGATAATTGAGTTGCAATAACTTTGAAACCATCTTGGCTTATCACATCTAATAAATATTCGTCACCATTATATTTCATGTACCTTCTTTGGGTAGCATAAAAGCCAGGAAACTCTTTTAAACTCATCACTATCACCTCCCTTCGCCCTAATTATGGGCAAAAGGAACTAAACGGACAAACACTATCGTTCGTCAAATTGTGACAAAAAAAGAGCGGCCACCAGGATAACCCTCATGAAACCGCTCTTTGATAAATTTCTATAGTACAAATATAACACGGTAAAACGGTAATGCTCATCTTTAATTCTTTGCAAATTCTTTATCGTTTCGTTGCGACTTGTAAACTTCTATGCGGAGAATGAATGCTAATTTATAAAATATTCTCGGTTTAAATTTTTGATGGTAATATGTTTCACCCATGCCTATTTCGTTATAAACCTCGTAATCGTATAATTCTTCTTCGCCAAAGTATTTTTTAATAACAGCTTCACGTTCTCTGAAAGTCAGCCTATTCACGGCCTTACGAATTCGTTCAATGTATTCATCCCGTTCCCTCTCGAAATCAACTCTATCAATCGCGGCATCTTCAGTCGATGAATGAAAAGCATTCGTGTTAGAAGGAGGAACAAGTGAATAAGATGCTGTGATTTTTGGTAGTTTGTCTTCTGGAACGGTAAGTAAATACATGCGATATGTTTCAAATGCTTCTTCGACTTTCTTTTGAGTTTCCTTCGTATCGATATCAGGAAGTTTAAATGACATTTGTTCTCCCACATGGACTCCTCCTAATGTTAAAATAGAATTACCAAATACTTTTTTAACGGCTAGGAGAAATCCTGGTCTTTTTTTATTTATTTCAACTGTTATTTAAGTTAGAAAGATTTTCTTTAATTCATCAATACTTTTTATTTCTGTAATTACCGATTCTACCTCACATTGATATCCGTCAAAATAATCATGGTAAGAATGAAACCAAGCTTTCACAGAAGCCATGAAAAAATGTTCTTCTTTATCGCCGAAGTCAAGCGCGTCCCTTACCATGTATTCAATGTCACAGAATATTTCCGAATGGTCATAATCTGTATGAACAATATCAAGAATTTCTATTTCTGCATTCTTATTATCATCTCGAAACATATGCGCAGAAACGATTGCATAAAATGGTTCTGAATTTTTAACTTCACTTTGACCAAACATTTTTATTTCACCCTCTGTAACTGGCCTTCTGGTACCGATACAGTTCCATTTTCATCCACAGAATACTCAATGCCTTCATGATCATCAATGCTCATTTGTCCATCTGGTGCTTTATCATCTTGTGGACGGCTCTCCATTACTTCTATAGGAGTTTGATAGGAATAAGTTAAATCAATTAAGTAATACCGACCCTTTTTGTTATGTTTCTCTGTGATTTTGTG
Source organism: Neobacillus sp. NPDC093127 (assembly GCF_044754175.1). Classification (NCBI taxonomy): domain Bacteria; kingdom Bacillati; phylum Bacillota; class Bacilli; order Caryophanales; family Bacillaceae; genus Neobacillus; species Neobacillus sp. NPDC093127. The sequence goes on from NZ_JBIVOP010000001.1 coordinate 235,446, forward strand.
CATTTGAAGATTATCATTATCTTTAGCATCTAAAACAATTTCCTCAGCTTGCTCACGTGTATCTGCGTAATGTTGTTCTTTTTGATTAAGTTGTACTTTTGCCATTTTAATTGCTCCTTTTTTAATAGTTTATTAGACGCTCATAAAGGCGCTTTTTAGAAGTTTTAAAACATTTAGCGCCTTACCCCTTCGGAAAGGCGGAATGATGTTGAATCATGTCGAATGATAAGGTTATATCGATTCATTTACCTATTTCCTTTTCTTACGAGCAAGAGAGCCATTTAGCCCGCCTTCCCTCGGATTAATCCAACCTTCTAATTCACAGTGCATCACCAATAGTGCAATTTCATAATTGTTGACCCAAAATTTTTCGGCTATATCACCGATAGCTACACCTTCATTCCACAGTTTGATAAATTTCTCGATTTGTTTAGGTGTATAATCCATCTTTGCGTCAGGCAAGATGATGATTCTTTCTTTTAAACTGTCAAATCCACACATATCATCTAAACCATTTATGGTCGGGGTGATGGATATCCACCTGACGCATTTCTGCTAATACCCAAACTGTTTTCAATTCAGCATAAGATAAATCATAAATGGATATACCTTGGTATTCTTTGACACCTAATTCCAATATTTTTTCAATAACCATGTTACGTTTCATTTCCCGGTGAAGGTCTACTTTTTTAACAGAATCATATAAGATTCCCATACCATCACACCTTTTTAGTTAATGCTGATCGTCAGCATCAAAGTATTTGTGCTTCGCTAAAACATCATTATCATGTTTAAGCTGTTCGACCAAATTTAATAATTCCTCAACAGCTCGATAATCAAAGTACAACCCGAATTCCCTTGCTGCTTCAAGTTTCCTTTTCCACTGGGACAATATGTCCATCTAAATCCTCAACTCCTTCATCTTTTAATCGGAAGTTGACATTAATCTTCGTGATATTCGTATGCTTCTTGCACCATGTTAAAATCTTCTTTAGGCAAAACATCTTTAGCAACTTGGCACCAGTACCCTAAGTCCTGAACAGCTTCCACAAGTTCACCAATAGCCTTTTCTTGAGTAATAATTTTTCCATCTAGCAACCATTTACCATGTTCATTTCTTTCAAGTGTATGAGCGTTCTTTTTGTGTAAACAAACCTTTAATTGATTCATCAAAACCTCTCCTTTACGTCATCTTTTGTGTCGATTGTGACTTACTTTTTCCGACCCATTTCGCTCAAAAATCCGAAAATTATGATGATCCAAATAGTTGTCCACCAAGGGTGTGCATAAATTACTTCCACTTTTTTCTCACCTACCCATTAAACATAGATCCGCGTTTGCCATTTTTATAATGAGGTTTCCGATTCTTTGCAGCCTCATCTTTCAGCTTTTTAACAAGCCTGCGGAGCTGTTTCACTTCTCTTTTCATGTTCAGATTAGCCTGTTTTAGCTGCTTATTTTGGAGAGTCACATTCCCCAGTTTTTCAGTAAGTGCTGCATAATCGATATCATCCACATGAACAACTCCTTAGATTAAATAGGCTAATTCCCCTAGAGTTTGATAGATTAATCTAATTCACAAGACTCTCCGTAATCGAAGAAACAACCACATCCGCCGATATCCAGTGAATCTACCTCGGGCTTGCTGCTAATAAATTCAAAGATGTCCATTTGCTTTTGAACTTCCTTTTCTTTATCAAACGGATGCCCTTCGATGTCGTATTTTAAATTTCGGATTGGATAGGGCTTTGTCTCGCCGTCGACTGATTTTTTCATAAAAGCGTACTGTTTGATTTCTGCATATCTCGGTGCTGCACTCATCGCCGGGTGAATGAATAACTTAGGCTTTTTGGCTCTGCCATAAAAGAAATCTCTGTAAGCGTCGTCTAGTTCTTCCAACATCACTTCCCGAACATGCTCAGGGATAATATCTTCTTCTGGAAGTTTGGTATCCGTAATGTATCGATAAGCCGAAACGTATAGCTTGATGTAATGTTCTTGAATCATGATCTCGTTAAATACATCAGGCATTTTCTCAAGAAGATTCTTATAATGCCCTTGCCCGGCTTTAACACACCTGGCATTGCAATTGTTGTGAGAAAATCCAAGGTCATAAAGGATAGGCTGTCTAAGACTGTATTTTCTTAGAATTTCATCGTTATCTATGATGTTGTCAATCAACGGCATTTCCACATGGAATGGTTTCCAGTTCTTCCGTATGGCTCCTTCTCGGTGCATTTCCTCAAAGCCGATACCAAAGTACAGGATGGCATTTTCGGTGAAGCTCTCGGATTTCAAGTACTTCTTATTCCTCCATTTTTCAATGGGTGGAACGACACCTTTTTTTAAATAATCTCGAGATACTTTCATTTTTAAAATTTTGGAGCAGTCACCGATCATGCTGTTAAAGACCAACTTCTTTTCAAACATTAACTCCAAAGGATTTAACCCTAAGCTGTGAGTGAGCATTGGTAACTCCAATCGGTCCGATGCTTGGTAGATAAACCGATACAGATCATCGTTTTCCCATTGTGTGTCAGTGAAATATAGGACGATATTGTCATCTGGAAAATGAGTTTTTACATAATCGGCTGCCGAGAAACTACTCTTGCCACCAGAAAAGAAGATTATGTGGTTTTGCATCTTACATCACCATCGCTGGCTTATACCGATTATGCTTAACGCAAAATTCTGGTAAGTTAGCTCTTACCAATGACTCGGCAAATGGTGGAGGCACGGCATTTCCGCATCTGGCCACTTGCTTTGCTTGTGAGTAATAGGTGCCGTTATCATCTTTATCGATAATGTAGTTTGAAGGAAACCCTTGAGCTGCGAACAGTTCATGAGGTTTTAGCATCCTCATACCGATATCGACTATTTGAAATTCGTTGCCTTTAATGGTGATTAGCCCGAATCTGTCTTTGGTCGTGACCGTATGGAGTGGCTCGTTCAATGATTGACCGATATCAGCACCATAATATTTTGTTAGAAATGCTGTAACCAAGTTCGCTTTATTAACGGCTGTTGTGGACCATAAAGGCTCTTCTAAACTTTGCCCAATAGATGCGCTATAATTTTGCATAATATAAGCTGTCGCAAGCCCAAACTTATTTCCACCTGCAGTAATGGTCCCCAGTGGTTTATCTAAATCTAAGACTCTCTTACCCTCTGGGTCGCCGTAGCCCATTTGGATAAGGACTGGATTTACTAGGCAGTGCTCGGCTTTTGTAGTAATCGTTGTTAATGGTTTATTGAGTGGATAGGATAGCTTATCTCCACCAAATCCAGTTTGACCTATGCGAACAATAAAAGGTGATGGATTCTCAATCACAAACTTTTGAATCCCTCGAGCGATACGCCTTAATGTGTTATCTGATAAAGGCTTTTTTCTTTCAAAAATAGAGGGAGTGCCAATATCCCAATCAATGATTTCCGAAGCTGTGCGCCATGGTTTTAATCGGCCAGCTTTGACCTCTAAACTTTGCGGATCACCGTGAGTCGGCTTTGGCCACTCAATCGGTTTTCCATCGCATCTAGCAACCATGAAAAACCTTTTTCGGATGGTTGGGGCACCGTAATTACAAGCCTTCAATTCCTTAAATTCAACTTGATAACCAAGTTTCTTTAGAGCATTAATAAACTGCTCGAATGTCCTTCCCTTTTTGTTAGGATTGGGAACAAAGACTTGTTCATTGAAAGGAACAACCTCTCCTTTTGCGGCAATAGTACCGTCAATCTTTAATATCCTGCCTGTTTTATCTCTTTGAGCAATTAGCGGACCCCATGTTTGAAACTCTTCGACATTCTCAAGCATGATTACACGTGGTTTAACTTTTGATGCCCACCGGACTGCAACCCAGGCTAAACCCCTGATACTTTTTTCTACTGGCTTTGAACCTTTGGCCTTCGAAAAATGCTTACAATCTGGACTAAACCAAGCAAGCCCCACTTTACGCCCTTTGACCGCTTTAACCGGGTCCACATCCCACACGCTCTCGCAATAATGCTCCGTGTCAGGATGATTAGCCTTGTGCATGGCAATGGCAGCAGGGTCGTGATTAATAGCAATATCAACACTTAAGCCGGTTGCCATCTCAATACCAGTACTTGCTCCACCCCCGCCCGCAAAGTTATCCACTATGATTTCTCGAAACAAATCTAGCTGCACTATTCGCCCTCCTTAAAATTAAAAATCGACTAATATTTTTTGTCATTTGCCGTCATGCTAGAATGCTGTCAAAGTCGTTTGCTGTCTAACAAAAAAATTGTTAAATGCTGTAGAAATCGAACTCTGCTGAATCAACAGAAAACGACAATGACAAAACATGACAAAACGGTTTAATCGTTTAAAACCCCGGCTTTCACAAAAATATTTCGCCAAGCCCGTTCCAGCCTATCCTTTTTCCGTTCATCAATGGCTTTTCTAAGCCTTCTTTTCTGCTTTCGTTTATTAACCATTTAAAAAGCCCCCGACCTAAGATAATGTTTCGCCTGGTAATAAAAATGGTGATATATCCAATTGCCGGTATATTTTTGGTCAAGATAAACGATTTCAAAGTTGTATTTTGCTTTGAATGTGTTAAGCCTTCCTAGTAATGCTAAAGGGTTGTATTTGGAACGATATTTACCTTTGAGCATTTTTTCATATCCGTGTAGGTCCTCCACAATCAATGTGAATGGAATTTCCTTCGAGCGGATCAATTCATTTTCAAAAGCCGTTTGCGTGTCCTTTTGAAGGTTACCTGTGATTTCATCCATGTGCGCTTTACGTTCCACCCGGCTATTCAAAAAGATATCTCGAGCAATTCCTAATTCTTCATTTTTCGGAATCATGCAGCCATAATCACCGGTGTCCAATTTTTGAATTTTTACCGCAATATCCTTTTGGCGTAAATAATCTAGGATATGACCATTAACTTGTTCCCTTGTATCTATTACGATTGTTAATGTTTTAAGAATTTTGTTTAATTCTATGTCTGAGTAATGATAGGAGATCATCCAACTCCCTCCAGCAAATCTGGATTTTCGTAAATGTTGCCGATAACTTCGCATTTATGAACTACTCCATGCAAAGGCTGCCACCCTAAACACCATTCGGCATGCTCACTATATTCAACAACTGCTGTTATATAATTACCATTCCCAAACATTGGTTTGTATTTTACAATATCACCTTCATAAATCTCCTTGCCGTTCTTGTTCTTAAGACCGGTGTATTGCATTAATTCAATTTCATCAAAAAGCCGCCAAACAGATTTTGTATTTATCATTCTGTTTTCAAAATTTATTTCATGTACTGGAATAATTTCTTTCAGATTTTTTTCCCATGCTCGGAATTTTATCTCTCTCATTTTCATGCTCCTTTCTTGGCATATGTAACAGCACGGATGTATAATTCATGCGCCATTTTATTAGATTTTTCATTTTCGTATTGTCGGTAATCCTCATAGATATCCTTCCAGCCATTCTCAGCAAGAACGACCATCCAGTCATAGAACAAATCTAAAGATTTCACATCAGTGCATAACCAATTTTCTAATTTTTCATTTGGCTGCCACCCACAAGTGTGATGAATCATTTTCATTAGAGTGACTTTTTCATTACTGGCACCTTTCCAGGACTTAAACCAATCATCAATCGCTTGGAAATTTTGTTCAGCAGCTTGCATAACTTCCACGGGAATCATTTTTTGATTATCAATCGCTATCCGATCATCTTTACTATCAAGATATATATTTGCACCTGATTTCCAAATTTGGCTTAGGATCATTAATACTTGCATGGTAGTAGTTTCACTCCCCATCTACCATATTTACCTTTTGACTTATACCAAGCTCCAATCCGCTCTTTGCTTAACCGGGAAGCAAATCCCTTTTTGCCGAGAGGCTTTAAATTATACGTCTGGCAAAATATCAAATATCGTTTATATAAATCATCCGACATTTCAAAACTCTTAATATCTCGTTCTATATTTTCTTGAATGAATTTTTCCAACCTTGTCACCTCTGTTACCGAATTTGTTACTAAAAAATAACAAGAAATAGTGATTTGTTACTTTTTAAAATCGCGATTGACCTTACAGTCCCAATGGTTTTAAATGTTATATTACTTTTGTTACTCTGATTTACTAAAGACGCTCCTAATAGAATATTTGTATATATATATTTTTTTGTTTTTAGTATTTATTAGTAACAAAAATAACAAAAATAATATAAAAGGTAACTTAAGCCATTGATACTACTGACTTTTAAGTAATTTTAAATGTGTTACTTTTTGAAAAAAAGCTCGAATTTTGGTCATTATTCGGTAACATTTCGCCTTTTTCGGTATCATTTGATAGCTGAAAAGTAACATTTGCTCTTTCTTTCAGTGTGATACCGTAAATCCAAAACTTGTTATAGTTCCCACGGTCACGTTTATATCCTTTTGTTTCTAGAGCTCTGTAAAATGCTCTATTTTTTAATGAAAATTCACCATTTTTAAAGCACCAATTCGAATACACTTCATAAAGTTCTTTCGCCTCAATTTTTTGCGAGCCATTTACGAAACAACACTCGAATAAAAATGGCCCGAGAATATCCATCTCCTCTTTATAATCGCCAGTTGCTTTCATAACTGTTGCTGGATCATTAAGTCCCGACTGCTGCCACTTTAAGCAACCTTCTATAGCCCAATTCAAAATACCAGGCATTTCGAGAGACAATTTTTCAGGAAGCTTTTTATCACGTTTTTCTTTTGGCAGCTGAAGGTTGAATGGAATCAAACGGATCCGGCGCCATATACCCTCGTCTACACCTTTGATTACCGGCTTATGATTGGTGGTAAAGAACACTTTAAATTCCGGAGTGAACTCGAAATATTCTTGGCGAAGGAAACGGGCCAGCACCGGTTCTCCACCTGTTATCTGCTTAACAAACGCTTCTGATAACTGCTCCCCATCTTCACTTTCAATAGCAGATACAAAGCGGGCGCCTACTAATCTAGCAATATCATTGTTGGCCCCAGTTTCTTTCTTCTTGATGAAAGTATCTGATTTTGCTTGTTTACCATATTCGCCCATTATATCTTTGATAGTGTTAATAAATGTCGATTTACCATTAGACCCCCCACCGATGAGGAAAACCATTATTTGCTCTGTGATTTCTCCAGTGAGAGAATAGCCAATTAATCGCTGCATGTATTCGACAAGTTCTTTGTCCCCTTGAAATATTTGATCCAAGAAACTTAACCATTCGGGGCATTTCGCTTTATCGTCGAATGTAATGTTTGTGATTTTTGTAAGGCTGAGCTCTCGATCATGCGGCTGTAGCTTACCGGTTTTTAAATCAATGATGCCATTTTCGACGTTAAACAAATATTTATGCCGGTCAAAGTCTTCACGTTCACCTGGTACCAGCGGCATGAGGTCCTTAATGCTATTCATCCGGATATTTCTACGCTCACACATCCGGGCCCATTTTGTTTCTGCTTCATCTTCTGACTTATAGAGACTGCGAAGCACTTTTGCCGTAATTCGCTCAATTTCTTTCTTGGTGTCTATCTTCCATCGCTTACCGTCCCATATTAACCAACCCATGTCGCTAACATATTGGATTACATGGCCATATTCATATGCGATCCGTTCAGCATTTCCAAGTTCGGTTAATCTGAATTTCTTTTTCGGCTTTTCTTCCACAACCTCATCATCAACATTGTGGAAGTCAAAAGAGAATTCAGCGAATTGTTCCTTGTTGTCCAATATCGTTGTAGAAGTAGAAGAAATGGCAGTTGCTATTGTTCTTTCACCGTATGTTTCATTCGTGTCTCTGAAATGAATAACGTCCCATTTATCGCGCATGAGGTTTGATTCACGGAACATGGTGTCCATTCTAGTTGCTGATTTACCGGTCCAGAATGCTAGGTGGTTACATAAGGCTAAATCGCTAGCAGAATGGTCCCCATTGATTAAGGTACCGTTGAAAAGAGAGCGTATTTCATCACCGTTTTTAGAACGGAATATTCGGTCCCATAACACGTCATTCGAAATTTTAATTTCATCTTTTTCAAATTCGGCTAAATTGATGCGGCCTTGAATATCGCTGTCATCGAAATATTGTTCAAATACTTCTGCCAGCTCGTCCGTCCGATCGTAAATTTCATTCGAATTTTCTCTGTTTCCGGTGAAAGTGAAGTAACGACCATATGAATAAATTTCTAATCCATGCTTTGTGTTTTTACGGCCCGTTCCTATAACACCTTGTGGAAGACCACCTTTGATGATGATGTGGATTCCTTTACCAGATGGAGAAAATTCTGTGTAACTATCCAGAGTGTCGATTATTTCTGTTGAAAATGTGTTCGTCTTTCCGTCCACAACACACTTATCAATATCAACCCCGATGTAATTATCTTGCCGGCTAAAGACAAATCCGATTCCGTCATAATCGCCCTGGAGATAAAACTTAACCGCCGTTGCAAAGGTGCTCCATGTGCGCCGGTTATTAGCCTGGGCCATTTCTCCGTTTGCTTGATAAGGTACTTTTGTTGGCTTGCCATTTCGCTTCTCACTTTTCCACAAAATCCATTGCGGCAGGGCTTTTAATTCTGCGGGGATATCGTTAAAATTGTATGGATTTTCTTTCATTGCGCCCTCCGATTACGTTTTTAAGGTATAAAAAAGAGAAGCCGGCAAAAACCAACCTCTCTATTAAGTTATTTTAGAATGGTAAATCATCATCGCCGATTGTTATTCCACCAGCAGACATAATTGGATTTACATCCGACAAATCGTAATATTTCGCTTTTGCAGCTGTACGTTTTTGTTTTACACCATCGACCACTTTGTCATATTCTTCATGCTTCACGGTAATTTTCAAATTTTTATTGATCAGCTGCTTAGCCATATCATCGGCAGAACTGAATGAATGATTGTTTGCAAAGCCGCTAGCTTTTAATAATGAGTTGACGATCCGAACAGAAACCTCATGTTCAAATGTGAATGTGTTGTATAGAACTTTAGCACCCTGATGATTTTGCGGCACGTCACTGCGAATCTCAAAGTCTACTGATAATTTAGGCTTTTTAGCTTGTGTTAAACCAGCCTCAGCATTTACGATTACCGCTTCATATTTTCCTTCTGCTACTAATTCAAATCCAGTGCTTGCATTTTCTTCATCAAATTTAAAGAATGACATTGTTTAATTCCCCCAGTGATTTAGTTTGTAGGTGACACTAATAATTCTTCTTGCACGCAGCCTTTACGCTGATCTAAGTGATTTTTAGCGAAAATACTTTGATTCCCTTCCAGGATAAAACCTCGGGTACCGTCTGCTTTTCTGACCAATCGAGCAACAACATGAACGATGCCCATAACGTGATTGACAATCTTATCTCGAATATCCGGAATGAATTGGTTATACTGTTGGCCATCATCATGGGTTATGCTGCGTGTAGTTTCCCACGCGGTGTAAATGACATTGGCATCTAACCCATTGAATGTTTCAACCACCTTTAAAATGTGATTGTCGAACAAGGCATAATCTTTTAATTCAGGCATACCGCTTTTAGTATTCTCACCTTTGTTCATTAGCCACAACTTTTGATAGTGTGTAAGGTTGTCCACGAAGACATTGTCATATTTTGTGATATTTGCTTTTGCAAAAGCATAGAATTTTAGAATGCTATCGTGTGGATCCACCGAATTGATTTTCGCTACATCGACATTGGCATACCCTTCTAGCACTTGGCTGGTACCGTCAATATCTAATACCAATGTTTTGCCCGGGAGCTTGCCTGCTACTGTTGTTTTCCCATCACCAGGCTTTGAATAAATGATGATTTTTGCTTTTTTACTTTTGGTGATTTGAGCACCGTTTGTTATTTCCAATTAGTTCACCCCTTCTTTAAACTTTTTGTTCGAATTTCAATTTCTTGCTTATTTTTATAATCACAATACTTTTGAGCGATTTCTTTGTCTTTGAACAACACCCGATAAGCGTATCCAACACTTTCGAACTGAACTTCAGAAGTAATTAATTCCTTACCTGAAATACTGTCTTCGTAGTAAGAAAGCCATTCATCAGATCCATCAATCTTAACTTTATACCAGGCAAAACCTTCACCGTTTCCAATGCTGAAAGAATTAAGGATAGTTGGAATAGGCTCATAAACCGCAATTCTATCGTTGCACTCGCACATCTCGTAAGTTTCTTTACCGGATGGTGTTTTAAAATAAATTCTTCGCTTTTTATCACATTTATCGCATTTTGGTTTTGATTTGCTTGTTGAAGCTACAGAATAAAGCTCTACTTCAAAATCCTTCATTAACTGGCTTAACCGTTCCCTACGGACATTGCTTTTTAAAGTTTGATATTCACTTTCTAGCTGTCTCTTTTTATTTTCAAAATCCCGTTTAACTGCTTCAAAGTTAGTTTTAATATCTTGAAGTTCTTTGTTTTCTTGTCTTAATCGATTCATTTCAGAAACAAAATCTTTTTTAACGGATTTCATTAAATTTTCTTTGAATTCTTCCACTTGAGCGTCAAATTCACTTGGTTCATCGTAAAAATCATTTTCGTACCAATCCATTGTTATACCTCCACAGAATAGGAGATTGATTCCGGCTTAACAGTCATACCAGGAACAAGTTGTCCATTTTCATCGACTACAACTTTTTCGCCTGCTAATTCCACAATCTTTACTGCCTTTTTAAAATCGGCCCACTTAAGACTGTTCTTGATGTAATCATCCATGCCATTTTCGATAACATGCTGAAGGATTTCTGCTTCATTTGCTTTATCCGGTGTTTCCTTAGTTGTCCGGGATTTTGATTTACCATAAGGTGTGCTGATTGTTTTAGCTTTCGGATCAGAAGCAAGTTGTTGTGAATGGAAAAGCTGAATATGAGATTCAAAGAAACTAATACTATTTGTGATAGGATTTAGTTCTGTTTGTTCCCAGCGGCCAATCCGGTCACGCTCAACATCAGCCAATTGCTTGATTTCTTTCTCTTTTGCCTTTAAAGCTGCCAACCTACGAAATGCCCAAGTAAGACTACCTAAATCAGTGATTTCAAACTTAAATTCCTGAGTTAATTCCAATGCCTGAATTTCTTCAACTTCCATTAGTTCGATTTGCTGTAAAGAGTTCATTTTAATTTTCCTCCAATTCATTTATTTGTTTTTCTAAATCCTCTTTATCTGCTTTTAAATCACTAATTTCTTCATCCTTATCTTTTACTAAGGAATCAATTTCCTCAGCCAAATCATCCAACTCTTTAAACATTACTGGTGGCAAATTATCTTCATTGCTATCTAAAAAGGATTCTAATAGACTAGCAATTTCGGTATTTCTTGCACTAGCCGGCATTACTTTTCCTCCTTCTCCCTAAGAACAAAATCAAGATATTCATAGGTTTCTACTAAATCTTCGAATAGATCACTGCCACCAATTGCTTTATGGTATTGCTCAAGTACTTTATAAAAAGGCTCCAACTTATCACACTGTGGACTGAAAACCGTGCGATCTTTCGAATCAAAGTACGGCATGTTTTATTCCCCCGTTTTATTTTTGAGGTGATTCGCATATAATGTAATTAGGTTGATATATGAATCACCTTTACGAAAGACTCATCCTGGCCGATGGGTCTTATTTTTTTGCACGATACGGCCACTTTTCCGGATCTTTATCACGTTGCTGCTTGATAAAATTATTTAAAGTAGATGGGTTAACATTGAATACTGCCGCAATTTCATCTAGCGTTTCACCTTTGATAAAGAGTTTATGAAGTTTGTCTTTATTAACACCATCCATGACTTTCTTACCTTTGAACGCTTCCTTTTTCCGTTCACCAGCGGATTTATAATCAATAGTATCGGTACTAAACTTTGCCACTGGCGGCTTTCCAGTTGGAATGATTGGATGTTTTTTTACATACTCGGCTAATTCTTCGGGTGTCATATACCAGACATGAACTTGACCTATCATAATCCACCTCCTAAATTGCTATTGTTTTTGTAAGATATGACCAACTTTTTTGTAATTTAATATCGGAGACGGCTTGCTGTACTATTCCATAATTGCCTGCTATCACTCTTTGAGATTCTCCACTATGTGCTCGTTTGTATATATCAATAACATCTTTTTCTGTTAGCTTGGATTGAGAGTGTGATTCTCCTGAGTTACTTTTAAGACCGATAGAAAAGGCATGTTTTAAATTTGTTGTAGGAGAAACCCATTCTAGGTTTTCAAGATTGTTATTTGTTTTTACTCCGTCGATGTGATTTACCTGACTAAAACCATTTGGATTATTTAAAAATGCTTTAGCAACAAGTCGATGAACATACAGAAATTTTTTTATTCTGTTTTTGCATAAATTAACTTGAAGATATCCACAAGTGTTCATTTTTGGTTTTAATACCTTCCCTTTTAAATCGCGTCCATCAACACCTTTTCTATCTAACCCTTTCACATCACCTTGATTACTAACTTGATACAATCCTTCGTACCCAACAATATCTTTCCAAGTGGTTACTTTACCAATCGACATTTATTTCACCCCTTTTGAAGCTAAATAAATTGCAATTAATCGTTCCTGGACTGACATCGACAACCACTTTTTATTTGAGATTTTCACATTGATCACCTCCTTCAAATTGTGGATTAATGATTAACCCTTGCTTGAACATTTCAGCATCCCTTTTACGAATGGGCTTTGCTCTAAATCTCCATTTTCTTGAATTTTCACCAATTTTATTTCGAAGAGCGTTCCAAGCCTTTGTTTTGCTAGGCTCTTGTATTCCGAATACAAATTTGTGAGATACATCGCTCCATATTCCAAACATCCCGGTGTGAGACTCATGCCATTTAATTTCCATCACCTCCTTAAAAGTTCATCCTGGATCAATTCAAGCAATGCCTGCTGCCTTTGAACATATTCGTCAATGGGATTTCCACCAGCTACATGAGAGCCAATTCTGCACTCGGCATCTTTTGCTAGTGCATGCAGATCAGCGTAAGAAAGATGTGGAAGGCTTGATTTCCAACTTTCTAGCATTAGCAATTGATTCCTTTGATTTGGACGTTCAGAGTTTTTAAAGTATATCTAATTCCAAACTGCAAACTAGGAAGATGGTTGTTTGCATCATATACAGCTTTGATTTTTTCTTCCGGTCCCTCTTCAATCTCATAGCCCACATACAATGCTTTGCAGACAGTATCTAAATCCAAATCATTTAAAGGCGCCCTATTGCCATCCCATAAGTTTTGAGCATGCCAGTGAACCACATTAGCTTTATCCAGACCATTCATTTCAAGCGCACTTTCCAATGCAATGGCTTCCTGTTTTAACAACACAACTTTTTCCATTTCGTTTTTTCCCTCCAATTTTCTACTGCATTTATAGATTAAATGATTGCTAGTTTTCACTATTTTGACGGTGTTTATCAGCAATCTAGTAAACTCGACAACATTTTTCGCAATATAGTGCAAAAAAAATAATTTTGTCCTTTGATATTCGGCAGAAATTTTGTTAGTGTGTTCGATATCCGTCAATTTTCGCCGTTTGGGTAAAAAAGATTGAGGTTTCCACCTCAATGATCCAGCAGTAATTAAATTACATAACGCTTATACTCAACGGTTTCAATCGTGTAATCTAATTTCCCATAATCAATACCTTTTTCTTTTAGAGAATTGATCAGTAATCGTTTAATTTTTAAAAGCTTTGTTAATGTTTTTTGTTTCTTTAATTCATCGTTATTTCGATATTCTGTTACATCGATATAGAATTCAGAGTGAATTAATTCTTCTGGAGATACATCATGGTAACGGTTCTTGAATATTTCTTTAGTTGGAGCCATATGAAAAGTGACTTGTGCAACATGACTGGAAAATCTAATTTCACATCCCATTTCAGTTTGCAAATGAACCAATACTGCTAATTGTTGAATTTCACCGATTAAACGACTTGCTTTTAAAATGTAATCGTTCATCTTCTATTACCTCCCAAATATTTGCATAAAATACTTTTCCAAAAATTCCTGCATTCGTGAAGCAATGAATAGCCATTTTTCCCCACGGCGCTCTGGGTAATAAACAAAGCCGCCATTTTCTAAGTCGAGAATTTTTTTATAAGCTGGCCGGAGAAGAATTTTATCTTTGAGCCAGTCATCTGAGTATCCTGTGGCCTGTTCTAGATCCTTCATCGTCCACCAAATTTTATTTGCCAACCTTCTCCTCTCCTTATGAAATTTTTTGATTATCTAACCAGTTTAAAAAGTCATCTTTGTTAACCCGTTTGTTGCCGCCGATGATGATGGTAGGAAATCCTTTTACTTTAAATAGGTCGTAAGCTTTGCTTTTACTAACGTTTAAGTATCTTTGGATGTCCTCAGCTGTTAAAACAGGCGGCAAACTAAAATTTTTTTCCAAAAATCTCACCTCCTCAATTACCCTATAGGTTAATCATTTTGTAAAAAAATAACCTTGTAAATCCGTCATTGAATTAACCTATGGGTTAATATTATTACTTAATTTCCAATTAGTCAAATGTTTTTTATGATTATTTTATGTTTTTACGGAAATACTTTACCTATAGGTTAATTTAACCCGTATTGTATGGATTTTTTTTGTGTAGTAAATTAAAAATGAAGGTGGTGTGATATGTGGATTTCGGTAGAAATTTTAAAAAAATTAGACTACAACGAGGTATGGATCAAAAAGATGTAGCTGCGGCTTTAGGCATAAGTCCGGCTTTTTTATCAAAGGTAGAAAATAATAAAAAACAACCTAGCATAGATCTCATTTTAAATGCCGCAGATTTTTATAAGGTTGATCCAGGTTTCTTTTTTAAAGGAAGGAATGAAGTTAACCTGGAATCTTTAATGACGGAGAAGAATAAGCAATTTATTTATGACCTTGAACATTTAACAAACGAAGAATTAAACGAAAAATATGATATAAGAATGGATGAAAAAGAACTATCCGATAACGAATTAAAAGGAATTATGGCTTATGTTCGGTCTTTACGATCGATTGACCAGTAGGTTTATTTTTGTTCTGCAAAATTAAAATAATTTCGGAGATGTCTATAACTTCTTTGTGCAATTTCTTCAGCTCCTAAAGGGTGGTATGGGTGACTTACAAAGTCGGTAAGTGCCTACTCCTTAACCATTTGCGCAGAAAACGAATGTCACAAGTTGATTTAGCGATTCTTGTAAATAAAACAGAGCAGACCATATCAAGATATGTTAATGATCAAACTGTCATGTCTTATGAAACGGCTATTAACATTGCGACAGTGTTAGATTGTGAAATGGAAGACCTTTACGAAATAGTAAAGGTCAAAGAGTAGGCTATAGGGTGGACAATTATTGTCTACTCACGACCAAGAGTCATCATTGATGTTAACTTCTTTGACAATTCTAACACGATATTTAAGGGTAATGTGTGACAAATGTCATAGTTCTTTACACTTTCGTTCTACAAATTTCGACACGAATGGAATAATTTATAATTTGAGTATAGCACGAATGGGAACTAATGTTCTATAATTAAAGTAGAAAATTTTTGACAAATATATGGAGGTCTAACATGGCAAGCATCCAGAAGCTTAAAAATGGCTGGCGTTACCGCGTTTCTTATAAAGATGGCGATAAATATAAGACTAAGACTCAAGGGGGCTTTAGGACTAAGAAGGAAGCTGAGATAGCAGCGGCTGAATTAGAAAAGAAATTACATGTAGGTCATGACATTACATCGGGTGACAGGTTGTTTGCAGAATATATACGCAGCTGGTATGAAATTTATAAAAAGGGTAAGCACAGTCCCAAACACGGTGAAGATATCGAGAGATCAGTCAAACTTGTGGAAGAGCATTTTCCAGGTGTCAGGATGAAGGATTTAACCAGGGATATGTATCAAAGGTTTATTAATGAACTTGCTCCAAAGTACGCTCACGAAACTTTACGCAAACGGCATTTATATATCAAACAATGCCTAGCTGATGCGAGAGAAGATGGAGTAATATCTAAAAGTCCCACCTATAAAGTAAAAGTAAAAGGGCAAAAAAAGGAAAAAGCAGAGGATTTAAAATACCTTAACTATGGAGAATTGAAACGATTAGTAGCCGAGACCCAAAAGAATTTGAAACTAAGGTACATCTCCCGATATATCATTTTATTTGGAATTGCTACCGGTGCACGTTTTTCTGAAATTTTAGGCATGACCTGGGATGGTATTGATTTTAAAAACCAAACTGTAACGATCAATAAAACATGGGATTTAAAATATAAAAATGATTTTAGTGATACCAAAAACTATGCATCAATGCGGACCATTACAATTGATGAAGATATGACTGATATCCTTAAGGATCTGCGTACCCAACAAACTAAAATAGCCATACAAACAGGGTTAAGAAACAATAAGAACCTTGTTTTTGTTAACGACAAAATGGAATTGGTATCAAATAATGCTGTAAATAAGACTTTAAAAAACCTTTGTAAAAATATCGGAGCAACTGAAATAACCTGTCATGGCCTTCGTCACACACACGCGTCCACTTTTCTTTACAAGAAAGTTAATATTAAATACGTCTCCCGACGACTAGGACATAAAGATATCGTCACCACATTACAAACTTATTCGCACATTATGGATGAGCTGGAGCAAGTGGAAACACGAATCGTTGATGAAACAATGGCAGATCTATTCAGTGCAAAATAAATGCAAAAAAAATTCTAAAACTGTCGTTTTGTTTAGGATTCTCGAAAAAATAAAAAATCGCCAAACCGTTGATGTAACTAGGTTTGGCGGACATTATTTGCATTGTATAGGATACTTTGGCGGGACTGCGTGGGAATCGAACCCACCAGACCTGGCACGCAGGTCTCAAGCAGTTTTGAAGTTTGCTGTCATCTGTTTTTCTAGTATCTCTATGTATCCTTAAGTATTGATAAATCAAGCTTTTTCGCTTTCTAATGTTTTCATGTGATTTGTAATTTTAAAAAATTGGGCACCAAGCATGGCACCAAAGCCCCGGCGGGCAAACCTTTTACAAAGTTAATTCTTCTTTAGGTCTAATTTAGCCATTTAATCTCCCACAATTTAATCTCCCACAATTTAATTTATAAAGGCATGATTTGAGGAATATTATCAATGGTAATACCGGTAATAATCGTGGTTTCTTAAATACATACAATCGAGATTGGTATTATAATAATTTATGTTTAATTAATAACACTAACTGCTGCTACGTCATACAAAGCCGCTGTAATGATCTCGCCAGCCTCACCTCGACTTGAAACTGTCGCGGCAAACTAACCTTCCTCAATAACCGAAGCTAATTCGGCGAATAGTTATAATTAAATCAAAAAATAAAAACGTTTCCCATTTTGGCCTATAACTGGCTCACAGAAAGCAAGTTCTTATCACTTTTTATCCCTATCCCTGATGGAATTTGAGCCTCGCAAGAAGGATTACATCATCCTGAAATTCAACCGCAAGTGCACTGTCCCGATTACGATTTTCCTGAGAGCTCTGGCTGCGGTTGACGATGGCATGGACAGCTCTCCGCTGAATGATGGTTCAGATGAAGAGTTGATGTTCTTCCAGGATGTTGATAAAGATCAGGGCCGCCTGTTCATCACCTCTACCCTCCGGCATGGACCGCTGTGGGTCCTTGCCGGCGACCAGAAGGTTGAACAGGCAGCCCTGATTGAGTTCTTCAAGCGTATGCGTCCTTGAAGGATTTCCTAGTTCTTTTTCTGGTTTTGCCCGGGCGCCTTCGTAGGCGGCACCGCATGCATGACGGTAAGCGTCACGCTATTGTTCTGATAAGACACCCTGAACAGGTAGCCCCCTGTCTGCCACGCGCGATTTTCGGGCATCTGGTGGAATCTGCCTGTGACCGATCCGCCCTTCATGATGGTCAGTACGGTGCCCTGGGTCAAGGCTCCTTGCACATCCAGGACTAGTTCTCCATCTTCCAGCACCAGGTCCCCATCAGCCTCTACGCTCGTATAGTCGCTATCGCTCTTGACGGTCACGGCGAGGCGACCTTTGCGGCCGATGCGCACATCCCCGCCGACGTTCAGGACTTTGCCGGGGGCGTCGGTGAAGAGCGCCGCGGCTTCCTTCGGAGCGAGACCGGGCTCCAACACGCCGCTGTCGACGTCGATGCTGCCGGCCACGCTGCCGCTGCCGCCGAGAGTACCGCCCTGGACGTCGATCGAGCTAGTGTGCCCGCCGGTAATCGAAAGCTTACCGCCTTCAACCGTCGTGACGCCCTCGTAGGTGTTGTGGCCCGACATGATCAGCGTACCAGGGCCCTGCTTGGTCAGAGAAGCCGTGTAGATGTTGTTGTCGATTTTGTTCTGAATGGAGGCCGCGCGCGCATCCATCCATTCTTTGCGCCACTTGACGGCGTCCTCATAGGTGATCTTGTCGTACAACTCGGGATGGCCGTTAGTGATTGCTTGGATGTAAGGATCACCCAAAATGCCCTGAACCATGAAGGCCTGTTCGTTAAGCGTGCCATCCGGGTTCAGCACGTTGGGACTGAATTCACCGGCGTAGGCAATGCCTTGCTCCTTGTAGCCCGAAAGCCATTCCAGATCTTCGCGTTCCCTTTCCTTGATCGCGATCTGGCTGATGTCGTTCGACCAGATGTCCATGGGCGCTTTATTCATGTTGTAGGTCATGGGGCTCAGGAACTGGCCGGGACCGTACATGCCCTTGGCCAGATCGGGAATCCCCCAGCCCCAGCGGTCGTCCGGAAGACCATCGGGAGCGGTCCAGGCGATGGATGCTCCGGTGGGGGAGGTTTGCCCGGTGCCGAGGAATCTTACGCCGTCGGACATTTTGTTGTTCGCCGTGGTGAACATCAGCTCGCGCACCTGCATGGCGTCCATGTCCAGATAGCGGGAGAGCAGAACCCCCATCACTGCTGTCGCAACGGGCGTTGCCGGCGACGTGCCGCTAGAGTTTGAATAGCTAGTATCACCACTGCTGCTCGTGGTCCGAACGCTGTTTGAAGGGGTAGACACGGTAAACCATTTGGCGAGCCCCGCCTCGTTAAATCCGTACTGCTTTGTGTATTCAGGATTGGTCGCAGTGGGCGGTTGCACCCCGCCGACTGCTACCCACTGATTTTCCGCCAAGGGATTGAAGAGGGGATACGCTGGGCGAAAAAACGGGTTGTTCCAGTCGTTGTTGCCGGCCGACCTTACGTTGACGGTACCGCTGTCCTTGATGGCGTCCCAGGTGGCCTCCATAAAGGAACGTCCGGGGTGGTTCGGATTATATTGAATACCGTCTTCAGAATAGCTTTTCTTGAATAAGAAATACTGGTACTCCAGATCCTTCAGGTACTCGTTGGGGAGGATAGTCCTCATTGCCGTGGCGTTGGCGCTGTCTTTGCCAATCACTTGATAAGCGTTGGCCAGGTTGCCGTTGACTCCAAGATCGTTTCCTAAACCGTCATAGCGAGTTCTGTCAAGAGTCTGGACATAAGAGCCCCAACTGCTGTTGATGACCTTGGCGCCTGCGTCGACCATGGCCTTATTGGCTGTATACCAGTACACGTAATCGTGGAAGGGACCGTGGGACTGGCTATCGGAACCGCCGGTCTTGGCAGCATATATCTTCGATCCAAAGGCGATGCCGTGCATGCCTTTACCATCGCGGATGCCGGAGATAATCCCAAGCATACCGGTCCCGTGCGAGTAGTCACTTGTTTTCGCCAGATCACTGGCCACAGTGAACCACTCGCCCGCAGTAAACGGGTTCGCAGGAGTTGCGCTGCGATACCCGAAGCCAGACGTGCCGTAGACACCCTCCGCTCTCACCGAATCGATCAGCCCCGTCTGAAATTCTTCGTGTGTAGCCCTGTGGCCCGAGTCCATCATGCCCAGCGTGACGCCCTGACCGAAATACCCCAGGGCGTAAGCAGTGGACGCGTTTACCGCGGCGAGCTGCCATGAGGAATTGATCACTGTGCCAGGAGTAAAAGGATCATAGCCGAAATAATAACCATATTCCGGCGTTTCCCAACTGGCTTTAGCGGCTGCCATTTCCCCTGGATTCTTGGCGACAAAGCCGGGGTCTCCCGGGTACGTCCACGAAAGTGCGCTGGCCGGAGAACCGGAAACGGCCAGTAAGGACAAGCAAACAATAGGCGATAGGAAAAATTTCACCCCCTTGCTTTGTTGCCACTTTGTCACAATGCCATTTTGCCGACTTGGTTGATGCTTTGTTTCCATTTTTAAAACCCCCCAATTTAGATTTTGAAATTGTCGCGCCGCTATAGCGCTAAAGCGTGCCTCCACCAACGTCAAAGATGGGAGCACCTGTCCGGCGAAGTAAAACGCCTCATTTTCGTGGAACGGTTTTTAACCTCGTCCGCTCCAACCACACGTCTCCAAAACCACCTTCCTTCATGGCTGAAAAAAGTTATTCAACCTTTTTATAAGTGCATTCCCGCAATACGTGAAGCTCAAGTACATGTTCTTTTATAGTAATTACCTCCCATTTGCCTCTTTTAAGAGAAGCGTTTTGATAACCTTGCAAAAAGTCCGAAGAACGAGATTTTTCACTGCGTGACCTTCGGCTTCTATAAAGACAACCTCCGCGCGGAACTTCAATATCCCCTTGAGATTTTGAGATTGCCGTGGCGCTCTGGGCCTTACACTTGCTCATTAAATAAACTATATATATCTTCTCTGCCACTAAGAAAAGCGTATATGTAAATATTTGTATCAAACACTACCTTCATTTTTTGCTTTTATCGTTTCGTACTTGTTGCAACAACTCATCGCATTTTCCCTTGGTTAATCTTGGTATATTCTCCTCCTCCTTCCTTGGATAATATTGATATATTACCCTCTCCCTTTATTTGGCAAAAAAAAAAAAAAAAAAAAAATTTACCTGCCAAACTTTTCGGTGATTTCCACCAAAATCAATTATATTACTGAATATTTGAAATTTTTGTATTATCCTGTCAAGCACCCAAAAATAAGAAAATAGTAATTGATAGAAATAATGATTTATAATAAAAAAGTCCTATTTTCCGGTCACAGAAAAGCAGGACTTTTTACGAGTTGTGCCGTGAGACAAATTGATTAAGAGATTTATTGTTAGTGAACGTATTTTCGTACCATATTCATTGTCGAGTGATCTAGGATACGTTGCAACGTAAATGCATCCCCTCCGATAATATATAAAATTTTGCAAAAGTATGGCGAAATGTATGGGGAGAAACTCGAACATTTGTAATATTTGCTTTTACCCCCTATTCTTTTATTCTAGCTCTCACCCAACTGGGGTCTATTTCACCACCATAGTTTGATAAAAAGATAAAATCACTTCTTTAAATATGCTGTTTTCTTTTAATAATGTATTTAAAGCCTTCGCGGTTTTTTGGGATAAAGGTAGAATTCTTGCGTGTGGTTTTTTGCTAATGGTGCTGGAACTTTAATAATTTTTTGTTCATAATCAAAGTCTTTTTTTCTCAATCCTAAAGCTTCATTACATCTCATGCCGGTATCTAAAAATAACAACATTAACGCATAATCTCAAAAACCAGCATAAGTCCGTTGATTGGGCTGATTCAACAATTCAATAATTTGTTGTTAGGAGAATGCTTGAATAGTATCCTCTCTGTTTTCATTAACTTGACTCTTTCAGTTGGATTTCTTTTTATATATCCTTCCTCATAGAGAAATTTTAAAAAAACATTTCAAAGTTCTTAATCTAATATTTACAGTAAAGGGCGATAACCCTTTTTTATCTGTTTGAATTGACAGGATTCTTTGGGATGATCATCCCAAAGTTTTTTTTCTTTACTCATATTATACACATAATCTCTCGAATGTTTTCTGTCGTTACTTCATCTACATATTTAATATCCGGATACTTTTTCTCTAAAAAGGATAAAAAATATTTAATAGTTACTCGGTGTTCTTTTAATGTCCGTGGTCGCAAGCCCTCTAGTCCTTTAGCACGGAAAAAAGTTTCAAACATACCCCCAAGTGTCTTTCTGTAATCCATTTGAGTCTTTTCCTCTTCGATAAATAGTCGGTTACCAACAGTGCTTTTTCCTTTTCTTTTGCTTTGTTTTGCCATAAAAAAGCCTCTTTTGCTTCATTGGGTTCCCAACATAGCAAAAGAGGCTCCTCAGTCTGTTTGATATTACCCTACACAGTCTTAGTGTAAAACAATTCTTCTAACCAAATTTATCCAAACATTTAAAACATTGATATATCAATCTTTTTGGCGGGACTGCGTGGGAATCGAACCCACCAGACCTGGCACGCAGGTCTCAAGCAGTTTTGAAGACTGTGGAGGACACCAGTACCCCATTCAGCCCCATAGATGTTATTTTTCAAGGTGTTTGGACTTTTATTCAACTGCCTTTTCGCAAAAGGCCTATCCAGTCTCGCTTCCCTATCATTTGTACCCATAATACAATGGAATATAGTATTAATCAATAGAATAGGCTGTTTTGTCACTTTTTCGACAACCTTTGCACGCTTTAATATTTGCCTATCCAGCCAATATCAATGGATATCATTCTAACTAATCGCTATTCTTGTTTCAAATTGTGACGTTTGCTTGTCATTTTTCCTGAAATCAGACTATAATAAGATGAAAAATAGTATTTTGAAGGTGAATAATATGCAGCAGCTCCATGGTTGGTTTTTGTGGTTTATCTTATTTTGGGTTGTTTTTTTAGTTGGTTCCTTCGCCATTGGCGGATTTTTTATGTTCCGAAAGTTTTTGAAGAAAATGCCGAAAGAAGATGGCAAGTCAGTGATGGATTGGGAAGAGCATTATGTGAAGGAATCGCGTCACTTATGGGGTCCCACCGAGAAGGCTTTGCTTGAAGATTTGGTCAGCCCTGTTCCTGAATTATTCCGCGATGTTGCCCGGCATAAAATTGCGGGGAAAATCGGCGAGCTTGCCCTAAGTGAAAATGCTCCGCAAATTACGGAAGAGCTTGTGATTCGTGGCTATATCCAAGCAACGCCTAAAAGGGATCATAAATTTCTCCGCAAAAAGCTGTTTGAAAATCGAATTGATGTGGCGCCATACGAGCATTTATTCTAAACCGTCCCAAATCAGGACGGTTTTTATTTTTCCGCGATAATAAAAAACACTGACCTAGAAAGAATCAGTGTCTAAATATTTATATCATCTTTATCCCATGCAGCTCTCTATAGAGCTTCATATAAGAACGGTACATCGCCACACGCCATGGAACAATCATACTGAAAGCAAGCAGGAAGAACATGCCGCTTAGCTGTCCAAATTCAATCTCACTGCTTAAGATGGTTTTGGCGACAAGGCGGACAACTAGCAATCCTACTAAAATAAAAATAAATGCTTTTGACCGTTTTAAATAAATTTCTTTATCACGAATCTCAAATTTAGAGGTTTTAACAAGCAAGATTGAAAAAAGCATGCCCACCACTACAGCCTCTAAAATTTCCATCGAAGTTAATCTAAATTCCGGTACGATATACATAAGCGCACCACTGGACATAAAAACAGGAGGCAAGATAATTTTTTTTACACTTGCGGGTTTATTTGCAGCTTTCATGCGGACAAACATCGCAAAAATGCCCATCAAAACTGCTCCAATTGAAGAAACAACAACATAGTTCATTGGACCATTCTTCCCTTATCTAATTATTTTCTAACTCATTATAGCTCAAATCATCGATGTTGTTAAAAATTTTTGATTGTATTTCTGTTCCCACTATTGAATGAGCAGAGGTAACGAATACAAAAAAAGGAAAGACCATGTTAGAGCATCCGAAATGGTTAAGATTTTATCGCTTTATTAAAGCGGTGAATTAAAATCACCAAATATGGCAGAGAAAATCGAAATGATTTTTGTCATCCAGTCAAAAAACAGAACAATCCCCATGACAATCATAAGATAGCCGCCAATTTTCATTATCGTTCCGCTGTATGTACGGATCCATTTCATGCGCCCGATAAAGAACGATAAGATTAAAAAGGGAATGGCGAATCCTAATGAATAGGCCGTCATGTATAAAACACCTGAGCCCGGATTTGATGCCGCAAGCGAGATAACGATTGTCAGTATTGGACCCGTACAAGGCGTCCAGCCAGCTGCAAAGGCCATCCCAATAAGGACAGAGCCTAGATAACCTGATGGACGGTTTTTAAATTCAAATCGTCTTTCTTTCATCATAAATTGCGGGTTTAATATTCCCACAATGATTAGGCCAAAGAAAACGATGAAAATTCCGCCAAGCTGACGAATTAAATCTTTATATTCTACGAAAAAACGGCCGATAAAAAAGGAAGTTCCGAAGCCAATCACAATAAAGATAACTGAAAAACCTAAGAGAAAAAACAGTGTATGGAACAGACTGCGTTTTTGTAGCATGGCATTTTCGCTTTTTAGTTCGCCGACAGACATTCCGGTGATGTACGATAGAAACGCTGGATAAAGGGGTAGACAGCACGGCGAGATAAAGCTCATAAATCCTGCCCCTAATGCTAGAAATATATTTACATCAGACATATTAACACTCCCACTATAGTCGATACCTCTTCATTCTAACAAAACTTTTGAGCAAAAGATAATGATTAACATGAACATTTTGTGTCTCCAGGATGATCATTTCAAATCCTAAAGAGACAATTATATTTAATGGATATTTCCCTACAAATGTCTTTGAAGTAATTTACAATATAGGTTATACTAGTAAAACAGCACCATTTTGGTAGTCTTTTATTCTCTTTTATACCAAAAATCGGGAGTTACTCCGGGAAGGGGCATCGGCCGTGATCAAACAGGATTTAGTTGCATTAATCGAGAAAAAACGAGCTGAATTAATTCAAGTCGCTATCACCAACGGCTTGACTTCCTCCGTTGCAATTCGTAACAGCCAGGAACTTGATCATCTTTTAAATGAATATAATCGAAAATATATTAAAAAAGTTCCATCCTCCGCCTGTTAAAGGTCAACATCTTGAAACAAAATAGGTTCATAGAATGGGAAAAGCCTGGCATAATGCCAGGCTTTTCTTATCCATTCACAACATCTTCTGATCGTTCGACCGCGCCGTTTTGCAGCAGGAACATTTTATGATAGAGTCCACCTAATGCAAGCAGCTCTTGATGCGTTCCCCGTTCAACAATTTCCCCTTGATGCAATACGAGAATTAAATCGGCATCTTGGATGGTTGATAAACGGTGTGCGATCGCGATTGTTGTCCGTCCTTTGCGCATTTTTGCCAGCGCGGTTTGGATGGCTTCTTCTGTTTCCGTATCAATATTGGCCGTTGCCTCATCGAGCACCAATATTTTCGGATTGGCCGCAATTGTCCTGGCAAAGGCAATTAATTGGCGCTGTCCGCTTGAGAAAGTCGCTCCCCGCTCGACAACCTTATGGTCAAAGCCATTCTCCAGCCTGTCGATAAATGTGTGTGCTTGAACAAATCTTGCCGCATCCTTCACTTGTTCATCGGTCAAACTTTCATTATGAAGGCGAATATTATCCTTTACTGTCCCATAGAACAAGAACGGATCCTGGAGCACTAGGCCCATCTTCTCTCTTAGCTCAGGCTTGGTAAAGTGACGAATCGATTCCCCGTCAATCAAAATTTCCCCGCGTTCATATTCGTAAAAACGCATCATCAGATTAATGATCGAGCTCTTTCCGCTGCCTGTGTGACCGACCAATGCAACCGTTTCACCAGGGTTAGCTGTAAAGGATATATTCTTTAGAACATCCCGTTTTCCATCGTAGGAAAAACTTAAATTCTTAAACTCAATCCTTCCTTGTTGAATAGCAATCGTCTCCTCGACCTTTTGAGTGGGAGCCAATTCCTCTTCATCCAACAATCTAAACACGCGGGAACCGGCAACGATTGCCTGCTGGTATAAGGAAAGCCTCATCATCATCTGGTTTACTGGCTCAAAGAAACGATCTAAATAATTGATAAACGCATAGATGACCCCAATTTCCACACTATGTTGGAAGGAAGTAATTCCGAAATAGCTTAACACAATGATGAGGGCAAAAATATAAATCAAATCAATCGCCGGTCTTAACAAGAGACCATCAATCTTAATATTTTTCATTCCCGCCTTGTAGTGCTGCTCGTTGATATCGCCAAATTCACCACGAAGGCGTTTTTCCTGGCGAAAAACTTGAATAATCGACATTCCTGAGAGCGACTCAGCCAGTTTAGCGTTCAATTGGCTTAATCTCTCGCGCATATCAAGGTAAAATCGCGAGCTTAATTTTCGATATAAGTTCATCACAAACAATAAGATTGGAATAATAATGACGCAAAACAAAGCCAGCTTCACATTCAAAATAAACATAGCAATAAAAATACCTGTCAGCAGAAAGCCGCTTTGGATGAAGGTGGCAATGACGGTGACAAACATATCTTTAATCGCTTCCGTATCATTGGTCACCCTGGACACAATACTTCCCGCAGGCGTTTTATCAAAGTATTTCAAACCAAGTGACTGGACTTTTGAAAATACATCGATCCTGAGCTGTTGGATAATGAATAGGGCAATCTCCTGAAATTTCACAAATTGGAAAAAAATCAAGACAGCTTTTACAATTTGAATCCCCATGTAAATTGAGCCCAGAATCAATAATGGCTGGAATTCAAGCTTCCCTGGTGTCAAATAGTCATCGATGAAGATTTTGACTAAATACGGAAGGAAGATATCTCCAATAGTTGTTAAGAGCAGCAGAACGAAGGCGATGCTGATCATTTTCTTATGTGGTTTTGTATAAGAAAGTAGACGGAACAATATCTTTCTTTGTTCACGTTCTGACAGCTGCAATTTCTCTTCCATCTTAATGCCCCCCATGCTCAACAAGTTCTTCTAGCTGCTGGTGTACAAACATTTCCTTATACCATCCGTCCAATTCCATCAGGTCCTCATGTGTGCCTCGTTCGATAACCTGCCCATTCTCGAGAACGATAATGAGATTGGCATGTTGGATTGCACTTAAACGATGCGAGGTAATGATAGTTGTTTTCCCCTCGCGATTTTGTCTTAAGGATGAAAGGATAGCTTCCTCCGTTTTCGCGTCTACTGCTGATAAAGAATCGTCCAGTACGAGTACTTCTGGATTCATAAGCAGCGCGCGAGCAATCGAAATTCTTTGCTTTTGCCCGCCCGACAACGACACCCCTCGCTCACCGACAATCGTTTGATACCCATCCGTAAATTGGAGGATATCGTCATGGATATTCGCTAATTTTGCTGCATGTTCGATTTCCTCGATTGTTGCTGTTGGGTCAGTAAAGGCAATGTTCTCGGCAACAGAAGCGGAAAATAAGAAATGGTCTTGCGGGACATAGCCAATCGCTTCCCGTAACTTTTCGAGCTTATAGTCCTGTAGTTTTTGCCCGCCAAAAAGGATTTCGCCTTGATAGCCTTCAAATTCGCGAATAAGCAGTTTTAATAGTGTTGTTTTGCCTGAACCCGTTTTACCGACAATTCCGAGCGTTTCCCCGGCATTTAGCGAAAGAAAAATATCTTTTAAGAGTGGCTGTGAATCTCCTGGGTAGGTAAATTCACCGATTCGATACTGAATATCGCCATACGGCACGGTATCAAGCGCCTTGTCATCATCCGTGATTTCGACCTTTTCCCTTAGGAGAGCGGCAACTCTGTCGTAGGAAGCACGGCCCCGTTCGACGATATTAAACAGCCAGCCAAACGCCAGCATCGGCCAAATTAATAATCCTAAGTAGGTTGTAAAAGAGATTAATTCACCAATTGATAATTCATTATTAAGAACATACTTAGCGCCAAATGCGATCGATAAGAAAAAGGAAATCCCGGTGATGATGGAGATGGTAGGGTCATAGAGTGAGTCGATTTTCGCGACGACAATATTTTTCTGAACGACATCTTCCGATTGTATCCGGAAATCTTCAATATCTTCCTGTTCCTGTCCAAACGTTTTAATGACCTTTATCCCGGTAATACTTTCCTGTGTTTTATCATTTAATGATGAGAACGCTTCCTGGGCCTTATAAAAACTTTTATGCAGCATCGATCCAAACCAGCTAGTCAGCATCGCCATAAACGGCATCGGAATTAAACAGATTAACGTTAATTTCCAGCTGATTGTAAAGGCCATTGCAATGATAACAAACCCTCCCGTTGAAAGGGAGTCTACGAGTGTTAATACCCCTGCCCCTGCTGTTTGCTGGATAGCCGACAAGTCGTTGGTTGCATGTGCCATCAGATCTCCGACACGACTTTTCTGATAAAAAGCTGGTGACATATTCGTAAAATGTTGATATAAGCGATTCCTTAAAATTTTACTCAGTTTAACCGATGAACCAAAAATCATGATTCTCCAATAATATCTTAGGACATACATCGCAATCCCGACACCGACAAGGACGATAACCCATTCCAGCAGCATCGCTTTTGTAATCGTACCTTCATTTATATGGTCAGCAATAATTCCGATTACCTTCGGCGGTACTAACTGGAGCAGTGCCACGATCAGCAAAAGGAATACCCCTGATATGTACGCTTTTTTCTCCTGCTTAAAAAACCAGCCTAATTCTAAAAAAACTTTCATTAAAACTCCCCCAAAACACTTCTTTCTTTAAAATCACCTCATCCAATCAGTTGCGATTTTATTTTACCAAATATTTTTAAAATAATAAAGATTTTGAAACCGTGGTTTTAAGGCACGAAAAAAGCACCCATTCAGATGGAGTGCTTGTCCGGTTTTATTTAGATTGCTGCTTGTTCATGGCTTGCATCATTTGATTGATTTTCTTTTGAGATGGTTTTTGTCCCATTTGCATCATCATCATTTTTAACATTTGTTCATTAATTGGCGGATTTTTCTTCAAATAGCTCATCATATATTTGCGAGCAATGAAAAATCCTAGCGCTACACCAGCAGCTAATGCCAGTATACCAACTAGAATCGCAATTCCTGTTGTACCCATTAAACTTCCTCCTTCATGTTGTCTACCATACAGTGTACTAAAAAAAACAAGATTAGACAATATCTGCTTTCAATTAGATAAATTTTCTTTCCTTAATCGGCTTTAACCAGCCATAACGCTGGTGATCAAGGTCTAGCGCTAAAAAGGAAGACTCGCATTTTCGCAGCACTTCAAAAAACGCCGTTTCTGCTTCATAGCTGCCGCCAGCCTCGACTGTTATCAATTCTTGAAAAACTTCTAATTTGGCAGTACTTAGTTTTCCGCTCAATTCTATCGAGTATGCACCCTGATCCGCTTTAAATCCTTTAATTCTACTTAGCTGTTTTTGAATTAGCTGATGGATTTTCAAGGCCTCAACCCTTTTAGTTATATAAGAAATTTGTTTTTTTGTAATAAATTTTAGCTCACCGTCTGCATTTTGATGTTCCATAAAAAGCTGAAAGAACAATCGCTCTCTTCCGAAGTAATGGGCAGCAAATTCATCTTCTATTAAATAAAGCTGATATTTTCTCACCACGGTTCTCCCCTTCGTTGATTACCCTTTTAACCATTATAAAAAATAGCAAGCGAAACATTTGTCTTACGACGGCAAAAACTTTCACTAATTTTGTCGAATTCCAAGTTTCTACCCGATTCTACTATGAATTCGGTAGATTTATTGAAGATTCCTTCAAATATGATTAAAAATTTTGGTAATAAAAGAAAACTCGCCGATTGGCGAGCCTTAAGGCGAAGACAGAGGCATAGTTGCACTTATGCGACATCGGAAAATGTAAATTTTGAAAAAAATTTATACTTTCCTTTAGCAAAAAAAGGAGAACGGAATTTTTCCGTTCTCACTTAAATTTCATGTATTTATTTATTCAATAAAGCCTTAACACGTGCAACCACGTTATTTACGGTAAAGCCGTATTCTTCCATAATCTTTTCTCCCGGTGCAGATGCGCCGAATTTGTCAATTGCTAAGACATCGCCTTCATCGCCTGTGTATTTGTGCCAGCCGAATGATGCACCGACTTCAATTCCGAGACGTTTTTTCACATTCTTTGGAAGCACGGAGTCTTTGTATTCTTGAGATTGCTGCTCGAAGCGGTCCCATGATGGCATACTGACCACAGAAACGTGAACACCATCGCCAGCCAATGCCTTTTGTGTTTCAACAGCAAGGCTAACCTCTGAACCCGTCGCCAACAGCAACGCATCTGGAGTATTGCGTTCTGAAGGAGAAACGACATAGGCACCTTTTGAAACTCCCTCATATGCATTTGTATCCGTTCCTTTTAAGGTTGGTAAATCTTGACGTGTCAATACGAGCGCTGTTGGCTTGTTCGTTGACTCAACCGCAAGTTTCCATGCTGCCGCTGTTTCGTTACCATCCGCAGGACGAATAATCGATAATCCTGGCATCGCACGTAGGGCAGCAAGCTGTTCGATTGGTTCATGTGTTGGTCCGTCTTCACCAACCGCAATACTATCATGGGTAAATACGTATGTTACCGGTAATCCCATTAACGCAGCAAGACGAATGGCCGGACGCACGTAGTCAGAAAAGACAAAGAACGTTCCGCCAAATACTTTTGCTCCGCCATGCAAGGCAATTCCGTTCATCGCAGCACCCATTGCAAATTCACGGACACCAAACCAGAAATTCCGGCCTTCATAAGAACCAGGCATAAAGTCTTTTGAACCTTTAATCATCGTTTTATTCGAACCAGCAAGGTCCGCAGAACCACCGATAAAAATAGGCAGGTTTTTCGCTATGCTATTTAATACTTCACCTGAAGAGGCGCGGCTTGCAAGGCTTTTCCCTTCACTGTAAACCGGAATATCTTTGTCCCAGCCTTCAGGAAGTTCATTTTTCAATGCCTGCTCCAGCTGTGTGGCTAGTTCAGGATATTCTTTTTTATACTGAGCGAAAAGGTCATTCCATTCTCTTTCCTTCTTCTCACCATTTTCAACAATGAGTTTTTGGAAATTGTCGTATACTTCCTGTGGTACATGGAAATCTTCTTCGAACGTCCATTTATATGCTTCTTTCGTCAACTTTAACTCATCTGCACCAAGCGGCATTCCGTGTACACCTGAAGTTCCAGCTCGGTTCGGGGAACCATAACCGATTACAGTTCTTACCTCAATCATTGTTGGCCGGTCGAGGTCATTTCTAGATTGTTCAATGGCTTTCGCAATTTCTTCAAGATTATTGCCATCTTCAACGCGAAGATATTGCCAGCCGTATGCCTCAAAGCGTCCCTTAACACTCTCAGAGAAAGATTTATCTAGGTCGCCATCAAGAGAAATATCATTGGAATCATAAAGCACAACTAACCGTCCTAATTTCAGGTGCCCGGCAAGTGATGCAGCTTCCGCTGATACACCTTCCATTAAGTCGCCATCGCCGCAAATGCTGTATGTAAAATGGTTCACAAGTTCATAATTATCTTTATTATAAACGCTTGCGACATGTCGTTCTGCTATCGCCATACCAACTGCCATCGCAATCCCCTGGCCAAGCGGGCCTGTTGTTGCTTCTACACCTTCTGTGTGGCCGTACTCAGGGTGACCGGGCGTTTTACTTCCCCATTGACGGAATTGCTTTAAATCATCCATGCTAAGATTGTAGCCGGATAAGTGGAGCATACTGTATAACAAAGCAGAGCCATGACCAGCTGATAACACAAAGCGATCACGGTTAAACCAATGGGGATTCTTTGGGTTTTGGTTCATAAAGCGGGTCCATAATGTATAAGTCATTGGTGCAGCACCCATCGGCATTCCAGGGTGTCCTGAGTTTGCTTTCTCGATTGCATCAATGGCAAGCGTCCGAATGGAGGTAACTGATAAATCATCAATAGTATTAAACATGAAATACATCCTTTCTTAATAACAGGGTTACTAAACACATCATTAATATTATATTGCTGCAGTCTATAATTCAACTGATAGCACTGAAATAAGCAGCAAAAGTCATTTTGTTTCTTATTTTGACACAGAAGTTGCAGATATATGTAGAAAAGGAATACAAATGTGTATTCCTTTAAAGATTGGCTGTGTTAATAGTGAATGTTGATTTCCGTTCCAGGCGCTTCGCTTTCCGCGGGGCGGGCGGTGAGTCTCCTCGGCGCTAAAGCGCCTGCGGGGTCTCACCTGTCCCGCTGCTCCCGCAGGAGTCTCGCGCCTTCCACTCCAATCAACATTGTGATCAAAATCAACAATATTCTTTAAAACAGCCTAAAGATTAATGAAGTGTATTTTTTTTCCTAGTTTTTATTTTTTCCGGTGTTACGTCGTTTCCTTCTGGATCAATAAACTTTGTATTAGTTAATGTATCAAGCATACTAGAACGGAATGTTGCCAAATACTCACTTCTTAATTGCGATTGTTCTCTTGCTTCTGTCTCCGTTAATCCTGCCGCTTTTGCTTTTCTTGCCAACTCATTGATTCTAGCCATTTTTTCTTTCGATAGCATTCAAGAACCTTCCTTTCGGTAAAGAATCTGTAATGTCATACGATTTTACTAAAAAAGAGGCTTCCTGACAAGGCAAAAGCATTATTCTTCCTGGGAGGCAAGGTATTCTTGGTATCTCCTGTGTACAGTTGCTTTAGAAATGTTATGACCAAATCCTCTAAAGGTTGCTGCAATTTCGGCAAACGTTAAGTCATTTTTTCTAAGGCGGATAATTTCTTCAATCGGAACTTCGATTTTTTCTCTGCCAGAAGCGCTTCCGAGGTTTTTTAAATTTTCTTCTGGCTTATACCCCTGCTGAACGGCCCGTTTCATCCCACGTTTAATTTTCACATTATGCAGCTTCCGCTGGTATTCCTCCACCATACTGACAATTTTCAAAACCATCGAATCAGACTCCGAAAGCTGTAATTCGCCATTATGAGAAATACAGTAAAGTTTTATTCCCTCTTTCATTATACAATGCAAAAGCGCAATCTTAGCGTTTCCCCTGCCAAGCCTTGTTTCATCTTGAATTAACAGGGCTTGGACCTGTTTATCCTTTATTCGATCTAATACTTGAAGGATGCCTTCTCTTTCAAAATCATAGCCGCTTGCCTTCTCCTTAATGATTGTCTCAACTTCAAATTGATATTGTTTGGCAAGCTGGATTAGTTCCTCTTCCTGACGATTTAAGGATGATTCTTGTGTTTCTTTATTTGTACTTACACGACAATATATAATTGCTTTCATTTTTTATTCCTTTCTAGTCTCCGAAAGCGCCGGCTAATTCTGTTGTAGTTTCAGATGAGATTTTATTTACTGGAATGATGATTTCTTTACCAGGAAAAATATGATTGTCGACATTTTCATTATGCCTTTTAACCCAGCTTACGAACTCTTCGTTCGTTAAAGTGTGCTGCCCGGAATATTGCTTCGAGATTTCCCAAAGTGAATCCCCTTCAGAAATCTTAACCTTGAGATAATTTTCCTTGTCATTGGTATGATTTTGAATCGATAGTACGATAGCGAATGAACAGCTTAAAATAATAAGAGTAATGGCATACGAATATTGGTTCAAGATTTTTCTCATGATTACACCCCTCATAGGAATATACGTTCTCTTTTTGTTAATTTTATTATAATCCGAACATTCGTTTGTTGTCAACAATTAATTCGAACTTATGTTTGTATAAAATAGCCGAACATGCTATAATAAAGTTAACATTAACCAGGCGAGGTGCATTTTATCATGGGAAAAATATCAAAGCGTCAACAGGATATTCTGGATTTCATTAAGTCGGAAGTTAAGAGTAAAGGCTATCCGCCTTCCGTAAGAGAAATTGGTGAAGCAGTAGGACTAGCTTCCAGCTCTACTGTTCACGGTCATTTAGCAAGGCTGGAGACTAAAGGGCTGATTAGACGGGATCCTACGAAGCCAAGAGCAATCGAAATATTAGAAGTGGATGAAGCAGCTCATATTCCAAGAAACAAAGTAGTCAATGTTCCAGTAGTTGGGAAAGTTACCGCCGGTTTGCCTATTACAGCCATCGAAAACGTTGAAGAGTACTTCCCGCTGCCAGAAAGTTTGGCACCAGCTGATGAGCAAGTCTTTATGCTGGAAATCATGGGGGAGAGCATGATAGAGGCCGGAATCCTTGACGGTGACTATGTCATTGTCAAACAGCAGCAAACGGCAAATAATGGTGAGATTGTTGTTGCCATGACCGAAGAAGACGAGGCTACCTGCAAGCGATTTTTTAAAGAAAAGGATTATATCCGCCTGCAGCCGGAAAATTCTACGATGGACCCGATTATTTTAAGGAATGTTTCCATCCTCGGAAAAGTCATTGGGGTTTATCGCCATATCCATTAACACTGAAAGAGCTGGCAAAGCGCCAGCTCTTTTTTATTGGGAAAAAATGTTCAAAATATCATACCTATGTTCGATATATTGAAAATTCAGTATAATTACCCATGCTGATATTGTTAATTTTTAATATAATTGTACTACACCATGATTTACCTTAGGTCCAAAAATAAAAGGCTTAAGGAGTGTGAGGAACGGTGTTAATGAACATTATTTTCTCTTTAGTGATTGGTGGGTCGGTTGGGATTATTGGACATGTTCGAAAGTACGGCAAAATCGTTATGCCACGGAAAACAAAAAGGTTCATTTATCTCGGTTTTCTAGAAGAATTGCTTCTAGGTGCAGTTGCTGCCCTTCTCCTTGTTTTGTATGCCGCTCCAAATTCATTTGTAGAGATGATCATTTTTTCGATCATTGCCGGAATTGGGGGTGATGCCGTCCTAAATAGGTTTAAACTATTAAAACAAGACAGCGATAAATAAGGACATGAAAAAAAATTAACCCTTAGCACTAGTGCTAAGGGTTTGTTCATGATTAATACATGCTCATATATTGGTCGCGTTCCCATTGGTGTACGACCGTGCGGAACATATCCCATTCAATTTCTTTTGCCTCTACGAAGTGTTCGAAGATATGCTCGCCAAGACCAGATACAATGGCTTCGTCAGCCTTTAACATATCTAACGCCTGTGCTAATGTTGCTGGAAGATCGATGATTCCCTCTTCGATTCTTTCCTCTTTGCTCATCACATAAATATTACGGTCAACAGGTGCCGGCGGAGTTAGTTTATTTTTAATTCCTTCTAATCCTGCTTTTAACAGCACAGCCATGGCAAGGTATGGGTTTGCTGCCGGGTCGACACTTCGCACTTCCACACGTGTACTTAATCCGCGTGATGCCGGAATACGGACTAACGGAGAACGGTTTTGTGCGGACCATGCGACGTAACATGGTGCCTCATAGCCGGGTACAAGACGCTTATACGAGTTAACAGTAGGATTAGTAACTGCAGTAAAGCTCGGTGCGTGTTTTAAAATACCGGCAATGAATTGGCGAGCTGTATCACTCATTTGAAGATCGCCAGTCGGTTCATAAAAGGCATTTTCGCCATTTTTAAATAATGAGAGATTCATATGCATCCCGGATCCATTTACACCGAATAATGGTTTTGGCATGAACGTCGCGTGCAGGCCGTGTTTACGGGCGATTGTTTTCACGACAAGCTTAAATGTTTGGATTTGGTCACATGCTGTTAAGGCATCCGCATATTTAAAATCAATTTCGTGCTGTCCAGGCGCTACCTCATGGTGAGAAGCTTCGATTTCAAAACCCATTTCTTCTAACTCAAGTACAATATCGCGGCGGCAGTTTTCACCAAGATCATGCGGAGCAAGATCGAAATATCCGCCATGATCATTTAATTCTAATGTCGGCTGCCCTTTATCATCTAATTTGAACAAGAAGAATTCTGGCTCAGGTCCAAGATTAAAATCTGTAAAGCCATACTCCTGCATTTCTTTTAAGACACGTTTTAAGTTATTGCGCGGATCCCCGCCAAATGGAGTGCGGTCTGAGTTGTGAATATCGCAAATTAAGCGGGCAACTTTTCCCTTTTCGGCTGTCCAAGGAAACACAACCCAGGTGTCTAAATCTGGAAACAGATACATGTCAGACTCTTCAATCCGTACAAACCCCTCAATTGAAGATCCGTCGAACATCATTTTGTTATCAAGTGCCTTTTCTAATTGGCTGATTGGGATTTCTACGTTTTTGATGGTTCCAAGAATATCTGTAAATTGCAGGCGAATAAATTTCACATTTTCCTCTGATGCCAACCGCTTAATGTCTTCTCTTGAATACTTTGCCATAGTAAAACCTCCAATGGTTTTTAAAACTTTTTCTTTAGTGAAAGGCTTTGTTAAAAGGGAATGTTGATTTCCGTTCCAGGCGCTTCGCTTTCCGCGGGGCGGGCGGTGAGCCTCCTCGGCGCTAAAGCGCCTGCGGGGTCTCACCTGTCCCGCTGCTCCCGCAGGAGTCTCGCGCCTTCCACTCCAATCAACATTGTGATCAAATCAACAATATTCTTTAACATAGCCTAGTGAAAAAAGCGTGAAATATCGCCTTGACGCAGTGAAGACCGGTTCAATCTTCCCGAATGCAATAATTCGTTGCGCAGCAATTTTCTAAGCTGCTCATTTGTTAAATCAGGCTTCGCTTTTTCTATTTGCTTCTCAGTCATGGTTGATAATTGCTCCTTGACCAAGAACAGCTGCTTGATGCCAGCCATGTTGACACCTTGATCAAGTAAATCTTTAATTTCTAAAAGTCTATCAATATCAATTAAACTAAATAAACGCCGGTTTCCCTCGGTTCTTGCTGGAGAAATCAATTGGTGTTCTTCATAGTAGCGGATTTGTCTTGCTGTTAAGTCTGTTAGCTGCATGACAGTTCCGATGGGAAACAGGGGCATGGAACGGCGAATTTCCTTTCCACTCACCAACTTTCTCCTCCTTCGTGGTAAATCATATTGCTATTATATTTGCTGTTAGGTATGATGTCAATCTCATGTTAGGAAATCTAACATGGTTTTTTATCATTGAAAAAAGGACAACTCCCCAGAAGCTGTCCTCTACGCATTTTTCCCTAATTCAATTCAACTAAACCTTTTTCAAGTAAATGATCAAGCGCCAAACAAACTGCCATTTTTACATGGGCATAGGTCAAACCGCCCTGAACATAGGCCACATATGGAGGCCGGATAGGACCATCAGCTGTGAGCTCAATGCTTGCACCTTGAATGAAGGTGCCCGCTGCCATAATGACGTCATCTTCATACCCCGGCATGTAGCTTGCATGTGGCGTCACATAGGAATTAATCGGCGAGGCAAATTGGATTGCCTGGCAAAAAGCAATCATTTTATCGCGGTCATCGAACTGTACAGCTTGAATTAAGTCCGTCCGCAAGGCATTCCATTTCGGTGATGAATTCATTCCTAATTTCTCTAACAAGGCTGCTGTAAATACGGCGCCTTTGAGCGCCTGGCCGACAACGTGCGGTGCAAGAAAGAAACCTTGATACATTTCTTGCAGGCTATAAAGGGATGCACCTGCCTCTGCCCCAATACCTGGTGAGGTCATTCGGTACGAACACGCCTCCACCCATTGTTTCTTGCCGACGATGTACCCGCCGGTCTTCACTATCCCGCCGCCAGGGTTTTTAATAAGGGAACCTGCCATTAAGTCTGCCCCGACATGGCATGGCTCCAATTCTTCAACAAATTCCCCGTAACAGTTATCAACAAATACGACTACATCCTGCTTTATTTCCTTCACAAACCTGATCATCTCGCCGATTTCAGCAACCGTGAATGATGGCCTCGTCGCATAGCCCTTGGATCGCTGAATGCCAATCATTTTCGTATTCGGTTTGATTTTCTTGGCAACGGTCTCCCAATCAATACCGCCGTCACTAGTCAGCGACACGCTATCATAGGAAATTCCGAATTCCTTTAATGAGCCAACCCCATTCCCGCGAATCCCTACTATTTCTTCCAACGTATCATACGGTTTGCCGGTCATATAAAGGAGTTCATCACCCGGGCGGAGAACGCCAAATAGGGCTATTGAAATCGCATGTGTCCCGGAAATAATTTGCGGCCGGACAAGACCAGCTTCGCCGCCAAAGACATCTGCATAAACTAATTCAAGTGTATCGCGACCAATATCATCATAACCATAGCCTGTTGACGGGATAAAGTGGGAATCACTCACCCGTTTGCTTTGAAAACTTTGTAAAACTCGGAATTGATTGCTTTCGATTCTTTCGTCTATTTCTTTATGTACTTCAGCGATTTGCTGTTCGACTTCTTTAACAATCGGCTGAAGCTTTTCCCCATTTTTTAATTGTTGAAACATGTTGTTGCTCCTATCTATTTTTTGAATTGCAGTAATTGCCCTGTTATTTGATGATCCTTTAGCGAATACCCTTTACAGCGATAAACTTGCGCCTCTTCATCAAAAGACAACTCTCTTAATATGGTTTCATTTTTCAATTGCGAAAGCAGCTTGCCTTCAGTCGACGGAACAAGCACCTCGTAAGGGTCCATCATTTCCATCACAAGCTTCTCTATTTTTTCTTTTAAGGCATGGCGGTCGTCTTGATTAAATGCACTGATAAAAGCTGTAGGCGTACCGGCAGTTGGGACGAAATCCGGATGCTGGATATCCTTTTTATTATAAACTGTTAACTGCGGAATCTCTTTAATATCCAGGTCTTCAAGAAGCTTGTTAACGGTTTTTTCATGATGAAAATAATCCGGATTCGACATATCCACAACATGAAGCAGCAGGTCCGCTTCCTTAACTTCCTCGAGTGTGGAGCGGAATGCGGCAATTAACGTTGTCGGCAGGTCTTGAATAAAACCAACAGTATCCGTTATTAAAGATAAAAACCCGCTTGGTAAAATCAATTTACGCGTCATTGGATCAAGCGTGGCAAATAATTGATTTTCCTCATAGGAATCAGCCTCGGATAGTCGATTAAAAAGCGTTGATTTTCCGGCATTCGTGTAACCGACAATTGCGACCTGAAAGGCTTTATTTTTCTTTCTTCTTTCCCGGTAGCGATCGCGGTGCTGAACGATGACCGAAAGCTGGGTTTTAATATCGTCGATTCTGCGGCGGATATGACGGCGGTCCGATTCTAGTTTCGTTTCCCCAGGTCCTCTCGTTCCAATCCCTGCACCAAGACGGGATAAGGCAATCCCCTGGCCGGCAAGACGCGGAAGTATGTATTGCAGCTGTGCAAGCTCAACCTGCAGCTTGCCTTCTTTGGAGCGGGCCCTTTGGGCAAAGATATCTAAAATGAGCTGGGTCCGGTCAATTATTCTGGCATTCACCTCGGAAGCAAGATTTCTCTTTTGACTTGGAGAAAGTTCGTCATTAAAGATGACAATATCCGCTTCAAGTTCCTCAACGAGCGTATTTAATTCTTCCACTTTGCCTTTACCAATATATGTTGCTGGATGGCGGCGCTCCCGTTTTTGAACGACAGAGACCAACACCTCACCTTGAGCGGTTTCTGTTAATGCCTCTAACTCTTCCATCGAATAGTGAAAACGCAAATCATCGTCTCCACTGGTTTGACAGCCAACGAGGATGGCTTTCTCTTTCGTTTCTTTTTGTTCCACAAGGCATCCTTCCTTCCCTAAAAAACTCTACCACTCATCATAACAAAAAACGCATGTATTCACTAATTTTCCCTTATTATTACCTTGTTAAAAAATTTGTTGTAATTTTTCTGTATCGTGATAGAATTTTAATGTTTATGGAAAAGGGGCGGAGCGCCGCATTAACGAATGAGCAAAGATAAGTTTAACTGATTAATATACATTTTTAGGCAATGAACGAAGTGAACCTAGCTCTGCTCACACCGCCTTGATAAGGTGAATAGGGCTGGTTCTATAAATTAGACATCAAGGGGAAATCGGATAAATAATGACATGGGAAGTTTTAAGTATGATTGGC
Source organism: Neobacillus sp. NPDC093127 (assembly GCF_044754175.1). Taxonomy (NCBI): domain Bacteria; kingdom Bacillati; phylum Bacillota; class Bacilli; order Caryophanales; family Bacillaceae; genus Neobacillus; species Neobacillus sp. NPDC093127. Next base: position 275,253 of record NZ_JBIVOP010000001.1, read on the forward strand.
ACGATTGCCTTTGCCGTCAGCGGAGCGATAGTGGCCATGGAAGAAGAATATGATATTTTTGGGGTTTATATATTAGGGATTGTCACCGCTTTTGGCGGCGGAGCATTCAGGAACCTGTTAATCGGTGTGCCTGTTTCTGCTTTATGGGAACAGGGATTATTTTTTCAGATTGCCTTATTATCGATTACAGCCGTGTTTTTATTTCCAAGCAATCTGCTAAAGCACTGGCAAAAATGGGGGAATCTGTTCGACGCCATCGGCCTTGCAGCCTTTGCCATCCAGGGCGCCATGTATGCCGCGAACATGAACCATCCGCTTAGTGCCGTTATTGTTGCAGCCGTGTTAACAGGAAGCGGCGGCGGGATCATCCGTGATTTATTAGCGGGACGGAAACCGATTGTCTTAAGGTCAGAAATCTATGGGGTCTGGGCAATTCTTGCCGGCCTAATCATTGGACTTAAAATAGCAACCAAGCCTTGGGAGTTATATACACTTTTTATGCTTGTTACCAGTTTGCGCGTGCTTTCCTACACCTACGATTGGAAGCTGCCATCACGGGGAATTAGAACGCATTAAAAACTCGGCGGATTGCTCAGGTCCGCCGAGTTTTTTTATTACCTAGTCCTCCTCAAATACAAGGTCATTGCTTCTCAGCGTCATTAGTTCATGCCTGTCATAGCTGTTTAGCATTAATAGCCGCATCGCTTGGGCCCGAACTGATTTCTCAATGACATTACGGACATATCTGCCGTTTGAAAATGTATTTGGATTTAACACCGCCTTCACCCAAATTAAATGATCTCTTAATTTTTTTTCAGCTTCATGACTTAACGTGTACTCTCTCTCTAACAGCATTCTTCCAGAAATATCCATCAACTGGTCAATATTATAATCTGGGAAATCTACAACTAAGGGAAAGCGCGAATGAAGTCCGGGGTTTAAGGTCAGAAAGTAATCCATTTCACGGGAATATCCTGCAAGAATAAGGATAAATTCATGCTGCTTATCCTCCATATGCTTGACAAGGGTATCGATGGCCTCCTTGCCAAAATCCTTTTCCCCGCCACGGCCTAACGAATAGGCTTCATCGATAAACAGAATCCCGCCTTGGGCCTTCTTAATCAAATCCCTCGTCTTTTGTGCAGTATGGCCGATATATTCACCAACAAGGTCAGCCCGCTCGGCTTCAATTAAATGACCCTTCGTCAGCACGTTCATTTTTTGAAAAAGTTTACCTATCAGCCTTGCTACTGTTGTTTTTCCTGTGCCCGGATTTCCTTTAAACATCATATGCAGGGCTTGTTTTCTCGCCTTTAGTCCCATCTCCTCCCGCTTCTTGTTCACATAGATCCAAGCATAAATTTCCTTTATCATTCGTTTCATTTCTTCCATGCCAACCAAAGCCCCGAGCTCCTCTTCAATTTCCTTTAGAGCTGTGTGCTCAGGGGGAATGTCCTTTGGAACAACTTGAAAATCAGGCAGCTCCTTTGTGACTGTTTTTCTTTTTTGGGAATTGAGCACAACCCTTATTTGGCCGTTACTTTTCATTCGAAATGGTTGATCCAAAGCTTTCACCTCTCAATCTGCAAACAGTTTCCGCAAGGTAGGTTTTAAGCGCTGCTAAGAACATCTATCCGATTAATGTTGAAATCATGAGCACATAGAAAAGCATATTCCTTCATTCTATGTGTATTCACAACTTTTTAAATTCATTAAAAAAGATTTTCCCTTCACTTTTTAGAAAGGCTGTATTAAAAGTGAATGTTGATTTCCGTTCCAGGCGCTTCGCTTTCCGCGGGGCGGGCGGTGAGCCTCCTCGGCGCTAAAGCGCCTGCGGGGTCTCACCTGTCCCGCTGCTCCCGCAGGAGTCTCGCGCCTTCCACTCCAATCAACATTGTGATAAAAATCAACAATATTCTTTTACACTGCCTTTTGAAAAAATAAAAAGAGCCCGCGGCAAGCAGGCTCTTTTTATTTAATGATTATTGGTTTTCCAATTCAAGCTGAACATTTCTTTGAGGTGCAAAGGTTGATATCGCATGTTTATATACCAGCTGCTGTTTCCCCTCTGATTCAAAGAGAACGGTAAAATTATCAAAGCCCTTAATTTGACCTCTTAATTGGAATCCGTTCAGAAGGAAAACCGTCACATGGATATTATCTTTACGGCATTGATTTAAAAATTGGTCTTGAATATTGATTGTCGTTTTCATTTGTATATCCTCCTCTTTTATCTCTACTAATATGTATTCGATTTTACTTGAAGCTTTCCTTCAACATAATGTGAAATTTCCGTTATTTTTTTTGCGAAATTGTTCACATCCGTCATATCAAACCATTCTACCACCATCTTATTGCGAAACCAAGTCAATTGCCTTTTGGCATAGCGCCGGGAATTTTGTTTTAAATTCTCAACCGCTTCTTCTAATGTAACAAATCCATCCAAATATTGATAAATTTCTTTGTAGCCGATTGCTTGGATGGATTGACACTCACGCAAGCCCTGCTGATATAAGCTTTTCACTTCCTCCAAAAGCCCTTCAGTGACCATCAAATCAACCCGGTCATTAATCCGTTCATAAAGCTTGTCACGTTCCATCGTTAAACCGATCAGGGCTGTATTGTATAGAAGTTCTGGCTGCTGATTGCTTTGATATTCCTGCATCGTCTTACCAGTTAGCCGAAAAATCTCCAGCGCGCGAATGACCCTTCTTACATTGTTGGGGTGGATATGTGATGCACTTTCGGGATCAACCTCGATTAATTCTTTGTGTAATGCCTCATTGCCGATTTCCTTTACCTTTTCTTCCAGGTGCTGGCGGAATGATTCATCCCCTGGAACATCGGAGAATTGGTAATCATAAATGACAGACTGAATATACAACCCTGTCCCGCCGGCAATAATCGGAAGCTTTCCCTTTTTGGCAATCTCACTTATTTTTGCCCGAACGAGGTGTTGAAATTCAGCAACCGAAAAATTTTCTGACGGATCTTTAATATCAATTAAATGGTGGGGAATCCCTTCCATTTCATCCTTGGTTATTTTTGCGGTCCCAATATCCATTCCGCGGTAAATTTGCATGGAATCCCCGCTGATAATTTCACCGTTATACCGTTTGGCCATTTCGACACTTAGTTTTGTTTTCCCTACTGCCGTCGGACCAATAATAACTAATAATTTTTGTTTTTCATCCACTTTTTCTCACTGCCTTATCCCATTTATCGCTTCCACACTTTCATCGTATCATAATTTTGCAGGAGCAGTTGAACATCATATCAGTATATACAAAATAATTCTTATCTATGCTTAGTTCGAGGTAAATTATTTTTATCCACTTTACTTCCAAAGGCGGTAAGTTTTTCATGTAAATTTACAATCGGATAACGGTTCATTTACAAACGGCTATCTACCCCCATATTCATGTTAAGCTTAAACGTAGCTTATCTTGTATAAAAAATAAAGGAATAAGGTGAAATCAATGCTTTCTACTTTTGATATTGGAATTGATTTAGGTACAGCAAATATATTGGTTTATAGTAAAAATAAAGGAATCGCACTTAATGAGCCCTCTGTAGTGGTTATTGATACAGTAACAAAAAATGTGGTCGCAGTTGGGACGGAAGCAAAAGAAATGATTGGAAAGACACCCGAAAAAATTGTGGCGATCCGTCCTTTAAAAGATGGGGTCATCGCTGACTTTGATGTTACAACTGAAATGCTCAAGCATGTGCTGCGAAAAGCATCCAAAAAAATGGGGTTTGCCCTTCGTAAACCGAATGTGGTCGTCTGTATCCCATCCGGTTCCACTAGTGTGGATCGAAGAGCTATTCAAGATGCCGTGCGAAATGCTGGTGCTAAAAAAATCTCCTTGATTGAGGAACCTGTAGCTGCAGCCATTGGAGCAGGATTACCTGTGGATGAACCCGTGGCCAACGTGGTTGTCGACATCGGCGGTGGAAATACAGAGGTCGCGATTATTTCCTTTGGCGGCGTCGTTGCCTGCCATTCGATCAAAATTGGCGGTGACCGCCTGGATGATGACATTATTCAGCACGTTCGCAAAGAATACAATGTATTGATTGGTGAACGAACGGCCGAAAATATTAAAATGGAAATTGGTTATGCCTTGATAGATCATGAGGAACTTTCGATGGAAGTCCGCGGCCGCGATCTTGTAACAGGATTACCGAAAACTATTACTTTATCATCCTATGAGGTTCGCAATGCCCTTAGAGAATCTCTTCTGCATATTTTAGAAGCAGTCCGTGCTACACTCGAAGACTGTCCCGCAGAACTCAGCGGTGATATTGTTGACCGAGGTGTTATTCTTACTGGCGGCGGGGCCTTATTGAATGGGATGGAGGCATGGCTAAGCGAGGAAATCTTTGTTCCTGTTCAACTCGCCACAAACCCGCTTGAATCAGTGGCAGTGGGAACTGGTATGGCGCTTCAATACATGAGTAAGCTGCAAGCAGCTGTAAAATAAGGGACCGTTTCTGGTTAGATTGTACTATTCAAAAAAGAGGTTGAAGGACAAAACCCTTCAACCTCTTTTTTTGGAATTCTTGTTATATAAATCTGTATTTGTGACCGTGAAGACACTTTTTTTCGCTTCTTGGTCACAATTGAGGTTTTTTTTGACCGTTACCCCTCGTTTTTCTAGTCAACGGGCACAATTACCTGTTTTTGTGACCGTTACCCCTCGTTTTTCCGGCCAACGGGTACAATTATCTTTTTCCCAGTTTTTTGTCTCATAATAAATTACATTACCCGTTTAAACATTTTCTCCATCTCATAGACAGAGTAATGAACGATAATCGGTCTTCCATGTGGACAGGTAAATGGATCTGACGCCTTCCGTAAATCATCCAGCAACGCTTGGATTTCATCGTTGCGCAAATGGCGGTTCGCTTTAATCGATGCTTTACAGCTCATCATGATCGCTGCTTCCTCACGCAATTTCTTAATATCGACCTTTTTCATCGCTAAAAGCTGCTCAATCATATCCTCAATGATTTGTTTTTCTTCTCCTTTTGGAAGCCATTGTGGATGTGATCGGACAATGAAACTATTCATCCCGAATTCCTCAAGAAAAACGCCGACCTTTTCGAGCTCATGTTGGTGTTCCGTTATTTTTAAATACTCATCGGTTGAATACTCAAACGTTAACGGCACAAGCATTTCCTGCAGCTCAGACTGTACCCGGCCTACCTTTTCACGGAAGTATTCATACTTTAACCGTTCCTGTGCCGCGTGCTGATCAATAATATATAAGCCGTTTTCATTTTGAGCAAAAATATAGGTGCCGTGCATTTGCCCGATTGGATAGAGACGGGGCACCCGGCTCTCCGTTTGGTCATTATCGTCACTAGACTCGATTATTTTATTCTCATTGAAATCGACCTGTTTTTCAGGAGCAGATTCAGGTGGATTGAAAACAGAAATTGTAGATTCCCAAGATTCTGCAACAACTGCCGTTTCACTTTGAACAGGAAAATCAGTAAAGGGCACCGAAGGGATTGTTTGAGTTTCCTGAACGGTTTGCGGCGCAACTGGCCACTCCCTTTGAATTTCTTGATAATCCTTGGTTCTCTCATCAAGCTCTAAAGAAGTTTGTTCAGACTTTGGCACTTCTTTTTTCACTTGAGTATAGGCAGTCGGAATTAAGACCTTCGATTTAAACGCCTCTTTAATAATCGTTGTGACCAGTTCATTCAGTTCCGCTTCCTTACTTATACGAACTTCCATTTTCGACGGGTGAACATTGACATCCACAAGCAGCGGGTCCATTTCAATATTAAGGAGCACAATCGGAAACCTGCCGATTGGCAGCAAGGTATGGTACCCTTCCTGAATTGCTTTTGCCAATGGGTAGTTTTTGATAAATCGGCCATTAATCATCGTCGAGATATAGTTCCTTGATGCCCTTGTGATCTCAGGCATCGAAGCAAATCCGCTAATTTTGTAATCAAGCGAGTTACCGGTTATTGGAACAAGCTGCTTGGCGATGGCCATTCCGTAAATCGAGGCCAGCACCTGACGAACATCGCCGTTTCCATTCGTTTGCAGCAGCTTCCGCTCATTATGAATTAAGCGGAAGGCAACTTCCGGATGGGACAGGGCAAGCCGGTTGACTACATCCGTAATATTCCCAAGTTCTGTGTGGATTGTTTTCATATACTTTAAGCGGGCAGGCGTATTGAAAAATAAATCGGTAATCGTGATGTCGGTTCCGCGTCTGCTTGAAGCTTTTTCAAACGTTTCGACTTTCCCGCCTTCGATGACTACCCGGTTTCCGGCACCTTCCCCCGTAGAGGTCTTCATCTCAAGTCTGGAAACGGAGGCAACACTGGGGAGGGCTTCTCCGCGAAACCCGAGCGTCCTAATCCGAAATAAGTCATTCTCGTCTTTGATTTTGGACGTGGCATGGCGTTGAAAGGCGATTAATACATCCTCTTCGTCAATTCCGTACCCATTGTCGGTAATTCGAATTTTAGCGAGTCCTGCTTCCTCCACCTCAATTTCAATCACGGTACTGCCGGCATCAATCGCATTTTCAACCAACTCTTTGACAACAGAGGCGGGGCGTTCAACTACTTCTCCCGCCGCTATTTTGTTGGATAAGGCGTCATCAAGTTGAATAATCTTTCTCATTCGCGCGCGCCTCCTACTTTAACTTTTTCTGGAGCTCGTACAACATATTAATCGCCTGAAGCGGTGTTACCTCTAATAACTCTATTTCTTTAATTTTCTCTAAAACTCGTTTTTCCTTAGAAGTCAGTTCGTGTTTCTTCGTTTCCTTCGGTTCATCAAAAAATGATAACTGGGCTGGCTTTTCTTCGATTACCTCCGCTTTCACAGGAACAGCAGCTTGAACGTCTGAATGCTCAAGCGTCGTTAAAATTTCATTTGCACGACTGATTAATTCCGCCGGCAGTTCGGCCAGCTGGGCGACATGTATTCCGTAGCTCTTATCGGCCGGCCCTTCTTTTATTTTATGAAGAAAGACAACCTTGCCGTTATGTTCAATCGCGCTGACGTGAATGTTTTTTAGCTTCGAAAGCTCTTCATCTAAAACGGTCAGCTCATGATAATGGGTTGAAAATAAAGTTTTCGCTCCAATCCGCTTATGAATATATTCAATGATTGCCTGCGCTAAGGCCATCCCGTCGTATGTTGAGGTGCCGCGGCCGATTTCGTCAAACAAAATCAAACTGTTTTGCGTCGCATTTGTAATCGCATTTTTCGCTTCGAGCATTTCAACCATAAAGGTACTTTGTCCAGAGATCAAATCGTCTGCCGCACCAATACGTGTAAACACCTGATCAAAAATCGGCAGCACGGCTTCAGCCGCCGGAACGTAACAGCCGATTTGCGCTAAAATAGCTGTTAAAGCAATTTGGCGCATGTACGTACTTTTACCAGACATATTCGGACCCGTAATCAACAGGACTTCCCGGTCGCTGTCCATATGACAATCATTTGGTACATATTCCTGAGCGTTTAATACCTTTTCGACTACTGGATGGCGGCCATCCTTAACAGCTACACGGCGCTCTGTAGAAAATTGCGGCTTCACATAGTGTCGTTCTTCACTAACCTGGGCAAAGCATTGCAGGACATCAAGCTCGCTGACCATTTTTGCCAGCGCCTGCAGACGCGGGATTTGCTCCTTAACAATCTCGCGGATTTCGGTAAATAACTCATATTCAAGCTCGCCGCATTTTTCCTCCGCTTGTAAAATCAACGCTTCTTTTTCTTTTAGATCCGGGGTAATAAAACGTTCGGCATTCGATAGAGTTTGCTTCCGTTCATACTGTCCTTCTTCTAATAGATGCAGGTTTGCGCGAGTGATTTCAATATAGTAGCCGAATACGCGGTTATAGCCAACCTTCAACGATTTAATCCCGGTTTTCTCCCGCTCTTCCCGCTCAAGGCTTGCTATCCACGTTTTCCCGTTCCGGCTGGCATCACGATATTGATCGAGCTGGGCATTGTACCCGTCGCGAATCATATTGCCTTCTTTTAACGAGAGCGGCGGATTTTCTACGATTGCCTGCTCCAATAAATTAGTGATCTCTTCACACGGGTCAAGGTGCTCAGCAATTTTTCTAACTTCTTCATTTTGCATCGTCTGTAGGATTTCCTTTAAAAATGGCACCTGCATTAACGAGCGCTTAAGCTGGACTAAATCACGGGCATTCACGTTTCCAAAGGCAACACGCCCTGCTAAACGCTCTAAATCGTATACCTCTTTTAATTTTTCACGAAGCTCCTGGCGTTCAAAGTAATGATTCATCAGAACTTCGACAATCGCTTGACGATGTTCAATCTCATCCTGATTAATCAATGGCCGGTCAATCCAAGTTTTTAACATCCTTCCGCCCATTGCGGTCATCGTTTCATCAAGAAGCCATAATAACGAACCCTTTTTCCCTTTGGAACGAATCGTCTCGGTTAATTCAAGATTACGCTTTGAATAGTAATCAATTTTCATATAGTGATGAATTTGATAGGTAGTAACAGGCTGGAGATGGTCAAGGCTTCTCTTTTGCGACCGGTATAAATAGTTAAACAGCCTTGCTGTTGTTTGTTTCAATTTATCTTGATTTAAATCCTCAAGCAGATGGGCATAATTCATCTCTAGTGAACTATTATCTTCAAACGAAATCGCGAGCACATCACGTTCCCGCATCTTCTTTTGCAGTTCTCCGTCAAAATTGCTTGCAACAACTACCTCTTTGGCACTTAAAACCGACAGTTCATTCAATACCTCATCAAAATTGCTGGAAAGTAAGGTTACTCGGCTCTCACCTGTTGAAATATCGTTATAAGCAAATCCATAAGTTTGGTCATCAAAGGCTGTAATCGAGGCGATATAGTTGTTCTCTTTGTCAGTTAATCCTTTTCCATCCATCACGGTTCCCGGTGTGATTAACTGAACAACCTCCCGTTTGACCATTCCTTTTGTCTGTTTCGGGTCTTCCGTTTGCTCACAAACCGCTACTTTATAGCCCTTGGAAATAAGCTGTTCAATATAGTTAGCTGCTGCATGGTAAGGAACTCCACACATCGGAATCCGTTCATCGGTACCGCCACCGCGGCTTGTTAAGGTTATCTCTAATTCCTGTGATGCCTTTATCGCATCATCAAAAAACATTTCATAAAAATCGCCCAAGCGAAAAAATAAAAAGGCATCTTGATAATCTGCCTTCACGGTTAAATATTGCTGTATCATCGGCGTATAAGCAGCCATAATGACCTCCACGGTTAAATTCATTTCGAGTATCTTCGACAAACTATTATATCATAAAATGTTGGTGTCAGGCACTCGTCGATTGAAGGGTTTTATTAGCGAATCAAAAATACCAACAAACTTTTAGAAAAGAACCTTTCTAAAAATTCCAACTTCCTCTCACCATAACATGTTAAAATAATTGTAAGGGTGGTGAAATTATGGAGTGGTTTAGCGGGAGTTACAAAAATTATGATTTTCAGATGTTTTCAGCAAGTCACCTTGTTATCCTAACCATCTTAATTCTATGCTCTTTAGCAATATTTTTATTTAGAGATTGGCTAAGTGCTAAGAATTGGAGAGGCACTGAAATCGGTGTCGCTATTTCTTTAATAATAATGGAGACTGCTTATCACTTATGGCTGATCGTAAATCGCAGCTGGCATGTCAGCGACGCCATCCCATTAGAGTTATGCAGTATCAGCCTGATTTTAACGGTTCTCTTGTTGCTGACTAGGATAAAATTAATTTACGAAATCTTATTATTTACAGCAATACTTGGCGCATCTCAGGCATTAATCACACCACTATTAAATTATGACTTTCCACATTTTCGATTCTTCCACTTCTTTTATACTCATTTAATGATCATTTGGGTGCCGCTCTATTTTACTTGGGCAAAGGGGTACCGGCCGACAATCTGGTCGGTAGTAAAATTATTTGTCTTTTTAAATGTTTTGATGCCGATTATTATGGTCATTAATAAGATGGTTGACGGCAATTATATGTTCTTAAGTCACAAACCCGACAGTGCCAGTCTATTAGATGTTCTGGGCCCTTACCCTTGGTATATCTTATCCATGGAAGGTTTATTAATAACGCTAAGCTTGATTGTTTGGTTGATTTTCCGTGAAAAGACTGCGAAAAAAACGGAAGTGGCCAAGAACCTTCCGCTGCAATAACATCAACTTGTTATTGACCTTTTTCGATTATATCATTATAATAATAAACGTTCCTATAATGAGTCCCAATAGCTCAGCACGTTCGAATATGCTTCAACGAATTTGCTACAGCGTACTGATCGAACCACTTCTTGAATAATCTTTCTGAGATCAGGACGGGTTTATCTTATTGTGTGTCTAAAACAAAATAAATAAGTCTTTACTTGTCCCAATAGCTCAGCAGGATAGAGCAACAGTTTCCTAAACTGTAGGTCGGAGGTTCGAATCCTCTTTGGGACGTAAAAGAAACCCTGTTATATCAAGGGTTTCTTTTTATTTTAACTTTTAAAAAAGCAATAATTTTTGGTAATGGGGGTCGGATTGGGGCAGGTATTATCCCAAAATTACCAATCATTTTTTTCTTCCTTAGGCACCAAAGATACGTGTTGTAAATCAGCTACATAATAAGCAACACGATATACTTTCATCATCATCATCATCATTCTTCTTCTAATTCATTTTTTCCCTCGAATTGTGTATTTACCAATTTACAAAACATTTACTTATCAACAACGTGGAGTTAACAAGTTTGAGTTATCCTATCCCTAAGATAGATTCTTCTTAAGGGGGAATTATTGTGAAGAATTATTTTTTTACAGCAATTCTAATAATCCTATTGTTTATATTGTTCGTACCTGTTAGAGAGGCCTTGGAAGAAGCATTTAGAATATACTTTTATTTTTGATATATTTATTGCAAAATTTCTGTCAAAAGCGAATTAACTTAATGCTTTATCTAATTTATTCTTAGTGCTTGAATCCCCTGATAACCAAAATAAACTCCAAATATAATTAGTGAAGTACCGGAAATAATAGAAATCGCAATTAGGGTTTTTACATTTAAAAGCCTCCTAAAACCAGTAGTAAGGGCTGCAACAAAGATGTCCCAAAAAATTAGACCAAGGAAGATCATGCTGCTATAAATCAAAAGTGATTCCGTTCCATTTGTTTGAGCAGTTTTTGCCAATACGGATCCATAGATCCCCAACCAAAAAAGAATGGATAATGGACTGGTAATCGACATAATAAATCCAGTAAGAAAGCATTTAAATAAGGAATCTTTTTTTCTGCTGTATGTTAAGGTGAGTGTATTTGCATTTTTAATACTTTCAAATCCAGAATAAATAAGAATAAATCCTCCAAACAGCCACAGGAAGATTTGTACAATAGGAATCCCTAAGAATTGAACCATTCCTAAATAAACCATAAACATAAAAATCCCATCAGCAATCATCGAACCTACCCCCACAATCCAAGCATGCCAGAACCCATTCTTGATTCCTTTATCCAAGCGAGCGGAATTGACCGGGCCAATAGGGGCAGCTAAAGTAAATCCGAGGATTATATAACCAGCCAAAATACTTATACTCAAAAAAAATCACCTCGCATCACATTAGGGTCAACTTGTACATTTTATGAATGAAACGGTGATTCATGTCCATATAATTTGTAATACTCCACAGTTATTTGGGAATTTGCTCGTTAAAAAAACATGAAAAGGGGCTATCTAAAAATAGACAACCCCCTTCCTCTTTTATCCGTGCGCCCTTTCTTAGAGCATATCAATAGATTATCCAACACTAACGAAAAATAAAAATTTCCTTACCGTAATCCTATCCTTTTTGGCTTTTCTTCTTCCAAACCATTTTTTCCATGATAAAGGCAATTACACCAATGATCGCTGCTACTAATAAACTAACAAAGAAGCCCATTCGTATGCTCTTCTCCATGAGGGTTCCACTTACTGCAGCAAGAATAAGAACTAAACCTAAAATTGCCAACATCTTTCCACCAAACTTTATGTCCAAAATATGAAAGGCAGAAATAATGATAAAGGACCAGTTGAAAAGAATTAAAATCCCTGCAGCTGTTGTGATGTATTCATAGATTTTCCCAGGCAACAGCAATGCTGTGACAATTGATGCAATTAATCCAATCGTTGCCAGGGCTAATGAGGGAAGTGGCAGTTCTTTAAAGTTTTTTAGCTTTTTAGAAAACCACGATGGTGCATCACCACCTTCAGCGAGTGTTACTAAAAGTGTGGTTACCCCAAATAATGAAGCGGTCATGGTTGAAAATCCTGCCAATATAATCGCTGCATTAAATACATGGGGGAAAAAGGCAAAATGATATTTATCTAATGCCGTAACAAAAGGACTCTCTTTTTCAGTAAATGCCCCGTGTGCAGCCATAAAGACTGCAAGACCAATTGATATAACATAAATAATCACCAATACAATCAACATGATAATTCCCGCTTTGGGTGCATCTTCCTTCTTTTTAAGTCTCATGGCCATTAGTCCAATGACTTCAATCCCTCCATAGGCATAAAAGGCATAAATTAAGGAGGACCAAAAACCTTTGTACCCTTCAGGAAATAGTTCTTTTGCTGAATGCGGAAAACCAGGATGTTTCACATTCCCATGCAGCCAGCCAAAAACGGCTGCAGCTGCGATAATAATAAACATAACAATAGCAGCTGTTTTAATAATCGCTAATACATTTTCTACTTTATCAAACCCCTTATTGCCTGTTAAAACAACCACAATGGAAAGAATCGCATACCCCGTCGCAAAGAGCCATAGTGGGACATTGGGAAACCAAAATCTTGAAAGAATCGAGAGTGCGGTTAGTTGGCTGCCCATAATCAGGATGTTTGAGCACCAGTAATTCCATCCGCAGCTAAAACCTGCCCATCGTCCGTAGGCTTTGTTTGCGTAGTAGCAAAACGATCCATCTTGCGGGTCCTCTGCTGTCATTTTGGCTAATAGATTGTAAACAACGTAAGTCCCTAAGGCTGCTAAAATAAATGAAAAGACAATAGACGGGCCAGTTACTTTAATCCCAATTGTGGAGCCAAGAAAAAATCCAGTTCCAATCGTGCAGCCCACTCCGATTAAAGACAATTGCCACCAACTTAAATTTCCTTCTTCACCGCCTTTACTCTTACCACTAGGGATGAAAAAATCCATGTGATGCCTCCTTATACACAAATATCCTATGAATACACTATAAATTTCACTTTAAGCAGTTTCACTCGAATTAGTATTGTCTAATAGAAACGGGATAATGCCTTGAAAAATAAACCAAACATTAGGCTGCGATTCTTGTAAACCAATACGTTTACTTGGTAGTAGATAAAAAAAGAATGGCAGTGTGGAAAAAGGTAAATTCTAGTCTGAATCAGCCTTTTTTAAAACTTACAAAACGTCAAGTAAGTTACAAACAATATAAGAATTGGTCTTAATTTTTCCCAAAAAGGTTTTTTTGACCAAGAAGATAGTCTATCATGAAGTAGATGTGATTTTACTTTAAACAGGGGGAAGCCGAATGAAAGCTATTCAAATGTCGTCCTTTGGGGAACCTGAAGTGTTAAAACTAGTAGAAGTTAAAGAACCGGTACCGGCAGAAAACGAAGTACGGGTAAGGCTTTATTATGCCGGCGTCAATCCAGCAGAAGCTTATATACGTGCGGGAGGTTATGCCTTTTTCAATCCTGACATGCCTTATACCCCTGGATTTGATGGTGCAGGTGTGGTGGATGAGGTTGGCCCGGGTGTCACTAGGCTCAAGACCGGCGATCGGGTATTTGTCGCCTCCACAATGTCAAAAAGAAAAACGGGAACATATGCGGAAAAAGTAGTTTGTGATGTGGAAGCTGTACATAAATTGCCTGAAACAGTAAGCTTTGAGCAGGGAGCAGCACTTGGCATTCCTGTCACGGCTGCCTATCGCGCACTTTTTCACCGGGCACATTTAAAACCGGGAGAAACGGTATTAGTCCATGGGGCTTCCGGCGGTGTAGGTACTTTAGCTGTACAACTTGCTAAATATGCAGGTGCACAAGTAATCGGAACTGCCGGCACAGAAGAAGGCATGGATGTAGTAAGAAAATCTGGTGCTGACGCCGTCCTTAACCACAATCAGACGGGGTATTTGGAAGAAATCCCCTCCCTTACAAACGGTGCTGGCGTTGATGTTGTCATTGAAATGCTTGCCAATGTCAATCTAGAAGAGGATTTAAAGCTGGTCAACAAGTTCGGCCGGGTGGTCGTAGTAGGCAACCGCGGAGCATTGGACTTCAATCCCCGCTTGATAATGGCCAAAGAAGCCGATGTCCTTGGAATGGCCGTTTGGAATGCACCAATAGATGAATTTAATGAAAGTTTGATTGCAGTTGAAGCAGCACTGAATAATGGAGGTCTTCAGCCATTCGTAGGAACAATCCTGCCGCTTGAAGAAGCAGCCAATGCACATATCCAGATTTTAAGCAGCAGAACAAAAGGTAAAATGGTATTGGAAATCGGAAAAGACTAAAGAAAAAAATCGTTGAATCCCTTATGTCTAGGGATTTTTTTGTTTTTTATTTTTTAAAAAGCCGCCATTATATTATACAGTCAATTCAATAAGATTTCCTTCTGGGTCCTCAATAACACTCTCATAATAACCATCTCCAGTGACACGAGGACCGTTAATATGGCGATAACCATCATTTTTTAATCGGGCTGTCATTTGATTAACGGACTCCCTGCTTCCTAAAGAAATGGCAATATGAGCCCAGCCTATCATATCACTCTGTTTTTTCTCATCAATCCCTGATTTACGCATAATCTCTAATCGTGTTCCAGAATCAAAAGTGAGAAAATATGATTCGAATTTCTTCTCTGTATTATGATACTTATTGTTTGACTTACCATAAAAATACGTTTCATAAAACTCTTTCATGACTTCCAAATCATTGACCCAAATAGCTACATGTTCAATTCTCATCTCTTTTTCACTCCATGAGAACTCAAATTTTTTGATTCTTTATAATTCGATTTGTTTAATGATTCTTGCTAGTTCGTTTTTAGTGAGGTAACATCTTAAGGTTTGATTAATTTTTTCTCATCTTATTAATCATTTAATCCCTTTCCATTGAGAATTTGCTGCCTATATTTTTCAACCCTTGACTCCCGAGTTTTGGATTGTTTGGGTGCAGAAAAATAAAGAATGTATGCTCTTTGCCGTCCCGGCGTTAATGCTTCAAAGGCAGTTTTCAAGGCAGGGAGTTCATCGAATTTATTTTGTAATTCTTCAGGAATTATGTATTCTGTCGTCTTCTTAAAATTCACTTCCAAGCCGGCTTTTTCAACTTCAATGGCTTCATAAATATAGGCTTTCAAAATGGTTTCCATTTCAATTATTTCTTGAAGATTGGTAAACCGAATCTGGCGCGCTGCCTGTACATTCTCCGTTTGTTGGATTAGAATCCCATGGGTATCCTTTAATAAGGCACCTTTGTTAAACAGAAGTGCACAATATTCTTTAAATCCATGGATTAAAATGATGTTTTTTTTCTCAAACGTGTAACAAGGATGCATCCACTTAAATTCTTCGGTCAGCTCACAGTCAAGAACGACATTTCTCAGCTTCTCATATTCTTCCTTCCACTTTTTAGCTTTACTTAAAAATTCGTCAACCTTAGGATTCAATCCACTCTTTGTCATCAGGGAACACCCCTCTTCAATTTTTCGATTCCTGACAGTCAAGGATGATCATTCACGATTTCTAAAATTCTTTCTGTCACTTTTTGGCTTTACTTGAATATTCATCAACCTTGGGATTCATCTACTCTTTGTCATAATTCCATTTTAACTTATTTCATTAGTTTTTTAAAACGAAGCCGCTATCATTATTTTTCAATGGGGATCTTTCATCATTCTGACGTTACCACCTGCAACATTTCTCCCCTGTCAATAAAACTCCCAGTGAATTCATGAGTTAACTTTCCATTCTCATTAAAAATAAACGTTTTGTTATCATGCAAGACCTCTGTATCCTTTTTTTCAAAATGAACACCTAGTGTATTCGTTAATTTTTGTATTTCACCCATATTCCCTGTCAGCATTTTAAGGTAGGACCTATCGAAGTTCATTTTTTCTGCATGGAGCTTCATTGCTTCGGGTGTATCATTCTCGGGATCTAGCGAAACTGACACAAGTAAAAGTTGATGTGGATTTATCGCATTCGTTTTAATATCCTGCTGCAGGCTGCTGAAATTTCCCAATAAAATTGGGCAGGCATTTGGATCTATGCAGTTTAAATAGGTGAACGTCATGACAACTTTTTTCCCTAAGAGATTTTGTTTCGTCACTGTATTCCCGTTTTCGTCTAGTAGCTTAAAGTCAGGTAAGGCCAGCTGACTTGTGACCTTATGAGCGTTCTCTGCCGTCTTTACCTCGATTGTAAACTGTTTTTCAACCTCCATTTTTTCCCCATTATGCACTACGCTGATAGTTGCCACCCAGTCACCCTGCATCGGCAAATTGACTGAACCGATATACTTGCCATCCCCAATTTCTTCAGCATGAATGGGGAGTGTTCCGTGGTCCATATTTTTCATATTCAAATCCGCAGTTACATTGGCACCATTTACGGGTTTTCCTTGTTTGTCGACCACCTTAAACTGGATCGCCATCGTTTTTCCTGGGGTAAATGTTTTGGGTGTCGAAAGCTTCACGCTATAGGTATTTGTATTACTGCACCCAGCCATAACTATAAGAAAAATGCTCATTATGAAAATTGCCATTCTACTCAATTCGCTCGACCTTTCAGAAAAATGATTGATCATTTTTCGGTTAATTTTCATCTGCTTGTTTAGTATAGTCTCTCAGCATTTTTTAAACTATGAAGTACTTCACTTATTAACTGGCTATCTTCGAAAAATGTTGAAAAAATTTACCGCTTTCTTCAGCCTTCACTTGAGCCCTATTTATTTATAGACGCCAAAATAAAGAACAGATTGGAACCTTATCCAATAAAATAAAACTAGCTAATTATTATTCTAAGCAATGACCCATGTAATTAAGGAGTGGTCATATGGGTATTATTACAGGTAAAGAGTTCATTGACCGGATCAATCGGCTCAATTCTGATATTTGGTTAGACGGAGAAAAGATTGAAGAAAAACTATCTGTTCATCCCGCTTTCAAAGGACTCATTCGGAGCAAAGCATCGCTATATGATTTGCAGAATGAACCAAACTTAAAGTCCAAGTTGACTTATCAAACGCCCGATACAGGAGAATCAATCGGAATGTCCTATCTGCAGCCAAAAACAAAAAGAGATTTAAAGAAAAGAAGGACGATGATCGAACTTTGGGCAAAACATACGAACGGGATGATGGGGAGAAGCCCCGATTATATGAACACTGTGGTTATGGCCTTTGCCTCCTCCACAGCCCTTTTAGAAGGGAAAGAAAATTGCTTCCCTGAGAATATTCAGTCCCTATATGAAAGAGCTAAAAAAATGGACCTTTCATTTACCCATACCTTTATCACGCCCCAGGTGAACCGTTCACAATACCATTTTGAATCTTCGATGAATCCGATTGCCGCCAAAGTGATTGGTCAAAATGAAAAAGGAATCATTATTAAGGGTGCGCGTTTGCTGGCTACACAAGGCGGTTTAACCGATGAAGTGCTAGTGTACTCAGCAGGGGGAGTTTTTAGTGAAGCGGAAGCATACGCTTTTTCAATCCCAACTGATACCGAAGGCTTAAAATTTATTTGCCGGGAATCTTTTGTCGGCGGGGAATCTTCTTTTAATTATCCGTTAAGTTCACGGTACGAAGAAATGGATACCATTCTTGTCTTTGACAATGTGTTAGTTCCTTGGGATCGAGTGTTTTTTCACAACAATATTGAAGCTGCCAACCAGTTCATACTCCAAAGTCCCTTTTATTCCTTCGCTTTCCACCAAGTAATAACCAGACAAATTGTAAAAACAGAGTTTCTTTTAGGTATTGCTGAGCTTCTTGTCGAGACGATTAATATTAGTGAATATCAGCATGTTCAGGAAAAGATTTCAGAAATCATCATAGGTCTTGAAACGATGAAGGCACTATTAGCTAAAGCCGAAGCAGACGCAAAATTGGATGAGTTTGGCAACATGCGGCCTTGTATAATCCCGCTTCAGGCAGCTAGTAATATTTTTCCTAAAATTTATCCGAGATTCAGTGAAATTATTCAAATTATCGGGGCAAGCGGGATGGTATCGTTGCCGACTGAAAATGACTTTGATTCGGATTTAAGAACGGATTTGGACCAGTATCTTCAGGGAGCGAATGCCTCCGCAGTGGACCGTGTAAAACTATTTCGCTTAGCATGGGATTTAACGATGAGTTCATTTGGCACAAGACAAACCCAATATGAAAGATACTTCTTTGGGGATCCAATCCGGCTATCAAGCCAATTATACAAAAGTTACACAAAAGATCAGTATGTAAAGCGGATAGTGGATTTCTTGAATCATAAGGGGAATCGATAAGAAAGGGTGATAATCGGGGCCCTTTCCTTTGTAATTACTTTTAACATATAGTAATTTTGACAAATCTGCAATAAATAAAGAAACCCATTATCTCTAGGGTTTCTTCATTTTGCATTTTGACAATATACTTTGGATAGTATTTTTAAACAAGCACTTTTTTCAGTTTTTCCGTTAGGGCTGGGATCACTGACTTGTAATCAGCAATCACGCCAATGTTAGCACGCTTAAAAATTGGTGCCTCTGCATCAGTGTTAATTGCCACAACGGTTTTTGCACATGTGATGCCTGCCAGATGCTGACTTGCCCCGGAAATACCAACGGCAATATAGAGGTCTGGAGCGACAATAGCTCCAGTTTGCCCTACCTGCAGGTTAGAGGGAACCCATCCGGCGTCACATGCAGCACGGGATGCACCCACAGTACCTCCAAGCAAGATGGCAAGGGTATGCAGTTCACTAAATCCCTCAGGACCGCCAAGGCCTCTTCCGCCAGAAACGATAATCCGGGCATCCTCAAGCCGGATATCTGACAAGGAAGCCTGGATTTTCACAACAAGTTTGGTCACAATTTCCTCTTCTGATGCAGTATATTCAAAAGGAATGATTTCCCCGATGTGATTCTCAGTAAATTCAGTTATATCCTGACTCTTTTGGCGAATGCCCACTACCGCTTTAGGCCGGGTTGTTTCGTATTCACCAAAGGCTTTCTCACCATAAATCGGGCGAATCCAAATCAATTTGTCGTCATCGGTTTTGAAATCGACTACCTCCGTAATGGCCGATACATTTAGACGGGCGGCCAGCCGGCCAACCAAATCCTTCCCCATCCTATCAAACGAAACAACCATCATATCGGCATTCGTTTGTTGGAATACATTGTAAAGACAATTTACGTATAATTCTACATCGTATTCAGCGAGCAGCGGATTTTGCACATTGTATGCAATACTCGCCCCACAAGCAATGGCCTCTTTGGCACTTTGTTCAGAAGTAGTACCTAATAAGACAGCACGGACCTCTCCACCTATGGAACTAGCTACGCGGGAGCCAAAGACAAGCGCCTCTCTGCCGCCCGGTGTTAAGGAATCTCCCTGTCGATGTGCAAAAACAAGAATATTGGCCATGTCGGCACCCCCCTATAAAATCTTCAGTGCAACGAGTTTGTCAGCCAGCCTGCCTGCAAGTTCATCACCATCATTGCCAGGCAATAGCTCACAGTTCACTTCTGTATTCAACACGTAAGCTTTAACCAGTCTGGCTCCTGGTTGACTTCGTTCACTATCTAAATCAAGATCTTCACTTTCTAAAACTGTAATCGGTTTACTTCTAGCAAGTCTAATATCCTTGACCTTCGGTAGTCGCGGGACATTTGCCTCAGCGCTGATAATAGTAAAGACAGCCGGGGAAGGAACGCTTACCACGGTATACCCGCCTTCCGCCTCACACGAAGCCTTTACACGATCCCCATCTAATTCAAGCTCGGAGACAAGAGTTACACAAGGGATCTCAAGCTCTTCTGCCATTATAGGACCAACTAAGCCCTCCTCGATATCACTCGCTTGATATCCGGTCAAAACTAGCTCAGCTCCGCCAAGTTTCTCGATAGTTCGAGCCAGGATATGACCAACTGCCTGACCATCGAGATCCTCCCATTCTTCTTCCCAAACTCGAACAGCAGCATTGGCTGTAAACGCAAGAGCCCGGCGCAGTATTTCCTCTGAGTCCTCATTTCCCAGACAAAGAGCTGTTACCGTAGCACCCGGTGTTTTATCCCGCAGTTGAATGGCGAGTTCAAGCGCATTTTCTGCGAAGGAATCCAGCTCCATGTCGGAATCGCTGGCATCAGGTCGATTTGTTACGGGATTTATCTCAAAATTTCGTGGTGTGATTTCCGGGTCAAGAACATGTTTTAGACATACAACGATATGCATTTCTGGGTCACCTCGTTCCCAAGTTTAACTTAATCTATAAACCTCGATCATTTTTTGGATCTGGATTCGGCTCTAGTCCATACATTTCTCTTAGTCTCGCTACTGCCTCAGCTGGCGGTTTTGCATTGAAATAGCCTCGTCGGGTCATATATACCCCGGACACTCTCCGCAAATCTGCCAGCGACTCGCACATCTTAATTCCCGCGCCGAAGGAATCGACAATCGGCACATCCCCAATTCTTGAAACTCCATGTGCAGCGAGGAAAACGTTCATTGGGCCTTCTCCAGGTACAATGACATCAGCCCCTTCTGAGATTGCCTTTTCGGCAGCCTTTTTAAATGAGGCAATGACAGGCTCTGGTTTATTAAATCCGGCTAATACTGCATCAAACCCGGCTTCCGTTTGAACAATTGGTCCTAGTTTGCCGCCAAGGCCATAACGGGCAGCATTTTGCTGAAGTTCGTCTGCGAGCGGTGCTAAGAAATTAACAACGCCAATACAGTCACCTAGCATGGAAGCCATATGAAAAGATGCCTGCCCATACCCTACTACAGGAATATCCACCAGAGTTCGTGCTTCTAAGAGACCTACATCGGGAATTGTAGCGATGAACATCGCATCATAGCCTGCCGCTTCAGCCGTAAGAGCCGCCCGGACAAACTGTTCGCGGTGCAGGTTTTGTAAGTAAGCATGAGTAATATAAATGCCGGGATAATGTGTTGGATATGTCTCTTCTGACATTCCGTGTAATACTACCTCAACGTCAGGACGGGCAATCCTGTTTACATGGTTCATAATGGCATCACGATATTGCGGCACCCGATCAATCGTGGTAAGACTTTGATGCCAGATTTTCATCTCATGTACCCTCCTTTTAGTTTTTTCCAGGGTCAGTTAAATAGTTACCTCCACTAAAGCGGATTGAACGGCAATCCGCCCAAAGACAGCAGCTTTCCCCAGCGAGCTTCCAGTCATATATCCGGCACCATGGAATCCGCCTGTTATTTCGCCAGCCGCATACAAACCAGGGATTGTCTCGCCATAAGGATTGATAACCTGCCCCGCAGCATTTACAGCTATACCGGCGTAGGTTGCCAGCATGGCAACTGTCGATTCAAAAGCATAAAAAGGTGCTTTTTCAATCGGAGTCGGCTTACCATAATTATGTGTTAATGTCTTCCGGCCAAAGTCTGGTTCCTCCCCGTTTTGAATCCCTTGGTTGTATCTTGAAATGGTATCTTCTAGAACTTCCAGAGGAACATCTATGCAATCTGCCAATTCTTCTAATGTATCAACCACATATAAAAGGCGGCGGCGGCGCAGTAATTCAAAATCATAAAGCGGGTCGTCAAACACGCTCTTGTCCATTACCGTTTGATCCCAAACTTGATAGCTGATTTGCTCTGGCTGCTCGAATGCAGCTTTACCCAATAACTTATAGGAAATCGATTCGTTAACAAAGCGTTTTCCAAACTGATTCACGATAATTCCACCCTTGTAAAAAGCAAGCCCTTGGGATTTAACCACACCTGTTGCCGTTGGATGGAAACCGTATGTACCATTCAAGTATGGCAGGTCTTGCATCCAGGCACCATGCTCCCAGGCCATCATTAGACCGTCCCCTTGGTTGCCAGCACCGGCAATCCGAAGTGCTCCTTTCAACTGGGGGGCAAATTGATGCAGCAGATCCTCATTTTTTGCAAAACCGCCAGAAGCTAGAATTACTCCTTTTGAGGCTAGAACAGTCTGTTCTGCACCATTAAAATCATATAAAATCCGATTAATTCTTCCACCTTTGTTCTTCAATAAACGTTTGGCCGGTGCACTAAAACGAATAGATACGTTTGGAAGATTCTTCAACCTTCGATAAAGTGACTGAATGGCTTGGTGCGGATCAATGATGTGCCCCCTTGGAACACTGTGGCCGCTTACTGCCTCCAGTGCACGGAATTCAATGCCGTGTTCCACAAGCCATGAATAGGTCTCAAGCTGATAACGTCCATAGGTATTGACCAATGAAAGATCATTCACGCCTCCACCGACTTCAATCATGTCATCCAAAAGGGACTCAGTGGAATCAATGATCCCTGCCGCTTCCTGCATATCCGTTCCAGCAAAGGCCATATATCCTGAACTAAGCACCGTGCTGCCGCCAAGTTCATCCTGTTTCTCAAGCAGGAGAACATGTGCACCTAGCTCACCAGCTTCAACTGCCGCACACATCCCAGCCAATCCGCCGCCCAAAATAACTAAATCATATGTTTCCATCGGTTTTCACACCTCTTACTCTAATGTCTTTAGCACTTCTAAAGCCGCCTCGCATACCTGCATATCATGAGTATAGTGTCCACCGCTTACTCCTACACCGCCAATGAGTTCGTTATCGATTTTAATTGGGTAACCACCACCAAAAATGACTAATCTAGGTGTGTGGACAATACCATGTAATAATGGCGGATCATCTTTGAGTCTGTCGTACCATTCATGTGTCGCTCTATTATAGGTAGCTGCTGAAAATGCTTTGTTTTGAGCAATCTCTAAACTTAGCACGGGTGCACCATCCATTGCAGCAAATGCTTTAATATTGCCCACCCGGTCGACAATGGCAATGCTGAATGGCATTCCTAGTTCTTCTCCCTTTACCAAGGCTGCTTCCAACATTTTTTGCGCTAATGAAAGACTAATATTTTTAGATTCAATTGCTGCTTTTAACTTTTCCATTTTTTTATCTCCTTTTCATTTTGTTATAGATTCACTGGTCGTCCATTTCCAAATGCTTCAATTGCCGCGCCCGTGACGGCTTTCATCTTCGGCAGACATAAATCAACAATTACATTCGCAAGATCAATTGGCTGCAGCCAATTTTCTTTATTCACATCCGGTGTAAGCCCTTCCATCATTTTCGTATCTACTGGACCTGGGCAAACTGCATTTACTCGAATTTTGTCGGGCTTCAATTCTTCACCTAAGGCTTTTGAAAATCCAATTACAGCATATTTTGATGCAATATAAGCGCTTCTGTCAGGG
Source organism: Neobacillus sp. NPDC093127 (assembly GCF_044754175.1). Taxonomy (NCBI): domain Bacteria; kingdom Bacillati; phylum Bacillota; class Bacilli; order Caryophanales; family Bacillaceae; genus Neobacillus; species Neobacillus sp. NPDC093127. Next base: position 298,757 of record NZ_JBIVOP010000001.1, read on the forward strand.
CCGCCTTTTGTTCCCCAGATGGATGATAGATTGATAATCACACCATCTCTTTTTTCTCTCATTTGCGGGACTACTGCCCGGGCACATAAATACACCCCGCGAATATTAACCTCTTGAACAAAATCCCATTCTTCCACCGTTGTTTCATGGAACGGTTTCAGAAGCATCACACCGGCATTATTAATTAAGATATCGATCGAACCCAATTCTTCTTGTGTTTCTTGGACTGCCTTATTTACATCCTCTTCTTTGCGAACATCTCCAACAAGGGAGAGGGCTTCCCCGCCAAGTTCTGTGGAAATATATCTGGCTGTTTCTTCACTTTCAGATTGATTATTAGAAAAAACAGCGACTTTAGCGCCTTGTTTTGCCAATAGAATACAGGTTTCCCTGCCAATTCCTCTACCGCCCCCCGTAACAAAGGCTACCTTATCTTTTAATTCCAAAAAGTACACCCCTTTCCTTGAAAGCATTGCTTATCGTTTAAACCTCAAGCTTCGCTGAATCCGTTACATATGATACGGCATGTGTGCCGGCACGACGGCCAAATACCAATCCTCTAAGCACAGACGTTCCGCCGGGATATTTTCCGTAATAGAGACCAGCTGTTTCTCCTATTGCATATAATCCCGGAATGGGATCATCGTCTTGTGACAGGACCCTCCCGTTTGTATCAGTAGCTAACCCGCCATTTGTGAATACATTGGAGCAGACAATTGGATAGGCAATATATGGTGCCTTGTCAATTGGAATCGCCCAATTTGATTTTGGGGGTGTAATTCCGACTGCTTGTTTTCCATCCTTTTTATCCCAATAGAATTCACCCGGCTGAACAGCGGCATTATATTCTTTAACAGTGGCAGCCAACTGTTCAGCAGGCACCCCAATTTTTTCTGCCAGTTCTTCAAGTGTTTCCGCTACAATAGCTGGTTTATCAGTCTCCAATGCCCGTTCATAATTTGGTATTTCATACATTTTTTGATCGCCGATCATATAGGCCACATGACCAGGAAGATCGTAGAAAATCTTTCGGGCAACCTCTTCATATTGCTCATCAATCGTCGTTTTCCCCTCATCCACAAAGCGACTGCCATTTTGATCGACCAAAATAAAATAAGGGAATGTCATAACAGCAGCCTCTTCCCGTTTACTTCTTGGATCAACCGGCTCGGCATGGAAGGAATCAAACTGGCCAGCCGTTTTGGCACCAATCTCCATTGCCATCCGAATCGCTTCACCCTTGTTGTATAAGCCGCCCTCCGCAACGGTCCGGATTTTATGGGCATCTCTGCCAATATATTGTGCCATCATTTCCTGGTTTCCTTGGAAGCCGCCGGCAGCTAGAACAACAGCTCCTACCTTTAATTGAAGTGATGTTCCACCTTTAACACGCACATTAAGCCCATTTACTGCCCCTTCTTCGTCAAGAAGCAATTTCCATGCAGTAGCTTCGTAAATTATTTCTACACCAAGTCCGCTTGCCCGTCGGGATAAAGTGTCAACAATCGCACGCCCTCCGCCTACTGGCAGTAACCGCGGCCGTGATGCCGTTAAAAACATCGTTGGCAGGTAGTCGAATTCAACCCCTTTTTCCTCTACCCACCTTAAGGTGCTGCCAGCGTCCTTGGCGAGAGTTTCTATGTACTCTCTATCAGAATAGTTGTCTGAAAAAGCCAGCATATCTTCTACAAAATTGTCAGCAACCTCATCGAGATTCTTCATCCGCATATAGGAGGCGGTCCATCTTGAATTTCCGCCTCTATGGTCATAATCAGCCCGTTCTAAGATAGCGATTTTAACGCTTTTATTTGCTTTTTTGGCTGATTCCGCCGCAGATAGTGCAGCTGAGGTTCCAGCTACCCCGCAGCCAATTACAACAATGTCATAATCTACTTCTCTACCCATATCAGTATCCTCCTCTAAAGTTATTTACCTATTTGGCAGCGCTTTATTTTCTGAGTACTTTTCCTCCCACGCAGTGATCTGATTGAGTTTAAAGAGTGATTGTCTTTCTTCCCACGTACAGATCAAATTGTAGACATTTTCTTGTGAACCCTCTGCTTTTAAAATTTTTAATGATTCCGTGATTCCTTTGATTGCTGAACGGAGAACGGTATTCGCACAAAGCATGATTTTAAAACCGATTTCTTCAGCTTCGATTAAAGAAATGAGCGGGGTTTTGCCGCCTTCTACAAGGTTAATAACTTGAGGAATCCCTTTTAATGAACTAGTAATTTGCTTCAATTGTTCAATAGTTGTAGGCGCTTCTACAAAGATAATATCGGCTCCAGCCTCTTTATAAGCATGTGCTCGGTCTAAAGCATCTTCCATGCCATTAACGGCTAACGCATCTGTGCGGGCAATGATGGCTAGATTTTCGTCATGTCTCGTGTCCACCGCAGCTTTGATTTTCCCCACCATTTCACCTTTGGAAACCACATCTTTTCCATTGAAATGACCACATTTCTTTGGTGAAACTTGGTCTTCCATTTGAATCGCTGCCACTCCAGCCCGTTCAAATTCACGGACGGTGCGCATTACATTTATGGCATTGCCAAATCCTGTATCACCATCCACTACAATCGGAATGGTCGTGACATCTGTCATCCGGGCAACGATATCGGCAACTTCTTTTAAGGAAGTTAAGCCTACATCTGCCCACCCTAATTGAGCATTAGATATTCCAGCACCCGTGGCGTAAATCGCTTTAAAGCCAATTTCTTCTATTAATCTAGCAGACATGGCATCATAAGCCCCAGGCGAGATAAAGGAACCTGGTTCTCTAATTAGCTTTTGGAACTCATTTGTTTTACTCACTTCATCCTGTCCCCTTTTATGAAAAAATGTTTTGTAAATCTCTCTTTTCATCCACTCCAGACGAAACTAAATTTCGAAGGGTGCACCCAATTATGTTCAGTTTTAGAATCCTTTCCTGCCTCGATGATTCGCTGATGCCATGTGACTAATACGGTAGTATCACTGTTCAAAACTAATTCCGAAATACTTAGAAGCGGAATCAGTTCATTTTCACTAGTGACCACTACATCCATCTCTTGTGAATGACATCCTCCGCTTAAGGTGACAGCATACCTGCCGGGAGCTGGCAGAGTATAGTAAGGCCTAATTCTTAACGCACTGCCATTCCATTCGCACCCCACTTCATAAGAGCGTCCTAAGAAGGCCGGCAAGTCTTCCACATTTCCTTTAGACAATTTTTTCCGAATGCAAGTGGAACTAATTTTTACCCCGCCGCATTCTACTTTGTTGACTTTCGTAATTTCGAGGATTTCCCCTGAATCACGTTTCAATCGATCCATATTCCCCTCGCCGCGAAAGCCATAAGTATAATCAAAACCTGCAACTACATGGACGACACCGAGATCCAGTAAATATTTAGCAACAAACTTTTCTGGCAGCAGCGATGCGAACTCCCGATCGAATTCAACAATATAAAAAATATCAACACCAAGTTCGCAAAACAATTTCGCTTTATCAGAAAGCGGCATTAAATAATCTACCTTTGTTTTTCCATTCGATAACACTGTTTTCGGATGGGGAAAGAAACTCATAACCGTTAAGGGGAGATTTTTTTTTTTGGCTATCTCAAGAGCTGTCTGAATTACTTTACGATGTCCGTTATGAATGCCGTCGAAAAATCCAAGCGCCATTACACTTTGTTTTGCCTTTAGCTTCCGGTACGGCAGATTTTCAGGATTCAAATAAATCGTTTCCATACAGCTCCTCCTTTAATCCATTTATGCCTCAATCGTAATATTATTTTGCTGCTGGGTCCTCATTACCCATTAATCGATACATCAAAGCCAAATTGTGTCTTTCCAAACGCTTCCACTGCGTCTTCGTAAAGATTGGACCGATGTGTGCATACTACCAAAATGTCGCGAACGAACATTTCAATTGGATCTCCTTTAAATACGGAAAATCCGCCAAGTGTCAATAAAACTTTCACCGCAATGTCCGATACGTTCTTCGTGATTTTTGCCCTTATCGCGGCGAATTCACCACGTTTATCTTCTTTTCCCATTTCATAGTTTTCTAATAAAGAAATATATTTGTCTAATAGACCTTCCGCTTCGTAATATTTAATCGTTAATTCAGCTAATACTCCCTGATGACGGGACTCCTTAGCGGATTTTCCTCCTAATCGAACCCTCTTTTCCGTTCTGTTCTTAAATTCTTCCAGTAAACGCTCTGCACCACCAAGCGCTACCATCGGGAATCCGATACAAAAAGATGAGAAAAATGGAACATCATAAAGAGGATAGTCTTCATCATAACCTTCAGGTGGTCTGCCTGTACGATCTGCAGCAGTAAGCCGTATTAGATGGTGCTTTGGCACATAGACATTATCGACAAATACTTCGTTGCTTCCAGTACCTCTCAGTCCTAACGTATCCCAATTTTCAATAATTTGAACATCAGATATCGGTAATGTCAGCATGCATAATTCAGGTTCCTCACTGTGGTCCAACTTCATTTTCACTGCAAGAGCCACCCAGTCACTATATAAGATACCGCTTACAAAACTATACTTTCCGGTTATCCGATAACCTTCCCCATCCTTTTCTACTTTTCCGATTGGAGCAAAAATATCTGCTATTAATCCTCCCTGATTAATAACTTCTTCTGCCCCTTCTTTCGTCATATAAGCTACTAAACTATTATGAATGGAATAAAGAAAGGTTAACCAAGCAGCAGAAATATTATATTTTCCAACCGTGCGGATAATCTTAGAATAATCCCTTAAATCTACTTGTGGCTCCCCATATTTTTTTGGCAGTAACAATTTAGATAAGCGGGCCTCTTTAATCGCATCAATGACATTTTTTGAAACTGTTTTGTTTTTATCTGCTTCAAGTGCTTCAGATTCTGCAATTTTCCCTACCTTTTCTGCTCCTTTTAATAACAAGCTCAACTCGGCTTTGTTTTCATCCAATAAATTGCTTACCATTTTTAGCACCCCTTTTATAGAATCTCCTCTTTTTCTTTTACTTGATGGCAATATCGTGAAGCATTTTCACCAGCAATTTTTCCAAAAACAGAGCCTGCCATTAAGCCGGCCCCGCCAGGATAGTTAAAATAGAATAATCCGCCAACGAGTTCTCCTGCAGCGTACAATCCTGGAATGGGCTGATACAGTACGTCTTGTACTTCAGCCTTTGTATTCGTTTTTAAGCCTCCAAAGGTAAAGGTAATCCCACATGTAACGGCATATGCTTCAAATGGGCCTTCATCTAAGGTATTAGCCCAGTTGGATTTTCCAATCTCTAAACCTTCTGTACACTTTCCATCTTTTTCATTAGGATTGAACGGGATTTCTTTACATACAGCCTGATTGTATTCTTTAACTGTTTTTAAAAATCCCTCTTTATCAACACCTTCAAGTTTCTCTGCCAATTCTTCTAATGTCTTGGCTTTCACCTTTGTGACTTGTCTGCCTTGATATTCATCACGTAATAGACCCGTCACCTTTTGATCAAATATCTGCCAGGCAAATTGGCCGGGCTGTTCTAGAATCTGCTTTCCATATTTGGCATAAGTATAGTTTCGAAAGTCCGCCCCTTCATCCAAAAAGCGCTTTCCTTCAGCATTTACGATAATGCCAAATGGATAACTTAGCCTTTGAAAACCTTCAGTAAAATCTGGCAAATATCGGTCTCCGCCAACTGCATGACAGCCAGACCAATTTCCCGAGGCAAGAGCTCCGATTTTTAGTGCCATACTAATTCCCTCTCCGGTGTTATAACGGCTGCCTCTCGCATGGGCCAGGTCCCATTTCGGACCTAAATAACGGGTCCGCATTTCTGGATTGGCATGAAAACCCCCAGAAGCTAAGATCACTGCTTTAGCACGGACTTCTGTCGTTCTTCTTTTATGTTTAAACATAACTCCATGAACCCCATCGTCATCATGAATCAGTTCGGTTGCCATGGCATCGAATAATACGTGCACACCTAGTCTCGCTGCTTCCTCATGCAGTGAGTCGACTAAACCTGGACCGCCACCGGCCGATTCGGCAATCATTCCGCCCCAAAATTTGAATTTACCATCCACTTTAAAGGCTTGGCGCCCATAAATAGGCACAAATCTCACCTTATGGGACACAAGCCATTTCATCGTTTCAAAACTATTACCGGTTAGGAGTGACGCTAGCTCTGGATCGGTACGGTATTCTGTCATACGGCACATATCATGAAAGAATTCCTCTTCCGTGTAGGATCCGAAGTCTGTGATTGCAAAATCTTCCGCTGTTAAGTCAGGCATGATTTGTTTTAAATCATTATTGCCGTCATAGGCAAACCGGATTGAACCATGTGTGTAAGTGCTGTTTCCACCTTTTTCTGCTTCTGGTGCCTTTTCTAATACCATGACTGATGCGCCATTTTCACGTGCGGAAATAGCAGCGCACATCGCAGCATTTCCTGCTCCAACGACCACAATGTCTGTTTCATACTTTCTAATTTCAGTCACAGACCTCTTCCTTTCTTTTTAAAAAAGCTGACTCAATTTGGTGGTGTTGAGTCAGCACATTATTTTAAGCTTCAATGGTTGGTTTATTCATTTCCTTATCCATCACAGAATCGCCCCAATAGGTGTTGCCGATCGAGTGATCTTCCTCGGACCATTCAACAGGCTCCCAGTCTGGTTCTAAGATTAAATAGGATCCGCTGAACAGTTCTACACGGCAGCCGCTTCCCGGATCGATTACATAAAGATAAAATGCTTGGGAAACTCCATGCTTTCCCGGGCCGATAAAATGGATTCCGTTTTCTTTCAATATATCTGCAGCCCTAAGAATATCTTGAGCATTGTCCAGCCAGTAGGAAATATGGTGGAGCTGGTTTGGTGTTTTTGCCTGTGGACGTGTAATGACTGCAATATCATGAACTAGAGGAGTCACGCTCATCCAGCCGGCAACAATGTTTTCATTTTGATATTTCACATACTCACGCAGTTTAAAGCCTAATTGCTTTCCTAAGTAATCAAGAATTTCCCCAACCTCCATAGAAGTGGCAATATTTACATGGTCAAATCTCCTTGGGGAGCAGCCGCGTGCCCATGCTTTGTAGGTTTGGTTTTTCAAAACAGATCGTCTTTTTTCATCCACTTTCGGTTTTTCGACATCATAGTAGATTTCAAAGGAATGCTGGCTAGGCAGTTTAAAACGGATTGCCCTTCCTTGGCCCGTTTCTTCTCCTGCTTCAATCCATCTTACTTCTGTCCCTGCTTTTTCGAGCAGCCGGGCAAAACCTTCCACATCTTCAGGCCGCTTGGTTCTCCATGCAATATGATCAACATAGCCGCGGTCTCCTGCCGTTAACGAAAGGGTGTGATGTTCAAAGTCTCCCCATGCCCGCAGATAATAGGTTCCATTTACTTCTTCTGTTACTTCCAATCCAATTACATCCCTGAAAAACCAAAGTGATTTTTCAAGATCTGGTGTGACAAGTGCTACGTGTCCAAGTTTTGCAATCTCTGGCAACGACATTCTTTTGACCTCCTAGAGTTTACTTGAGAAATAACTTTGAATTAAATGATTAAAGCTTTCCTGCTGCTCAATTTGCGTCCAATGACCGGTTTGTCCATAAACATGCAGCTGAACATTTGGCAGGTAGGTTAACAGGTAGTAGCTGGACTCAACAGAGCAAACCATATCATCGCGGCCATGTACGAGTAACACTGGGTGCTGGATTCGCTTTAGGGCGGTTACAGGCACTGGGACAGGAGTGGTTGCAAAAATAGATTCATTGGAAAGATGGATTTCCGGACGCACGGCTGTCACATAACGAGTTTCTGCCAGTGCGTCTATTTCAGGCGCTAGCTTTTCGGCATCGTAGACAAACCAGCTCATAATTTGACGCATTTTCTTTTCGGATGGATTGTCATAAAAGCCTTTGGCACGGGCAAGCTCTGTACTAAGTTTGGTATTTGGCGTTCCTCCTGGTCCCATTAGAACAACTTTCCCAAATCGTTCTGGATATTCCAGAAGCAGCTCAAGTGCCACAGAACAGCCTAATGAGTTTCCGACCACATGGGCTTTTTGAATCTCAAGTTCATCAAGCATTTCGATCAGTTGATTAACCCAATGATCCATCCACCCCTGTCTGTTCTTTGGAAGTGGATTGGGGTGGCTGCTATTACCAAAGCCGAGCAGATCCGGTGCAAGACAATCATATTCCTCACTGCAGGCAGCCAAAGCATATCGCCAATTGGCCCATGCGAACACTCCAGGTCCAGAACCATGTAAAAATAAAATGACTTCAGAATTTCCTTCACCAGATCGATTTAAATATGTTTCATAGTTATTCGTTTTAATTAATTGTTGCGTAATATTAGACATTTGGATTTATTCCTCCTTCATATGGACTCTGTAAGCCTTTGCATTTCTTTCGAAAAATATCTTTATCTGAATTTTAGAAAATTAACTATTTTCTTTCTAGATAAAAAACTATCTGATTCCAACTATTTTTCCGGTAATTTTTATTGGTTTTTTACCAATAAACAGAGAAAAGAAAAAGCAATCCTACACTTGAGGACTGCTTTGTTATCTATAGTTCCAATTCCCCCAGAGCCTGTAATGAATCAAGGATGAGCAAAAGCTGATAGCTTTGGATGGAATCCCGTAAGTTTTTATTAATCAATGTTTCTATTTTATTGATCCGATACATTAGCCCACTCATAGATAAGGCAAGATCATCCATTGTTTGCTGCAGTTTCCCCCCATTTGCTAAAAAGACATAAAGGGTCTTGATTAATTCCTTTTGCTTCGCATCTTCCTGCTTGTAAAGCGGACCTAATTCCTGCTTGGCAATTTTCTTAATTCCGCTGATATTTTTTGAACTAATCAACACGCCCACAATTCCTAAATCTTTAAAACAAATGATTTTCTTTTCCGTAGCCATCCTCAAAGCAATTAAGGATTCTTCATAACAATCGAGTACACTGCCTATATCTTCCGCTTTATCACTGATTCCCATTTTATATTGGAAGGAAGAATAGGCAGCTCCCAGGTGTTTCAAAATCTTTTCCATTTTAGATGGTACGTTATTTATTTCGGGAATCAGCATAATGATTTGACCTTCAAACTGGCCTATCAATACTTTATAACCCTGGATATCGAGATATTTGGCGATGGTCTCTAAAACTTGGTCATGATGATCAAGTTGATTTTTTGCTGCACTGCCTTTCTCTTTATAGGCTATTGCGACGATATAAAATGGCTTTTTAAGATCCACCCCCATATACCGCCCTCGGTTAATGATTTCTTCTTTAGTAGAGTACTGGCCTTTAAAAATTTGCTCTAAGAAATATCCCTTCATTTTTTCTAATGCTTCGAAACTAGTTTTTTCATTCAAAAGGTACAAAGAAGCGGCATTGGCTAATCGCTCAATAAACATGATATTATTATCGGCCATTTTTGCGATATCCTTTGAATAGATGAATGTGCAATACCCAATAATCTTTTTATGCACAATGATTGGAGTTACAAGACGTTCTTGATTTTCTGTTTTTAGTCTAGTAGTTTCATTAAATAGTGGAAGGTTACTATTGTTTTTTCTATTTCTTCGAATAAGGCTCACTTTTAGTTCTTTGTTCAGTTTTGAATAGTCTTCTGTGCTGATTCCAGCGTAAACGATTTTCTGGAAACTTAAATCCTCAATCGAAATGGGAATCCGCAATAATTTAAAAGTAGTATCCGCAATATCCTGCAGATTGCTTCCATTAGAAACACTTTCTGTTAATTTCTTATGAAAGGTTGAGACTTTATCGATATAATTCCGCTGCTCTAACAACTGCTCGTACGTATACTCAAGCTCTTCAATAATATTGGTTTCTTGATAAAATGCCAGCTCACCGCTAATTTCACTTCCCCAATCCTTCTGTAGCCTTGCCTCAAAGCAGCATTCCTCGTCTCCTGTGGCAATACAGCTTATTTCCTTAACAATGACACTTTTTTTACAAACGGTTGACATATAACCGCTTGCATATCCGGTCAGGGTATGACAAACAGGAATATCCGATTTCCCATGATGCTTTAGATGCTCATTTGCTTCAAACGAGTCAATCCATTTCCCCTTCCCAAGAATTGATTTAATCGTTTCCGAATCACTCATTTCAAGGATTCTTTCAGACTGAATATCCTTAATATGGCCAGTACTTAAATGGAGTATAGATGCCTGCGCCAAAAGGTCATCAATGGAGGAAGTGTGTTTCATAGCTTCTTGCGCATCAGTTGCTCCTAAGCTCCAGCCGTAACGGAGAAGAAATCCCTTCGCCCTTTTTGTTCCTAAATTCTCAATAATCCCTTTTCGTAAATGTCCAAATGCACTGGCTGTTGTAAGAATTTTTTTATTCCTATTTTCAATGCCGCCGCTAGGTTCCAGTATATTAGCTTGATGACCTTTCATACTCTCACCCATTTCCGTCAAATGATTTACTTAATTCCAATTTTACACTTTGTCATATTTTCACCTGCTTTTTTTGAAGGTTGCCGAAACCTTGCCTATTTGTTCAAACTCTGCTGAGAATGTATCTCCATCTTCAATTGGAACCGCCTTGGAAAGTGCGCCAGCAAGGATGACTTCTCCGGCATTAAGAGCAATCCCGTATCCCCCAAGTGCGTTGGCTAACCAGGCCACAGCTTTGGCAGGATGCCCCATTACAGCCGCACCAAGTGCAGAGTCCAAAAATTCACCATTTCGATAAACAGTCATACCAATACTGGCAAGATCAAGTTCCGTTAGTCTTGTCTTTTTCTGGCCGATTACAGCACCAGCTGATGACCCATTGTCCGCTACCGTATCTTCGAATTTTATTTCCCAATCTTTTATGCGGCTATCAATAATTTCAAGTGCAGGAACAACATAATCGGTTGCATCGATTACATCATTCATGGTTACTCCAGGTCCCTGTATATCCTTTTTTAAAACAAAGGCAATTTCAAATTCTACCTTTGGTTGAATAAATCTTTCTAAGGGAATTGTTTTACCTTCTTCAAAAACCATATTATTAAGGATATGTCCGTAATCTGGCTGATTCACATTCAACATTTCCTGCATCGCTTTACTAGTAAGACCAACCTTTTTTCCCACAATGACTGCACCATTATCCACTTTTCTGCGTATTTGCTGAAGCTGGATTTGGTAAGCATCATCAATAGAAATTTCTTCTATTGATGATGTAAATGGGGCGATTTGTTTTTTCTCATATTCAGCTTCCAGCAGGGCAGATGCCGCTTTTTGAATATCCATAGTATGGCCCCCCTTCCAATAACACTATTTTTATATCGTACAAGCCTTTTCTTCCGTTAATGACCGGTATCGTCCACTGTAAAAAATCAGTGGTTCTGCCTCTTCTAGGTGAATATCGGTAACTTTGCCGATAAAAAGCGTATGGTCGCCTTCTACATGTTCCGCTGAAACTTCACAGGCAATTTGTGCGACAGCACCAGCCAAAACTGGCTTTCCATCAAGACGATCAAATGCCACTTCACGAGGTTCTTTTATCTGCCCCGCAAAAATCATCGACAGTTCTTGTTGGTCCGCAGCAAGAATATTTACTGAAAATGTGTTACTTTGTTTAATTTTTTCAAGAATGCGAGCATTTTCACCTATAGAAATAACAACTAGCTTTGGACTAAGTGAAACAGACATGAAGGCATTAGCTGTCATTCCATGCACATCTCCTTCCACATCTGTGACAATAACGGTTACACCGGTTGCAAACTTCCCCATCGCTGTGCGAAATAGACGATCATCCATTTTCTTATCCCCTTTCTGTTTTAATACTATGTCAAAATTCTACTATTCTATTAAATCTATTATGCCTCAATTGTTGGATTGTTCTCTGGAAGCGTATCCATTTGATCCCCCCAGAAGGTGAAACCGATATCCATTTCATCTACGGTCCACTCAATTGGTTCCCAATCAGGTTCAAAGATTAAATATCCATTTGTGAATAATTCCACGCGCAGTCCGCTTCCTGGATCAATCGCATAAATATACATTGCTTGAGATATACCGTGTTTACCAGGTCCTTTGAAGAAAATACCATGTTCTTTTAAAATATCTGCAGCTCTAAGAAGGTCTTGGGCATTATCCAGCCAATAAGATATGTGGTGAATTTGATGGGTAGTTGGCGCGAATGGGTCATGGCTGACAGCGATATCGTGTACTAAAGGTGTAACACTTAACCAGGCGCCGACTAAAGAATCATCAGGTGCTTTTACGTATTCACGCATTTTAAATCCTAACTTTTCTTGAAGATAATCTGAAATGACATTTGCTTTCAATGATGTTAAGAGGTTGACATGATCAATTCGTCTTGGTGAAACACCGCGTGCCCAGGATTTATAGGTCTGATTTTTTAAAACAGAACGTCTAGATGGATCAGCTAATGTTTTTTCCATGTCATAATAAATTTCAAAGCGATGTTCGCTGGGCAATTGAAAACGAATCGCTCTTCCCTGCCCTGCTTCCTCCCCAGCTTCAACCCATGCTACTTCGGTACCGGCTTCCTGCAAGAGTTTAGCAAAACCTTCTACATCTTCAGGGCGTTTTGCCCGCCAGGCAATATGATCAAGCTGTGGTTTTTCACCAGCTTTTACGGAAAGGGTATGGTGTTCGAAATCTCCCCAAGCGCGTAAATAATGGATACCGTCTACTACTTCTGTTTCCTCTAAACCAATCACTTCTTTATAAAACCAAAGTGACTTTTCAAGATCTGTCGTAACTAACGCCACGTGTCCTAACTTTGCGATTTCCGGTAAACTCATCCAAATTGCCTCCCTTTATTTTTGAATAATTTGAAAACTATTGACATGCTTAGTTAATTTTAATCAATTAAACAAAATAAGTATTCGGTTCCTGTCCACAAAGAACTCTTCCATACGTTTCAATCAAACTAGAAGGTGTGATGAAACCGTGTAAATGCATGGTTAAGAAATCTCGATAGACTCTTTGAAGTGGGTTTGTATCGTAGGTGAACATCGAGCCGACGCCAGCTACTAAGAGATCAATTGCTTCTTTACATAATTGATTAACATAGCCAAAATCAGCTTTCACTTTAATAATTTCGGCCGTATCCATTACCTCTCCTCGTTCAGCAAATGCATCGATTTTGTCGACAGCTCGATATAGATGAAGCTCTGCGGAGTCAATTTTAAGTTGTGCTTGTGCTACCTGGTGGTGTGTTACAGCTGCTTCGCTTTGTTTTCTATAGAAGGTATTTCCTATACCTGCCTTAGGGAGTCTTTCCATATATAAATCCATTGCCGCCTGAGCGAGTCCTAATGCAGGTGCAACAATTGACAATGTAAGCGACGGTACAAAGGAAGAACGATACAATGCAACTTCTTTTAACGGCTCAATTAGATAGTGACCTTTGCTAGCTAAGCGGTCCAAAGACACATGGTGATCAGGGACAAAAACATTTTTAATTTTGCAGCTATTACTGCCTGAACCCTTTAACCCCATTACATACCAGTCGTCAAGAACTTCTAATTCGTCACGTGGAATTACCATAATCGCCATTTCCACGCCGCCATTATCATCTACGATCGGAAAACCAAAGTAACACCAATCAGCATGCGGGCTTCCTGAAACAAACGGCCACTGTGCTTCCTCAATATAATATCCACCGTCAACTTTCTTGATATCACACTTAATAGGTTTAAAGTTTCCAGCTAAAACGACATCTTCACCCGGTTTATAAATTTCATTTAATGCTTTCTCACCAAAAGTATACGAAATCATATAATCTCTAATATTACTTAGTGCAACAAACCAGCCTGCAGACCCATTGCCTCGGGCAATTTCGGTTACAACCTCTGTATAAGTGCGCATATTTGTCTGATAACCGCCAAAAAGATAGGGGCGTAAAACTTTTAAAGTACCTTCTTTTTGCAGATCCTCAATAATGGTCTTAGGTAATGTATTCGTTTTTTCTATTTCTTCACTATATTCCCGTAATTTCGGGATTAAAGATCGGGCCTTATCCACCAATTCTCTTTTTGTTTCCAGAACACCCTGTTCCATAAAAATTACCTCCCGCAAATTAGACTTTTTGCTTTTTCATCTGTATGGTCTTGACTAGTTAAACACCCGCTGTTTTATTTCGATGTTCTGATATTTTTCTCCTACTAACTGAGACACCCGGCGCATATGCTTTTCCATCAATCTTTTTGCCATCTTACTGTCTTTTTCTTTCAGACTATAATATATAACCCAATGCTCTGTTTGAGATTGTTTTCTCCGTTCAACGGTAAATATGTCATCTGGATTCCCAACAAAATTCAAGTAATCCCAAAGCTGATTGGCTAAATTAAAAGTGTAGGTTAACTTGGAAGCTCGATAAATAGTCCGGTGAAAATCAATATTAAGGCTGGAATAGTCATCGACTGACAGCTTTGGATTATCCATTTTCTTTAAGGTTGCTTCCATATAATGAAAGTCTTCATCTGTCAAATGTAAGGCTGCTTGCTCCGTCATCAATGCATCAAGATTTGCACAAACCAATAAGCGCTCGATAACTTCATTTGGATCTGGTCTTTTAACATATACCCCTACTTGAGGAATAATGGTAAGAAACCCTTCTTGCTCAAGCTTCGATAATGCCTTGTGGATTGGCGTTCTGCTAATATTTAATATTTCAGATAGTTCATTCACATTGATAGTTGCTTCCGGTTCCCAATTGCCCTCAATAATTTGTCTTTTAATATAACGATAAGCCTTATCTATTTTCATGTTCATACACCTTCGATTCTCTCGTATTCTTGTCTTATCTCCATATTATGGCAATTCGTTAGTGGAAGTCTACCAACTAAACAATATGCTGCCATATTTATTGGAAATCAACGGTGTATTTAGCAAGAACTTAATGCTTCCTTTTCATAGTCTTTCTATAGTTCACCGTTGAAAAAATCTGATGTTAGTTTGATAAATCTTTCTTTTTGCTCTACTTGCGCCCAATGTCCACAACGCTTAAAGATATGAAGCTGGGCATTTGGCAAATGATCCATTACATATAGACTGCTTTGAAGCGGTACAAATCGGTCTCCATGGCCATGAATTAGTAAAATAGAATGATCCATTTGTTTTAGTGCGGATGGTGGAACAAGCATATCGGTTAACTGTGATTTCGAAAAATTTTCTTCATAGGATCTGCGGACCTCTGGCTTCAAAAATAACTCCAATCGCTCTGCAACAATTGCCTCAAGCTCATCTTCCAGAACGCTTTGATCATATAAAAACCAGCTTAATAGATTTTTAAATGCAATAGGATTTGGATCCTTATGGAAGTTTGCTAATTTTGCAAGTTCTGGAGTTGGTTCAGTTAAGCCTCCGCCTGCCCCCATTAATACAACACGGTCAAACCGTTCCGGAGCATACATGAGAAGATGCAGGGCAATGACACCTCCAAGGGAGTTACCGACTAAATGTGTTTTTTCAACCCCTAATTCGTCCATTAATGCTAGAACCTGTTTGATCCTTTCATTCATCCATTCTGCCCCATTTTTCGGGTAGATTTCAGGATGGTCAGTGTTGGCAAATCCGAATATGTCTGGCGCCAATACATGAAAATTTTCTTTGAAATGTGGTAATATGTGCTGCCAATTTGACTTTGCACTTACTCCAGGGCCGCTGCCATGTAGAAAAATAATCGTTTCCGCGGATGGCACACCGCCTTCATAGAAAAATGTTTGATAGTCTCCTGTTTGGGCTTTTCTAGATAAAATTTCCGCCATTCTTTTATAACCCCACTTTTCAAAAATAATTTAGAACTCCCAGGTTACCCCAACTAAAATTTTAGTTAGGTGTTAATAATGTGATAATAGTGGTAAATAACCAAAATAAAGCGCTTTCTTGCCTTGACTATAATTCTACATCTGTATATTTCGCTTTGTCAATAAATTCTAAATATTTTTACTGGTACTTCCAAATCCCTTTTTGGAACCCGCACTGAAATCGCCCAAATCAATGCCAGCACTATTAATCCAATCGCACTTACAGCTAAGGGAAATCTACCAATATCCTGTGTAAATAAGGTTTGGATAAGCTGAAATCCAAAAGGACCCATGATTCCTCCGAGACCTTGACCTACAACGACTAATCCCACGGCCGATGCACCAGCAGGGGAAAGTTCAGAAACTTTAGTAAAAACACCTGGGAGACCGATTCCCATTGCAAAGCCTCCTACAAGACTTCCAACAAAAATCATCGATAAATTTTGGGAAAAGTAACAAACGGCCATGCCTAGTCCCGTTACTAAAACAGCCACCGGTAAGTAATAGTTTGGCAGCCTGTGTTTTATTTTTCCAAATAAAAACCCTGCAAGCAGTGTTCCAAAAGTAAAAACTGAGATTGCCAGACCAGCCTCGGTTGCATTACCCAATTTATCGGCTTGAATGACAACGGAAATATTCGTTACATAGCCAAAAATCAAACCGGAATATAATACCTGTCCTAAGCAAACCCAATAGATTGATTTCGGTAATTTAACCTTTTGGCTAGGCGCTGATCCTTCTGTTTTATCATGCTGTTTCTTTTCAGGCTCTGGAAGATAAAGGATTGTAACGGCTAGTATCCAGATTGGGAATAGGTAGGTTAAGAAACCATAGTGCCAGCCAAAAGAATCTGCTAAAATGCCACCAACTAATTGAAAGAATATCGCTCCAATACATGCGATAGTTGAAGTTCCAAAACCGATTAAGAAATCCCTTTCTCTGCCATCAAAGAAATCGGTAATCACATCTACCGATAATGGCATAGTGATCCCAACACCAAGCCCTAAAATACCTCTCATTACAATAATTAGTGGTAAACTATCAATAAATGTAGGGAGTACTCCACCGATAATAAAAAGGCTTAAGCCGATAAACAAAAGTGTCCGCTTCTTGAAAATTTTGGTGAGTTTACCGTAAAAGAGTGCCGGAAAAATTTGAATTAATCCTGGAAAGGTCGCAACTAACATAACGATTGTCGGGTCATATTGTGGAAACGCCTCAATAATGTCCGCCATAATTGATCCAGCTACCCCTGCAGCTACATCCTGGAATGCAAGAATGACAACCAAAAACTTGAGGAAATTTCTGCTGATTGTTTTTACTGCCAATGAATAAACCTCCCTTTATTCAATAATTGAATCAAAACGGTGAAAGTGGAAAATAACTAATGAATCCGCTTTCATAAAAAATTAAATTTCTGACCGTGTCTATCGCTTTTGTTGGCCATCGAAAACAATAGACTAAAATTCAAGTTGAAACCCTACTAAAATTTTAGTTTTTCTTCTCTCGTTACTAATAATAGCCTTTACTGTAAAAAAAGCGCTTTCTTTTACTAACTGTAATTTTACATAGGTAAATATTCCTTGTCAACGTATTCTGAATATTTTTTATTTTTAAAAATTAAGTATTATTTTACGAAAACACAGAAAAATGCGCTGAAAAATTCAGCGCATTTTTCTGTAATCCTAATTCAAGTAAAATTTTACTACTAATCTTAAAAAAAGGATATCTTTTGTTTAATCGCAATTAAAAAACCATAAAAAACTATCTAACTGACATGATTCTTCAATATTCCTCTGCCAACCTTCGATATTTTCCACTATAATAAATAAGTGGTTCGGAATCTTCAATCCGAATGTCTGTAACCTTTCCAATAATCAACGTGTGGTCCCCCTCGACATGTGCACCCGAGACTTCACAGGAAATTTGCGCCAATGAGTTTGGTAATACAGGAACGCCATTTAGATGTTCGAACACCACTTCTTGTTGATTTTTCACCTGTCCGGCAAAAACCATTGACAGCTTTTGCTGGTCAGCAGCAAGGATATTAACGGAGAATTTCCCGCTCTGCTTTATTTTTTTCAGCATTTGTGCCTTTTCTGCAATAGAGACTACAACAAGTTTCGGATTCAGTGAAACGGACATGAAGGCATTGGCGGTCATCCCATGAACATCTCCGTCAACCTCTGTTGCCACGACTGTTACCCCTGTCGCAAATTTGCCCATCGCATCGCGAAATTGACGATCATCCATCATGCTCCACTCCTTTTCATCCACCAAAATTGGATATTAAGATTCCAAAGCAGGCGGTAAATAATAATATATTTAATCCCAGACCAATTAATGCCCCCTGCCCTAACCGGTTCCTTTTCATTGCGAAACTTATGATTGGAAACAGAACTAAGCCAATGATTGCAATACACAAATAGGCAAAAAAGATAGAGGCAAACATAAATAAAACGAATAAACCTAGTAAGTAAATTCCAAGAGAGATTCCCATTCCAATCCAAAAGTCTTTTAATGACCCATCTTTTTTATTCCCTTGATTTGGACTCACCTCAAAACACCCCTATTTCTGTAGAATAGAACTTTTTTGTGACCGTCTTGCCTCTTTTTTCGGGTTTGCGGGCACAATATACGACTATTCCGCACTAACAAAAGTTCGCCCTTCAAGCTCTGCCTGAATTTTCTTCAGCTCTTGCTCTTTCTCATCGCGATAAAATAAATTATACGTGTCAAACGGAATGATGCGGCCATCTGGATGGGCAATATGAACACATGATTTTTTCACAGAACGGACATCAAAATTATATGCGTCTAAAAACTGCATGATAATCACACGGAATACATTGTCATAGCCAATTTGTCCAGGCATCGAAACTTTCGGAAGACAGCATAATAAATCCTGTAAAGATAAGGCCGACGAATCTGGTGAGTGATTTAGCGAAAACAGTTTGAAGATCATATTTTTAATATTATCATCCTGCTCAAATACAATCGTATTCCGTTCCCCCTCCAATAATATTTTCGGATCAATTAAACCTGTTAACGGTGTGACGTCACCCTCTTGTTTTAAGGCGTACCCCATTGCCAAGCAATCTGGGTGGCAGGGAACAGGGATGATGTCCTTTGGTCCAAATACATTCGATTGGTCGATAATCACCTGCCGGACTTCACTAAGCGTTAAACGATTCGTCGATGGATCGTAGTCTTCCAATCTCCCGGCTGCTTGGATGGGCTGGAAGGTTACCCCTCGCACACATGTCTGCTGCAAGCCATACTGAATGATTTTTCCAACCTCATGGTCGTTTAGTCCTTTTTTCAGTGTCACAACGAGGGTCGTGGAAATATTATACTCATTTAAATTCTCGATCGCTTTTTGGCGGATGTCTCGTAAATCTATCCCTCTTAATTCTTCAAGGGCTTCTTTTTCAAAGCTATCGAATTGAAGGTAAATTTCAAAGCCGGGAGAGTAAGCGGCAAGCCGCTTTACAAATTCCTTATCATTGGCAATTCGCAGCCCATTCGTATTCACCATTATATGCCGGATTGGTCTAGATTTTGCCAGATCGAGAATGTCAAAAAACTGCGGATGGATGGTTGGCTCTCCGCCGCTGATTTGAACGATATCTGCATGCCGCTCATTTTTTATAATATTATCGAGCATAAATTCAATTTTTTCCAGGCTGCGGAAGCTCCCTTTTTGCGGGGAAGATTCTGCATAACAAATCGGACATTTCAAATTGCATCTCTCGGTTATTTCTAACAGCGTCAAGCAGCTATGCTGTTCATGGTCGGGACATAGTCCACAATCATACGGACAGCCATACTTAATCGGTGTATTCCACCGATAAGGCATTTCCGAGGGCTTAATAAACTCGCGGCACCATTTATAGTAGGCAACATCTGTGGAAATCAATACTTTCTCCCGCCCATGCTGCATACAATTCTTCACCAAATATACTTTTTCATTTTCGATAATGACCTTTGCTTCGACTTTACGCAGGCAGGTTGAACAAATACTGTTCGTTAATTCATAAAATAAATACGGACGGTTAGGCATGGACTTCTCTCCTTCTTTCTGTTTGTTTTTTATTTATTAACCAGAGGTAATACGCGATTCCGAGTAAACTTGCAAGCTGAATATTATTAAGGATCCAGTATGGGTGGGGTGTTGGTTTAATGAAATCAATCATCAAGCGGAATGATAAATAACTAAGCATGAATAACTGGAACAATAATCCCTCCCATCCAACTTGTTTCCTTTTTATTTGATAGAGTACAATAATTAGAACTAGCAAAAAGCATATTTCATATAACTGGGTAGGATGCCGCTTAATTCCGTCCCCAAAGTCAACACCTGTAAACCAAGTGGTTGCCACACCGTATGTATGATCATCTAACCCTGTTAAAAAGCAGCCGATTCTCCCAATCATCATCCCCACTGCTAAGGGCAGAACAAAATCATCTCCGGTCGAACGCGTCCAGCCAATTAATTTTTTGGCTGTTTCTACACCAATTAATCCGCCTAATAATCCGCCGACAATCGTTTTCCCTTCGATTAGATAAATAAGATTATTCCAATTTTCTAGTGTCTTTTCGGGGTCTTCAAACAAATAAAGAAACTTCGAACCTAAGGCGGCGCCTAATGTGGCCCCAACTACCACCCATAGTGCTTTATCCATCGGAATTCGTTCCTTATTTCTCGTAAATAAATATACTCGGAAGCCGATAAAGTAAGCTAGCGCTTCAAATAACAAATGCGGATGAATTCCAAATATATAGAAAGGAAAATTCACCTTTTTCTCTCCTTTCTAAAATCAAGCTTTGTTTCTATATTATCAGAATATTAATAATAAATAATGACTTTCTGTTAATTTTTGCTTGTTTAATACCATTTTTTCTCTATTTGTCTGCTTACAAATTGAAAAAACGAACATCATCTTTAATATTAGATGATGTTCGTTAAAAATAATAAATTATAAAAACATACTTAAATTCATGACAGTTAATACAGCCTGATCTGAATAAACCGTGCGCTGGGCAATTTTCCACTCCCCATTTACTCTCCGGATTATATCTTCCCGCTCTCCAAATAGTTCTTCTGTATTTATTTCTGAAGCTCTGCTCCGTTTAAATAAAAAATAACTTCTTACTTTATATTCATCCGCAATGTTAGTAGGTTCTATCATTATATTGCTAATAAAATGCCTTTGTCTTGGGGCAGGATTATCAACCCAGGCTGATTTTGTATAAAGCCTTTCCACTCTTACTGAAATATCATTTTTTGTATCTGTAATATAAGTCATTTCATTTATTAAATTTGTTTCCACTTTATTGTCAACGGTTACCCTTAAAGGCATGATATATGTAATGTCATCTGCAAGCAGACTCAGCCAATCCCGGTATTGTCGATGATCGAGTAAATATGCTTCCTTATAGAGAAATTGCGAAATTTCATAATGTAAATCATTTTCCATCAGCCTTCCCCCTCCGATTCCTTCATTAAGAGCTCAAGCCAATATTTGTGCATACTTCTGGCAGCGTGGTCAGTGTAACATGTTGGGTATGCTATGCCCGGACCTGGAAAATTCTCATCTGGCTCTACATTATCAAAGCCCATTAGATAGTTAGCAACATTGTTGTAACTTAATTTTCTGTCTCTTGCCATCCTTCCTTGACTTGCCTCAATAATGCGCGCCCAATTTTCTGTATCATCCTGTTCGAGCGTGCCTGCTGCTCCAAAGGTAGCAAGAAAACCTTTATATGATTTTTCCTTGTAATCTTCTGGAAGTTCCTTATCAATCATATACCACACCCAAATTTCCACTTTATCCGGGGCTATTGGCCTCCATACCCGAAAATTAAGATGATTATGCTTTGTTCCTTCAGAGCCGCTGCATGAGCTTAAAAATGAAAGGTTTGGAAATACTCCACCTACAAAGTTCGTTACTTTTGAGAATACTTCCAATTGTTCTTTATTTAAATTTTTTTCGAACATCGGCCACATAGATTCTGGCATCCCCTGGTATTTGTTTGCCGATTCTCCAGTTGCAGATGTGATGACATTGATTCCATGTCCATTAGAGAGCACGACTTGATGTCCATACGAGGCATATAAGGGATCTGTAGGTGTAAGCTTCATTTCTACCGCTGATCTGTGTGTTGTCTGAACGTGGTAAGGGTCAGCTGCGAAGTTTTCACTTGTCATTTTCCAATTAGCTTTTGCCACCCAACGCTGTGGAAGTCCTCTTACTTCCATACCTCCATCACTACGTCCTAGCATAATATCAAAATACCATTTCATCTCACCTAAATATTCTTCTAACGGAACTGCATTAAAATTGAGGTTGCCAAAGATCATACCTTGATAACTTTCAACACGTGGAACAGGACGGAGCCCCCACTCACTTTTGTCCATCTTTTCTCCATACACTTTATTGCCGGCCACAATCCCAATTAATTCGCCATCAAGATTATAACTCCATCCGTGATACGGACATGTATGCGTTTTCTTTTTTCCGAAATCTTCTGTACATAATCGTGTACCTCGATGAGAGCATGAATTAAGAAAGGCCTTAATTTCACCATTCTTATTTTTCATTAAGAGAATCGGGTCATCGGCCATCATTCTAGTTATGAATTGTCCAGGCTCTTTCAATTCCGATTCGTGTCCTAGAAATAACCAGGTCTTAGAAAATATCCTTTCTTGTTCCAAATTATATATTTCCGGATCCGTTACAACCCACTGCGGCAAATATCCGTCTTCCATTTTTTCTTTCATTTGCTGAAGCTCTTCTAATTTCATATGTTGGTTTCAACCTCCTTTTATTAAAATCGATTTGGTTGCTACGGGCTCATCCTTCTAATAAGTTTTAGCTTGTTAATTATTTTGCATCATTATAGTTTAATATAAAGACTTTCTCCATCTACCAATACACCATAGGTTTTAATCGGTTTCTTAGCAGGAGGATTTAAAGGCTCTCCTGTATTCAAGTCAAAAGCAGCACCGTGACATGGACAAACAATTGACTCATTTTCGATTAACCCTTCTGACAAGGAGCACTTTGCATGACTGCACATATCCTCTACGGCAAAGACATTATTACCTATTTTTGTAGCAGCAATTGGAAAATTATTTACAGTATAAGATACCATTTCACCTTCTAATAAATCAGCTACACTACACAATTTCACTTTTTCACTCATTTAAATCCCCCTTTTAATCTTATTTTAAGTGGAGGTACTACATCGTAATCGGTACATCACTTTTGTTACTTGATTTACCAAAATAAGCTTCCTGGACTTTCGGATTTTTCAATAACTCTTGTGAGGTCCCAGAGATTGCGATTTTTCCATGAGCTAAAACGCAGCCCCGATCAGCAACCTTCAGTGCCGCTTTTACATTTTGTTCAACAAGGATAATCGTTGTCCCCATTTCGCGGCATAATCTTTTTAAGATATTCATAATGTCTTTGACAATTAACGGTGCCAATCCTAATGAGGGCTCATCCAGCATAAGTACCTTCGGTTTGGCCATTAGCCCGCGTCCGATGGCCAGCATTTGCTGCTCCCCGCCAGATAGTAAACCGCCGGGACGGTCTAACATTTGCTTTAAGCGAGGAAACATTTCCACTACATCATCATAATCTTTATGAATACTTTTCTTGTCTTTGTGATAGCGATGATAGGCACCTAATAACAAGTTATCTTTAACGCTGAGCGAGGAAAAAATTTGCCGGCGTTCGGGTACAAGACATATGCCTTTCGATACAACCTTTTGAACACTATATTTAGTAATCTCTTCATCTTTATATGTGATTGAGCCATCTTTAGGTGCGTATACACCGGCAAGGGTTCCAAGCAGTGTACTTTTCCCTGCACCATTGGAGCCGACAATGGCTAGTAATTCACCCTCAGTTAATTCAAAATCAATTCCCTGTAAGACGTGGAGAAAGCCATGATAGGTATGGAGATTTTCAACCTTAAGCATAAACATCCTCCTCTTCCTCATCGCCTAAGTACGCAGCAACTACCTTAGGGTTTTGATAGATTTGTTCTGGCGTCCCCTCACCAATTTTCACGCCATTGTCAAGGACGACAATCCGGTCTGAAATGGTCATAACCGTTTCCATATCATGCTCAACAAAAATAAAGGTCATCCCGTCTTCCCTCATTTTCAAAATAACATCGACAAGCTGCCTTGATTCTTCTGGATTTAAGCCGGCCATTGGCTCATCTAAAAGAATTACTTTGGGATTTGAGGCAGCGGCACGGGCGATTTCTAATAATCTTTGATTTCCATATGGCAATGTAACTGACAAATCATGGGCATATTGGGCAATACCGACCCGGTTTAAGCATGCCATTGCTGTTTCCATGATTTTAACTTCTTCTTTTGCAACCCTTGGTAATCGTAACCCTGCCGTAAGCATATTCGTTTTCATCGTTAAATGGGCGCCAGTCATGACGTTTTCAATGACAGACATATTACTAAATACCTCTAAATTCTGGAATGTACGTGTCAATCCAGCTTGCGCAATTTGATAGGGTTTCTTCCTAGTTAGGTTTTTATTTTCAAAAAGGACATTCCCTGAGGAAGCCGGCAATACGCCCGTGATCATATTAAACAATGTCGTTTTTCCTGCACCATTCGGTCCAATAACCGCAAAGATTTCACCTTTATTTACTTCGAAGGAAACATCATTGACAGCAACAACACCGCCAAATCGCTTCGTTAAATTTTCAACCTTTAAAATTACTTCCGTGCCGCTCATTGATTTTCCCCTCCCGAAGCAATTTGTTCCTTACTAACCTGCAACGGAGTTTCCATGGTTACCTTTTTCTTTTGAACCTTTGAAAATATCTTTTCTAACTGAGGGGATAATCCATTAGGCATGTAAATAAGCGTTACCACTAATAAAATACCAAAGAAAACAATTTCAAATTCCCCGCCTTTGTTCGGTAATAGCATCGGCATAAAATGTTTCAGTAATTCCCCTAATAATACATAGGATGCTGCACCAATTACCGATCCCCAAATACTCTTAGAACCGCCAATAATAACCATGATTAAGAAATAAATGGAGGTCATCGCACCAAATAAATCAGGATTGATGAAGGATATATAATGAGCTATAAATGATCCCGCTAATGATGCAAACATCGCACTTAAAACAAACACTTGAAGCTTATAATTCATGATGTTTACTCCGACTGCATCTGAGGCAATTTCGCTTCCCTCAATCGAACGTAAAGCCCGGCCAATTCTCGAATGAATGATATTACGTGAGAATACAATTCCGATAAAGACAAACACCCAGACTAAATAAAAATAGCGGAGGTCACTATTAAATTCAAAGCCAAAAAGGCTAATGGATGGGATTCCGAAAAAACCATTAGACCCGCCTGTTAATTCCCGAAACTCTTTAAATAAGGTGAATACGATAATGCCAAAGCCTAATGTGGCTAAAGCAAGGTAATGTCCTTTTAATTTAAAGGTTGGGATTCCCACGATTAAGGCAATGACTGCGGCTATGGTCATTCCGACAATCATCCCGAGCCAGGGTGATAAGCCATAAGTAGTTGTTACAATTGCAGAGGAGTAAGCCCCTATCCCATAAAATGCAGCATGACCTAAAGAAATTTGCCCTGCATATCCGATGAGCATCGTCATTCCATTACACACAATTGCATAAATACCAATCATGATAAAGACCGTTAGGATATAGCTTGATTGGATTACAACTGGCAGCAACCCTATTAGGATAGGAAGAATAATGAGACCTATGAGGCTGTTATTATATATCTTTTTGAGATTTCTTTTTCCCACTTGAAATTCCTCCCTCCTTTATACCCGTTTGCCTGAAGCTTTCGCAAACAATCCTTCTGGTTTAAGAAATAAAATCAGTAACAATAACGAGAAGCTAACAACATCCTTCAACCCTGAAGACCATAATCCCTCAGCGAAGGATTCTAAAATTCCTATTAGAAAGGCACCGCCGATTGCTGCTGGGACGTTCGTTAATCCTCCAACCACTGCGGCAACGAATGCCTTTAATCCAATCATCATTCCCATGTCGTAAGTTGCACCCGAAATTGGTGCCATCACGATACCAGCAAGTGCACCAAGACCAGCGCTTGCAGAAATCGCTAAGAGTGACATTTTTTCTGGCTTAATTCCCATTAACCTTGCAGCAAATTGATTGACTACACAGGCAGTTAACGCTTTGCCAATAAATGTTTTGTTAAATAGATAAAACATGGCGACTAAACTAACAAGCGATAGACCAATGGCCCAAATATTTTGCGGCAATAATACCGCATTCAAAAATTTGATTGGGGTATTATCCGTAAACGGCTGCAACGACTGAGGCTGTGTACCCCAAATTAAGATGGCAATACCACGGAATGCGATTGAAACACCGATTGTTATGATAATAAGTGTCGGTACTGAGGCTTTTCGGGCCGGGTAAATCGCTACCCGTTCAAACAATCCACCAATTAGGATTACCATCATAATACTTAAGATGACAGCTGCCCATAAAGGCAGCCCCATCTTAACTAACGATATACTGATTAACGCCCCAAACATGGCGAATTCACCTTGAGCTAAATTTAAGACGCCTGTGACATTGTAGATAATGACAAAGCCAATTGCGATTAAGGCGTAAATGGCTCCGATTGTTAAACCGGAAAATAGCAGCTGGATGATCTGGCTAGATAGTTCCATTGTATCCCTCCGTTTTTTTAAAAGAAAAACGCAAATTTATCTTATTCCTCTGCAATCCACTTGCCATCTTTAATTCTTACCATCACTAGGGCGTTATCCGTCGTTAATCCATTATGATTTTTTGGTGTAATTTCAAAGATTCCATTGAGCCCAATAAACTCACCAAGGTTATTTTCAAGGTAATCTCTAATATCTTTTGGATTGGCTCCTTTCTTTTCAACCGCTTCTTTGAGCATATAAAAGGCATCCCAAGGATGTGCACCAAATAAGCTGACGCCCTTACTGTATTTGTCTTCATACATCTTCTTATATTTTAAGAGCACTTCTTTTTGCGGGTCTTTATCCTCCAATTGGCCGGCGACAATCAGTTTACCAGATGGGAAGACAACATCATTAGTAGCATCGCCTGCCAATTTAATCAACTGTTCTGAACCAATCGCATGACTTCCAATAACCGGTAAATAAAATCCTAGTTCATGAATGTTTTTAATTACAACTGATGACTCTTGAACCGTGCCCCAAACAATGATGGCTTCTGGATTCTCTTTTTTGACACGAGTCAGCATCGGCTTAGCGTCTTTTACTGTTACCTCAAATTCATCCTCAATGACCGCCTCTACTCCATACTTAGAAGCCATCTTTTTAAATTCTGTATGTGCACCAGTCCCGAATGAGTTGGAAACGTTTAACCAAGCAACCTTTTTGATTCCTTTAGACTTTAAGTATTGCAAGTCTTTCTCTACCGCATGGCTATCATTAGGCGGCATTTTAAATATCCATTCGCGTGAAGAACCATCTTCCTTTTGATAAATTTGATAGCTTGACGATGTTGCGATAAATGGTACTTTATTTTGCTCTGCAAGTGGAAGCATCGCTAAAGCATTCCCGCTGATTGTTCCGCCAATAACTACGGAAACCTTATCCTGAGTGATAGCCTTTTTCATTGCCAATACGGCTTCATTTTGGTCGGACTTATCGTCATAAGTTATTAATTCAATCTTCTTACCGTTGATTCCGCCCTCTTTATTTTGATTTTCAACTACCATTTTTAACGTTTCTAACCCTGGTTCCCCGAGGGGTGCAGCACCGCCTGAAGAAGAAAAGATTCCTGCGATTTTGATTGTTTCAGAGTTACCCTTGTCCTTTGAAGCAGTTTCCGAACTGGAATTACATGCGCTAAGTGTTAAAATACTGATTAGGAAAAAGACTGCTGCCATTAATTTTTTCATTATTACACCCCTTATTAAAATGATATTGATAATAGATTAGTAACTTAGATATCCCACTGAACATGAAGATTTAATAATCCTCTGAATCCAAAACCCCAAAATTTGGATTCTTCATTTGGATTTAACCTTAAATTTGTTAATCTCCCCATGATTAATGGCAAGGAGATTGCTAATTGTAATCGGGCCATCCATGCCCCCACGCAAAAATGCGATCCCATTGAAAAGGCCATATGTCCTTTTACCTTTTCACGGGTGATATCAAATTGATTAGGATTTTTCCAAATATGCTCATCACGATTCGCGGATGAAAGGCAAACCATTATCCGTTCACCCTTTTTTAATTCCACCCCATTTAATGTTGTATCAACTGCTACTTGTCTTGGATACATCCCAACAGGTGCGATGTAACGAATGGCCTCTTCCCCAAGGCTGGAATATAATTGCGGGTTCTCAGTTACTAATTGCCGCTGATCTGGATAGGTTAATAATGCCCAGACTGCTGAAGCAATCCCATCACGTGGTTCATTTAATCCCCCAGAAATAATCAGCTTTACATTTGCTCTAATTTCTTCAATTGTGAGCTTTTCCTCTGGGTCTTCGTAGCTGTGAACCATACTGGATAAAATGGTGTCATTAGGTTTCTTCATTAAAAATGGAATCACTTCATCGATGGCGTCATTAATTCTTCGATTTACACCTTCCATTCTCTTCCATACCGCTGGATCATTGTTATAATTTCCCATACCCTCCATAAAGGCAATGGACCAATCCTGGATTTCTTGATCGGAAACATTTTCAAGTGCAAGCATCCTTTTAAGTGTTCTCCCCGCAAATGGACCTGCAAAGTGTTTCACTAAGTCTGTTTCACCGATATTAATAAATCGATTAATTAACTCATTTGCATCCTCACGAAACGTATTTGTCCACTTGTCTCGGACAGCTTTCGGCCGCAGCGGCTGTTCAACTGCCATTCTGAGCCGCTTGTGATTCCCGCCATCCTGCCGCAGCATCGTTAAACCCATTGCTTTTGTCATCATCGATGGGTCTTCTGCTGCCGAAAAAATGCCTGAATTTTCTTCTACATACTTACAATCATCCCAACGTGTAACCAACCAGCGTCCCATGCTGCTTATGTAACAAACCGGTGCCTCCTTTCTTAATTTCTCATAGATTGGATAAGGGTCTTCGTTTAATTGCTGTAGCGAAATTTCAGAATTTGTCATAATACTCATAACCATTTCCCCCTTTATTTTTGTTGATAAAGGATCCTGCTGACGATTTTCCAGTTGGAAACGCTCTCATTTATTTTATAAAAGATCGTTTCATCACTAGTTCTTTCTACAAAAATATTGTTTGAATATAATCTATTTTCAGACTAATCGAGTTAAAAAAAATTGTCCTCCTTTCTTAATTAGTGGTTATTCCTTTTTGTCCTGTTCCGAATTCATCCGGTTTTTAAAAGCAATTATTGTATTGATCCTGTGCTGACGAACCATTTTCTCAATCTCATCGGCAGGCGCTTTTTCTTGAATAAGGCGAATAATGCTCGCATGCTCCTCAATAGATTGACGGGCCCGCTGCGGAACAAAGGTGAAAATAGAACGGCGAACTCTGTCTAATCTCAGCTGGGATTGATTAATTTCTTCTTGTAAAAACGAGTTTCCGCACTCTTGATAGATTATGGAATGGAATTGACGATTTAATATCCCGAATTGTTCGAATTCAAACTGATAAAGAGCTTCTTCCATTTGTTTGTTTAGCTCTTGAAGTCTATGAATGTGAGCATCAGTCATATTTCGAGAACTTAAAGCAGTCGCGTATCCGTCTAAAACCGCCACGACAGAGAGTGTTTCTATATACTCTGTATCATTGATTACACTGACAATTGCCCCGCTATAGGGTTTATATTGAATGAAACCATCTACTTCTAGTTGGCGAATAGCCTCGCGAACCGGAATGGTACTAGCCCCCATTTCTTTAGCAACTTGGTCAATGACAATGCGCTGGCCAGGTCCATAAACTCCCTCCAAAATCTGTGTACGGATAAATTCATAAGCTAATTGAGTTTTACTAATGGATTGGTTCTGGTTATTTTGTCTCATACAAGAATCATATACTACATCATATATGATTTCAAGGTTTTTTTGGTTAAATCATATATTATTTTTCAAAATATTCTTTTCAATTGTTTTACAGTAGTATAGTAGAACGCCAAAAAAATGCCTGTGATGGCTTTCTTCCAGATAATTGATACTGACACTGGCGAATTAGTAAACTACCTCTTATAGCGTTTGTGTATATTATTAAATTTGTAAGTACCTGCCTCACTAAACTCAACTAATTCCATCGACAAGGCTAAATATCGGTCCCTATATAATTCAGAAAAATGTTCCTTAATGACGGCAAATAGTACATCACAGGTTGCCTTTTTATCCTCTGAAGATCGACCTGCACCAATTTTTAACATGACGTGGACAAACGCATCATCCTCCGTTCCATCAGCAACACAATAATCATGAAGCAGGTAGGCGCGTGAACGAATCCCTCCTGTCGGAAATATATCGCTTCTTGAGACTAGCACCATATTTAATTTTTTCAAAAGGCTGGGAATATTGGCTTCTGTTTTAATATTGTCTGTATATTCAACTAGAATATGAGGCATAATTCTACTCCTTTATAGGTTAATAGAAAAAAAGCGAGAATGTCTTTAAAACTTCCCGCTGGACGATTTGGTAAAGTGGCAATACCATTATTTAATAGGAGATTAAATTGAATTTTCTGCCTGCTGTTTAGATTCAGCGATATTAAATGTTTCATCCCCAACAATTGTATTGACTAACCTGCCAATACCCTCAATTTCAGTAACCACTTCATCCCCCACAGCCGTATCAACTGACCCTTTAGGGGTACCTGTTAAGATAATGTCACCCTTATTCAGTGTCATAAAGCTGCTTAGGTACTCAATTAATGATGAAATATCAAAAATCATATCCTTTGTTGAACCTTGCTGTGTCAATTTCCCGTTAACAAAAGTTCTTAAAGTTAGATTCATTGGATCGGCAACGTCCTCTTTATCTACGAACCACGGTCCAATCGGTGTACAGGTATCACGGTTCTTGACCCTTAAATTTGGCCGATAATAGTTTTCCAAATAATCACGGATGGCATAGTCATTCGCCACCGTATATCCCGCAACATAATCGTAAGCATCTTCACGTGTTACTTTACGTGCTTGACGGCCCATCACAACAGCGAGCTCACACTCATAGTGCATAAAGGCAGCGTCAGCAGGCCGGCGTGTCTGCGCTCGGTGTCCAACGAACGTATTTGGCCCTTTTAAGAAAACAAGCGGCTCTGTTGGTGCCTTAAATGCCAATTCTTCCGCGTGATCAGCGTAGTTTAAACCCAGTGCAAAGACGGTTTGCGGCTTAACGGGAGGCAGCCAGATTACCTCAGTTTCATCCACGATGCGGCCATCATCAAGCTTAAGCTGATTACCCGCTGCCACTGCCGCATGAATTGCCCCGGCATACGCTACTCTTGCTCGTTTCATTATTTTACACCTCCAGCAATAAGTGCCTGTTCGCAAACGACCCTATTTTCCAGGCTGCCCACACCAGAAATTTCAATTCGGATGTGATCGTCTCTCTTAACCAATGGTGCCCCTTCTGGAACCCCTATTAGCAGTATATCGCCAGCTTCCAAAGTCATAAAATCCGAAATTTCGGCAATCAGCTTTTGAACAGGACGGATTAAGTTAGCCGTAGTATTTTCCTGCCTAAGTTCACCATTAATGTATACCCTTATCGTTAATGAGTTTGGGTCGGTTATAGCATTCCGTTCAATCACCCACGGGCCAACCGGACAAAATCCATCCCTGGCTTTCTGGCTTATTGCCGGGCGGTACACACTGCTGTGGGGTACGCTCACATCATTAACAACGGTATAGCCTGCAACATATTCCAGTGCCCGTTCCTCACTAACTCGTGTCGCCTTATTGCCAATTACTACACCTAGTGCTGCTCCAACCTCTAATTCCTCAATATCTAAAGGCAATGGAATTGGCATGTTATAACCATTTAAAGTATTGACCGGTTTAATGTAAAGAACCGGGGCCTTTGGCGGCTGATTGTAAGGAGGTTCGTGGATGGCATTTTCTAAGGCGGAAAGTGTCCCCTTATAATTCAAAAGTGTACCGTAAATAGTCCCTGATACAGGGGCACTTAATTTTAGCTTTTCTAGCTTGCATGATTTACCGTTATGCACAAGTTTTCCATTTACCACATCTATCGTAACTTCCTCTTCCTGTAACTTCCCGGAAAATTTAATTGTTGCTTTGGTCAACATCATCACTCCCCTACCGCTTAAATAATTTGCTAATTTCGGTTAAAAACAACTAATTTAAGTTCTGTCATTTCCTCAACGGCGTATTTAATCCCTTCCCTGCCAGTACCGCTCTCTTTCACACCGCCATACGGCATATTGTCAACCCGGAAAGTCGGAATGTCATTAATCATTACCCCGCCGACATGCAATTTCTCAGCTGCAAGCAAGGCAGTATGTACATTTTCTGTATAAATCCCTGCCTGGAGTCCGTAGCGGGAGTCATTAACAAGATCAAAGGCCTCCTCTACAGTGTGAACTTTATTTATTAGGACAATTGGGGCAAATACTTCTTGGCAGGAAACCTTTAAGTTTGCATCTGCATGTAATAAAACGGTAGGAACAAGGATATTTCCCTCGGCTGTTCCGCCAAAGGCTACCTCAGCTCCGCGGGCTTTGGCTTCTTCAATCCAGTCAAGCGACCGCTCTACATCATCTTTGGAAATTAGTGCTGACACATCTGTTTTTGGATCTAACGGATCACCTATTTGCAGGTTTTTGGTTGCTTCAACAAATTTCTCTACAAAGCTTTCATATAAACTATCGTGAACGTAGACACGCTGTAAGGAAATACAAACTTGCCCTTGAAATGAAAAAGCTCCCTTTACACAGCGGGAGATAATTTTATCGATATCCACCCCTTTATCAACAATTAACGCCGCGTTTGAGCCAAGTTCGAGGGTGACTCGTTTTAAACCCGCTTTATTCCGTATGCCGATTCCCACGGCAGGACTTCCCGTAAAGGTGATTGCCTTAATTCGATTATCCGAAACTAATTTATCCCCTACTACTGTCCCACTCCCAGTAATCACATTAAGGGCACCCGCTGGCAATCCCGCTTCTTGGAGCAGCTCTGCTAAAAAATATGAAGACAGCGGTGTTTGCGATGCCGGCTTTAAGACAATCGTATTTCCTGCAGCGATGGCAGGTCCCACCTTATGGGCCACTAAATTCATTGGAAAATTAAAAGGAGTGATAGCACCTATTACCCCAAGTGGTTCGCGAACAGTGTAGGCTACTCGATTTTCTCCACCGGGGGCAGCATCTATCGGAAGGGTTTCTCCATGGATCCTCTTTGCTTCCTCAGCCGCAAATTTATAAGTCTGTATCGTTCGGGCAACTTCATCCTTTGCCGTAGAAATCGGCTTTGCTGCTTCCAGGGCAATAATCCTTGCCGCTTCATCTGAGCGCTTTTCCATTAAGTCTACTAATCTTTCAAGTATTGCTGCACGCTGATGAGCGGGCATCTTCGCCATAACTTCTCTTGCACTGGAGGCCGCTTCAATCGCTTTATTTACCTCTTCAGGTGTAGCAGAAGGAATTTCTCCAATCACTTCTTCTGAGTAAGGAGAGAAAAGCTTGCTGTAAACTTGAGCCTCTACCCATTCACCATTGATAAATAAGGCTTTTTTTCTATTGGTCATTGCCATCCTCACTCCCTTTTTAAAAATCTAATTCTATTATCATCCTAGAATAAAAAGGAGGAGCAGGTTATGTAGAAAACTTCTTCATAATCTCCATACTCCTCATCTTTCAGGCTATAAAACAAATTCAGGCTTCACTTTTGCTAATTTTGCTTCCGTAACCTCAATCTGCTCCCCTGTTTCAATATCTAAAAATGGGGATGTTTCATTAAACCAGCTATCTGGAGCTTTATGTCCCCAGAAGGTTTGACGTCTTGGATCATCCAAATCCCATTTAATAGGTTTAAAATCTGGATCACTTGTTAAATAGTCTCCATTGTAAAGCTCAATTCGATATCCGTCTGGATCCCTTAAATACAGAAAGAAAGCATTTGAAAGTCCGTGGCGCCCTGGACCTCTTTCAATATTGTCTCCATATCCCAGTGAAGCCAGAACGTCACAACAGTGGATAAGCGCTAATGGATCCGGAAGCCAAAAGCCAATATGATGGAGACGAGGCCCCACACCATTCATAAAGGCTTGGTCATGAACACCTTGTTTACGATGCAGCCATGCAGCCCAAATTCTATCATCCCCTGTCGCTGTATATTCCGAGCAAGCAAAACCTAATTCATTGATGAAGAAATCATACGCTTTCTCTACATCAGGAACAGAACAGTTTACATGGTCAATCCGTTGAATTCTTGCACCACGATATTGATCGTATCGCTGCAGCATCCGTTCCGCGCCGTCCATTTTGCAGAAAAACTCTAACGGCATTCCGGACACATCTTGCACATGTAAGGCCCTGCCAACTGCGTGTTGGCTGCCCTCCTCTAACCATTTTGTTTTCAAACCTTTTGACTCAAAAAAGGCTGCTAGTTTATCTAAATCCTCTTCTTTTGCTACTTTATATCCGAGGGCATGGACCCCAGGTTTATCTGATTTCTTTAGAACTAAACTGTGGTGAGTATGCTCCTCAAGCCCGCGCAGATAAATATGTTCATCGTCACTTTCTGTTTCAATAAAACCTAAAGCGTTTACATAAAACTCCCGAGACCGGTTTAAATCTTTAACGTTAATGATGGTTCTGGCAATTCGAATAATATTAAAGTCCATTGGGTGACCTCCAACTTTACTAGAATGATAATCCCAAACACACAGGCAGGAATTATTTATTTACTTTTCCAAACTGCGGGATATGATGTTCGCCAATCGCAACATGAATCACTTTCGGTTCAGTGTAAAATTCAAATATTGCATAATGGCCGCCTTCCCTTCCAATACCGCTCGCTTTCGTTCCCCCAAATGGAATACGAAGATCCCTAACATTCTGAGCATTAATCCATAACATTCCTGCCTCCACTGCATGTGCGACCCGGTGACCGCGTTTCATATCATTTGTCCAGACGAATCCTGCCAGCCCATATTTCACATCATTTGCCGCTGCAATGACTTCATCTTCTGTTTCAAACTCAATGACGGCCATGACAGGACCGAAAATTTCTTCCTGACACACTTTCATATCGTTTCTGGCATTTAAAAGAAGAGTTGGCGGAACAAAGTTTCCTGCCTTCACCTCTTCAGGAACTACTCCCTGAACCACTTCACAGCCCTCTTCTTTGGCAAGTTCAATATACCCTTTCACTTTGTCAAAGTGTTCCTTGCCGATTAATGGGCCAAGTTCAGTTGAAGTGTCCATCGGATCGCCAATTTTAATATTGGCCACTCGTTCTTTAAGCGCACTAACAAATTGGTCTTTAATGTTTTTATGAACAAAAACACGAGCGTTCGATGTACAGCGTTCGCCATTAAAGGAGAAGATTCCCCAAATAGCAGCATCAAGTGCACGGTGTAAATCTGCATCATCAAAGACAATTAGCGGTGACTTGCCTCCAAGCTCCATTGAAGTTTTCTTTAATGAATCTGCTGAGTTTTTTATGATGGTCGATCCCGTTGTCGTTTCTCCTGTGAAAGAAATCGCTCGAACGTCAGGGTGCTCCACAAGTCTTGCTCCTGCCGTTTCACCCAAGCCATGAACAACGTTGAAAACACCATTTGGCAACCCAGCTTTATCAATAATCTCGGCCAATTTATTTGCGGTTAATGGAGATAATTCCCCTGGTTTTAAGATAACTGTATTTCCAGTAGCTAATGCGGGCGCTACCTTCCAGGTTTCAAGCATAAATGGGGCATTCCATGGAGTGATCAGTCCAACCACCCCTAATGGTTTATATAGAGTATAGTTAATAAACTCACCATCGACTGGATAGGATTCACCATGTAATTTTATTTCAACCATTTTCGCATAAAAACGGAAATTTTCCGCTGCACGAGCAACCATATTTCTTGTTTGACTAATGGGAAGACCGGTATCCAATGATTCTAAGATGGCGATTTCTTCTACTTCTTCATCAATTAAGTCAGCAATACGATTAATATACTTCATCCGCTGGGCCACTTTCATCGTGCCCCATGGACCCTGTTTGAAAGCCTTATTCGCAGCTGCAACGGCCTTATCCATGTCATCTCTGCGACCTTCTGCAACGAGATTATTCACTTGATTTGTAAATGGATTTATATTTTCAAAGGTGATTCTGTTCTCGGCATCCACAAACTTACCATTAATGTATAGCAAGACATCTTCGACCCGCTTGTGAACTGCTTGACCTTTTTGATCTGCTGCCTTTGTTTGCATCGTTTTCACTTCCTTTTTCGAGTGCCTAGCTAAACCTCTCTATTAGTCTAGGGAGGTTTAGCTGACCTGTTTTTAAACTATTATCTTAACGGTAAACTATCAGGTAGTTTTACATATTGTTTTAAGACCTCACGAATTTCATCTTGGAGCGCTTGAGTTGGCAGATCCATCGGCAGGCGCAGGACTGGTTTAATTTTCCCCATCATGCCCATCGCAGCCTTCACTGGAGCAGGATTTGTATCTTTGAATAAAACATCATTTAAAGGCATTAATTCATAATGGAGCTCCAATGCTCTTTCAACGTTTCCAGCATCCCACGCATTGTGCATTTCGGCAACTGGTCCTGGTGCCACATTAGCGGTAGCACTGATTGAACCGCTGCCACCGATTGTAAGCATTGGGTAGCAAAGCAGTTCAATTCCTGAGAATAATAGGAAATCTCTTCCGCAATTCAGTAAAACGCGATTTACATGTTCAAAGTCTTTATTCGATTCCTTCGCACCAATAATATTCGGGCAATCCTCTACTAATCTTGCTAGTGTTTTCACTTCAAGATTGACCCCAGTTCGACCTGGAATATTATAAACAATAATCGGAATATCGACCGCATCTGCAATTGCTTTATAATGTTTATAAAGGGCATGCTGTGATGGCTTGTTGTAGTAAGGCACAATGACCATGGCAGCATCTGCACCCATTTCTTGTGCTGCCTTCGTTAAATGAAGGGCTTCCTGATGATTAACCGAGCCGGTTCCCGGCGCGAAAGGAACCCTTCCATTAATCGCTTTAATAGCATTTTCCATCACTAATTCGCGTTCTTTCACGGTTAAGGAACTAGGTTCTCCAGAAGTACCGGTTACTGAGATCGCATGGGTGCCGCTCTCAATCTGCCAATTAATAAGATTACTCATCGTTGCAAAATCAATTGATTCATCTTCATTAAACGGTGTAATTACTGGTGCAATTGAGCCTCTTAAACGTCTTTTTACATCTTCATACATTTTGCTATCCCTGCCTTTTTTAAATTTTATTTATTTTCTAATTATTCACTTTCTTTATTTAAATCATATATCAAATCATATATGATTTCAACCCATCTTGATGAAAAATTGTATATGATTTTTATTTACTTTCCATATCATTATCATATCTGTTACTGAAATTTATAGGCTCTAAAATAAAAGGAAGCCATCAAAAGTGGCTCCCTTACATTAGTTGGTCAAATATTTTCAAATTTTTTTATCGATTCAATCGGAAGTAATTGACCAGAGTAAATGTCCTCCACCTACTTTCCCTTGAAGGTTAACTAAATGACAAGTTCATCACATATAAAATACTGACTCATATCATACACTTCTTTTTGTTTTCCAAAAATATACTGCTGCCACTTTACTTTCACTTGTTTATGGCTGGTATCGATGAAACAATTTGGTAAATGCACTAAGAGTGAGCGTTGGTTATCTTTTAAGGTAATTTGATGACAAACTCCCTGATAGATTTTATTTTCTATTTCAATAAGAACCTTATAGACGCCCGATTTCGGAGTCATAAAGTCTTGATCAATTGCTATTTTCAAGAACTGGTTATTTTTATAATAAAGAGAGGTTTGTATTACTTCACCTCTTACCTCAAAAAAATCACCAAGATAAGCAGGAATAGCGTTGACCTTTCCGTTAGAAAGTAATTGGCGGATGACGCTAGAACTAATTTTCTTTTGAGAATGCTCAATTTTTTTTACA
This sequence comes from Neobacillus sp. NPDC093127, assembly GCF_044754175.1. Lineage (NCBI taxonomy): Bacteria > Bacillati > Bacillota > Bacilli > Caryophanales > Bacillaceae > Neobacillus > Neobacillus sp. NPDC093127. Next base: position 336,743 of record NZ_JBIVOP010000001.1, read on the forward strand.
GTTGTTACCGTAAACTTCCCCATTCCCTCTCCCGCCAATATCTCCATATTTCCTTTGCCTTTATGTCCATAATGATAATCAAACCCAGCAACAACATGTTTACCTTGAAGCCCGATAATATATTGATTGACAAAATCTTCAGGGGAAAGAGATGCAAAGTGAGAATCGAATTTGACAACAAACAACTTTTCAACACCCATTTGTTCGAAGCGCTCTTCTTTGATCGGCAATGGAGTTAAATATTTCATCGGTGCTTGATTTGGATTGACGACATCACGTGGATGTGGATAAAATGTCATAACCGCAAAGGTCAGCTGTTTCCGTTTTGCAATTTCTTTGGCTGTCTGCATTATACCTTGATGTCCTTTATGAACACCGTCAAAAAAACCAAGCGCAATCACACACGATTCCATCCTCCTTTTTACCGAATCAGAAATGGGATGCTGAATATAAATTGTTTCCATCCTAACACCTCCCCCAGAAAATGTTAAATCACCCTACAATTTCACGATATTTTCCTTCATAAAACGCTAATGGAGCACCATCACGAAGAACAATATCCGTTACTTCTCCGATAAATAATGTGTGATCCCCTTCTACATGTTGCCTATAGACCTTACAGCAAATATTGGCTAACGAGTCTTTGATGACTGGCAGCTCTGCCAAACGATCAAATTCGATTTCCCGTTTTTCCTGAATTTGTCCAGCAAACAGCATGGAAACCTCTCTTTGTTCCTCTGATAAAATATTTACAGCAAATGTTCCGGATTCTTTGATTTTATTAAGCATCTTAGCCCTTTCCCCGATTGAGATTAGGACCAATCTCGGATTAAGAGAGACAGACATAAACGCATTGGCGGTCATACCGTGTACTTCGCCGTCTAATTCTGTTGTAATTACAGTTACGCCAGTTGCAAATTTACCCATGGCGTTTCTAAATGTACGATCATCCATTTTGAAGGCAGCCTCCATTTAAAGGGTTACTCCCTTATTTATTAACTGTTCGGAACGGTTTAAAAATTCTTTAACATGGTCTACATGTTTTTGTTTATCATAGCCGTTGTATAAATTGCTGGCCATTCTGATTGGGTCACCGAAGAAGTAGCGCTCATAAAGTGTTTGTCTTGAGCCAAATGCACTCATGCAAACATCCCAAGCCAAGCGGTAAAGTTTGACACGGTTATAGGCATCCCCGTTGGCCGCTTGTAAATATTTATCTAAATCAGGACGAATTTCTGAATTAAAGTCTGCCTCGTTAGGGATTGCCATTAAGCCGCTGGCCCCTAATAATTGCATGATTTCGCTGAACCTTGGATAAATTTTCGGGAAATAGTGTCTAGCAATATTTAACGGCGTAAAGTCAGGTGTCATGATTCCCCATTTATCAATTTTTGCATTGGCCTCTGCAGCTGTCACATACGCCCTCATTGTCTCTAACGCGATAACCACTTCGGACATTTTTTCTTGTACGTGTTGGAATTGTCCAATATTGATTGTTTCTACCATTAACTGAAGAATTCCTAGGACAAATTCAGATTTTATGATGTTTTTTGATACAACCTGATGGGTCATATGAACAACTGCATTACTTTCGTTATAAGCTTGGTTGCACACACCAACATCGCCAAGCGCAAATATGCGATTCCATGGCACGACTACATCATCAAAAACAACAATTGTATCCATTTCCTCAAAGCGAGATCCTAGTGGATGATCAAAGTTCGATTTTCCATAATCAAATGACTCTCGGCAAATAAATTTTAATCCTGGCGTATTGTTTGGAATGGAAAAGGCATACGCGTAAGGGTTTTCCTCTTCTGCTTGCTTTAAAAGTGTAGAAGGAAATACCATGATTTCATCCGTAATTCCACCTTGTGTTGCTAAGAGGCGTGCTCCGCGAATGACAACGCCTTCAGAAGTCTTTTCAACAATTCGAGCCGCGATATATGGATCTGGTAGTTGAGCTGAATTGACTGCCCGGTTTACTGCCGGCTGAATTAACGTATGGGTTAAAGAAAGATCGTTTTCCCGGCAGTATTCATAGTATTCTTGCATATTTTTCGCATAAAATGGATCCTGTTTTCCGAACATTTCCGATGCATTTCCATACGCCATAATACCGACATTAATATAATCAGGAGAGCGCCCCATCATACCGCCATTAAATTTCGCCCATTCCTGCATCATTTTACGGCGCATTTCTAGATCTTCTTTCGTTCTTGGCTGAATATATGAAGTCCCTACACGTTCCCTGGATGTTGGCGATACATAGGTCATATAGTCTTTTTTTGCTGGGTCATGCTGCATATCGTACAACTCGGCTTGGGATTTCATAACCCCCTTAAATGCAGGATGCTCAGATATCTTCCCTTTGACTTGTTCCCCATTAATCCACACGTTTGCTTGTGCTTGATCCACTCTTTCAATATATTGCTTTCCTGTTTTAGCCGGCATGTCCATTTCTCCTTTCAATTTCCCTATTTTATGTACTGCCAATTAACTAAATGAAACCGTTTAAATATAGAATTATCTGAATTTACTTACAACATTAATTTAACATGTGATATGATATATGAAAAATACTTATAAAATTGGTTTTCGATACGAAAAAAATATACCTGGTTAAGGAGGAATACTTATTTGGATGTAAAACAGCTTAGGTATTTTTCGGTTATTGCTGAGGAGGGTCAAGTTACACGGGCAGCAAAAAAACTCCATATGGCACAACCACCATTAAGCCAGCAGCTTAAATTGCTTGAAGAAGAGCTCGGTGTTCCTTTAATGGACAGAAACGGAAGAAATATGGAATTAACAGAAGCGGGAAAAGTCTTATATACAAGAGCACAAGAGCTTTTACGAAGATTTGACGAAACCGTTACTGAGGTTAAGGAAGTCGGGGAAGGGTTAAAGGGACTTTTGTCCATTGGTTCTGTAAAAACCTGCTTTTCTTACATACCGGAGAGACTCAGCTTTTTCCGTGAACATTACCCAATGGTCACATTCCGTTTGCACGAAGGTGATTCCTTTCGTCTAGCTACAGCGATAAGAAACTGGGATATCGAGCTTGCGATTGTCCGACTTCCCTTAAATCTGAATGACTTTTCATCATTGCCACTCCCTAATGACCGATTTGTTTTGGTAATACCAGAAAATTGGATTAGTCAAAAACCTGTTAAATTAAGAGAAATAGCAGATATGCCATTAATGTTATTGCATCGAATTAGCGGGGTGGGCTTGTATGAACTGGTAATGGATGAATTCAAAAAACAAGAACTTGAACCAACCATTGTTTGTCAATGCGCTGATGCAGCAATGCTATTGTCTCTTGTCAGGGCGGGAGTAGGTGCTACATTGCTTCCAAAATCAACTCTGCTCTCATTCCCAACAATAGGTTTAAAAATCATCGCTATTGAAGACAGTTCAATACAATCAGAATCAGCAGTGATCTGGCTTAAAGACCGAAATCTATCAAAAAGTGCTGTACGATTTATCGAAACATTTAAAACTTAATAGAAATAGCTAAAACGTTTGTACTATCATGGCTTTAAAAAGATTAAAAAAAACCATCAATCCTGCAAGGACCGATGGTTTTTTTACGTGGTGAGAGTAAAAATAATTCATTCCCTAAATAATAATTTGCTATTGACTTAGATTCCATTCTATGAGGAAATTTAAGTTAATAACAAACATTATCTTTCAAAGAGAGCTGATACCGTGAATTTTCCTGTTTTAGAGACAAAAAGACTTAAATTAATTGAATTAACAGATCAACATGCTAATAGCCTTTACGAGATTTTCTCTTTAGAAGAGGTGACGCGGTTTTATGGTACCGATCGATTCACATTACAGGTTGAGGCTTCCAGATTAATTGACATGTTTCACAAGAACTTCCTTGATAAACGAGGGATACGCTGGGGAATCAAGCTAAAAGAAAATCAAAGAATCATTGGAACTGTTGGTCTCAATGGCTTGCAGTTAAAAAATAAACGCGCTGAGATTGGCTATGAACTCCACCCATCTTATTGGAGAAAGGGGTATGCTTCAGAGGCAATTAAAGAAGTGCTCCGCTTTAGCTTTCAGCAATTGGAATTGTTTCGAATCGGCGCCGTGGTTTACCCGGAAAATCAAGCCTCCATCCATTTACTTATGAAGCTGGGGTTTACAAATGAAGGTTTACTTCGCAGTTATATCCAGCAAAATGAACAATTTCATGATACCCATGTATTGTCTTTATTGCGGCCTGAGTGGAAAAAAAGCCAGGAAGAATAATAATCGAGGGCACTGAAAATCTTGTGAATTTTGAGGCGTCTTTTTATTCATGAGGTTTCTATCTGATTAAAAGAACTCTGTTGATTGGAGCGGAAGGCGGCGAAGACTCCTGCGGGAGTACGGGGCTGGTGAGACCCCGCAGGCGCTAGCGCCGAGGAGGCTCACCGGCACGCCCGCGGAAAGCGAAGCCGCCTGGAGCGGAAATCAACAGCCAGTTTAGACACACAACCTTAAATTAAATGGAATTTTTCAGTGCCCTCAGAATGATATCCTGGCTTATTACTCTTCAAAATACGCTTTAAACTCTTTTGGATCTTTCGGTTCCTTATCATGATAGTACGGGTTATTTTCTACAATATCTTTTGGGTCAAGATTCGTTTTAATTACTAACATTGGGGAAGTTGAACTGTCCGCAATCATTCGATCGTTTAATTTGTCAAAATCAGGCATCTTATTACTTCCAGGCTGTCTAGGCTCCATTATTTAAACACCTCCTAAAGTTAAGATGCTTGTTTTGCATAAAAAAATGCACCGCATAAAAGAAAAAAACTAGGAAGTAAAAACCTCCTAGTTCATGTTATTCCTCCTCTGAGCCGACTAAGAAATCGGGATTTAGTTCTTCGAATTCTTCGTCGTCTACGTCCATTCCCCACTCATCGTCATCGTCTTTGCATCCTTCAGGATTGACCCGAACACAAATCTTTGTCTCACCGATTACTTCAACAAGGAATTCTCTTTCGACATGGACGATGATTCGATTGCCATTTGGGGAGATGACTGCTTCGCAACAATTTGGCTGCTGCAGAACCCGGGCAACAATTTCATTGTCATCGATACAGTCAGGATCACGATACTTTAACTTAATGACATCTGTATATTGAACACGTTCAGTTACCACTTCTGTTTTGGTATTATCATTAAATGAGTACCAAACGTTGATGTCATACGAGCCATGTATCTCTACAGTCTTGCCGACTTTTTTCGCGTTATATTTATGGTTGATGATCCAACAGCCAAGAATACTTGTTGGACTATGTGCCGGGCTTATCGTATGATTGGACTGGGTGAATTTTTGTCCCTTCGCTACTACCGCCTTTGCTAATATCTCTCTATATTCTCCCATTTCGCGCGAACCCTCCTCATTCAGTTTCATTTCATCCTATGCTAATTTGTAGACTAGTGTGAAATATATTTTTGTGAATACTGGTTAAATGTTTAGTCATAGTTCATTTTATGCGGGATTTAATGGTGTGTGCCTTGTTTGCCTGTACTTAAAACTGGGGGAACCATGATTAGAGGTACTCTTTAGGGGATTGCGTAGAAAGGAAAATTTTATATAGAAAAAGCCAGGCTTTGTTAAAAGCCCGGCTCAACATTTTAATGTTCGTGATCGCAAGCGTCGTGGCCATCGCATGCCCCGCCGCCATTCTTCATGCTAGAACCTGTTTCACCCATTAATACGCCTCCGCCTGTTGAAACAATAATTTCATCGGTAACCGTATTAGAAATGGTTGAAGCAATCAGCTGCAGCAGCTCATTTACTTCTAATTGAGATTGCTTGAAATCCTGAACAACAGGTATTTCATCTAACTCCTGCTCAATGGTCGCAATTTTGTCTTCTACCTTTTTTAATGCTTCCGGTTTTCCGTAATGCTGTAAATTTACCGCTTGTTTTTGCAATCCTTTAATATCTGCAATTAAAGTCTTCACCTTTTGATTATCATGAATATGAGCTTCTGCCCGTTTGAAGAAGTCCACTTCCTCAGTTTCTGCAATCATCCGTGCTAAATCCGCAGCACGAGCGACGATATCGTCTTTTGTATACTTCGCCACTTTATTTCACCTCTGCTGGTTGTAATTCTTCGACCATTTCTCCGTTTAATGACCATGTTTTTGCTTGGGTAATTTTCACTTTGACAATTTTTCCAATTGCTGACTTTGGAGCAGCAAAGTTTACCAGCTTGCTTCTAGTTGTGTACCCGGCAAGGACTTCAGGGTTGTTCTTGCTTTCCCCTTCAACAAGGACGTCAAGGATTTGGCCTTCATGTTTTTTCATTGCCTCTAAAGAAAGTTCATTCACAAGCGCGTTTAAACGCTGCAAGCGTGCTTTCTTCACTTCCATTGGGACATTATCTTCCATTTTTGCTGCTGGAGTACCTTCCCGCGGCGAGTAAATGAAAGTATACGCCAATTCATAACCAACCTCACGATAGAGGGACATCGTTTCTTCAAACTGTTCGTCCGTCTCGTTCGGGTAGCCAACGATAATATCAGTTGTTAAGGCGACATTCGGAATCGCTGCTTTAATTTTTCTCACAAGCTCTAAATATTGTTCTCTTGTATATTTACGAGCCATAATTTTTAATACGTCAGTTGAACCCGATTGAACAGGTAAATGGATATGATCCATTAAGTTACCGCCTTTGGCAAGTACTTCAATCAGACGGTCATCAAAGTCACGGGGATGACTGGTGGTGAACCGAATCCGCGGGATATCGATTTTACGTAAATCATCCATCAACTCACCAAGACCGTAGTTTTCAATTTCTAGGTCTTTACCATAGGCATTAACATTTTGACCAAGGAGAGTGACTTCCTGGTAGCCTTGTGCTGCTAATTGACGGACCTCTTGGATAATTTCTTCAGGACGACGGCTTCGCTCCTTCCCACGCGTGAATGGGACGATACAGTACGTACAGAATTTATCACAGCCATACATAATATTAACCCAGGCCTTAATCTTACCACGGCGGACTTTTGGAAGGTTTTCAATAACATCGCCTTCCTTTGACCATACTTCGACAACCATTTCTTTCGACATATATGCTTCTTGTAAAATGTTTGGTAAGCGGTGAATATTGTGAGTACCAAAAATCATGTCAACCTGATGATAGGTTTTCAAGATTTTATTTACAACAGATTCCTCTTGAGACATACAGCCGCAAACACCAATAAGCAGGTCAGGTCTCTCCAATTTCAAGGATTTTAAATGGCCCAGTTCACCGAACACTTTGTTTTCTGCATTCTCACGGATGGCACATGTATTTAATAGAATAACGTTAGCATCCACCACGGTATCGGTAGGTTCATACCCTAATGCCAAAAAGATCCCTGCCATAACCTCTGTATCATGTTCATTCATTTGACAACCATACGTCCGAATATAAAACTTCCGGCCCTCACCCATGCCGCGGAATTCTTCAGGAATCGCAAAATCATTATGATATTTTACTTCTTCTTTTCCACGTTTTTTTGCTTCTATTAAAGAAGGTGCTGTAATAACCTGCTCAAAGTATTTGCTGTAATCCTTGGCGGATTTTTTGTCCGAAGAATTGGCAGCTTCAACTTGTTTGCTATCTAAACGTTGTTTTTCATTCATTGGGATAAATCTCCTTTCAACCAAATTAACTTTTGCGTCTATTAAAATAAATAATGTAATTTATTACCTTTACTATAAAAAATAAAGGAGTATGTGCCCTATCTGCACATTATAATAGTATAAAGGTTTCAGCGGGTGAAAACAATAGAAAATCCCGGGGAATTGACTCCCCGGGATGTTTAGCTTTTCATGATTACATAAATTCAGCAACTAATTTATCGAAGTGTGCTTGGTCAAGGTTTAAGTCTGAATCTACCAACGGTTCTTCGGAGTATCCAGTCAATAATTCTTGATAAGATGGACGCTCAGTATTTTGGTAAATAAGTCCAGTAACTAAGCCGTTATGCTTCATTAAGGTCTGCATCGCCATTTCACGGTTTGATGCGTCATATCCTTCCACATCACTAAGCTTCGTTAGATTTTCCTTAAACCAATCATAAGTGTTGACCTTATTATAGGTTACACATGGACTGAACACATTGATTAAAGCGAAACCTTTGTGGTTGATACCTGCTTCAATTAATGCTGTTAGGTCTTTTAAGTCGGTAGAGAAACTTTGTGCAACAAAGGTTGCTCCTACTGTTAAAGCCATCTCCATCGGGGAAATCGATTGTTCGATTGATCCCATCGGCGTTGATTTTGTTTTAAATCCTACTGCCGAACGTGGAGATGTTTGTCCCTTTGTTAACCCATAAATTTGGTTATCCATGACAATGTAAGTAATATCAATATTACGACGAATAGCATGAATCGTATGTCCCATCCCAATTGCATAACCATCACCGTCACCGCCAGAAGCAATAACCGTTAAATCACGATTAGCCATTTTAACACCCTGTGCAATCGGAAGTGAGCGGCCATGAATTCCATGGAAGCCGTATGAATTAATATAACCTGAGATACGGCCTGAACAGCCAATCCCTGAAACTACTGCTAAATTTTCCGGTACTAAACCAACATTTGCTGCCGCACGCTGCATTGCCGCTTGTACGGAGAAGTCGCCACAGCCAGGGCACCAGTTCGGTTTCACATCATTTCGAAAGTCTTTAAAAGTGGCCATTTAGAACAACTCCTTACATTTTGAATGAACTTCGTGTGGAAGAAACGGATTTCCATCATATTTAAGGTATTTAGTGATTTTTTCAGCATGTCCAACATTCATTTTCATAATATTAGCCAATTGACCAGTCGCATTGTTTTCCACAACAATTACTTTTTTCGCTGAACGCACAAGCGGAAGAACCTCGTCAGCTGGGAAAGGATGAATTAAGCGAATTTGTGCATGATTTACTTTCAAGCCGTCTTTTTCTAAGCGAGTCATTGCTTCTTCAATCGCTCCACGAGTAGAGTTAAAACCAACGATTAACAAATCGGCTTCCTCGTGTGGTGCATTCTTATATACAGGTGTATTAAAACGAATATTTTCAACTTTACGGAAACGTTTATCCATTTGGGCAATCCGATTTGGTGCCGATTCAGATGGTTTACCCGTTTCAGCATGCTCAACGCCAGTAACATGGTGGATCCCATTTTTCATCCCTGGAATCGTACGTGGTGAAACACCATCTTCCGTCACTTCATACCGCTTGAAGTAACCTTTGTTTTCAATCTCTGGAAGCTCTTCAGTTACGAGCTTACCGCGTCTAATTTCCACTTTAGAAGCATCAAGCGGCTCTACTGTTTGTTTTCCTAGTGATAATTGAAGGTCCGACAATACAATAACTGGACATTGATATTCTTCAGCTAGGTTGAACGCTTCAGCTGTATCATAGAAAGCTTCTTGGACAGTACTTGGAGCCAAAACAATTTTCGGAATTTCTCCATGTGTACCATAAATCATCGCCATTAAATCTGACTGTTCTTGTTTTGTAGGTAATCCTGTCGATGGACCGCCACGTTGTGTATCAACAATAACAAGCGGAGTTTCTGTAATACCAGCCAAGCCGATTGCTTCCATCTTTAAAGATAATCCAGGGCCTGAAGAAGCAGTAATCGCACGAACACCGCCGTAGCTTGCGCCAATTGTCATGGTACATGCTGCAATTTCATCTTCTGTTTGAATAACAGTCCCGCCAAGTGCAGGTAACTTCTTAATCAAATACTCCATTATATCAGAAGCAGGTGTGATTGGATAAGCAGCCATGAAACGGCAGCCAGCCGCAAGAGCGCCCAATGCAATGGCATCATTACCAATCATATACATACGGCGTTTGCCATCGGCTTTTTCAAGAACCATTGTTGGGACATTTGCATCCATTTGCTCTTTCATATAATCAAAGCCAGCTTGGATGGCTTCCATATTTTTCGCAACAACTTTGTCGCCTTTTTTGCCAAAAATCTCGCGGACTACTACTTCAAATACATGAATATCTAGGTCTAATACTGCAGAAGTCGCCCCGATTGCTACCATGTTCTTCATTAAAGATGTTCCTAGCTGCGTGGCAATCTCAGTGAATGGAACCGCATACAACGAAGCTTCAGTATCTTCAGGTTTTTTTGGATTGAATTTTGAGTCAGCAAGGATTACACCTTTGCTATGAAGCTCTTGGTAATTTACATCGATGGTTTCTTGGTCAAACGCTACAAGGATATCAAGATCATCAGAAATCGAACGAACCTCTGTCGTACTCACTCTGATCTTATTGTTTGTATGACCGCCTTTAATTCGAGACGAAAAGTGACGATAACCATACAAGTAATATCCCATGCGATTCAGTGCGATTGCAAAGATTTCCCCAGTACTTTCAATGCCTTCCCCTTGTTGTCCGCCAACTTTCCATGAAAGTTGATTGATCATGACTTACACCCCTTTGGATATGTAAAAAATAAGTAGTATGAATCTTTTTAAGTGTAGCACTTTTCCGAGTAAATCACTATTTTTTACGCTTTAAAGACTGAAAGCGATTCCTCAGATATGTACTAAACGCTTACAATTCTAGACCTATGCACTTAAAATTGCAACCCTTTGGAGCGAAATATTGTCTAAAATATGAATATTTTTTTATTATTTAAAATCTGCTATTTTTCTTTCAAAAAAAACAAGACAGTTTAAGGGTTTGAACTTACGGTCTAAAGCTGTTTTACCTCATTTACCGAAATCGAATTTTACTTTTTTATAATTTTCATTTATATATCAGAATAGTATATTTATAATTAAATAACTAGAAAAAACCCGCTTGTAAATACTCACAAGCAGGATATTTTTTCACTTTGTAATCACTTATAAATAATCTATCTCTTTCACCGCGGCTCTACAATTAGCTTAATTGCTGTTCGTTCCTCCCCATCAATTAAAATATCGGTAAACGCAGGGATACAGATTAAATCAACTCCGCTAGGTGCTACAAATCCTCGTGCAATTGCTACTGCCTTTACGGCTTGATTCAATGCACCCGCACCAATTGCCTGTATTTCTGCCGCACCTCTTTCACGCAGAACTCCGGCAAGTGCACCAGCTACAGAATTAGGATTAGATTTTGCTGAAACTTTTAATATTTCCATTCCTAGCTCCCCCTTAGAAAATCCCGATCCCGCATGAGCAGTTCATGAACACAAATCAGGTTATAACATTCCACTGCTACTATATTCAATTGTCAAATGACATATTCCGGCTTGGACAAAAAAAGCTAAAGAAAACTCGCCGATTGACTTTCCTATTAGCCAACAAAAAAAACCTTCCCCTCGGAAGGTTCTCGCTTAACTATATAACGGATGATCGTCGTTGATTAATATGCGCTCCATTTTTTTGCACTGTCCACTTTTCCTATCAAGTTCCATATATACCGCACTTAGCTGGTTACGGCCCGATTTCGCGACCTCAAAGCGGACAGGGAGGCTTGTAAGAAATTTGGTCAATACTGCTTCCCTTTCAACACCAAGAATGCCATCATAAGGACCGGTCATGCCCACATCAGTTAAATAACCTGTTCCTCCAGGTAAGATCCGGCTATCGGCGGTTTGTACATGTGTGTGTGTTCCTACAACCGCAGATACTCTCCCATCGAGATACCAACCCATCGCTTGCTTTTCGCTCGTCACTTCCGCATGAAAGTCGACAAAAATGAATGGCGTTCTTTCTTTTGCTATTTCAACTAATTCGTCAGCTTTTCTAAACGGGCAATCCAATGGTGCCATAAATGTTCGCCCCTGAAGATTAATAACCGCCACTTCCAGCTCATTTACTTTAAAGAATGCCAGCCCTTTACCAGGAGTTCCTTCTGGAAAATTCGCCGGTCTGACCATATTTTTCGCCGAATTGATAAATTCAAAAATCTCGCGGTTATCCCAGGAATGGTTTCCAAGGGTTACAGCCTGCGCTCCATACCCTAAAAATTCTCGGTAAATTTTCTCGGTAATCCCCTTGCCTCCAGCAGCATTTTCACCATTAATAACGGTAAAATGGGGCCGATATTTTTCTTTTAATTTTGGCAGATAATCCTTCACCATGTCACGGCCTGGTGAGCCGACAACATCGCCGATAAAAAGTAGATTCATTTGATTTCCTTCCATCTAAAAAATATTTATTTATTTAAATTGTATCACAAATTCCCATCGTTTAACCGGAGCCAATGACCAATAAATAAAGCGGTGCGAATGATATCTATAGATAAATGTGTTCATTTGTACTGTTCACAAGGGATTTTACGGAAATTTATGGCTCGATTTATTCCAGTTTCCTTTTTGCTAGGGTGGTAGGCGTCCCCCAAACCCCCAAAGGCATCCCCCACGGAGTTCTTCGCCCTCCTTGGGGACCCCTTCGCTAGTCTACCCGGGGGACTCCCACCCGCAAAAAGTTTTCCCGGCATAAAGCCTCGCCTTATATTTTTCAATGAAAAAGAAGTGTTTTATAAGGACTGATGGTTTTTTATGTTAATATTGGAAGTAGAACTCAGTAATTATTTTTTTAAAAAGAAGGGGGAAGCATTGTGAAAATAAAAACGACTTTTGCAGTATTTATACTATGTCTATTTGTTATAAGCGGTTGTCAATCATCAAATGTTCAAAAAACTCAAGATACATTTAAAACTCCGCCTGAAGAATCATCAAAGGTTCGAAAAACTCATGATACGTTTAAAATTACTTTGCCTAAAGACATTCCAAGTTTTGTAAAGGAGAAGGACTTCGAAAATATAGATTTTAATAAATCGGTTACTGTTTTTGATACGGGTACGAGAAATGATATGGTAGGCAATAAAAATAAAATTGGATTTATCGGTCCTGATTTAAATTCTAATGGAGAGCCAGATTTTAAAGCCAACGAAACTCAAAAATGGTTATGGCATTTTTGGGGAGTTAATAAAGGAGATCTAACAATTGTGGGTTATAATGCAGATACTTTAAAGATAACTCCGGTTTTAGGCGATGGTTGGTCGAGGAAGAATGGGATAGGAGGTGGCAAGATTGAAGGTGCTGATTCAAGTATGCCATCACATGTTACTTTCCCAGAGGCAGGAAGATGGGCGCTTTTGGTATATATTGATGGTAAATTATTTGATACATTAGTTATGGATGTTAAGGGTGAATGAAGGTTGTGAAATGATATTCGAAAACGTAACAGGTTATTTAAAATCATGAGGTGATTAAAATAAAGAAAAAAGTTGGATGGATAATTGCAATAATGGTACTTTTAATAGGAGTTGGCATTGGTTACTATTTCACTGCATTGTCACTTTATGAGCCGTCAGAAGATTTATACGGTTTCCCAATTCCTAAAAAAGCTGAATTAGTTCAAGAAAGTAACAAATCAAAAAGTTATGATTGGTCAAGGGCTTCTGAAGTAAATGGAATACCATTTGATTACGAAATTGCTCTTAAAGCAAATGGTTGGAAAAAAGGTGAAAGAGAAGGGGCTTCCGTTTTATACACAAAAGGAAATCACACGATTGATTTGCTTTCTTCTACCAAATGGTTAGACATTATCAAAGTAAAGTAGATAGCAGTTACAAAGGCTGCTTTAACAATTGGGTACTTTAGTTCAATTTTGTTGGAAATATATTACGTAAAAAACGCTCAGATTTTTTTCTGAACGTTTTTTTTGCTGTTTATATTCTAATCCATTTTAGCATTTTTCCACACTTCAACCGAACTCGTTCAGTTATCACTTTTGTTATTTTAAATAAATGGGCAATCCGGTAACTCGTTTAGAGGTGGAACTATTCATTATTGTCTGGGTCAACGTATTTTTGCTTCCTACGATTATTATAAGGTCTGTAGCTCTTGTAATGGCTGTATAGACTAATTGACGCGTTAGCAAGTTATTTAAGCTTCCGTATAACGGTAAAAGAACTACACGGTACTGTGAGCCTTGCGATTTATGAACCGATATACTATATGCATGGTCAATATCACTTGTTGCATGGTGAGGAATATTAATTTCTTCACCGTCAAAATCAATTGTAATTGATTTTCCGTTATGATCGACAACTACCCCAACAGACCCATTCATCACACCATTTTCGCCAAGGTCGTAATTATTAACTGTTTGAATTACACGATCGCCTAGTGCGAATGGAATTATTTCGGATATATCTTTTAATCCTAAATTTTGACGGATTTGTTCGTTAATCGATTTTGTTCCTGTTTTATTATTTTTCCTTGGAGATAGAATTTGAATATCTTCGATAGGGATTTTTGCCTTTTTTAATTCCTCAACCGCGAGATTTATTGTTAAATCTAATCCTTTTTCTTCATCAATTTCCTCAATTAAAAAAACACCCTTTGTTTCAAAATTCCAAGAAGGCAACAAAGGTAACTTTCCATCTTTAATATCTCGTGAAACATAAGGAATTGGGTTATCTGATGCTTGCCGGTGAATCTTTGTTAATTGTACAACAGGAATGGAAGAATTATTTACAATGTCATAAAATACTTGTCCGGCTCCAATAGGCGGTAATTGATTAGGATCTCCTACAAGAATTAATCGTGTATTTTCACCGACACCTCTAACAATCATACTCCACATCCGTAAATCAACCATTGAACATTCATCTACAATTAAGTTTGCGATTTCATTATTATTTTTAAATGAAAAATCCCAAATTGAATATTTAAACAAGCGATGCAATGTTTTCGTCTCAAGTCCAGTTGATTCTTGCAAGCGTTTAGCTGCACGACCTGTCGGAGCTGACAAAATAACAGGCTGGTCTAAATCTTGTAAGATTAATCGTATGGCGTCGACAACTGAAGTTTTACCACTTCCCGGTCCACCCGTTAATACCGTAATGCGATTATTAACAACGCTTTTTACTGCCTCTCTTTGCAGTGAATCCAATTTAAAGTTATTGTTATTTTCATAGTTGTCTAACCAGGATTCTACCCATTGATCGTTAGCTAAAGGAATTGAAGAGGTTGCAAGACTTTTAAACACTTTTGCAATCATTTTCTCTTGGCTAGCGATACCAGGCAATTGAACAAAATTTTCTCCAACAAAATAAACTAAAGGCTCTTCTAAATGCCTTTCAAATGTTTCTTTTGGAACTTTTAAAAGCCTTTCCACTTGTTCCGTTAAAAAATCCCGGTTAACAGCAGTATTCCCCTTTGAAAGCTGTACTTGGAGAATGTGAACAATTGCAGCTTTCAGGCGATTATCATCATCGGTTTTTACACCTAAATTTATAGCTAATTGATCTACGTTTTTCCAATCAAGAAATGATAAAAGACGATATGGATTTTCACTTATTTTCACTAAAACACCCTTGCCATAAAGTGTGACTAAAGGTTCTGCAAGACGAAAGGGAAGTTTATTTTCAACTAAAAATCGAATTACTTTCCATTGGTGTTTCAATCCTACAAAGGATTTTATGATAAGCTCAGACTTATTTCTTGTAACAATTCCATCGGTAAAAAGGGTTGTGGGGTGTTTTTCTAAGATTCCCCACAAATTATCACCATAATGTTTTACTAAACGGGAAGCAGTTGCAATCCCCACACCTTCAAACTTATCACCGGAAAACAATGCAATTAGTTCGTTTTGTGTATCAGGAGGTACTGGATATCCGGAATAAACTTTAAATTGGCGACCATGTTGAAAATGTTCTTCCCAATCACCGTTTATAATCCAAGTTTCACCCAAATGGACTTTTCCAACTTTGCCAAGTGCTCGTAAATATTTTGAATTAGACATCAACCGAAAGACTGCACGACCATCAGCATCTTCATATAAAATCTCATCCACTATTCCTCTTATTTGAACAGCTGTCATATAATGGACTTTCCTTCCATAAGGAGTCGTTTTTCCAGACGAAGTCTCCTGTTTTCTTCCTCAAATTGTTTGATAGATTCCTTAGACTCGGCTAAAAGGAGCTCCAATCGATTTGCCCGTTCTTCACTTTTTTGTAGGCGACGTTCCAATATAGTATGATCATTTTTCTTCGGTTTTTCTTGTGTAGTTTTGTCTGACGGTGTATCATCAATAATTTTTTCTTGTATTAACAATTCGCGAACTTCTTGATTTGTATAAAGTGTTGTCCGACCACATCCTACACGCCGTGCAATAGCGGTTCCGTTTAATTTATCACCTGAGTTTTTAGCTTCTTCAATTAACTGTTTTACAGCAGATAAAATTTCTTCTGGTGACATTTTTCCTTTTGCCAATAAACATCACTCCTATAGATTTTCATATTCATGGCTATAGTTTAGTTGAAGTTTTACTTTTAACGCTTTTATTTCTTCTTTTAAACCTTTAATGGTTTCGCGCTGGACTTCAATAATTCGATCTTTACTTTCATCGCGCATATTTCGTTTTATAGCTCTAGGGGAAACAACCTCGTATTGTTGCTTCCGTAGTTTTTGAATTCGTTCTTTAATATCTTCCTGTTGATAAAGGAACGTCTTAGAAACATTAGCGAATTCTGATACTGAATTAAAATTTATTGGTTCTTTTTTCTTGATTAAGGTTTTGATCGCTTTATCTACTTTATCTCTGGCAATTCCTGTTTTTTGTTTTGCGAAATTGCGGATTCCTTCTACATTACGTTGATGATTTGACATCAATATTTTCTCCTTTCTTAACTGCTTTTCGGAAGTTCTCTAGCAGACTTGCCGAGCTGATGATGAATTTTTCCTTCTTTTAACGTATCGAAAATATGAGCTATATTCTGGCGATAACGTACATTCTTTTCGTTCCAAATTGGCATATCTTTCGTTTTTTCAACTAAAGCTTCTACCCGTTCTAATTCTATTTCAAATTCAGGTAACATTTCTGGCGTTGTACAAAAATTACTACAAGTAAGACATGGTGTTTCCACAAATGGACACTGCATTCTTTTGGATGCCATACAATACCCCATAGGAACTTTTGCTGCTTCAAGATTATGTCTTACATACTCCCATTCAAGCAGATCTTCGTCGGACATATAATTTACTGAGCCGTCCTTTAGATCTACTTTTACAACATTTCCTTCAACCACAGACTTTTCTTTCGCTTGTAACCATTCTTCGCGCAGTGTATTATCTAAAATCCTTGCGTAAGCTAGAGTCATCTCAGGAGATGCGTGAGCCATCCATTTTTGAATGTGTACAAGATTCATACCCGAGTTAATTAATTCAACAGCTTTAGTGTGACGAAATTGATGATTTCCAAATTTAAATAATTGTCCATTTTCATCTCTAATATTAAAGTTGACCGCCCAACGATTTAAAGTATTTCTTAAAGCGTGAGAAGCGATAGGCAGCCCTCTTCTTTTTGCTGTCCAAGCCGGAAACAACCATTTTTCTTTATTATTAAGGTTCGATTTGGCATATTCAATCATTGAAAGAATTAATTTTGCCACTTCTTCATCAACCGGGATTCGATGATTTTTAACAGCCGTTTTATTGATATCTGCTTGAAGATAGTAAGCATCATTGTGTTTAATCAAACAAGTATTATACTTTAATTCAAGGATATCTTGTCCTCGAAAACCTGACGCCATCAATAAGATTACTATTGGAATGATTTTCTTATCAGTTTCTGTCATGAAGTTTGACAAATCATTAGGATTCATATTTAGTAAATCTTGTAACTGCTTTAATACTGATTCAGGGATATACTTAATTGTGTCTTCAGCTTTTTCATTACGTTTGCGGAAATCTTCGCGATAAAATAAATATTTAGTATCCTTTTTCGGAGCTTTCGGATGTTCCCGAATTTGTAAAAAATCGATAAATTCAATGATTGAATTTATATATTCATTGAACTTTTTTGCAACACTATCGCTTTTTTCGCCATACAGATAAGTAATATATTTTTCTGTCATTTCGCGGTTTAATTCAACAAACGAAGTTTGCTTAGGGTAATTTTTAATATACCATTGCAAGAAGAACCTCAAATTTAAAATTTTCAAACTTAAATTATCTAATGATAGTTTTGTTACTAAAGATTTAATAAATTGTTTTACCTCGTCTCGGTATATCTCCGGAATTTCTGAAAAATTTAAAAGAAACCTCGTGTTTGATTTACTATAATAAGCGCCTTTGATTTTTTTGATATTCCATACATCTTTTTCAGTCTCTTCTCGATCGTCATAAAAATCGGAAATAAATTTAATCAGCTGTCTAAAACCACTCAATTTAGAAGTTGATACTTTGTGTTTTAGATCTGTCTCTATAAAAGTTCTCCATAATAGTTCTCCTTTTTCTAATGGGATTTCCGCGAAACTTTTGATCTTGGGAAAATACATATTTAGAAAAAGCGAGATATTCTTAAAAGCTACTACGTAACTGGTTTTTGAAATACTACTAAATCTTTGGTAAAAGATTTATCAACTAAATATTTTCTCAATTCCGCTTGTTTTTCTTCAATGTATGATTTAGTAACCTGCTGTTTTTTATATGATCTATTTTTAACCAGTATGATCATCCTCACTTTTATTTTTGATCCGATTATATTCCTCTCGCAAATCTTCTTCGGTTAGTCCCACATATTTAGAAGTAGTTTGAAAATTCTTATGACCTGCTCTTTTTTGAATTACTTCTTGTCTCATCCCCAAACGAACCATTTCAGTAATGTGAGTGTGCCTATACATATGGGCATGGACTTTTATCCCAGTTCTCTTTTCTAATGACTCAAACATCCCATCGGCAGTATGATATTCCATAGGTTGAAAAACGTTTGGACCTTTTAATTTGATAAACAAAAAGTCGGTATCAACATCGTTTTGATCTATAATTTCAATCAGGTATTTACTAAATAGGTTGATAATGTCTTGGCTTATATTGATGGAACGTTCGCTTCCAATAGTTTTAATCTCAGCTTTGTTTTCTAATTCACCACGATCTACAACATGTAATAACTTCCTTCCTATTTCTATATCAGAAATTTGTAAAGCCAAAGCTTCGCTAATACGAATTCCGGTTTCATATAGAATATACAAAAGCAGTTGGTCACGTGTATTTTTACATGAATCCAATAGGATCTTAACTTCTTCTTTTGTCAATGTTTTGATTGTATCTTTTGGCACTTTCTGTTTTAAAATGTTAGTCGTATATTTTTTTGTATGCTTCGAAGATAGATGGTGTAAAAATGGTTTAAAATTATTGCCTTTGAAAGTAAGTTCGCGTGTTAACTTTTTATTCATATTATTTGCATACTCATCAAAACGACCAAGGTATTCGAATAACTGAACAACAGTTCCGATGATAAAATTAATGGTTCTGGCACAACGATAATTCTTATCATCTTCTTCATCAGAAAATTGAATAGAAGTTACTTTTACGTGTTCTTCGCCCATTGGTTTTTTTAACCAAGCTACAAATTCTGCGATAGTATCAATTGTGATTGAGCTAAAATCTTGATCAAAATCAATTTTCTTTTGAGATAAGAACTCGAAAAGCAATTTTAAATTGTAACAATGTCTTCTTAATGTATTTCTTGCTGAACCTGTATTATCTCGATATTTAAGGTATTTCATTACTGGTCTAACCAATTCACCACTGTCATCAACTAAAACATATCTTTCTCCATTTGCTGTCTTTATTGGTTCAACTTTCATGTATTCATCTCCTTAATTACGATTATTGTCAGATTCTTAAAATACTATACGTAGTTAAATAATAATTTTTAGTGATTGTATTCAGAACGTAAAAAAAGAAGAGGTTTTCACCTCTTCCTGTACTTTGCGGACATCTTAAATTATACTCTAGTTATCTTTCGCACCGCTTTATTTCGCGTATTCAACAGCCCGTGTCTCGCGAATGACTGTCACTTTAATATGTCCAGGGTAATCCAGCTCTTCTTCGATACGCTTACGGATATCGCGTGCTAATCGATGTGCTGCCAGGTCATCTACCGCATCTGGTCTTACAATAATACGCACTTCACGTCCAGCTTGAATCGCAAAGGATTTCTCAACACCTTCATAGGATTCAGAAATCTCTTCCAGCTTCTCAAGTCGGCGGATATAATTCTCAAGAGTCTCACTTCTTGCACCTGGTCTTGCAGCTGATAAGGCATCTGCTGCAGCGACAAGCACCGCAATAATCGATGTTGGTTCTGTATCCCCATGGTGTGAGGCAATACTATTGATTACCACTGGGTGTTCCTTGTATTTCGTTGCAAGTTCAACCCCGATTTCCACATGGCTTCCTTCCACTTCATGGTCAATTGCTTTCCCAATATCGTGAAGTAAGCCTGCACGGCGAGCTAACGTTTCATCTTGACCAAGTTCAGCAGCAAGCAAGCCCGAAAGCTGTGCCACTTCCATTGAATGCTTTAAGACGTTTTGCCCGTAGCTCGTACGGAATTTCAAGCGGCCAAGAATTTTAATCAGATCTGGATGAAGTCCATGTACACCCACTTCAAAGGTGGTTTGCTCACCCACTTCACGGATATACTCATCCACTTCGCGCCTCGATTTTTCTACCATTTCCTCGATTCGTGCCGGATGGATACGCCCATCTTGGACTAATTTCTCAAGTGCTAAGCGGGCCGTTTCACGACGAATAGGGTCAAAGCCTGAAAGAATAACAGCTTCTGGAGTATCATCAATAATCAAATCAATTCCTGTTAACGTTTCAAGTGTACGGATATTTCGTCCTTCACGGCCAATGATCCGGCCTTTCATTTCATCATTTGGCAGGTTGACGACAGAAACAGTCGTTTCCGCTACATGATCAGCAGCGCAACGCTGGATAGCCAGCGAAAGAATTTCCTTTGCTTTCTTGTCGGCTTCCTCTTTCGCACGATTTTCGCTTTCCTTAATCATTATCGCGGTGTCATGGGTAAGTTCCTGCTCCATTTTGTCAATAATGATTGTTTTCGCTTCCTCGCGCGTTAAGCTCGATATTCGTTCGAGTTCAGTTTGTTGTCTTCTTACCAACTCGTCCACTTTGCTTTCCATCTCTTCAATATGCTGTTGTCTTTGGTTTAGAGAATCATCCTTCTTTTCTAAAAGATTTTCACGCTTATTGAGCGTTTCTTCTTTTCGATCTAAATTCTCTTCTCTTTGCAGTAAACGGTTTTCTTGTTTTTGCAGTTCATTTCTTCGTTCCCGAACCTCACGTTCAGCTTCTGTTCGAAGCTTGTGAATTTCATCCTTTGCCTCTAACAGGGCTTCCTTTTTTAATGCATCAGCATCACGTTTCGCATCTTCTAGAATCTGCTCTGCAGCATTCTTTGCTCCTGCTATCTTTGCTTCAGCAATGGATTTACGAATAAAATAGCCAACAACGGCACCGACGAATAGGCCAAGCAAAATGGAGATGATAGTAATTGTGTCCATCGTTACACCTCCTCTTGCTATGAACTTGTGTTAAATTTTTTAAGTGTCGGCATGTACATTGTTTAGACTCAACATACAGCAAGCACCAAGGCTTTTTCGAATTGTAATATTTCCAAAAATGTAAAATATACATGTTAATTGTAAAGGTGGGAATATTCATTGTCAAGGCTTAGTCCCATTGGCTTTTTCAAATTTTTAGGAATTACCTTATTTATTCATTGGTTCGATAAGTTTTTTCTGAATAATTATCGATTAATATATATAATTATTCACTTTATTAAAAAAGCAAAACCCAATTTTCGGGCTTTGCTTAAGTTGATTAATCAATTAGCTCAAATTGATCATCATCATCATCTGTTTCTGTTACAACCTTTTCACTGTCTAAACCGTAATGATCACGGATTTTTTGATGAATTTCTTGACGGAGAGTAGGGTTTTCTTTCAAGAATAACTTTGCGTTTTCACGCCCCTGGCCAAGTCTTTCATCATTATAGGAATACCAAGAACCACTCTTTTGAACGATATCTAATTCAGAGCCTAAATCAATGATTTCGCCTTCTTTAGAAATTCCTTCACCATACATAATATCTACTTCAGCTGTACGGAATGGAGGTGCAACCTTGTTTTTCACTACTTTAATTTTGGTTTTGTTTCCTACTATATCTGTTCCTTGTTTCAGTGATTCGGCACGGCGTACCTCTAGACGTACTGTCGAATAGAATTTGAGCGCGCGCCCGCCAGGAGTGGTCTCGGGGTTCCCAAACATAATTCCAATTTTTTCGCGAATTTGGTTAATAAAGACTGCAATTGTCTTCGATTTGTTAATGGATCCGGATAGTTTACGAAGTGCTTGAGACATCAAGCGTGCTTGTAATCCAACGTGTGAATCTCCCATTTCCCCTTCAATCTCCGCTTTTGGAACCAATGCGGCTACTGAGTCGACAACAATAATATCAATTGCACCGCTTCGGACAAGTGCCTCTGCGATTTCAAGAGCTTGTTCACCGGTATCAGGCTGCGATAACAATAACTCATCAATGTTAACACCCAACTTTTGCGCATAGGTTGGATCGAGGGCATGCTCGGCGTCGATAAACGCTGCTTGTCCACCATTTGCTTGTACTTCAGCAATTGCATGCAAGGCAACTGTGGTTTTACCAGATGATTCGGGCAGGATTGTTATACACAAGGCTTTTTATCCTTGCTTCTGGAGGTCACCCTCATCATTACACGCTCTGGCAAACGTGTAACTACAGTTGGTCAATTCCAACTCAGCTCAGCGTACATATTCTCCCTCAGCTTTATCTGTTAGGGAAGGGACACTCTTGGGCATTATCTATTAAAGATAATGAAGAGAATGTTTTAGCATTCTCAAGGTATTATATTCTTACAAGGGCATATCTTTTAATAGCTCTCTGTATAGTTTTCTCACTAACATTAAATACTTTGGCTAATTCTTTTCTAGTAATCCTTTTATTAACATATAATTCTTCAAGTAGCTCTCTCGAAACTTTAGATGTTTTATCAGGCAAAGAGCAATTTCTCTTTCTTCTTATTAATGAATTTATCTTCATATGGTTTAAGACTGTGGTATTATTTGTTCCTAATACAGTAGCAATTTCCCTAGCAGACATATTTTTGTTATAATACATATTTTTCAACAGCTCTATGTTAATGTCTATAGGTTTTCTTTTCCACTTCTGACCACCTGGATTCATATTATATCCAGACCCGTATGAATTAAATTGACTAATATATTGTTCCTCTTTTTGATTTAACTGTTTGTCCTCCACCAAGTCTTCTAAAATTTCAATAAAAAAATTATTAATGCCATATCTTCTCATTGCCCTATGAAGATATTGATCACTACCTGATTTAGCCAGCTTTTTATGTTGTTTGAACCTCTCAGAGGGATTTTGAATCGTCTGACCTATATAAACTTTGTTATTTATTTTGTTACGTATTATATAGATACAGCCATTCAAGTTAACCACCTTATTTACAGAAATATTTTTCCTTGTAAGTTTCAACCCCTACGCGTTACGGTACTTGATGTTTTTTAATTCATCCAGTTACCTCGGAATTTTCTCATTCACTGAGATGTTTTCCGATTTTGCCCCTTTCGTCTTATCAGTTTCCCAATAAGCGGGCGATTTTTCGCTTAACTTATATAGTTACACGAAAATCATTCACCATAAATTTCGATTATTCTTCCGCGCGGATACCCGCCAACCCCTAGTGCTGCATCAAGTGCTAAGGAGCCGCTGGGGGATGTTAAAATCCTTGTATCTGTTTTCTCTCCCATCTTCATGACGGAACCTTTACCAAATTGTTTTTCTATTTGTTTTAACGCCATTTCTAAGGCGGCCTTACGGTCACTCACAAATAGTTCCTCCTTTTATATTAAAAATTTTTAAAAATTTACTGCAATCTAGCAAAATAAACCCTATTAATAATATAACCTCTTTCATACTATTTGTCGAGCAAAAACACGAACATTTATTCTACCTCATTCCAAACTATTTATACTGGAGAAATTGACAATTTTGCCCTTCAAACGCCTCTTATTGCATAGTTAGAAACTCGATAAGCAGATCTTCTCAAATTATCAGAAGATCCCTTAAATATCCTGGAAATAACTCAAAAAAAACCACAGAAAGCTTATTTCGCATTCTGTGATTCTTTCAAATTCTTTAATAAAAAATAGCATCCGTATTTTACGGATCGATTTCGAATTGCATTTCTTGTACCACTAAGGGTAATCTTTTCAACCATTGTCGAGCTTCCCTTAATAGCCATCCCAATATAAACAGTACCTACTGGCTTACCCTCCAGTTCTTCCGGACCAGCCACACCGGTAAAGCTAATTCCAATATCAGCAGCAAAAATCCTTGCCGCATTTTCCGCAAGCTCTTTCGCGCATTGCTCACTCACGGCGCCGTGCTTTTCTAGCGTATCTTGGGTCACCTGCAAAATTTGCTGCTTAATTTCATTTGAATAGCAAACAACTCCGCCCTTAAACACTGAACTCGCACCTGAAATCGTTGTTAACTCCTGCTGGAACAGCCCGCCTGTTAAACTTTCAGCAGCCGTAACAGTTAATTTTCTTTCCTTTAAAGCGTTCATCAGCTCTTGCAATAGCGAAGTATTGTCATAGCCATAAAGGAATTCACCCACACGCTGATTAATCCGTTTTTCCACATCATCAAGCATCATGTGCGCATTATTTTCATTCAGATGTTTTGCGGTCAGCCTTAAGTTTACCTCGCCATCACCTGCGAGTGGTGCCACAGTAGGATTGCTTTGTGCTTCAATAATATCCATGATTTCCGTTTCCAGTGCCGCTTCCCCAATACCGAAAAACCGCAGCACTCTTGAGACGATCTTCTCATTGGAACCAGTCTTTGCAGAAAGTGCTTGACCACCGTAATTAAGAAACATTGGTTCCATTTCTTTTGGCGGGCCAGGCAGGAGCATATAAATATGCCCCCCCGTTTCTAACACCATTCCAGGTGCCATGCCATGATCATTCGCAAGAATCTGAGATCCCTCTAGAACAAGAGCTTGCTTTCGGTTGTTTTCCGTCATGACCCGGTTTGTCCGCTTGAAAAAAAGCTCAATCGAAGTCAATGCTGATTCGTCCATGACGAGCCCTTTTCCAAGATGTTTAGCAATGGTTTCCTTTGTTAGATCATCCTTCGTTGGCCCAAGTCCGCCAGTAAAAATGATGATTTCGGAGCGCATTTCTGCATGCTCTATCGCTGCTTTTAATCTACCAGGATTATCACCTACGACCGTATGATAATAAACATCAATTCCCAGCCCAGCTAATTGCTGAGACAAAAACCTTGCATTCGTATTAACAATTTGACCGAGTAACAATTCCGATCCAACTGCGATAATCTCAGCGTTCACAATCATCTCTCCTTCAGTCAAAGCCTACTTTGAGTTTTTTAGCACATGACTATTTTTCGCAAAATAATCCCAGCCAGACCATACCGTAAAAAACAATGCCACCCACAATGACACTATATCAAATCGAAATGGAATCATCACAAAAATAAAATTATGTAACAAGATTGACGAGATTGCGACTATTTGTGTCCACGTCTTAATTTTCCCCAGCATATTAGCAGCCACCACTTCACCCTCACCGGCAAGAAGCAGGCGCAGACCAGTAACAGCAAATTCCCTGCTGATAATAATGATGACAATCCAAGAGGGTGCATATACGTCATTAAGTTCCACTAGGACAATAAGTGCAGCCGACACTAACAGTTTGTCGGCTAGCGGGTCGAGAAATTTCCCCATATTGGTCACGAGATTATACTTTCGGGCATAATGACCATCAATCCAGTCGGTTGATGAAGCGATAATAAAAATCAACGCCCCGACAAAATGGGTAACTGGCAGATTCGCCCCAAGCAGATTCATTTTTCCCCAATCAAAAGGAGCCAGCATAATGATCAAGAATAATGGGATTAATAGGATTCTTGATACAGTTATTTTGTTTGGAATATTCATAATTTTCCTCCACAAGTTTATTGAAAGCGAAAAATAGCCATCAACAGATGACTATTCGCTCTTCGGAACATATTGAATCGTAATGTTCTGAACATCTTTAGTCGGTGCAACAGCATACACAAGCAATTGGTCATTTACATAGATTTCAGTATCGGCCGCGTTTCCAACTCTAATTACAGCACTGCTTTCTGCCGATAAATCTACGGTTTGGCTCTCGGGTCCACCATTTTCAAGCGTTTTTAATGTCCCTTGATAAAAGGATTTCCCTTTCCCATTTTTAATACTAACCCAGGTTTGACCTTTTGACACCAATTTGACAACAAATTTGTCCGCGTTTTTTAAATCATACGTTGAATTCTTGCCACTGCTTTGTACGACCGTTACTTCTTGTTTAGGTGTTTCTACTACAGGTGGCTTCTCTTCTTCTGGTTTTGTCGTTTCCTTTTCTTTTCCGCTGTCTTTTCCACTTTCTTTTTCCTTATTGTTATCTTTTTCATTCACCTTTGCTTTTTCTAGCTTTTCGTTAGTAGAAAGTTGAACTGGGTCATTCTCTTTATTCTTCAAACTCTTTGTATCTGTGCCGGAATAGTGAGAAAAAAAATAATAGACAGCACTTATGACACCAATAACAAACACACCGATTAAGATTTTTGGAAGAAGATCAAAGATTTTTGAATTTCCGTCTGTCACCGGTTTTTGTGTTTTCACTCTTGATAATTGCTGCGGCAATTCCTCATTTAAAGAAGCAGGAATCTCATTTTTATAAGTTTCAAAAATTTCATCAGGATTGAGGCTGAGTGCCTCAGAATACTGCTTAATAAAGGCACGCACATAAAAATTCCCTGGCATGCTTGAATAGTTACCCTCTTCAATACCAATTAAATAACGCTTTTGAATCTTTGTCATGGATTGCAAATCGTCCAAGCTTAATCCTTTGGCTAATCGGGCTTCTTTTAGTCGATTCCCTAATTCAGTCACCTGTTAACACCTTCCAATTTATTAAAAATCAAAATCTCCAAAATCAGATCCGGAGAACATATTATGCTGGTCAACAATATCGTATGTAATCTCTTCTTCAGAGTCATTCCTTAGTTCGATAATATAATCAAAATCCTCAAGCGTATATTCCGAGTTTTGTACGAAAATATCAGGATGCTCTACTACCTTAACAGCCGGTAAACGCATAATTTCACGAACAAGCTGCCAGTGACGCTCATTTGCACGCCTTGTCGAAACAATCCCATCCAGAATGAACAGGTTGTTTTCATTGTACTCATCTTCAATTAGTTGATTGCGAATCGTTTGTTTCAAAAGTGTGGATGATACAAACAACCAGCGCTTATTTGCACAAACACTTGCTGCTACAAGTGATTCTGTTTTCCCAACTCGGGGCATTCCGCGGATACCGATGAGCTTATGTCCATCCTGCTTAAATAATTCTGCCATAAAATCTACTAATAATCCAAGCTCATCCCTTACAAAACGGAAAGTTTTTTTATCATCGGCGTCCCTTTGAATATAGCGTCCGTGTCTGACCGCTAATATGTCACGGAGCTTCGGTTCTCTAAGTTTGATTAATTTTATTGTGTCCATTGTATGTAAAATTGACTCAAGTCGTTTAATTTGATCATCATCTTTTGCTAAAATAAGCAGACCTCGTCTTCCTTCATCCACACCATTGATGGTTACAATATTAATTGAAAGCATACCCAATAAGGATGAAATGTCTCCTAATAGCCCTGGGCGGTTCTTTTGGATCTCATATTCTAAATACCATTCTTTTTTCAAAATTTAAAACCTCCTAAAAAGAAGTTTCGACAATTTTTTCACAAATCCTCATCTAAACCTTATCATAAATGATTTTGATTAAAGATGAAAGGAAAAACATATAAAAAAGAGAGGAGAAGCCCCCTCTCTTTCCGATTATTCTCTAACAAGTTTAACCATAATGTTGGCAATTGCCTGTTGTTCCGCCTTATCAGCAACTGACCACATGTCGGAAAGAATTCTTTCCTGCTCATTTTTCGGATCAACCTGATTTGCTAAGTAATCCCCAATTTGAAAAGCAAGATTGTTGATTGCGCCTTCACTCATACCTTCATTTTGTGCGTGTTCAAGACGATCACCAAGGAAATCTTGCCACTGCTTCCAATTATCTAAGACAGACATCATCATACCTCCTTTTAAAATAGTACATCGTTATTTTGCGAATAAGAGGCTTAAACTATTCATAAAATATTTATGATCTTTATGTGTACCAGCCACCGTTAATAGCAAGCACCTGCCCAGTAATATAGGAAGACTCGTCTGAAAGCAGGAAGGCAACACTTCTCGCTATTTCTTCAGGCTGCCCCAGTCTTCCCATTGGGATCTCAAAAGAAATCCGTTCGAGCTCCTCCTTTGTAAATCCCTCCATCATCTTTGTTTCAACTGCTCCAGGAGCGATTGCGTTTACCCGAATTCCGTTTAAAGCTACTTCTTTACTTAGGGCCTTTACAAACGCGATCTGTGCACCCTTTGCTGCCGAATAGGCCACCTCACATGCAGCCCCAGTTTGACCCCAAACAGAGGTAATCACAATGATATTTCCTGTTCCTTTATTTAATAATTTCGGGAGTAACTCTTTTGTCATCATTAGCGGGTTTAATACATGAACATTCAGTAAAGCTTCTGCTTCTTCCTGGATTAAATCCATAAGAAGTCCATATTGACTGTGTCCTCCACAGTGAATAATTGCATCTAAGGAAAAAATTTGCGAACATACCGTCTTATATCCATTTACGTCCCCCAAATCAGCATGGATCGGTATATACTCTCCGCCATAGGGCTGAAGCTTGTCCATTAAGTCTTTAATTGCTTGTTCATTTTTATGATAATGTAAATATAAATGATATCCTTTTGCTGCCAAGTTACATGCAACCGCTTGTCCGATTCCACCGCTTGCTCCCGTGATTAGCACGAATTTTTTCATAAAAACCACACTCTTTCTAAAAATTAAACGAGGGAAAAGCGCCGGATAAGCGGCGCTTTCTTATCTTTAATTATTTCTTTGGAATTACCTGACATACAGAGAAGCGCTCCTCGGAAATAACTTCTGCGGCCAATGATTGAACATCACCAAGGGTAATCTTTTCAAGTGTTGGCACAACATCGAATAAGTTCATCTCATTAAACGCATAGCGAGTAAATTGATTCGCGATATATTCAGGTGAATTAATGGCCCGCAAAAATGCGCCAATCTTTTTCCTTTTTGCCCTTTCTAACTGCTCTTCAGAAAA
This sequence comes from Neobacillus sp. NPDC093127, assembly GCF_044754175.1. NCBI lineage: Bacteria > Bacillati > Bacillota > Bacilli > Caryophanales > Bacillaceae > Neobacillus > Neobacillus sp. NPDC093127. Next base: position 365,890 of record NZ_JBIVOP010000001.1, read on the forward strand.
TGTATTGCTTTTCGTGGCATCCATGAGCATTTTTTTAAGTTTTTCTGCCAGCTGATCCGGTTCGCTCGTGTCTCCGCCTATCATGGCGAATCCAAAGCCTTGTTCCTGTGTATAGTCATAGGCAAAGGTTTCATCTATTAATCCTTCATTATAGAGCTGGTTATAGTGTTCTGAACTTTTCCCAAACAATAAATCAAGAAATACATTCATCGTTAACTCGTTTTTTAACATTTCATTGCCTTTTTGGTCTACATGGAGTGCTTTGATGCCAACTAAACATTTGGGTGTTTGAACATTCATTTGGAGCACTTGTTTTTTTTCTGCCGCACCTTGTGGCTCGTCAGCAAATTGACGCTTGATTTCAGGCATTTCCTTATATTCTTTTTTTGCCTGGTTTTCTCTTACTTGATTCATGAAGAGTTCTGGGTCTACAGGGCCAACAATAAACAATAGCATATTGCTCGGATGGTAGAAGGTATTGTAACACTCGTACAGCCAATCTTTTGTGATATGTGAAATAGATTCGATGGTGCCTGCAATATCGATTTTTACAGGATGATTTTGATATAGATTTTGTATCAGGCCAAAATATAAGCGCCAATCAGGATTATCATCATACATGGTAATTTCCTGCCCGATAATTCCTTTTTCTTTTTCCACAGTTTTTTCGGAAAAGTAAGGTTCTTGGACAAAATCAATCAATGTTTCTAAGTTTTTTTCAACATCGGACGTACTCGAAAACAAATAGGCCGTTCTTGTAAACGATGTAAATGCGTTTGCGGAAGCCCCTTGACGGCTAAACTGCTGAAACACGTCACCATCTTCCTTTTCAAAAAGCTTATGCTCTAGGAAATGGGCAATCCCATCAGGTACCTTGACATACTCCTCTTTTCCTAATGGAACGAAGGTATTATCTACCGAACCATACTTGGTGGTAAAGGTGGCGTACGTTTTATTGAAGCCTTTCTTTGGCAAAATATAGACATTGAGCCCATTTGACATTTTTTCATGATAAAGCTCTTCCTGAACCTGGTCAAAGGTTATTTTCTCCATCAATCTCCCGCCTCCGTTCCTGTTAGGAAATAGATTGTATCAAGATCAATCTTTTTGGCTACAGCCATTATGGCTTCTTTCGATGTCTTTTGCATCTCAGTCAGCCACGCTTCAAGATGGATAGCTGTTTTTGCTATTACATTATGATAAAGTACTTCTTGCAGACCTCTTGGTGTATCAAGTGTTTCGAGCATTTGATTTTGAATGACAGCTTTTGTCTGGGCTATTTCCTCATCGGTAAAGTCCCCGTTTCTCATTGCTTCCATTTGTTCATGGATGATGCTGACTGCCTGGTCATAGTTCTTTAAATCAATGCCTGACATCACCATCATTAACCCTTTGTGGCTTTCTAAGCGACTGGCAGCATAATAGGCAAGGCTGGCTTTTTCACGGACGTTGATGAATAACTTAGAATGTGAAAAGCCGCCGAAAATCCCATTGAAAACCTGAAGATCAAAATAATCAGGGTCACCATAAACAATGTTTGTGCGATAACCAATATTTAATTTACCTTGTTTTACATCCTGTTCTTCTTTAATCTCGTTTACTTCGGCACGTTTGTTAATTCGCTGTGTATCAACCTTTTTCGGTGTCCGGTTTTTAAACTGCAAGAGCTCTCCCGCTAGTTTTTTTACTTCTTCCTCGTTGACATCGCCAATCACATAAAGATCCATTTCATCCTCTAGAAAAGCACTTTTATAATAGTCGTATAAATTCTCCGGCGTAATTTCATCGACATCTGCTGCCTCTCCATTCACCTGCAGGGCATAGGGTTCATCCTTACACATTTCTTCTAAAAGACGAACATTAGAATAGCGCATTTTATCATCAAATACAGAGTGAATTCTGGCTTTAAGTGTACGTTTTTCTTTTTCGACTGTTTCCTGGTCAAAGCCATTCCCGGAAAGGTTGGGATTGGTCAAAATTTCCGCCAGCAATTCAAAGCCTTTTTTTAATAAGGGAGTTGAATCGCTTAAAAATTTCTCATTAGCGATTTCTAATGAGAAGCTCATGATATGGTATTCACCTTTTTTAGACAAATCAACAAATAATGTCGCACCATATAATTCATCGAGGTAGGACCGAAGTGCAGGTGTTGAAGTATATTTAGCTGAACTGCTTTGGAGCACTTGTGGAAGGAGAGCCCTTTTCGTTACGTCATCATGAGTCAATGGTGCTTTCATTTTCCAAACAAATGTATTCGTTTTGTATTTTTCCGTTTCGATTACATGGAGTTTAAACCCCTGCAATTCTGTGATTTTTTCCTTTACAGCATCCATTTACATTCCTCCTTATCTGATAAAGGTCATACTTAACAATATGTAAACATTTTTATAGTTTTTCCTCAGAAATAAAACATATACTTCTACTATAATTTGCCAAGCATGTTCAATACAAGTATTTACCCTTTAAAGAGCAAAAAGAACCCTCGATTTATCGAGGGTTCTAAAAGTAACATTACCTGCTACCTTTAATATAATGCACTCCATCTGCTTTTGGTGCTTCTGCACGGCCGATAAAGCCGGTTAGAGCCAAAATCGTCAAGACATATGGTGCAATAAACAGATAGACGTTTGGAATGTTGCTTAAGAAAGGTAAGCTTGATCCAATAATACTGATACTTTGGGCAAAACCAAAGAATAAGGCTGCACCCATCGCACCAAGTGGATGCCATTTACCGAAAATCATTGCGGCCAATGCCATGAAACCTTGACCGCTGATGGTGGCGTGGTTAAAGTTTTGAGAGATCGATTGTGCATACACTCCACCGCCAATTCCACCAAGAGCTCCAGAGATAATAACGCCATAATAACGCATTTTCGTTACATTAATTCCCATTGTATCAGCCGCCATTGGATGTTCACCAACAGAGCGAAGTCGTAAGCCGAATGGAGTTTTATAAATAAAGAACCAGGCAATAACAGCAACTAAAATCGCTACAAAAGACGTCCAATACGTGTTTTGGAAAAAGATTTCTCCAATATATGGTATTTTACTCAGATAAGGAATATCTACTTTACCAAAACTATGCTTAATGATATCTGTTTCCCCTTTATCATAAATTAACTTGACTAGGAACATGGTTAAACCCACTGCCAGCAAGTTAATCGCTACCCCGGAAACCGTATGGTCCGCACGGAAGGTAATCGCTGCGACCGCATGCAGAATGGAGAAAATAGCACCGGCTGCCATCGCAACCAATAAAGCAATCCAAGGTGTCGCACTTCCAAAGGTATCAGAAAACGTTAAGTTAAAGACAATTGATGAGAATGCGCCAATAACCATTAAACCTTCTAGACCGATATTTACAACCCCAGAACGCTCGGAGAAAACTCCTCCTAATGAAGTGAAGACTAGTGGGGCTGCCCATAATAATGTTGAAGGAACAACAATCATTAATATTTGCATTAAACTTAAGCCGCTATGTGTATTAGAAGCGGTGGCAAGAACAGTGTTTGATAGAGAAAATAATAATCCACTCATCTTACTTCACCTCCTTTTTGCTGAATCGTTCAAGAACAATCCTTATGATGTAGCTTGATGCGACGAAGAATACAATCAAGGCAATGATGATATCAACTAATTCTTTTGGCACCCCTGCAAGCGGCATCGATAAGGCACCAATTTTTAAAATACCAAATAATAAAGCTGCGAAGAATACCCCTAGTGCCGTATTGCCGCCTAATAAGGCAACGGCGATACCGTTAAACCCGACACCGGTAAAGCCGCCTTGAACAGCCATATAACCGAAAGTTCCTAACCCTTCCATTGCACCGGCAATTCCGGCAAAACAGCCGGAAATAACCATGGATAGAATAATATTTTTATTTACATTCATCCCGGCATAATGAGCGGCATCCTGATTGAAACCAACAGCACGCAATTCATAGCCCCTGGTTGTTTTCTCTAATAGGAACCACATGATAAAACAGCAAATAATGGCAACGATAATACCCCAGTGAATAGAAGATCCGGTAGTAAGGTCTGACAGCCAGTCCGAACGTAATGATGCAGATTCATGAATCTTCCCGGTTTTAGATGAACCTTGGTTCATTTTCGTATTAACAATGTAGTTAACGGTGTGTAAGGCAATATAGTTCATCATGATCGTAACAATAACCTCATGGACGCGGAAGCGTGCTTTTAACAATCCTGGAATGAAGGCCCAAAGACCACCGGCGATCATTGCGGCCAAAATGGCTAGCGGTAAATGAATAATTGCAGGGAGGTCGAAGGTTACTCCAACCCAAACAGCAGCAAGCCAGCCAACGATAAATTGACCTTCAACCCCAATATTAAATAAGCCGACCCGAAAGGCAAAAGCCACGGCAAGACCTGCTAAAATATATGGTGTTACCTGTCTAACGACCTCACCAATTTGATACACATCCCCGAAAGCCCCTTGGCCTAAGGCAATAAATGCATCTACTGGATTGTATCCACTCACAAGCATGATGATCGTTCCAAAAACGATCCCTAAAACCACCGCAAAAATAGGTGTCAAAATATTAACTAAGCGTTTAGACATGTGTTCCTTCCCCCGCTTCTTTTCGATTCGAGCCTGCCATTAACAATCCGAGCTCTTGCTCTGTCGTTTCTTTTGGATCGACAACGGCAACAATTTGACCTTCATAAATAACAGCAATCCGATCACTGACATTGATAATTTCATCCAACTCGAATGACACTAGTAAAACAGCTTTTCCATTATCACGCTGTTCAATTAACCGTTTATGAATAAATTCAATCGCACCCACATCCAGTCCACGTGTCGGTTGTGCAGCGATTAATAAATCCGGGTTTCTATCCACTTCACGGCCAATGATTGCTTTTTGTTGATTCCCGCCGGAAAGAGCCCTGGCTAAAACGAATTCACTTGGTGTCCGTACATCAAACTCTTTGATTAGTGCTCTCGCTTTATTGTAAATTTCCTTAAAGTTCAAGATCCCATTTTTCGAAAATGGCCGTTTATAATAGGTTTGCAAAACCATGTTCTCGCCGATTGGGTAATTCAAAACTAACCCATGCTTGTGGCGATCTTGAGGAATATGGCCAATTCCCGATTCGGTGATTTTCCTTGGAGTAAGTCCAAACAACTCTTTTCCATTCAACTTGACGCTGCCTTTTTCTGCCTTTCTTAATCCGGTAATCGCTTCGATAAATTCAGATTGCCCATTACCATCAATACCGGCAATCCCAACAATTTCACCGGCACGAACAGATAAGTTCAGTCCATTGACAACCGTTACTCCACGAGAATCCTTTACTACTAAATCTTTAATATCCAAAACATCTTGTTTTGGAGCGGCCGGTGATTTTTCTGTTTTAAAATCAACCTCACGGCCGACCATTAGGCTGGCCAGCTCATTGGGATTCGTTTCACTAACATTAACTGTCCCAATCCCTTTTCCTTTTCGAATGACCGTACAACGATCGGCAACTTCCATAATTTCTTTCAATTTATGAGTAATAAGGATAATCGATTTACCTTCTTTAATGAGCGTCTTCATAATTTGAATAAGTTCTTTTATTTCTTGTGGAGTTAGTACAGCTGTTGGTTCGTCAAAAATTAAAATCTCAGCTCCACGATAAAGTGTTTTTAATATTTCTACCCGTTGCTGCATTCCAACAGTAATATCTGAAATTTTCGCTTGGGGGTCAACGGCCAATCCATACCGTTCAGAAATGTCGCGGACTTCTTTCTCAGCCTGTTTAAGGTTTATTTGTCCGGCACTGGTAATTTCTTTACCAAGAATAATGTTCTCTGTAACCGTGAACTTATCAACAAGCATAAAATGCTGGTGAACCATCCCAATTCCAAGCTCGTTGGCAATATTCGGGTTGGATATGTGTACGGGCTTTCCCTTTACACGAATCTCACCTTGTTCTGGTTGATATAACCCGAAAAGAACATTCATTAATGTTGATTTTCCGGCACCATTTTCACCGAGTAAAGCATGAATTTCTCCCTTTTTTAATTGGAGGGTAATGTTATCATTCGCGACGAAATTGCCAAATTCCTTACGAATGTTGAGCATTTCAATTACAAATTCCATCTTTTCTCACTCCCTGTGATAAGATAAAAGGAAATAATGACCAATAGTAGTAAGAGGTCAGACCTTTCCAAGTTTTAAAAAAACAGGGATTTTCTCCCCACTAAAATCTTAAATGAAACGTAGAAAGTAGGTTTCTACGCTTCAGTTAGGATTTTCATTAAGAAGGAATAAGCGGGCAGGTAACATTCCCGCTTATTCCTCAGTTGTATTATTTTGCGCTAAATGTTTTTAATTCATCACGAGTTCCAGGAACTTTTACAGCGCCAGATTTAATTTTTTCAATCCATTCTTTTACTGCCTTATCAATTGCATCTTTATTTGGTGCTTTAGCATTGATAGGAGCTAAACCAACACCATCTTCTTGCAAACCATAAATAGCTAATTCGCCGCCTGGGAATTTCCCATCTTTCGCTTTTTTAGCTATGTCAACAACTGCAACGTCAACGCGCTTAATCGCAGATGTTAGAACTACATCAGGACCCATGTCGTTTTGGTCACGGTCTACACCAATTGCCCAAATTTCACGTGCTGAATCTTTTTTCTTTAAGTCACCAGCTTCTTTGAATAAACCGTTTCCAGTTGCACCAGCAGCGTGGAAGACGACGTCTGCACCTGAAGCGTACATTGTTGAAGCGATGGTTTGACCAAGCTCGGCTTTGTCAAATGCACCAGAATATTTAACATCAACTTTTACTTCTGGTTTTGCAGCTTGAACGCCTGCTAAGAAACCAGCTTCAAAACGTTCAATAACTGGGATTTCCATACCGCCAATGAATCCGATATGGTTCGTTTTTGTTGTAAGAGCTGCCGCTACACCAGCAAGGAAAGCTGCTTCTTGCTCTTTGAAAAGAACACTGGCAACGTTAGGCTGTTTTACTTCATCATCGATGATGGCAAAGTTTGTTTTTGGCTGTTGTTTTGCGATGCCATCTACCGCATCATGCATTAAGAAGCCGATACCATATACTAAATCAAAGCCTTTACGTGCAAGAGAATTCAAGTTTGTTGTGTAATCAGCATCGGAAGTGGATTGAAGGTAATCAAATCCGCCTTGACCTTTTTTCAAGCCGTTGTCTGCACCAAACTTTTGTAGACCTTCCCAAGCAGATTGGTTAAATGACTTGTCATCAACACCACCAACGTCAGTAACCATCGCTACAGAGAAAGCTTTTTCTTTTTCTCCGCCTTTAGATGTATCAGTGTCTTTGTTCGTATCACTTTTTCCACAAGCACCTAAAAGTGTTCCAGCAGCAAGAACTAATGATAGCGCCATTCCAATTTTACGCTTTTTCAAGGTATTGTACCCCCTATGAATTATGTTTGATATTGTAGGAAGTTTTTAAAGCAGGACTGGTTGCGTTTTCAAAAAGGAAAAAAAATTATGTTCGTTTCCTTAATACGTGAAAACTAAATTTATCCGCCTTAAAATAGTTTACCGAAAATAGAATTGGTTCATCGGTTTCGTTGAAATGCATTTGTTTTAATACCAACAATGCTGTTTCAGGATCACATTCTAAGATGGGGGAAATTTTTTCATGATAGCCAATTGGCTCGATTTGGGCAACCGCGTATGTAATTCTTCGGTTTGCCTCCTCGTCCAAAATATGGAAGATGGATTCTTCCTCATAGGAAAATGTTTTCGGCAAAATTCGTTCAGGTACCTTGTCAACACAATAGACGACCGGTTCCCCATTTGCGGTTCTAACCCTTTCCATCACGAAAATTTCCTCATCAGCAGAACATGAGAAACGACGAATATCCTCATCGGTAGGACCATGTGTTGATGAGCTTAAGAAAATGGTGCCAGGTTTCATACCAACTTGTTTAATCATGTCAGTGACACTATTAAGTTGTTCAATCCCAGAAGTAAACAGCGGCTTCGCATTAACAAACGTTCCGACACCATGTCGCCTAATGATAACGTTTTCTTCCTCGAGAATACGTAAAGCTTCCCGAAGAGTTGCCCTGCTTACACCAAGCTGTTTAGCAAGATCGAATTCTGAAGGTAATTTTTCTTTTTCTTTGTATACTCCATGTTCAATATCTTGCTTTAAGTGATCGATCACTTGTAAATATAAATGCCGGTTATCTGACTTAATAGACATGCTGTTTCCTCCAGGCCTTTTCCTAAGACATCAGACATCTGATATCATTCCTACTAATCGAGATTTATAGTAACATTTTTTTCGAGATAAATAAATAGAAATTAAAAATTTCGTCGGAAAAAGTCTGAATTAACGAAATGTCATAAAGTTGCTGATATTTTTGTAAGAAAATCTGCTATAATATAATATTAAAAATGAACGAAAATGATATTTTAGGATAAAAGTAGGAATTTTTCTATTTTTCGGTCATTCACCTCCTAATACTATAGTATCAATTTTTCTGAAAATTAGTATAAAAAAAGAGCCAAACGGCTCTTTTTTTTAAAGATTAGAAGTATTAATTTTTGACTTCGAGAATTGTCCAGCTCCAGCGCGCTTGCGCATTTCTTATGAAGACTGTTCATCTTTTGGTTTTGTTTGCAGCACTGCGCGCGGTTTACTTCCTTCATATGGACCTACTACACCGCGTGCTTCCATTTCATCGATCAGCCGTGCGGCTCTTGTATAACCAATTCGGAAGCGGCGCTGGAGCATGGAAACGGATGCGGTTTGCATTTCTATGATTAACTCAACGGCTTCATCATATAGATTATCATCGACAGCACCAGTTACCTCGGGTATGTCATCAGGAATCATTTCTTCTTGATATTGTGCCTTTTGCTGTGAAATAACAAATTCAACTGTATTTTCAACTTCCTGGTCTGAAAGGAAAGCTCCTTGAACCCGGACAGGTTTTGACGCACCTACTGGCAGGAATAACATATCCCCCCTGCCCAGCAGCTTTTCGGCTCCCCCCATATCCAATATTGTTCTTGAATCGGTGGCACTTGAAACGGCGAAAGCAATTCGTGAGGGAATATTTGCTTTAATCACTCCTGTAATGACATCCACGGATGGTCTTTGAGTTGCAATGATTAAGTGAATACCTGCTGCACGAGCCATTTGTGCAAGCCGGGTAATTGAGTCTTCCACATCTGATGATGCGACCATCATTAAGTCGGCCAATTCATCAACAATGACAACAATATACGGTAACAATGGCTGCTTGTCATTTTCTTCAAGATTATGCCTTCTTACATGGTCATTATAGCCCTCAATATTACGTGTCCCTGTATGTGAAAACAATTCATAACGTCTTTCCATTTCGCTGACTACCTTTTTTAATGCCTGAGACGCTTTCTTAGCATCGGTAACAACTGGTGCTAACAAATGGGGGATTCCGTTATAGACATTGAGTTCTACCATCTTCGGATCAATCATCATTAATTTAACTTCATGGGGTTTTGCCCTCATTAATATACTGGTAATAATCCCATTAATGCAGACACTTTTCCCGCTCCCTGTTGCCCCCGCTACGAGTAAATGGGGCATCTTATTTAATTCTGCCAGAACCGCTTCACCGGTAATATCCCTGCCAAGACCGATAAAAAGTTTAGCATCCGGTTTGTCATTTTGCGTAGCCTCTAGAACTTCCCTTAGGGAAACCATTGCCACCTCTGAATTCGGAACCTCAATGCCAATGGCTGATTTTCCCGGGATCGGAGCTTCAATCCGAATATCTTTAGCAGCAAGGGCTAATGCCAGATCATCACTTAGACTGACAATTTTGCTTACCTTCACACCAACGTCTGGATGGACCTCATATTTTGTAACAGCTGGACCTAAATGTACTTGGGTAACACGGGCTTTCACCCCAAAGCTTTGAAACGTCCGTTCAAGCTTGGCTGCATTTGCGTGGATGAGCTCGTATTCCCCACTTTGGTCTGTTTTCTTCGGTAACTTTAACAGCCTGAGCGGCGGCAATTCATAAGCGACATTTTCCACTTCTGTAAACGTGATTGGCGGGGTATCATCATCCTCTTTTTCTTTAGGGGCATTTTTCCTTTCATTCGCTTGCTCCTTTAGATCTTTATCCTTTGGTACCTCATCTAAATAGGCCCTGTCTGCAAAACTAGAAATAATCGGCTCAGGAATTTTGGTTTCTTCAGGCTTAAGCTGCTGTCTTCCATTTATTACGGGCACGGTTGCACCTTGCCGTTTTTCCTGTGCTTGTTGTTTCTGAACTTTCAACTCCGTTTTACGTTCCTGTTGTTTTTGTTTCCAATCAGACATATCCGTTTTAAAGGCCTGCCATTGATTTTTAGAAAAATCGATCACGGTAATGATCATTTTTCCGATAAAGTCTCCAAACGATTTTCCGGTAAGTAGAATAATACCGATAATGATAAAGATAAATGCAATAATTTTCGTGCCTGTTTCTGCAAATAAGTAATGAAATAGTGCATATAATATTGCTCCGAGAATTCCGCCGCCTAAATCTTGCGTGCTTGCTTCTCCTTTTATTTCCATCCGAAATAATTCCCATGTATTTGCGATTACACTTGGGTTCATAAACTTTCCATTGTTTGTCAAGTTATGAAAAAGCGTTACATGACTAAGCAGCAATATCGCCGAAACAAAAAAGTAGCTGCCAACTAACTTGATGTGGAAGAAAAAGGGTATTTCCCGTTTCCACATCAAATACACGCTTAATATCACCAGCCCGATTAATCCTAGCATATACCATTCACCCATCCAGAAACGGAAAAAGAGAACTGTTGCTTTTCCTACCGCCCCTAGCTTTGCTATTGATATAATTGCGAGCGCTAATATAGCAAGTGCGGATAGTTCATATTGGACGGTCCGTTTTAAATGGATATCTCTCTTTTTTGATTTTCTTCTCTTTTTCTTAGCCATTCTAAATCACCTTGTATGTATTATTTATGGTAGTTGTGTTTTTTGAAGAAAAAGGAGAGCAGCCGGATTGGCTGCTCTTATCTACATATCCTGATTATACCATAATCTACTACTACAATGCGGACAATCCTTCCTGGCTAACGGAAATTTTTGCACCGGGGCAAATCCGTTCATCCATAAAATGCTGTGGATTACTGCTAAGAATGCGGACAACCTGAACATTTTGCTGGTCAGTAGCATCTACCAATAGCGGTATCCCCTGAAAGGTAATCAATTGTTGTTTATTTATCACTTCAGCTTCATATGGAAATATTAGTTCATTCGGCATCATCGTATATAAAATCACTGAATCAGCCCCTCATTTTTTTCTTTTTGCAGATCAATCATTTCATTTAACTTCTTCATCGCCTGTCCAAGACCGCCGATATCATCGATTAATCCATATTTTACAGCATCCGCGCCAATGACATTCGTACCAATATCTCTTGTTAAATTCCCTTTTGCGAACATCAAATCTTTAAAAGTCTCTTCGGTTACTTTTGAATGCTTCGTGACAAAATTGACTACCCGCTCCTGCATTTTATCCAAATATTCAAATGTTGCCGGGACTCCAATCACAAGACCTGTTAATCGAATGGGATGAATGGTCATTGTGGCTGTTTCAGCAATAAAGGAATAATCACAGGATACTGCAATTGGTACACCAATTGAATGCCCGCCGCCTAATACAATCGAGACAGTCGGCTTTGAGAGCGTCGCGAGCATTTCCGAAATCGCTAGACCCGCTTCGACATCGCCGCCCACGGTATTTAAAATAATCAAAACTCCCTCAATCTTAGGGTTTTGTTCAATCGCTACAAGCTGAGGGATTATATGTTCATATTTTGTAGTTTTATTTTGCGGCGGAAGTGCTAAATGTCCTTCAATTTGCCCAATAATCGTCAAACAATGAATTTTAGAATCCTGTGAAAGCTGTGGCACATTTGTTTGTCCAAGCTGCTGAATTTTTTCCATTAAGGCAGAAGGAGCCTTTTCTTCTTTCTGCGGCTCTCCACCTTCTTGGTTGTCAGAATTATTTTTTTGTAAATCATTATTCATCCTATTACTCCCTTCAAGCATGATATATTTTAGTATTTACCTATGAAATGATTTCATGCTTGAAAGAATAAAAGGTACTGAAGCAGCGCCTCAGTACCTTATTTTGTGTCCAGCGCAAGCGCCCTAGCGGCTAGTGTCCTTCCGCGCTCCGCCCTACGATAAGTCAAGCACGAATGCGCTCCGCTCTTCGTGTTTCCTTTATCTCAGTTGGAGCGCTCCAGGCCATACGCCGCTGACCAGGGCGCTTGCGCTTTTCTAATCATACTTCCATAATAATCGGAAGGATCATTGGTCTTCTTTTTGTTTTTTCATATAAGTACCGGTATAGGTCATCTCTTATTTCTTGCTTTAAGCTTGCCCATTCAAATGAACCCTTCGCACTAACTTTCTCGACGATATCCCGCACTAATTTTGTAGAATCCTCCATCAATTTTTCTGATTCGCGAACATAGACAAACCCTCTTGAAATGATTTCAGGTCCTGCAGCAATTTTCTTTTCTCGTTTCGTTAAGGTTACAACCACAATGAGAATCCCGTCTTGAGATAACAGCTTTCGGTCCCGTAATACGATATTACCAACATCACCTACACCAATCCCGTCGATGAGGACATTACCGGAGGGAACTTTTCCAGTAATAGATATTGTTCCTTCCTTCCATTCCAAGACATCACCACGGTCAGGAATAAAAATCTGTTCATCTGTCAGACCACACTCAAGGGCCACTTTTCGATGAGCCATTAGCATTCGGTATTCTCCATGTACAGGAATGAAAAATTTCGGTTTCATTAAATTGATCATAAATTTTAACTCTTCCTGACTGCCATGGCTCGAAACATGAACCGTCCGTTTACCGGATATCACATTAGCTCCGGCTCTAAACAGCATATCAACTGTTTTGAATAAAAATACCTCACTCCCCCTTAGTGGCGAAGCGGCGATTAAAACGGTATCCCCTGTTTGGATATTTAAAAGTTTATGTGTTTGCTTTGCCATTTTCTGCAAGGCCTCAATAGGCTCCCCTTGACTGCCAGTCATTAAGATGACAATTTCACGGTCCTGATATTCCTTTAACTCACTAATCGAAATAATTAAATCTTCCGGAACTTCTAAGTACCCTAAATCAAGGGCAATATGATAAATTCGTTCAAGACTTTTCCCTACAACTGCAACTTTCCGGCCATTCTCCCTAGCAGCATTAAAAATATGCTGGATACGGTTTATATCTGATGCAAAACAAGCTGCAATGATCCTGCCAGGAGCATTATAAAAGGCATTGGACATTTCTCGTTCAATAATTGCTTCAGATGTTGTATAGCCCGGTTTTTCAGCTTCGGTACTATCAGACAATAAACATAAAACCCCTTGGTCACCAATAGCTGCCATTTTACCAATTTCCGGTTTATAAAGCTTGGTGGCCGCCTGATCAAATTTAAAGTCGCCGGTATAAACGATAATTCCTTCAGATGTATGTAGACAGATTCCGACTGAATCAGGAATACTATGATTTGTTCGAAAAAAGCTTACATTTGCAGAATCAAATTCTACAAGTGAATCCGAATCAACTTCAATGAAATTTGCCTTCCTGTTAAAAGCCTGCTCCTTTAGCTTTGCATTTGCAAGCGCAAGGGTTAATTTCGTCCCATAGACGGGCGCATCGACATGACTAAGAACAAAGGAAAGTGCACCAATATGGTCTTCATGTCCGTGTGATAAAAAAATGGCCTTTATCCGTTCCTTATTGTCTTTTAAATAAGTTATATCAGGAATAACCATATCGATGCCAAGCATTTCTTCCTCGGGGAACATTAAGCCCGCATCAAGGATAAATATGTCCTTGTCCACTTCTACAAGGTACATATTCTTTCCGATTTCTCCTATACCACCAAGGGTAATAACCTTAATGGAATTATTTTTTTTCTTTATCAATTTCCGTATCCTCCTACGTTGATGTTTTCCGATCGAAATCAGTTATAATTATTATACTTGAAATTAGAAAACCTTTACAACAATAAACAAAAAGCCATCCGATATCCCTAATCGGATGACTTTTTGTTTTTTTATTTATTTCTTATTTAAAATCGAAATTAAGGTTGCACGCTCTTGTTCGGTTAAGCCAACAAGCGGTAGTCTTACCGAGCCAACATCCAATCCCACTACCTGCAGCGCAGTCTTAACAGGAGCCGGACTTGGAGCAGCAAATAAGCCCTGCATAATCGGAAGCAAATGCTGATGTAATAACGCAGCCTTCCGATTCTCGCCATCAAAAAACGCTTTAACCATTTCCTGCATTTCATTGCCAATCACATGTGAAGCAACCGAGACAATCCCCACTCCGCCAATGGACAGAACGGGGATTGTTAAGCCATCATCACCACTATATAAAACAAAATCGTCGTCTGTATTAGCAATAATATGCGTCATTGCATTTAAATCCCCACTCGCTTCCTTTACAGCAACAATATTTGCTATCTTTGAAAGGCGGATTACGGTCTCTGGAAGGATATTTACTGCTGCCCTTCCTGGAATATTATAAACCATTAGCGGAAGTGTAGTGGCTTCGGCGACTGCTTTGAAATGCTGAAATAGACCTTCTTGATTTGGTTTATTATAATAGGGAGCTACCGCCATAATCGCATCCACACCAAGCTGCTCTGCTTTTTTTGTCAATTCAATCGAGGCATAAGTATTATTACTTCCCGTACCAGCAATCACTGGAATTCTCTTATTTACAACTTTTACAATATGATCAAATAATGCCAGCTTTTCTTCCTTAGATAATGTTGGGGATTCTCCAGTCGTCCCGGCAACAACGAGAGAATCTGTTCCATTTTCAATTAAATAATTGACTAATTGAGTGGTCTTCGCAAAGTCAATATGCCCTTTTCTATCAAAAGGGGTGACCATTGCCGTAGATACACGCCCGAAATGAACCATTTTTTCCTACTCCTTTCGATACAGACAGCTAGCTCCATCAGCCAATGTATCCTTTAAATTTCCATTCAATATAGGTTTTTTATTAATATTCCCCTTATAGATCTGCAAGATTGTATTCAAATTTTTCCTCTTCTAATTGAAAGGCATCATGCAGGGCATTGACGGATTTAACTAAGTCATCCTGCTTGACCAGCACCCAAATGGTTGTATGGCTGTCCGCAGATTGTAAAATACGAATTCCATGGTCAGAAAGGGCCGTAACGATTTTCGAGGTTACCCCTGGTACACCTGATATCCCTGCACCAACAACAGAAACCTTTGCACAATGGCGTTCAATAACGGGGTCATGACCCAATTCATTTAAGACTTGGATAGCCCTGTCTGTCATTTCTTCTGAAACCGTATAAATAACACCGTTTGGCGAAATATTGATAAAATCTACACTGATTTTTTCAATAGCCATTGCCTTAAACACTTCTGACTGCAGATAGTATTGATCTTTTTTGGCAAAAACCTTTATTTGGGTGACATTTGAAACATGGGCAATCCCTGTTACCATTCGTTCCCTGACATCACTGCCGCGATTATTCCTATTTAATGTCGTTACCAATGTACCGAGGGCTTCAGAATAAGTGGAGCGAATGCGAATCGGCACTTTTGCCTGCATCGCAATTTCTACCGCTCTTGGGTGAATGACCTTTGCACCTTGATAGGCCATATTACAAACTTCTGTATAAGTAACAACTGGAAGCGGACGGGCATTTTCAGCAATGCGTGGATCTGCGGTCATAATTCCTTCCACATCGGTAAAAATATCTATCCATTCGGCATTAAGGGCCGCACCTAAGGCTGCTGCTGAGGTATCACTGCCGCCGCGGCCTATGGTCGTAATGTCACCATTTTTGGCAGCCCCTTGGAATCCAGCAACAATAACTACATCATAATTCTCTAATTCCCTTAGAAGCCTGTCACATTTCATTTCATTGATTTTTGCATTTGTATGGTCGTTATTGGTCCTAAACCCTGCTTGCGCTCCAGTTAAAGCCACGGCCTTTATGCCGCTCTCCACTAGCATATTTGCAAAAACGACACTAGAAATAACCTCACCACAAGACAATAATAAATCATGTTCTCGTTTTGAGATTTTACTTAAATTACCGCCGATTAATGATAATAAGGTGTCGGTTGCGTAGGGGTCACCCTTTCTCCCCATTGCGGAAACAACAACTACTACCTTATAACCTTCTGCTAAGGCCCTTTTAATATGACCTTCTGCATGTTTCCTGCTCTTCTCATCTTTGACAGATGTACCGCCAAATTTTTGGACAATAATTTTCATGGTGACACCAAAACCTACCTTTTTGGTTGTAACTTTATTTTACCAAACCTAATTTTACCAAACTTTGGGCTATTTGAACTGAATTCCATGCCGCCCCTTTAAGCAGGTTGTCGGATACTACCCACATGTGGAACCCGCGGTCTTCATCGATGTCTTTTCTAATCCGTCCAACGAAGACATCGTTTTTTCCAACGCAATTTGCCGGCATTGGATATACTTGATTTTCCGGATCATCCTGTAAAATAATACCTGGTGCATCCTTTAATAATGCTTTGATATCATTCGCACTTACGTCCTCCGCTTCAATTTCAAAATAAACAGATTCTGAATGTCCAACAGCAACTGGAAGACGGACGCACGTTGCCGAAACCTGTAATTCCGGCATATTCATAATTTTCTTTGTTTCATTAATCATTTTCATTTCTTCAAATGTATAGCCGTTTTCCTGGAACATATCAATTTGCGGAATTGCATTAAAAGCAATTTGGTAATGATTTTTATCTGATTTCACCGGTAAAAGCTTCGGTTCAAATGTTTCTTTATTAAGAATAGACTTTGTCTGTTCCAGTAATTCTTCCACTGCAGCAGACCCGGCACCTGAAACGGCTTGATAGGTTGAGACGATAACCTTTTTTAACCCATATTTCTGTCGAACTGGTTCTAAGGCGACTACCATTTGAATTGTTGAGCAGTTTGGATTTGCAATAATTCCATTATGATGAAGCAAGTCCGCTTCGTTTACCTCCGGAACAACCAAAGGTTTATCCTCATCCATTCTAAAGGCGCTAGTGTTGTCCACGACGATGGCACCACGTTTTACTGCTTCATGAGCAAGTTCCTTTGATACACTGCCGCCCGCACTGAATAAAGCAATCTCGACACCTTCAAAGCTCTCAGGCTTCGCTTCGTGAATCGTATATTCTTGACCATTAACATTCACTCTTTTCCCTGCCGACCGGGCTGAGGATAAGAGGGTAAGTTCTTTAATTGGGAAATTCTCTTTAATTAGGGTTTGAATCATTTGTTGTCCGACTGCTCCTGTTGCCCCTACAACCGCAACATGAAATCCATTGTGCTCGCTCATTACATGTTCTCCCTTCAATCTTTCACCTGTATAATGACTGGTCATTTCGTTTTTAAATATTTCATCAGCGGGAGAGACACCCCCCACTGATGAATGGTAAATTTATTTTAACATATTCCTTTTAAGAAATAACCTTTTTTGAAATATTGGGGAGAATTAGTCACTGTCTTTATACCTTTCGACTAGTACGGGCTGAATCTGTCTGCCTTCAATTGCTGCTTCCACTGTTTCAGAGAGCAGCGTCATCCTCGCAACCATTGAATTTGGTTTTTTCACCGGATCATCCTGCCCATAGGGAATAAAATAGATATTTTTCGTTGCCATTAACCTCATTAAATTTACACCATTTAAACCAAGTGCATCATTCGTTGAAATACCAAGTACGACTGGCTTTAAATTTCTAAGAGTGGCTTTGGCAGCCATTAAGACGGGACTGTCGTTCATTGCATTGGCAAATTTACTCATTGAGACACCTGTTAAAGGAGCAATTACCATACAATCAAGCGGGATTTTCGGTCCTAAAGGCTCTGCCTTGACGATCGAATCAATGACCTTATGTCCTGTTAAATCTTCAATCCTCTCAATCCAATCTTCCCCTTTACCAAAGCGGGTTTCTGTATTTTTAACTGTAAAAGTTACAACTGGCATTACCTCTGCGCCGGCCTGAACTAATTTTTCAATTTCCGGAAATACAGCATCATACGTACAATGTGAGCCTGTTAGGCCAAAGCCAATCCTTTTACCCTTTAAACTCATTTCACTTTCCCCTTTCGCTTTCTTACATCATCTTGAAGCAGCTGGGCTAGAACATTTGCCAGGATTTGACCGGCTGTTTTTGGAGCCACAATTCCTGGAAGTCCAGGGGCAAGTAATGCCTTTATTCCCCGTTTTTCCGCATATCTAAAATCAGTCCCGCCAGGTTTTGAGGCAAGGTCAATAATAAGTGAATGGGCAGGCAATTTCGATATTACCGTAGCCGTAACAATTAAATGTGGAGCCGTGTTAATTAAAATATCGATTTCTTTCACTTCATTCACTAAATCATTTAAATGAAAGGGGGTTAAACCCATTTCCGTGATTCTTGCTAAATGTTCACTTTTTCTAGCTCCTACCTTCACCTTTGCCCCAAGTGCGGCAAAGGTTCTCGCCACACTCATCCCCACTCTTCCTAAGCCTAATATGGCAATATTTGAGCCATGGATGGTGAAATCGGTATGCTGTATGGCCATCATAATCGTTCCTTCTACGGTTGGGATTGAATTATAGATGGCAACATCATCCCGCTCGAATAACTGGATTAAAGGTCGTTTACTCTTGGTTGTAATTCCATTTAAATAAGAATTACTAATCCCTGAATAAATCGTACAATGTTCAGGAGTTTTTTCCAGCATATCGCTTGTTATAATCACCTTTTCATTTGAGAAAATTGTTTCCACTTGGCCATCAAGATCTGTACCTGGTACAGGTAAAATAAGAGCATCCATATTTGAAAAATTGACTTCTTCTAACTTTTCCTTGACTGCACCGGTGAAGGCATGGTCAAGCTGTTCAAAACCAATCAGCGATATCCTCGCATCTAATTCGGTTAACTTGCGGATAATTTCCAGCTGTCTGGCATCCCCGCCAATCACGGCTATTTGCATCCCTGTCAGCATGAAAACATTCACCTTCTTTTTTAAAAATCCAACTAGGAATTCTTTTTAATTGTCTAGCACCTGCTTTTCTTCTTATCACTTCACCATCTTATGTAAGTTCGCTTCAATCGGTGAGTTTTCCACCTTTAGTAAACTAAAAAAAGCCCAAGCAAATGAAGTTTTGCTTGAGCCTTTATTCGTATCTTTAATCCTCTTCAGGCACGTCAATAATGATCATGTCAGCACCTATTTTCTTTATATGCTGCCATGGTACTCTGACTTCCTCGCCTTGCTTCCGAAAGCCAAACCATTTTAATGAAGGAATTAGCAGGGCCTGTATTTGACCAGTTCCTTCATTAATTTCTAAATCGGTAGACCCTAGCACCCCTAATCGCTCAGCCCTTTTTACATCGACAATTTCTTTACCGCTTAATTCACTAAGCCTCATCCGAAAGCCCCCTCTTCAACCCTTTTCTACTAGTTTATAGGGGGAAGTCCAAAAATAGAATAAAGAAAAACAGTTCGGTGATCGAACTGTTTTTCTGTTTACGATAATTTATTAGGAAATTCTCCATCTGGACTAATCAAGGTGACAGAATATTTGTCCGTAAAAACGGCTCTTGCCATGTCGTCCACACTTTTCTTAGTAACTACATCAATCTGCTCGATAATTTCATCGAGGGAGCGATGACGTCTTAATAGGAGTTCATTTTTGCCATTGCGGCTCATTCGGCTATTTGTGCTTTCTAAACTTAACATCAAACTGCCTTTTAGCTGTTCTTTACTATTTGTTAATTCTTTCTCGGTAATACCATTTTGCTTTAATTTCTCAAGTGTCTCTTGGATAGTTTCAAATAAAACATCCAGCTGTTTTGCACCCGTTCCGCCATAAACTGTGACGATTCCACTATCCTGATAGGCAGAATGGTAAGAGAATACGGAGTAAGCTAAGCCTCTTTGTTCTCGGACCTCTTGGAACAGTCTCGAGCTCATGCTGCCGCCCAAAATATTATTTAGCGTAATTAAACTATAGATATCCTCATGACCAACCTTAAGTCCTTCAAAACCAATACATAAATGGGCCTGCTCCGTCTCCTTTTTCCTTGATATTCGATTAGAATGAAAAACAGGAACATTTTCGGGGGTTTCCTTTGAGCCGCCCTGGTAGCTTCCAAAATATTTTTCAACTTCCTGAATAAAAGCCTCTGATATATTACCTGCGATTGAAATAACCACATTTTCAGGAGTGTATCTTTCATGGATATATTCTCTGAGTGTGTCACCAGTAAATGTATTTAATGTTTCTTCTGTCCCAAGAATCGGGTATCCAAGTGGATGATTTTCAAAAACAGCCCTGCTAAGTAAATCATGGACGATATCATCCGGTGTATCTTCATACATTTTTATTTCCTCTAAAACAACGTTTTTCTCCTTTTTTAATTCCTCTTCAACAAAAGTAGAATTAAAAAACATATCTGCTAGTACATCTAAGGCAAATTGAGAATGCGTATCAAGAACCTTGGCATAATAGCATGTATATTCCTTAGAGGTAAAGGCATTAACCTGACCGCCAATGCTATCAAAGGATTCAGCAATGTCCTTTGCAGAACGCGTGGCAGTACCTTTAAAAAACATATGCTCTAGGAAATGGGAAATACCATTGTTTTGTGGATTCTCATCTCTAGAACCAGTTCCAATCCATACACCAATGGCAACGGATCGTACGGTAGGAATATTTTCTAATACAATTCTTACTCCATTTTGGCAAGTATATTTATTAATCATCGACTTCCTCCTGTCTATACACCGCAGATGCTACTACTCCAATAATTTATTATACTTTCTAGAAGTTATTTTCTCCAATTTTAAGAGATATCTTCCTTAATTATTTAATGATTCTTTCCTCATTCATTAAATCTGAGACCGTACCGATTTTTAAATTCCTTTGCTTGATTAAGGTAATTAATTGTTCGAGTGAGTTTGCTGTTGATGCAGTCGGATGCATCAGCACCATGGAACCGTTATCAATTTTTGACATGACCCGATTAATCAGAGCTTCAGGAGAGGGCTTTTTCCAGTCCACTGTATCGACTGTCCACATTACGGTTTTCATATTAAATTCATGAGCGACTTTTATGGTCTCATCCCGATAACTGCCGCTAGGCGGAGCGAACCAGACACATTTCGCACCAGTTGCTGCTTCAATGATCTCATTCGTTTTCTTTATTTGTTCCCTAGCCATAGGAGCTGTCAGCCGCTTCATATCCGGATGTGAATAAGAATGATTTCCTACCTCATGTCCAGCACTCACTATCATTTTTGCGAGGTCTGGATTTTCTTTTACCCAATTTCCTTCTAGAAAAAAACTAGCTGTTACATGATGCCTTTTCAAGGTCGCAAGCATTTCTGAGAGATATTCATTTCCCCATGCAACATTAATAATGAAGGATACCATTGGTTTTTCAGGATGGCCTTTATATATCGGCGAGGGAGGTAATTGGTCAAGATGCACCTTTGGTTTTGTTTGGATAAACACCAGTTTCTTTTCGTCAAAAACTTGCTTTTTTTTCATATTTTTATAAGAAGCTTCAAGATCCACTTCAAGTCCGTTATAGCCGGGAATAGCCTTCCAAACCCTATCTATTTTCGCATCGGAAGGTGGGATTTCATATGTAGAAGCATGTTTTATGATACTTTGATAAAGAGGATCTGACTCCTTTGCAGCAGGAAGTGCTGATTGCTTTATTGAAGAAACATACTTGTTCACAATTGGATTGTTAACTAAGATCCATGCAGCCAAACCTAAACTTAAAAAAATCCAAGCCTTTTTCATCTACCTTTCCCCCTTCCATACACTTTATGTATAGAAGGGACAAGGTAGAACAGAAAAGCCTTTGCAGAAGAGAATGGCTTTAATAATGAAAAAAGTCAGGGTGTTTGCCCCGACTTATCTGCATTCAAAAGCCTGTAATCATTCTTACTGGTTTTCTTCTGCCTTTTCGCGCTGTTCCTTCAAGACCGCTTTACGTGAAAGGTTCACACGGCCTTGTTTATCAATTTCGGTTACCTTAACTAAGAATTGATCACCAATTTTAACAACATCCTCCACTTTTCCTACCCGCTCTTCAGCAAGTTCAGAAATATGGACGAGTCCGTCTTTTCCAGCAAAAATTTCAACGAAGGCACCAAATTTTTCAATCCGCTTTACCTTGCCAAGATACATTTCTCCGACTTGAACCTCACGAACAATATCTTCAATGATTTTCTTCGCTTTTTGATTCATCTCTTGGTTAGTCGAGGCAATAAAAACAGTACCATCTTGCTCGATATCAATCTTAACACCTGTTTCTTCAATAATCTTATTGATTTGTTTACCGCTCGGTCCAATGACATCACGGATTTTATCTGGGTTGATTGTCATCGTTAAGATTTTCGGTGCGAATTGGGAAAGCTCGGTTCTTGGTTCAGTAATGGTAGCAAGCATAGAATCTAAAATATGCATTCTTCCCACTTTTGCTTGCTGTAAGGCTTCTTCTAAAATATCGCGGGAAAGACCTTCGATTTTTATATCCATTTGCAGCGCTGTAACACCTTTTGCTGTTCCTGCGACTTTAAAATCCATGTCTCCTAGATGGTCTTCCATCCCTTGAATATCAGATAATACAGTATAGTGCTCTCCTGATTTAACAAGACCCATAGCAATACCAGCGACAGGCGCTTTAATCGGCACACCTGCATCCATCATCGCCAACGTACTTGCACAAATACTTGCCTGAGAAGTGGAACCATTGGATTCGAGAACCTCAGAAACAAGGCGGATGGTATATGGAAAATCCTTTTCAGATGGAATAATCGGTTCCAGGGCACGTTCACCCAAGGCACCATGGCCGATTTCACGACGGCCCGGTCCGCGGATTGGGCCAGTTTCCCCTACACTGAATTGTGGGAAGTTGTAATGATGCATGAAGCGTTTCTCTTCTTCAATTCCTAAACCATCAAGAATCTGTACATCACCCATTGCTCCAAGCGTACAAATACTTAAAGCCTGTGTTTGTCCACGCGTAAATAATCCTGACCCATGGGTACGAGGTAAAATACTTACTTGGGACGATAATGGTCGGATTTCATCAATTTTACGGCCATCTGGACGGATTTTTTCCACTGTTATTAGACGGCGGACTTCACCTTTAACCATCTTATCCAAAATTTGTTTGACTTGCTTCAAATCTTCAGCTGTTGCTTCTTGTTCTTCGTATTTAGCCAAAACTTGGTTTTTAACTTCTTTGATGGCATCTTCACGAGCATGCTTTTCTTGAACCTGGATAGCACTAATCATTTCTGATTCGCACATTTCTCTTACTTCAGCTTCAAGCCCTGCATCTAATTCATACAAGGAAATTTGTCTTTTTTCTTTGCCAACTTCAGCGACGATTTTTTCTTGAAATTCAATTAATTGTTTAATCTCATTGTGGCCAAACATAATAGCTTCAAGCATGATTTCCTCGGGAACCTCTAAAGCTCCTGCTTCAACCATATTAATCGCATCTTTTGTTCCAGCAACTGTTAAGTGAATGTCACTCTGTTCTGCCTGTTCAACTGTAGGGTTAACGACAAATTCTCCATTGATACGCCCAACAATAACACCGGCAATTGGACCCTCAAACGGTATATCTGAAGTGCTTAGCGCCAAAGAAGACCCGAACATTGCAGCCATTTCAGTCGAACAATCCTGATCCACACTCATCACAATGCTAATTACTTGAACATCATTACGGAATCCATCCGCAAAAAGCGGGCGGATCGGACGATCAATAAGGCGGCTAGCTAAAATAGCCTTTTCACTTGGACGACCTTCCCGTTTAATAAAACCTCCAGGAATCTTACCAACAGCATACAACCGTTCTTCATAGTTAACTGTTAATGGGAAGAAATCCAAGTTTTTCGGTTCTTTGGAAGCCGTTGCGGTACTTAATACGGCCGTATCACCATAGCGAACCATTACTGCCCCGTTTGCCTGCTTTGCCAATTGACCAAGTTCGACGGTTAACTTGCGCCCCGCCCAATCCATCGAATATTCATGTTTCGTTTGTTCCATAATTTTACCCCTCTCCATCTAAATCACTTAGGAGGATGATGCGAAATATGACTATCCCGCTGTACTCATCTTACTAAAGATAGCTTATATTAAAAAAGCCTTGAAGGCTCATTGTATCAATTCAAATTACTTATAGTATGCACATAATTGCTCTGACTTAAAATATGTATAAAAAATTTTAACCTAATAAAAAAGCGGGAAAATTCCCGCTTCTGTAGACTAACGACGTAGACCAAGCTTATTAATTAACACACGGTAACGTTGAACGTCTTTATTACGTAGGAAAGTCAAAAGATTACGACGTTTACCAACCATTTTCAAAAGGCCACGGCGTGAGTGGTGATCTTTCTTGTGTGTACGTAAGTGCTCGTTCAAATTGTTAATTGATTCAGTAAGGACAGCGATTTGAACTTCAGCAGATCCAGTGTCGCTCTCATGAGTTTTATACTCATTGATAAGTTCATTTTTACGTTCTTGAGTGATTGCCATCCGGATTCACCTCCTAGTTTTTCTATCCCCAGTTACCGAGCAAGCGTCGGTGACTCGACTTGCCAAGCAAAGGTTGTTTTTAATACGTAGTTAAGAATACATTGTTTTACGCCAAAAAGCAAGTAAAAACCTCATTATCTTGTAAGAAAAACTTCATAATGAAAGCAATGTCAGGAAGATTGTCGATTCTTTTCAAAGTAATGTAAGGCATTTTGCTTATCCTTCTCTATTTGAGTTACTAGTTCTTCAATCCCTGAAAATTTTTGTTCTTTCCGTAAATATAGATGCCATTCAATAACAACTTCATATCCATAAATCTCCCGGTTAAAGTCAAACAGATGAACCTCAACTGATAGCTTTACTGCTTCCTTATTAAATGTTGGTTTGTATCCAACATTACAAACACCATCATGCCAATCATTATCTACTTTCATTCGTACTGCATAAACACCTGTAGGTGGTACAATATATGCCTCATTTAAGTCGATGTTTGCCGTTGGAAAGCCAATTGTCCGGCCCCGTTTATCCCCATGTATAACCGTTCCTGTAGTCGTATAGAACTTACCAAGAAGCGGTGGAAGCTGCGCTGTTTTTCCTTCTTTCAGGAGATTACGAATTCTTGTTGAACTAACCTTTTCGTTATCTTGCGCAAATTTGGCTACTATTGTATGAGAAAACTGATCTCTTGAATGAAATGGCAAGGTTTCCATTGTTCCTTTACCCATTCGTCCATATGTAAAATCAAATCCGGCGACAACATGGTGTACATTAAGCGCAATTACATATCGATCAACAAATTCTTGAGGAAGCAGATTGGCAAATTCTGCGGTGAAATGAACAATAAATAGATAATCAATACCTAAACTGTCAATAATGCTAATTTTTTCCTTCAAGGGAGTTATATACTGTACATGTTTTCTGCCTTTTCCTAACACGACCGATGGATGCGGGTCAAATGTCATGACAGCACTGTGATACCCCTTACTCTCCGCCTGCCGTTTAGCCTCAAGGATTACCTCTCGATGACCGCGATGAACTCCATCAAAATAGCCAAGAGCCATAGCTAATGGCGGAAATTCGTTATTTATGTTATATGGAAAACTAAGTCTTATTATTTCCAAATGAAACTCACCTTTTCTTTTACCGTAACCTTTTATTCTAGCTCGTTTCTTAATACCTTAACTGGTTTAAGCAAATCCGGCTTGTTGGGATGTTTTGCATAAATCGCCAGAGCCATTCCATCTTTAGTTTCTGCAATAATAGGTCCGTTACTTGTCTTTAAATGTTCTGGCATTGGTAATAGAGCACCATTTTTCACTTTCTCTGCTACTTTATCATTAATCAGTAATTTCGGCAAATGAGAAAGTGCTGTTTCCAAAGGTCTTAAAACGGTTGAAATAGTCCCATCAGCCATCAATTTTTCAACCTCTTCAAATGTGAGACAATCCTTCAACGAATAGGATGCGGATTGAATTCTTGTCAGGTGCGACATATGTGCTGGATACCCAAGACGCTCGCCAATCATGACCGCTAAGGTTCGGATATAGGTCCCCTTACTGCAGCTGACTCTAAATCGAAAACTAATCGTTTCACCAGAATATTCAGTTCTCTCGTCAAGTAATTCTATCGAAAAAATCTTCACCTTTCTCGAAGGGCGTTCCACTTCAATCCCTTTCCGTGCATATTCATAAAGTCGGACTCCTCCGACTTTAACAGCTGAAAACATAGGGGGTGTTTGTTCAATTTCACCCGTTAATGAATTCAGAACCTGCTGAATTTCTTCATGTGGAATCGTACGATTCACCATTTTCTTCTCAACCGTTTCACCAGAGGCATCCTCTGTTGTTGTCGAAAAACCGATTGTCACTTCCCCTTCATATGCCTTGCCAGCATCGGTTATGTACTCAGCAACCTTGGTTGCTTTCCCAATACAAATAGGAAGAACACCGGTCACATCAGGATCAAGTGTGCCTGTATGACCTACTTTTTTTGTTTTTAAAATCTTTCTTAACTTAAAGACACAATCATGTGATGTTAACCCAGCAGGCTTAAATAAAGGTAAAATCCCTTCCAAGATTAACTCTCCTCACTAAAATATTTAAAAAAATGGATAGACCTATGTCTATCCATTTTCCGTTAAATTGTTACTCTTCTTCATTCTTATCCATTGGTTTATCATCTGTATGCAATTGATGAAGCAGTGTTTCAATCCGATTTCCATAATCGATTGATTCATCCCATTCAAAGATGATTTCAGGTGTTTTGCGAAGGCGAATACGCTGACCAATTTCTGTCCGGATAAAACCTTTTGCCTTGGCCAGACCTTTTAAAGTATTTTCCCGTTGCTCTTCATCACCTAATACAGAAATATAAACCTTAGCTTGTTGTAAATCTCCAGTTACTTCAACATCGGTAACCGTCACAAATCCAATCCGTGGATCCTTGATTTTGCGACTGATGATGTCACCTAGTTCTTTTTTCATTTGTTCTCCAACACGATTTGCTCTGTGGCTCATCACATTCACCTCTTAACTTAAAGCCAATCCATCTCGGTGATCGTTCTTTCTATTTCTGGAAACGAGTCGATAAATTTTAACGCATTTTGCAGCTCCTGCTCTGTTGATACTCTTGAGGAAGTAACTGCTGCGATGGCAATCTTTGTTCGCTGCCATACATCCTGATAGTCAACTTCTGACACGGATACGTTAAACTTTTGTTTTAATCGTGTAAGGATTCGCTGCAAAACGGCTCGTTTCTCTTTTAAGGAATGGGCATCGTAAATGATACATTCACAAACGGCAGCGCCGATGATCATTTACGTTCAATTTCTTCCATTACGTATGCTTCAATGATGTCTCCTTCTTTTACATCATTAAAGTTTTTAATGGTGATACCACATTCATAGCCTTGTGCGACTTCTTTTGCATCGTCTTTGAAACGTTTTAGGGCATCGATTTGTCCTTCAAAGATGACAACTCCGTTACGAATTAAGCGAATGCCGCTGTCACGGGTAATTTTACCATCCGTTACATACGAACCAGCAATCGTACCCACCTTCGATACTTTGAATGTTTGACGAACCTCAGCTTGACCGATGATTTTTTCTTGGAATTCGGGGTCAAGCATCCCTTTCATAGCCGCTTCAATCTCTTCGATAACTTTATAAATGATTCTGTGCAGACGGACATCCACTTTCTCAGCATCTGCAGCACGTTTCGCGTTTACATCTGGGCGAACATTGAATCCGATAACGATCGCATTTGATGCTGCCGCAAGACTAATATCCGACTCATTAATCGCACCTGCACCGCTATGGATAATTTTAATATTGACACCTTGAACGTCGATTTTCTGCAATGAAGCAGCAACCGCTTCTGCAGAACCTTGAACATCAGCTTTAAGGATGATGTTTAAGTCCTTCATTTCGCCTTGTTTCAATTGTTCAAACAGCGTTTCTAAGCTTACAATCGATTTTTCTCCTCGATGTGCAACCAATGCCTGCTGGGAGCGTGCTTCCCCAACTTGACGTGCTGTCTTTTCGTCATCAAACACAACGAAGCGGTCCCCAGCCTGCGGAACATCACTTAGTCCTGTTATTTCAACTGGTGTTGATGGGCCTGCTTCTTTAACACGGCGGCCTTTATCATTCACCATCGCACGAACACGGCCATGTGTATGACCAACAACAATCGGATCACCAATTTTTAGCGTTCCGTTTTGCACTAGTAAGGTGGCAACCGAACCACGGCCCTTATCCAATTGGGCTTCAATCACGGTTCCAACGGCTTTTCTATTTGGATTTGCTTTATATTCTTCTACTTCACCGACAAGAAGAATCATTTCTAAAAGATTATCTATACCTTCGCCGGTTTTTGCAGATAGTGGGACAAAAATAGTATCCCCACCCCATGCTTCAGATACTAATCCATGTTCAGTAAGTTCCTGCATCACACGATCAGCATTCGCGGCCTCTTTATCCATTTTATTAACCGCTACAATAATTGGAACCTCAGCTGCTTTTGCATGGTTAATGGCTTCTACAGTTTGCGGCATTACACCGTCATCTGCAGCTACAACAAGAATGGTTATATCGGTAATTTTTGCACCACGTTGACGCATGGTTGTGAATGCAGCGTGTCCTGGTGTATCAAGGAATGTTATTTTCTTACCGTTTTCAACCACTTGGTAGGCACCGATATGCTGGGTTATTCCACCAGCTTCTCCTTCAGTTACCTTTGTGTTTCGAATCGAATCAAGTAATGTTGTTTTACCGTGGTCAACATGCCCCATAATGGTAACGACAGAAGGTCTTTCTACTAAGTTTTCCGCACTGTCTTCGGTAAAATACACTTCAAGGTCGGTTGTATCGATTTTAATTTCTTCCTCGACCTCGACCCCATATTCCCCGGCGATTAATTCAATTGCATCTTTATCTAACACCTGGTTAATTGTTGCCATTACACCAAGCAAGAAGAGTTTTTTGATGATTTCTGATGGTTCGCGATAGATTTTTTTCGCTAGCTCTGCTACCGTTAGCGATTCACTAAAGGTAATTTTAGCTGGAAGTTCTCTCTCTTTTCTCTTTTGCGGTGCTGCTTGCTG
This sequence comes from Neobacillus sp. NPDC093127, assembly GCF_044754175.1. Classification (NCBI taxonomy): domain Bacteria; kingdom Bacillati; phylum Bacillota; class Bacilli; order Caryophanales; family Bacillaceae; genus Neobacillus; species Neobacillus sp. NPDC093127. The sequence continues at coordinate 395,117 of NZ_JBIVOP010000001.1, forward strand.
TACTGGTGTATGGTTTTTCTTTTTATTATTGTGATTATTACGATTCTGGTTGTAATTGTTATTATATGGTTTACTCTTTGCTTTTCCAGAATTGAAGACTTTATTTTCTTTTGATTGAGATTCTTGGTTTTGCTTCTTGCCTTCCGCCGTTTTTGGAGGAGAGGCTACTTTCACCTTGCTAGGAGCAGAATTTTTATCTGCAGCTTCCTCAAATGCTTTAGGTGTTTTCGACTGCACTTGCGGCTTCTGCCCCGATTGTGCCGGTCTTTGATTTTGACGATTTTGCTGCTGGGCAGGGCGATTGCTTGGGCGTTTTTGCTGTCCGCCTTCCTGCTTTTGCTGCGTATTATTTACAGGCTTTTGCTGGGTATTATTTACCGGCTTTTGCTGCGGTGAATTGGTTGCTTTTTTACTGTAGGCAGCATCAAGTTTTTTGATGTCTGCATCTTCTATTGTTGCCATATGATTGGAAACCTCTATATTCATTTCTTTTAATTTTGTAATGATATCTTTACTTGAAATATTGTGTTTTTTTGCGTATTCATAAACACGGATTTTACTCATATTTTCACCCCCGCTAGATTTAATCGAGCAACGTTATCAATTTTTTTGCAAATCCATCATCCATAACAGCTACAACAACGCGGGCTTCCTTGCCAATTGCTTGACCAAGAAGGTGACGGTCCTCAACCATTTTATATGGAACTTCATAGGAATTACATTTATCCGTAATTTTTTTAGTCGTATTTGCAGACGCATCTGCGGATAATAGTACGAGTTTTGCTTTGCCGTTTCGGATTTCCTTGACGGTTAATTCCTCACCCGTTGTGATTTTACGCGCTCGATTGGCCAAGCCAAGCAATGACATCCATTGTTTTTGGTTCATGTGGATGGTCAGTTCTCCTTCTCTATTAGCTCTAGGAGCTCTTCATATATTGAATCATTAATAGAAACCTCTAAATGATTAGACAAGGTGTTTTTTTTCTTGGCTAGTAAGACAGCTTCTTTGTCCTTTGAAAGGTATGCACCTCTGCCGGATTTTTTTCCGGTCAAATCGATGGATACGTCTCCTTCTTTGGAGCGAACGATGCGAACGAGTTCTTTTTTCGGTTTCATTTCACCGGTAGCCACACATTTGCGCATTGGAACTTTTTTTCTAGAGTTCACACGTCTCACCTCAACATTAATCTATATCTTCTTCGAAATCGAAATCAGTATCAACTTGTTCATCAAAAAGCCTGATTGGTTCTTCACGCGGATAAATCCCCATTTCACGCGCTTCTGTTTCTGATTTGATATCAATTTTCCAGCCTGTTAATTTTGCCGCCAGCCGGGCATTTTGGCCACGTTTACCAATTGCCAGGGAAAGCTGATAATCTGGGACAACAACTGTCGTTGCTTTTTCGTTTTCACTCACCATAACATCCAAAACCTTCGAAGGACTCAGTGAATTAGCGACAAAGACGACAGGATCATCAGACCACTTAACGATATCGATTTTTTCACCCTTTAACTCATTCACGACTGCTTGAACTCTTGTCCCCTTAGGACCGACACAAGAACCAACCGGATCTACTTCATGATTATCCGAGTGCACAGAAATCTTAGAGCGATCCCCTGCTTCACGGGCAACAGATTTAATTTCCACTGTTCCGTCGTAAATCTCTGGGACCTCAATTTCGAACAAGCGTTTCAAAAGTCCCGGATGTGTCCGAGATACGAATATTTGCGGACCCTTGGTTGTTTTTTCAACTTTGGTAATAAATACCTTGATTCGGTCATGCGGCTTGTAACGTTCATTTGGCATTTGTTCATTTGCAGGAAGTAACGCCTCAATTTTACCAAGGCTGACATAAATAAATTTAGAATCAAGCCGTTGAACAATACCAGTCATAATATCTTCTTCACGGTCGATAAATTCTGAATAAATGATTCCTCTTTCTGCTTCTCTTACTCGCTGTGTGACCACCTGTTTAGCAGTTTGAGCTGCGATTCTGCCGAAATCCTTCGGAGTTACCTCCATTTCAACAACATCTTCAACCTGGTAGTTTGGATTGATTTGTCTTGCATCCTCTAAAGAGATTTCCAGACGCGGATCGAAAACCTGATCAACAACCTCTTTTCGCGCAAAAACGCGCATCGTCCCTGTCTGTAAGTTTATGTCAATCCGCACATTCTGAGCCTGATTGAAATTACGGCGATATGCCGATACGAGTGCTGCCTCAATCGCTTCAATTAAAATCGCTCTGGAAATACCTTTTTCTCTTTCCAGTATTGTAAGAGCATCTAATAATTCGCTGCTCATTTGCTTGTATCCCCCTAATCCTTTTCAATTTTTCATTTGGCTATGTTAAAGGTGAATGTTGATTTCCGTTCCAGGCGCTTCGCTTTCCGCGGGGCGGGCGGTGAGCCTCCTCGGCGCTATAGCGCCTGCGGGGTCTCACCTGTCCCACTGCTCCCGCAGGAGTCTCGCGCCTGTAACGAAGATCAACATTGTGATCAAAATCAACCAAGTGCTTTAACACAACTTTTCTTTATGAAAAAATAACGGCTAGTCGTGCATTTGCTACTTTTTCATATGGAATTTCAATAGACTTCTTACGGGTCTTGATTTTGACCTCAATTTTCAATACTTGACCATTAAATTCCAGCAATGTTCCTTCGAAGCTTTTTTCACCATCAATTGGCTCATACGTTTTGATAAAGACATTTTTGCCAATAGCCATTTGAAAATCTTTATCTTTTTTTAATGGTCGCTCTGCACCAGGTGAGGACACTTCAAGAAAATAATTATGGGGAATTGGATCGATTTCATCGAGTTTTTCGCTGAGCCGCTCACTGACAAGTCCGCAATCCTCAATATCCACACCGTTATCTTTATCAATATATACACGAAGAAACCAGCTTTTCCCTTCTTTTACATATTCAATTTCAACCAATTCCAAGCCCAGCTCTTGAATAAGCGGTGCCGCAAGCTCTTCCACTACTTCCGTTACTTTGCTCATACTAACCCCCCCTTTTCGATGTTTTTCACCCATATTTTATGTAGTTCACGGAAAGTTTTATTAAGTTCTACTAAAAAAATATTCGACAACAAGACGAAAGAGTGGGTTTCCCCACTCTTAGACACGAGAGTATTTCTTAGTATTTCCAATAAAACTATACCATAACCAATATTTTTATGCAAACCTAAACCAAAGCCGAGCGCCTCGTACAGGGCGGTAGAGGGCGATTTGTTTAGAAAAGTGAAAGCTGGTTTTGCTCCGGAAGGGATTTTAGGCAGCCTTGTTTGTCCAAATATTCTAGAATGGTCTTGGATACCTTCCCTCTCTGCTGAAGGTCTTCTTTTGATAAAAATTCTCCTTCGCCCCTTGCCTTCACAATGTTAAAAGCAGCATTTGTTCCCAGACCTGGAATGGAATTAAAGGGGGGAATTAATGTATTGCCTTCAATAATGAAATCTGACGCATCCGATTTGTACAAATCGTAATTTTGGAAAACAAACCCTCTTTCGGTCATTTCAAGGGCCAATTCTAAAACTGTTAATAAGTTTTTCTCTTTATTCGAGGCTTCTAAGCCCTTTGCATTTATTTCTTCGATTTTTGCGCGGATGGCTTCTGACCCGCGCGACATCGCCTCAATGTCAAAATCCTCGGCACGGACAGTGAAATAGGCGGCATAATAAAGAAGCGGCAGATGAACCTTAAAATAAGCAATTCGAACCGCCATTAACACATAGGCAGCCGCATGCGCCTTAGGGAACATATATTTAATCTTTTTACAAGAATCAATATACCATTCCGGAACTTCATTTTTTCGCATTTCCGCTTCCATCTCTTCACTTAAGCCTTTTCCTTTTCGAACTGATTCCATAATTTTAAAGGCAAACGAAGGATCCAGTCCTTGATAAATCAAATAGACCATGATATCGTCCCGACAGCCAATTACTTCGCTCAAGTTACATGTTTGATTATGGATTAATTCTTGAGCATTTCCCAGCCATACATCTGTACCGTGTGAGAGCCCGGAAATTTGAACGAGTTCCGAAAATGTTGTTGGTTTTGTATCTTCAAGCATTTGCCTAACGAATCGAGTTCCAAATTCCGGTATTCCCAGCGTACCCGTTTTACACATAATTTGCTGTTCTGTCACACCCAGCGATTCAGTGCCGCTAAAAATCTTCATAACTTCAGGGTCATCGGTTGGAATTGTTTTCGGGTCCATTCCGCTAAGGTCCTGGAGCATCCTGATAACCGTTGGATCGTCGTGACCAAGGATATCAAGCTTTAACACGTTATCATGGATGGAATGGAAATCAAAATGGGTTGTTTTCCATTCAGATGTCCGATCATCTGCCGGGAATTGAATCGGTGAAAAATCAAAAACATCCATATAATCAGGAATAACGATGATGCCGCCAGGGTGCTGCCCCGTCGTTCTCTTCACCCCTGTACAGCCGGAAGCAAGCCGGTCCACTTCAGCGCCCCTTAATGTAAGATTATTATCCTGCTGATAGGCCTTTACATATCCAAAAGCTGTTTTATCGGCCACCGTTCCAATCGTACCGGCACGGAACACATTATCCTCACCAAACAGGACCTTTGTATAGTTATGGGCACGAGGCTGATACTCACCAGAGAAATTTAAATCGATATCCGGGACTTTATCCCCTTTAAAGCCAAGGAATGTTTCAAAGGGAATATCATGCCCGTCTTTCGTGTATTTAGAGCCGCATTCGGGGCAGTTTTTATCTGGCAAGTCAAATCCAGATCCTACAGACCCATCATTAAAGAACTCAGAGTGCTTACATTTAGGGCAAACATAATGCGGCGGCAATGGATTAACTTCCGTTATTTCTGTCATGGTGGCAACAAGGGATGAACCGACAGATCCCCTTGAACCTACTAGGTAGCCATCATCCAAGGATTTTTTTACAAGCTTGTGTGAAATCAAATAAATAACGGCAAAACCATGTCCAATAATACTCTTCAGTTCTTTCTCCAGGCGTGCCTCAACAATTTCTGGAAGTGGATCACCATAAATTTTCCGTGCCATTGCGTAACTCATTTCGCGCATTTCTTCATCGGCACCTTCAATTCGCGGTGTATATAAATCATCCTTAATTGGTTTAATGTCATCAATCATATCGGCAATTTTATTCGTGTTGGTGACGACAATCTCTTTCGCCTTTTCTCTCCCCAAAAACGAAAAGGCATCCATCATCTCATTGGTTGTCCTGAAGTGGACATCGGGAAGCTGATGGCGGTTTAGCGGGTTGGCGCCGCCTTGTGAATTAACTAATATTTTTCGGTAGATTTTATCATTTTCATTTAGATAATGGACATTCCCCGTTGCGGCGACTGGAATGCCTAATTTATCACCAAGGTTTACAATCTTAGTAATGATATCTTCCATGGCCTTTTCATTGCGCACCAATTCCATTTCAATCAACGGAGCATTTACTTCTTTCGGCATAACCTCGATATAATCATAAAAACGTGCTGCTGCCTCTACTTCATCTGGGGATTTTTGCATCATTCCCTCAAACACTTCGCCTTTACTACAGCCTGAGCCTACAAGGATGCCTTCTCTGTATTTTTGGAGAACCGATCTTGGAATTCTTGGTACTCTGTAAAAATACTCAATATGAGAAATCGAAACGAGTTTAAATAAGTTTTTTAAGCCAACCTCAGTTTGCGCTAAAAGTGTGCAATGATAGGGACGGGCACGTTGATAGGCATTCCCTTTCCCCATGTTATTGTTAAATTGATCATGATATTCAATCCCTTTTTCAAGGGCATCTTTCAGCATCTTCAGAAGTAAATACCCCGTTGCTTCTGCATCATAAATGGCACGGTGATGCTGGGTTAAATCGATATCAAACTTCTTTGTCAGTGTATTTAAACGATGGTTCTTCATTTCCGGGTAGAGAAATCGACCTAACTCAAGTGTATCAATGACCGGATTTTTTGCTTTTTCAAAGCCAATTTTTTTATAACCAACATTGAGGAAGCCCATGTCAAAAGAAGCATTATGGGCAACTAGGACGGCATCAGAAGTCCATTCACTAAAATTACGAAGAACCTCTTCTATCTCTGGTGCAGACTGTACCATATCATCGGTAATCCCTGTAAGGTTGATTGTTGTTGCAGATAAACGGTGATGCGGGTTCGCAAATGATTCAAAACGGTCAATGATCTCACCGTCATGAATCTTCACAGCCGCAAGCTCGATAATCGTATCGTATACGGCTGAAAGTCCTGTTGTTTCAACGTCAAAGACAACAAATGTATCTTCAGCTAATAAACGGTTTGCGTCATTATAGGCAATTGGCACACCATCATCAACTAAATTCACTTCAACACCGTAAAGAATTTTTATATCATTTTTCTTACCGGCACCATATGCTTCAGGAAAGGATTGCGCACCAGCATGGTCAGTTACCGCAACCGCTTTATGACCCCATTTTTTTGCTTGGGCAATTAGTGCGCCTACAGGTGTTACAGCATCCATTTGACTCATCGGTGTATGCAGATGGAGTTCCACACGCTTTTCATCATCTGGTGCTGTATCTTTCCGCTGGGCAGGTTTAATTTCATTAATATCATTTCCGATCATCACGAGGTCACGAACGAAGGTATCGTTCTGAATGCTTCCCCTAACTTTCACCCACATTCCCTTTTTAACAAGCTGAAAAAGGGCTGCATCTTCTTTATCTCTCGAAAACATTTTTACCATGATCGAGCTTGTGTAGTCGGTAATTTTGAAGGTAAGCAGCGACCGGCCGCTTCGGAGCTCACGAATCTCGGCATCAAAGATATAGCCTTCAACTGCTACTCTTCTTTCCTCATCCACAATATCTATTAGACTGCGGAATTCACTATTATCCTTAATGGTGAGTCCAATCGTAAGCGGACCTTGGGGACCCGCCCCAGAAGCCTGATCCTTATCTGCCTCTTTCTTCTGTAATTCAACCAATGCTTGAAGTCCTCGTTCTTGGTCTTCCTTTTGCTTGGCAAGTAAAAATTGTTGATATTCTTCATTTTTTTCAGCATTGTTTATTTCCGTCTCTATCGATAAATTAGGAAATCCGAATGATTGATAAATAGCAGTGATTGTCCCGCCATATTTCCGCTTTATCGTTTGCCCCTCTGTATCATTTCGGACAGTGACAGTAAGCTTATTTCCGTTCACATCGGGGTGTTGTTCATTAAGCAGCTTTAATAGCGGCGGAGCAATACCATCAATTTGCTGAATACAATTACTCCAATATTCTTGAATTAATTCTGGTGATATTGTTTGATTGGATACTTGAATACTATATGAAATTGTTGCGATATTCGAAAATGTTCTCTCTAACTGAGTCGAAAACCGAAGATAAACATTGTAGGGAAGGATTTTTTCAAATAAAAATTCAAAATGCCATTTCCTTGCTTTCTTTTCAACTAATAGTCTTTCTATTTGCGCGTTGTTGAAATGGACTACAAACGTATCCTCAACCAATTGCAGCTGCTGGAGCAAGAGTTGAAATCGCTCTTTATTCCCTAAGGCATGATCGCTCAAGCGTCTCTCTCCCATCTTTTAAAAAATAACTTATTTTCTCTATGTCAAAGCATTATTATATCATATGATACATGATGATTCGGGTTTATTCGACAGAAAACTTCATCCATATTTCTTCTTTCATGAAAAAAAAATAAGGGACCGTTTTCACGGCCCCTTACCATATTACAAGAAAAATCTTTGTATATCATTCCAGGTAACAACAAGCATTAGCAGCATAAGGAGGGCAAATCCAATAAAGTGAACCATCCCTTCCTTTTGACGGTCAATTGGTTTCCCTCTTACAGCTTCAACAGCAAAGAACATCAATCTGCCGCCGTCGAGCGCGGGAATTGGTAAGAGGTTCATTATCCCTAGGTTAATGCTTAAAATTCCTGCCCACTTCATTAAATAATAAATTCCTGATTTGGCTACCTCAGCAGTTGAATTGTAAATCCCAACAGGACCAGATAGCGCATCGATTGAAAACTGACCAGTAACTAGCTTTCCAACCATCACAAAAATTTGTGTTGTCCAGAAATAGGTTTCAGTGAACCCGGATTTTACAGCTTGGACCGGAGATTTTTCGACGGGGCTGTAAACACCGATGATTCCCAGTTTCTTGCCTTCAACTGTCTTTTCGAGCGGTGTGACGGGAATCTCCATTTCTTTACTATCACGAGTGACTGTGAAATCAAGTTTTTTATTTGGATTTTTTCGGATCATATGGACGACATCTTCCCAGCTTGAAATTTCTGAGCCATTAATACTCTGGACGACATCCCCTTGTTTAAGACCTGCAGTTTTGGCAGCTCCATCAGGGGTGACTTCGCCCAATTTTGGTTCATTCGAAGGCACTCCCTGTAGTAAAGCGATGATAATAAACACAAAGAAGGCAAGGACAAAGTTCATCATTGGACCAGCAAAAATCGCTAAGAATCTTTGCCATAACGTTTTTGAACCAAATTGCCGATCAATTGGGGCAATTTGTGATTCCACCCCATTTTCAACAATAACCGCCTGTGGATGAATGGAAAATGTTCGTAAGCTTTCATTTTCATCTTCCGGAAAACCCTTAATGACTAATTCCCGTTCAATATCCGCATACTCCACTTCAACAATCCGGCAATTAGGAAACTTTTCTTTATTATTAAGGATAATTTTTTCTACTTTTTCTTCCTTGTCAAACAAAAGACCAATCCGGTATCCCGGTTTAATTTCTACCATTTCTGGATCTTCGCCTGCCATACGGACAAATCCGCCAATTGGCAATAATCGAATCGTATAGGTTGTTTCTCCTTTTTTATGTGTGAACACTTTCGGACCCATACCGATTGCAAATTCGCGGCAAAGGATTCCTGCCCGTTTCGCGAAAATAAAATGACCTAATTCATGAAAGAAGACGAGTGCGCCAAAAATGATAATAAAGGCTATAACTGTACTCAAATATAAAACCACCTTTTTTATAGAAGTGAAGTAACATACTGCCTCGTTTCCTTATCTACCTCTTGGATTACAGCTAAACTTGGGTGCGCTATGGTTTGATGAAAGCTTAATGCCTTCTCAATCAAATCTTCAATCTGTAAGAAACGAATCTTCCCTTCTAAAAACGCTGCGACTGCCGCTTCGTTAGCAGCGTTCAAAACAGTTGGCAGCGTTCCACCCTCTTTACCAGCGATATAAGCAAAATGAAGGCAGCGGAACCTCTCAACATCCATTTCTTGAAAATGCAGTTTGCCAATCTGCGCCAAATCCAATCGATTGGCGGATAAACGAGGTAGTCGATCCGGGTATGTAAGTGCATATTGAATTGGCACTCTCATATCAGGTGTTCCTAGTTGAGCAATAATACTGCTGTCATGGAATTCAACCATTGAATGAATGATACTCTCTTTATGGAGCAGTACATCAATTTTTTCATAAGGTATTTGAAACAGCCAGTGTGCCTCAATTACTTCCAACCCTTTATTCATCATGGTTGCGGAATCTATCGTGATTTTCGCCCCCATTGACCAATTCGGATGGTTTAAGGCTTCTTGGACTGTTACATGTTCTAATTCTTTCCGGGAGCGATCCCGAAAGCTGCCCCCTGAAGCAGTTAAAATTAATCTCTCAATATTTTTCTCTTTTTCTCCCTGCAAGGCCTGAAAAATAGCGGAATGCTCACTATCAACTGGAATCAGCGAAACATTATTCCTTTTGGCAGCATCCATAACCAAATGGCCAGCGGTAACAAGTGTTTCTTTATTTGCTATTGCAATTGTTTTTCCGCATTCAATTGCCTGTAATGTAGGATTTAAACCAACACTGCCAAGAACGGCATTTACAAGAATATCTGCCTTTTCATAAACCGCAATTTCAATTAGTCCTTCATTACCATATGTTAATTTTATATGTGGGAATTCTGCTTTTAATGTATTACAGTCATGATAATCTTGTACAGAAACAAGCTCGGGCTGAAATTCTACAATCATTTTTCGAGCCAAGTCTATATTTTTACCTACCGAAATGGCAGCCAATTTAAATTCTGTTGGATGCTCGCGAATTACATCCAATGTCTGGGTACCAATCGACCCTGTTGCTCCCATTAAACTAATAATTTTCACAGATTTCATCTCCTAAAAAGTAAAGCACATGCTAAAATCACCATAGATGGAAAAAGTGTAATAATGGCCAGACAAATAATAAACTGTCAAAGCGATCGAGGATGCCGCCATGTCCCGGTAATATGTTTCCGGAATCTTTTACGTTAAAGTGTCGCTTAAATGCCGATTCGACTAAATCACCAATTTGTCCGAAAACAGAAAGCACGATTGTTATTCCGATTATCGAGCCTTTAATATCAGTGAATAATACAAATAACCCCCCTACAATGACTGCACATACGACACCGCCGATAGATCCTTCAACCGTCTTGTTAGGACTGATTTCCGGCCAAAGCTTTCTCTTTCCTAATGCTTTCCCGATAAAGTAAGCCCCTGAATCCGTCGCCCAAATCATAAATAAGGAATATAAAATATAGACAAGTCCACCATCCACCCTTGTTTCAAAGAAAAAGTAAAAGCCAATACCTACATAAAGGGCAGATAGGATGGAGAATGAAACGTCTTCAAATGTAAAACGATTCTTTGTTATGACTGTAAATGCTAATAATAAAAGAATGAACACAATACACAGCTCTGTCTTTGAATAATAGAAAGTATCTAGGACATGCTTATATTTCTCAGGGAAAAGGATAGACCAAAGAAACAAGACTGATAATAATCCATGACCTGAAAAGATGTTTAGGTTTTTCATTTTATATAACTCATACAAACCTATTGTCGCTAAAAAATACGTTAAAAGTACAAGTGGAATTCCACCATAATATACAATCGGCAAAAATAATGCCGCGGCAACGACTGCTGTTATGATTCTTTGCTTCATCTACTAGTTCAACACCTTTTTTTGTTCTATAAACCGCCAAACCGACGCTGGCGATTTTGGAAGGTTTCTATTGCTTCCAGCAAATGCTCCTCACTAAAATCTGGCCATAATACATCTGTAAACCAAAGTTCGGAGTATGCCAATTGCCAGAGCATAAAGTTGCTCAAACGTATTTCGCCGCTAGTCCGGATTAATAAGTCCGGATCAGCAAAATTTGCCGTCATCATGTAGGATGAGAAGGTTTTCTCGTCTAGTTCTGTTTCCTTCAGTATACCATTATTACAATCATTTAAGACTTGCTTAACGGCATCGACAATTTCTGATCTGCTTCCATAATTCAAGGCAAAGTTTAAGACTAGTCCATTATTATGTTTTGTTTCTTCTATAGCTTTTTCAATTGCATGCAGTGTATGTACGGGAAGCTGATTTTTATATCCCATCATTTTCACTTGAACATTATTCTCAACTAATTCAGGAAGAAATGTACCTAAAAATTCTTCAGGCAGCCTCATGATATATTCCACTTCATTTTTTGGACGTTTCCAGTTTTCAGTCGAAAAAGCATATAATGTCAGCGTTTTGATTCCAAGCTTATTTGCCAGCATCGTCGTTTTTCGAACAACTTTCATGCCTTCGTGATGGCCGGCAATCCGTGGTAACGCCCGTTTCTTTGCCCACCGTCCGTTGCCATCCATAATAATCGCCACATGATTAGGAACAGGCATTTTTTTTATTTCTTCTATCTTATCTCGGAGTGTGGAAGAATCTTTTCGGTTCTTCCTTAGCCAAAATTTATTAAACATAACATTGCTCCTCAATTAGTTAATCATTTCCTCCGATAATAAATCATTTCCATCGAACCCGGTCTATTGTTATGTAAAGGAATGTCAGGGTAGCATGCTCTTATCATACCAAAAAAGCTAGAAGATATCTCTACTAAATAACTTATGTAAATTTAAAGAAATGAAGAATAATAAATCAGAGAAAGTCCAATGCAATATATACAAATTGAAAAAGGTTTAAATATAGTGAAAAAAACCCCCTAAGAAGAGGGTTCTTACTAGAAATCCGGAAATCCGGAAGCAATTTACACTTCTAAAATTTCTTTTTCTTTATCTTTGGTAATTTGATCAATTTTAGTAATATTTTCGTCTGTTAGCTTTTGAATATCATCAGAATAGCCGCGAAGAGCATCTTCGGTAATGTCGCCATTTTTCTCCAATTTCTTCAAATCATCATTGGCATCACGGCGAATGTTACGGACGGCAACTTTAGCTTCTTCTGATTCTTTTTTAACTAATTTCACAAGTTCCTTGCGGCGCTCTTCTGTCAATTGTGGAATCGCAAGACGAATGACCATCCCGTCATTTGTTGGATTTAATCCTAAATCAGACTTAAGGATTGCTTTTTCAATGTCACCTAGTATGGATTTATCATATGGTTGAATAACAAGCAGTCTAGCTTCTGGTGTAGAAATCCCCGCCATTTGGTTAACAGGAGTTGGTGCACCATAATAATCAACCGTAATTCTGTCAAGCAATGAAGCACTTGCTCTTCCGGCACGAATGCTGGCAAGCTCGCGTGAATAAGACTGAATCGCTTTTGACATTCGATCCTTTGTTGTAGAGATGACTTGTTTTGGCATTAATGTTTCCCCCTAACGATAGTTCCAATTTTTTCACCCATAACGGCCTTTTTAATATTTCCTTGTTCCATAATCGAGAAAACAATAAGTGGGATATCATTATCCATACATAAGGAAGAAGCAGTGGAATCCATGACAGCTAATCCTTCCTTAAGAACATCCAGGAATGATAGGTCTTCGTATTTCGTAGCATTTGCATCAACTCGCGGGTCAGCAGAATAAACCCCATCCACATTGTTTTTCGCCATTAAAATGACTTCCGCATCAATTTCCGCTGCTCTTAATGCCGCCGTTGTATCTGTAGAAAAATAAGGATTACCTGTACCCGCAGCAAAAATGACAACTCGCTTTTTTTCAAGATGCCTAATGGCACGTCGTCTAATGTAAGGCTCAGCTACCTGGCGCATTTCAATGGACGTTTGCACACGGGATTCAATCCCTAAATGCTCCAAGCTATCTTGAAGTGCTAAAGAATTCATGACCGTAGCAAGCATTCCCATATAATCGGCTGTCGCTCTATCCATGCCCATTTCACTGCCGATTTTCCCGCGCCAAATGTTGCCGCCGCCAACAACGACTGCAACTTCAACTCCGAGCTCTGCTATTTCCTTTACTTGAATCGCAATCGATTTGATAACAGAAGGTTTAATTCCAAAGCTCGATTCACCTGCAAGTGCTTCTCCGCTCAATTTCAAAACCACGCGTTTGTACTTAGGACCGCTCATATAAACCTCCGTATGTATATTTTTAAAGCGTAAGCGCCTTTGTCAGGCGCTGGAGCTAGATACTAAATTTTTTCACCATTTCCTTTAAAAATAGGGAACACACCGTGTCCCCTATTCAAAAGCTATTACAGTAACATTCCCTTAAAACTTGTTTGTTTTACGCTAGAGAATATTTGACTATTGTTTGTTTACTTGGTTCATAACTTCTTCTGCAAAGTTATCTTCACGCTTCTCGATGCCTTCGCCTACTTCGTAACGTACGAATTCGCGTAAAGTTGCACCTTTAGATTCAACAAATTGACGCACTTTTTGATCAGGGTTTTTAACGAAAGTTTGGTCAAGGACACATACATCTTCAAAGTATTTTCCAAGACGTCCTTCTACCATTTTAGCAACGATGTTTTCTGGTTTTCCTTCGTTTAGAGCTTGAGTAGTTAATACTTGACGCTCACGCTCAACTTCTTCTTGTGAAACTTGATCACGAGAAACATATTTTGGTCTTAGCGCAGCGATGTGCATCGATACATCTTTAGCAGCATCGGCATCTGTAGTCCCTTCAAGAACTGTAAGCACGCTAATGCGTCCACCCATATGAAGGTAAGCGCCAAATGCATCATTATCTGTTTTTGAAACGACTTCAAAACGACGAAGGGAAAGTTTTTCTCCGATTTTCGCAATTGCAGCGTTGATATGGTCGGCAACAAGTTCACCGTTTTCCATTGTTTGCGCTGTCGCTTCTTCAACAGTTGCAGGTTTGTTTTTAATAAGATGTTCAGCAAGTTCTTTCACAAGTGTTTGGAAACCTTCGTTTTTCGCAACAAAGTCTGTTTCAGAGTTTACTTCAAGAATAACTGCATCGTTACCGTCTGTTAAAATAGAAGTTAACCCTTCAGCCGCAATACGGTCCGCTTTATTAGCAGCTTTTGCGATTCCTTTTTCACGTAAGAAATCAATCGCTTTTTCCATATCACCATTTGTTTCTGTAAGAGCTTTTTTACAATCCATCATACCTGCGCCTGTTTTTTCACGAAGTTCTTTTACCATTTGAGCAGTAACTGCCATAGTTTATTTCCTCCTTATTTATCTATGTACCCCTATCTTTGCCAATGACTCTTAAGATAAAACTTTTCTTTAAATAGTTTCTTTAAAAAAAGGTGATAAAGGGGTTCCCTCTTATCACCTTTTCATGAAATCACTAGAAATGTCTAGCTCCATCGCCTAGCCCCTCGAGGTCATAAGCCAATCACTTAGGAAGGCTAAAAACGGCCTTCCTAAGCGCTCGTCTTATGCTTGTCGGGGCTGAACAAGGCGATTCCGCTTTTCTATTTACGCTTGTACCTCTTCGCCTTGTTTAGCTTCAAGGATGGCATCTGCCATTTTACCTGTTAAAAGCTTAACCGCACGAATCGCATCGTCATTCGCTGGAATCACTACATCGATTTCATCTGGATCACAGTTTGTATCAACAATACCTACGATAGGAATGTTTAATTTCTTCGCTTCTGCAACTGCGATACGCTCTTTACGAGGGTCGATGATGAAAAGTGCATCAGGAAGCTGTTTCATATCTTTGATACCGCCTAAGAATTTTTCAAGGCGTTCTTGTTGTTTCTTTAATTGAACAACTTCTTTTTTCGGTAATACTTCGAAAGTTCCGTCTTCAGACATTCTTTCGATATCTTTTAAGCGGGCAATACGCTTTTGGATTGTTTCGAAGTTTGTTAATGTACCACCTAACCAACGTTGGTTAACATAGTACATGCCAGAACGGCCTGCTTCTTCTTTAACAGAATCTTGAGCCTGTTTTTTTGTACCAACAAATAGAACTGTTCCGCCGTTACCAGCAAGTTCCTTTACCCAGTTATATGCTTCTTCAACCTTTTTAACTGTTTTTTGAAGGTCGATGATGTAGATACCGTTACGCTCTGTGAAGATATATTTCTTCATCTTAGGGTTCCAACGGCGAGTTTGGTGTCCGAAGTGTACACCAGCTTCAAGCAATTGCTTCATTGAAATGACTGACATGTTATTTCCTCCTAATGGTTTGATTTCCTCCGCTCCTTTCATTTTTAAACAGAAACTGTCGTGAACAGCACCATCTGCTTAAATCAAAGAGCGTGTGTATTAACACCATGAAATAATATAGCACATGTACTATAAACAATCAAGCTGAACTTATAAAAAAATCCCCAGGCATGCCTGAGGATTCATTATTATTTAGATCTTAGTTTATCAAGTTCTACTAAAAACTTGTCATTTAAGACTTTGATATATGTTCCCTTCATGCCAAGGGAACGAGATTCAATTACGCCTGCGCTCTCAAGCTTTCTTAAAGCATTAACAATGACCGAACGGGTAATACCAACGCGGTCGGCGATTTTTGAAGCAACTAATAAGCCTTCACTGCCATTGAGTTCTTCAAAAATATGTTCAATTGCTTCTAGCTCACTATAGGATAATGAACTGATTGCCATTTGAACAACCGCTTTGCTCCTAGCTTCTTCTTCAATTTCTTCTGATTTTTCTCGTAAAATTTCCATCCCTACAACAGTTGCACCATATTCACCAAGAATAAGGTCATCATCTTGGAATTTTTCCTGCAGCCTAGCAAGGATTAACGTACCAAGACGCTCCCCGCCGCCAATTATCGGAACAATTGTTGTCCAACCTTCACGGAATAGCTCTCTGTTCTCCACAGGAAAAGCAGTATATTGACTTTCGAAATCAAGATTTGATGAAGTTTCTTGAATACTAAATAACCCATTTGTATACTCTTCAGGAAATTGACGGTCCTCGAACATTTTTTTCATGCGCTCGTTTTCAATTTGCTGATAGATAGAAAAGCCTAAAAGCTTCCCACGGCGGCTGACAATGTAAACATTCGCTTCAATCGTTTCACTTAAGGTCTCTGACATTTCCTTGAAGTTAACTGGCTTTCCTGCGGCTTTTTGTAATAAAACATTAATTTTTCTTGTTTTTGAAAGTAAATCCATCGTGTTTCTTCCTCCTAATTGACTATAACCATTATTAAATTTTATTGTTCATTTTTTGATGCAATAGGTATATATGTGCCTCTAAGTCCTACCATAAAAATCAAGTTGAAGAGGCCCTGTTCCTAAAGGATAAATTGACTTAAATCTTTATTTTTAGAGATAGCTCCAAGCTTATCATCTACATACTGTGGTGTAATCGCGACTTTCTCCAATGAAATATCCGGCGCTTCAAAAGATAAGTCTTCTAAAAGCTTTTCTAATATCGTATGAAGACGTCTTGCCCCAATATTATCTGTATTTTGATTCACCTCGAAGGCTACTTCAGCAATTCTACGAATAGCATCGTCAGAAAATTCAATTTGTATACCTTCTGTTTCCAATAATGCTTGATATTGCTTAATAAGAGCATTATCCGGTTCAATCAAGATCCTGTAGAAGTCCTCAACAGTCAGCTTTGTTAGTTCCACACGGATTGGGAAACGCCCTTGAAGCTCCGGAATTAAATCGGATGGCTTCGCCATATGAAAAGCTCCTGCAGCAATAAATAATATATGATCGGTTTTTACTGAACCATATTTAGTTACCACTGTCGAACCTTCCACTATCGGTAAGATATCCCTTTGAACCCCTTCTCTTGAAACATCCGCGGAAGAACCACCGGAATTTTTACTGGCGATTTTATCAATTTCATCAATAAAAATAATACCCGTTTGTTCGGCACGATAAACCGCTTCTGACGTTACTTCATCCATATCAATTAGCTTTGCAGCCTCTTCGCTTGTTAGTACCTTTCTTGCTTCCCGAACCGTTAATTTTCTCTTTTTGCGTTTTTTTGGCATAAAACTGCTGAGCGCATCCTGCATATTCATGCCCATTTGCTCAATTCCTGAGCCTTGAAGCATATCAAACATGGACGGAGCCTGCTCCTCGACTTCTACGGTAACAATTTCATCCTCTAAATCACCTAGAGCCAATTTCTCTTTTACAATCTTTCGTTTTTCCTGAACTGAGTAATCTTCCTGATGTGTCTCTTGCTCGGGAGAGGAATTTCCGCCTCCAAACAACATCTCCAGCGGATTTTTATAGTTTGTTGCTTTTTTAGCTGTTGGAACGAGTAAATCAACAAGCCTGCTATTGGCATTTTCCTCGGCTCGTTCTTTTACGCTTTGCATCCGATCCTCTTTTACCAAACGAACGGAGGTTTCCGCAAGATCCCTAACCATGGATTCAACATCCCGGCCAACATAACCCACTTCTGTAAATTTAGTGGCTTCCACTTTAATAAACGGGGCACCGACAAGCTTGGCAATTCTTCTGGCTATTTCTGTTTTCCCAACTCCAGTAGGTCCAATCATCAAAATATTTTTGGGGATGATTTCTTCCTGAAGCTTATCATTCAATAAACCCCTTCGATATCGGTTCCTAAGTGCCACCGCAACCGCCTTCTTCGCATCCTTCTGTCCAATAATATATTGGTCAAGTCTTTCCACAATTTGGCGGGGGGTTAAATTAGTTGTTCTTCCCATAGTTATTAATCTCCTTCCCGTTATAGCTCTTCCACGATAATGTTGTGGTTCGTATATACACATATTTCCGCAGCTATTTCTAAAGAAGCTTTTGCTATTTCTTTCGCTGATAAATGTTCCCCTGAATATTTTTTCAGTGAACGCCCTGCAGCTAATGCGTAGTTCCCCCCAGAGCCAATTGCGAGAATTCCATCGTCAGGTTCGATTACTTCACCTGTGCCGGATACAAGCAGCAAATAGTCCTTATTCATGACAATTAACATTGCTTCTAACTTTCTAAGGATTTTATCGCTTCTCCACTCCTTCGCAAGCTCGACAGCTGCACGTTGAAGGTTACCATTAAACTCCTCTAATTTTCCTTCAAAAAGTTCAAAAAGGGTGAAAGCATCGGCCACAGAACCAGCAAAGCCGGCCAGCACCTTACCATTAAATATCTTTCTAACCTTTTTTGCTGTGTGCTTCATCACTACAGCATTGCCAAATGTGACTTGACCATCACCTGACATCGAGCATTCACCATTATGATGGATTGCAAATATGGTTGTTGCATGAAATTGGCCCATTTAGCTAATCCTCCTTTTGGAGTATTTTTCTTTTACGTATTGTATGATATGTAACAAAAGAATAAATCTAGGACATAAAGTGATGAAAACTGTATTCATTTATACCCTCCGACGATGGGCAATATACGTAATTTCAACTGTTTATTCGCTTGTTCATTCATGAAAAGAAAGAAATTACTGATAGCAAGTTGGGAATGTTCAATTTTATATTCTGCTTAATTTCTCTCCATTTGTAAATACGTAATAAGTAAAGTTAAAAAAACATTCACATTTGTCTTACTATTTACTTCGCAAGGCCTACTAAATAGTAACATACTTCGCTAGGCCTTGCAATAAACTTTACAAAACTTTCACAAAGTTCTGAATTGTTTCTAACGCACGATTTGCATGCTTTAGGTTTCTTTCCTGCTTCCCTTTAATCCTTTCAGGCAATTCCGGAAATAATCCGAAATTTGCATTCATCGGCTGGAAATTACCAGGATTGGCCGTTGTAATATAACGAGCCATGCTTCCAATGGCGGTTTCAGCAGGAAACACAACTGGGTCCATTCCCTGAACCAATCTGGAAGCATTGAGGCCGGCAATTAAGCCGCTTGCGGCCGATTCGACATACCCCTCAACACCGGTCATTTGACCGGCAAAGAATAAATCTTCACGGTTTTTGAATTGATAAGTTGCTTTCAGCACCTTTGGTGAATTAATAAAGGTATTGCGGTGCATAACACCATAGCGAATAATTTCTGCATTTTCAAGACCGGGAATTAACTGAATAACTTCTTTTTGTGCCCCCCACTTTAAATGTGTCTGAAATCCGACAATATTAAATAAAGTTCCAGCGGCATCATCTTGACGCAGCTGGATAACGGCAAAGGGCCTTTTTCCAGTTTTCGGATCCTCTAAACCAACTGGTTTTAATGGTCCAAATAACATCGTCTTTCTCCCTCTTGCTGCCATTACCTCAATTGGCATACAGCCTTCGAAAAAGATTTCCTTTTCAAATTCCTTTAAGGGAACCGTCTCTGCAAGGGTTAGAGCATCATAAAAACGATTAAACTCCTCTTCCGTCATTGGGCAGTTTAAATAGGCTGCATCCCCCTTATCATAGCGGGATTTCAAATAAACCTTATCCATGTTTATACTTTCTTTTTCCAGAATCGGTGCCGCTGCATCATAAAAATACAGGTAATCCTCACCCGTTAAGCTTTTCAGCTGTTCCGAAAGGTCCGGACTTGTTAGTGGCCCTGTCGCAATGACGGTAGGACCTTCGGGAATTTCGACTACCTCCTCGTTAACGACTGTAACGTTCTCATGGTTTTTGACCAGTTCAGTAACTTTTGCAGCGAATTCATGACGGTCAACCGCCAATGCCCCGCCTGCCGGAACAGAACAGACGTCAGCCGCAGCAATAATCACGGAATCAAGCTTTCTCATTTCTTCTTTTAACACCCCAACAGCATTTGTCAACGTATTCGCCCTGAGTGAATTACTGCAAACCAATTCTGCAAATTTATCGGTATGGTGTGCTGGTGTCTGCTTTACTGGCCGCATCTCATAAAGGCGCACCTTTACCCCCCGCTTAGCGATTTGCCATGCAGCTTCACTGCCAGCCAGACCAGCGCCAACCACGTTTATTGTTACGTCTTTCATGTAGAAACCTCCTGAATCAAGCTAATTATTTATGTATATCACCGAGAACGAAGTAACTATTATTACTTTCCCCTTATTTTAAGTCCATCTTGCATTGTACTATACGAAACAAAAAGAAAAAAGTTTTATGTTTTTACAAATGTAAAAGAGTGGACGTTGTCCACTCTTCTACTCTTAGCTTTGCGGTTCTTCCTTGTAGTCGCAATTAACGCATTGGACTTGAACACCTTTTTTTAACTTCTTTTCTACCAACAGACCTTCACATTTAGGGCAAGGCCGCGACAGAGGCTTATCCCAAGAGATGAATTCACATTCCGGATATTTAGTACAGCCGTAAAACAGCCTTTTTTTCTTGCTCTTCCGCTCAATAATCTGTCCTTCTTTACAATTAGGACAGGTAACACCGATTTCTTTCACGATTGGTTTTGTGTTCCGGCAATCCGGGAAGTTGCTGCAAGCCATAAATTTCCCATAGCGACCCATTTTAAACACCATTGGACTGCCACAGTTTTCACAGTTTTCACCAGCAGGTTCATCCTTTATTTCTATTTTTTCCATTTCCTGTTCTGCTATTTTTAAATGTGTCTCAAATTCTTTGTAAAAGGCATCAATCAGTTCGATCCAAGGCATTTTTACATCTTCAATATGGTCTAATCCTTTTTCCAGCCACGCTGTAAATTCCACATCTATGATATCCGGGAAGAATTCCACCATCACCTCATGAACAATTTCCCCAAGCTCAGTAGGGACGAAGCGTTTATTATCAAGTGCTACATAGCCGCGCTTTTGAATGGTGTCCAATGTTGGCGCGTACGTTGATGGCCGGCCAATCCCAAGTTCTTCTAACGTTTTTACAAGTCTTGCCTCCGTGTACCTTGGCGGCGGCTGCGTGAAGTGCTGCTTAGGCTCAATATCCTTCTTGATTACTTCATCCCCCTCTTTAAGGTCGGGAAGCATTTTATCTGGTCCATCCACTTGGTCATCGGAGCCCTCAACATAAAGCTTCATGAAGCCGGGAAACTTTATTTTTGAGCCATTGGCGCGGAACAGGATATTTCCATTCTGCAAATCAACACTCATCGTGTCCATGACCGCCTGCGCCATTTGGCTGGCTAAAAACCGATCCCAAATTAATTTATATAGGCGGAATTGATCCCTTGACAGAAACCCCTTCAAACTATTTGGATCTCTTAAAGTACTTGTCGGACGAATCCCTTCATGGGCATCCTGGGCCTTCGCTTGCTTTTTTTCTTTTCTTTGTTCTTCTTTTAAATAATTTTCACCATATTCAGTCCGTATGTACTCAGCGGCTTCTGTTTGCGCGACTTCGGAGATTCTGGTCGAGTCCGTTCTCATATAGGTAATGAGACCAACCGTTCCTTCTTTACCAAGCTCAATCCCTTCATACAGCTGCTGTGCCAGCATCATCGTTTTCTTTGCACGGTAATTCAGCTTTCTAGCTGCTTCCTGTTGTAAGGAGGACGTAATAAACGGCGGCGCCGGGTTTCTTTTTCGTTCCTTTTTTGTAACAGAAATGACTTTGAATTTATTATCGTCCATTTGCTGTAGAATCGTTTGGACATCCTGTTCAGATTTCAGATCAAATTTTTCTTTATTAGCTAAAGAAAAATACTGTCCGCTAAAATGATCTTTGCCTTTTAAAAATTCACCATCTATTGTCCAATACTCTTCAGGAATAAACGCATTTATTTCTTTTTCCCTATCAATGATCAGGCGGACCGCAACGGATTGAACCCGGCCTGCACTAAGCCCTTTTTTTACCTTTTTCCATAGTAATGGACTAATGTTATAGCCGACAAGCCGGTCTAGAATCCTCCGTGCCTGCTGCGCATTAACAAGATCCATATTAATTGGACGAGGATGCTTAAACGATTCTTTAATCGCATCTTTCGTAATTTCATTAAAAACAACACGGCAGTCAGATGTAACATCAACATCTAAACTATGTGCTAAATGCCAGGCAATTGCTTCCCCCTCACGATCCGGGTCAGCTGCGAGATAAATTTTCTTTGCCTTTTTTGCTGCAGTTTTCAATTCTTTTAATACCGGGCCCTTACCGCGAATGGTAATATATTTTGGTTCAAAGCTATTTTCAACATTGACACCCATTTGGCTCCGCGGCAAATCGCGAACATGGCCCATCGATGCTTTAACTTTATATTTATTCCCTAAATATCGCTCAATCGTTTTCGCTTTTGCTGGCGATTCGACGATTACAAGAAAATCTGCCATTTAAATCCTCCTTAAGAGGGAAAGTGTGAAAGCCCTTGAATTCGGTGAATCCCGTTTCTAAGATGCTTATGATTTGATAAGTTTTCCTAAATCCCAGTATAACAACTTGGAGCGGAGAAAATACTTTACAAAACTGCCTATCCCAAAATTTCATAATATATGTTAATTACAAGTTTATTTATTCTTTATATTTATATTCTATTTTTCGAACATCTGTTGGAAAATGTATAACATAATAGAAATTATTGCAACCTTTTTAAGCTAATTTCTCCACATATTCAGAAAAAACCTGCTAAATCTGCTAATTTATTTTAAAGATTATTAGCTAATTCTCGGTTTTACCTTATTTCTTCTAGAATATCTTTAGCACTAGTCACTAGTTTTGCCCCATGTTGAATCAATTCGTTTGCTCCAATGGAATAAGGATTAAAGATGCTTCCTGGTAATGAAAACACTTCTCGCCCCTCGTTAACCGCATAATTTGCCGTAATCAACGAACCGCTCTTTCGTTTTGCTTCTATAATAAATGTCCCATTTGATAGACCGCTAATGATACGATTCCGTGCCGGGAAATGCCATCTGAGCGGCTTTGTGTCCGGAGGATATTCAGAGACTATTAGCTGTGTTTTCATCATTTCTAATGCAATTCCCATATTTTCTTTTGGGTAAATATGATATAAACCACCCGCAATAACAGCAATTGTTTTCCCGCCATTTTTTATTGCATATTCATGCGCTAGCGCATCAATCCCCTTGGCCAAACCACTGACAATGAGGACGCCATTGTCAATTAACTCTGGGAAGATTAACCTGATAGCATTTTTTCCATATGGTGTCGCCTGGCGAGATCCTACCACGGCAAGTTTTGGTTCTCTATCAAGCAGTGAAAGATCTCCTTTCGCAAATAAGGCCCAGGGCGGCTGGTAAATTTCTTTTAAATACCGAGGATATTCCTTATCTATAATCGTAATGACGTTAATATCATTGGTCTCGTATTGGCGAATTTGTTCGTGAATCATTTCAGGATGAAGAGATATAATAGAAGATTTGGCTAAGGAGCTATCGCGGTTAATGGGTGAAAACAAGGAAATCTGCTGTGGCAATTGGGTTTGGAGCCTGTACAAGGACTGGAGCGTCGGGTCTTTTTTTAACATTTGAAAAACAGTACTCCATGAGATATTTGGGTAATGAAGCAAATGAATCAGTTTTTCTTTAAAGTCATCCATCTTAAACTAATCCTCCTTAATATTTATTATACATGCAGAAATAGCCCCTCAATTATGAGGGACTATCAGTATTAACTTGATGTAAAATATTAGTGTGTCTGGCTTAAGAAGCCTTCCGATTTTCAGTGTGTTTTACACTTTTCATATAAACCTTGTTCTTTTAATACTTCAATTAAGGTTTCACCCATTACAGATGGTGTATCAGCTACCTTAATGCCACATTCGTTCATGACGCGGATTTTTTCATCTGCAGTACCTTTACCGCCAGAAATAATGGCACCGGCATGGCCCATGCGCTTTCCTGGAGGCGCAGTTCGTCCGCCAATGAAGCCGACAACAGGTTTTGTCATGTTTGCTTTTACCCATTCTGCCGCCTCTTCTTCAGCCGTTCCGCCAATTTCACCGATCATGATAACAGCATATGTTTCAGGGTCTTCATTAAATGCTTTTAGCACATCGATAAAGTTTGTCCCGTTAACAGGATCGCCGCCAATACCAACTGCTGTTGTCTGCCCAAGACCAGCTTGTGTTAATTGATGAACCGCTTCGTATGTTAAAGTTCCAGAGCGGGAAACAACGCCAACATGGCCTTTAGTATGGATGTATCCAGGCATGATGCCAATCTTACATTCATCAGGAGTGATTACACCTGGGCAGTTCGGACCAACTAAACGAGTCTTCTTGCCTTCCATATAACGCTTTACTTTGACCATATCTAATACTGGGATATGTTCAGTAATACAAATAGCTAAATCCAATTCTGCATCAACGGCTTCGATAATGGCATCTGCTGCAAACTGAGCCGGAACGTAAATGACGGATGCTGTAGCGCCAGTAGTTTCCACTGCTTCCTTCACTGTATTAAATACAGGCACACCTTCAACTTCCATGCCGCCTTTTCCTGGAGTGGTACCGCCAACTATTTGTGTACCGTATTCAAGCATTTGTTTTGTATGAAAAAGGGCTGTAGAACCAGTTATCCCTTGAACAATAACTTTTGTATCTTTATTAATAAAAACGCTCACGTTAATTCCCCTTTCTTATCGATCCTATTTCACTAATGCAACGATTTTTTGTGCGCCGTCAGCCATGGATTCAGCAGCAATTATGTCAATGCTTGACTCAGCAAGGATTTTCTTCCCTAAGTCAACATTTGTTCCCTCTAAACGAACAACAAGTGGAACACTTAGACCAACCTGCTTAGCCGCTTCTACTACACCCTCTGCGATAACATCGCACTTCATGATTCCGCCGAAGATATTTACGAAAATACCTTTTACGTTTGGATCAGAAAGGATAATTTTGAATGCTTCAGTAACCTTTTCAGCTGTAGCACCGCCCCCAACATCAAGGAAGTTAGCGGGGTCGCCGCCGTAATGCTTAACGATGTCCATTGTTGCCATCGCAAGACCGGCACCATTAACCATACAGCCGATATTTCCATCTAAGGAAATATAGCTTAAATCATATTTAGATGCTTCGATTTCTTTGGCATCCTCTTCTTCAAGGTCACGATACGCTAGTACATCTTTTTGACGATATAACGCATTGGAATCAAAGTTTAATTTGGCATCTAACGCGATAACTTTTCCATCACCTGTTACAACAAGTGGATTAATTTCGGCAATCGAGCAGTCTTTTTCAATGTAGGCATTGTATAAAGCTGTCATGAACTTTACCGCTTGATTGACTAACTCTTTTGGAATATTGATATTAAAGGCGATTCGGCGTGCCTGGAATGGCTGCAGGCCAATCACTGGGTCGATTTCTTCTTTAAAGATCTTCTCCGGAGTCTTTTCAGCAACCTCTTCAATTTCCGTTCCGCCTTCTTCCGAAGCCATTAAAACAACACGTGAAGTGGCACGGTCTAATACTAAACCAACATAATACTCTTTTTTGATGTCACAGCCTTCTTCAATAAGCAAACGTTTTACTTCTTTACCCTCAGGTCCCGTTTGGTGTGTTACCAAGGTTTTTCCAAGGATTTCATTCGCATATGTACGAACCTCATCAAGGTTTTTCGCAACTTTAACACCACCGGCTTTCCCCCGTCCGCCTGCGTGAATTTGCGCTTTTACGACACACACTTTAGTGCCTAATTCTTTTGCCGCTTCCACTGCCTCTTCAACAGTGAATGCCACTTTGCCGTTTGGAACTGCTACCCCGAATTGCTTGAGGATCTCTTTCCCTTGATACTCATGGATATTCATTTCCCATCCTCCTAAATCTTACTCTTCTAAAAATTGACTCCGTTTTCATTTTATATAATGACAGATACCTTGTCCACCAATATGCAAAAAAATTATATTTTGATAATATCCTTGATTGGTGCAAAGCTTTTTCGATGATAGGGAGTTATTCCATGCTGCTGAATCGCATTTATATGTTCCTTTGTCCCATACCCCATATTTTGTTGAAAATGATAGCTCGGGTATTCTAGCGAAATTTCCTTCATCAGCTTGTCTCTTGCCACTTTTGCAATAATAGAAGCAGCTGCGATGGAAATACTTTTTGCATCCCCTTTAATAATCGATTCTGATGGGTAGGGAATTTCTAGCTTCATTGCATCAATCAGCAAAAAATCCGGTTTAGGCTGTAACGATACGATTGCTGCTTTCATTGCTTTTTTTGCCGCTTCATAAATATTGATTTCATCAATTTCGTTTGCATCAATCATAGATACACTAAATGCCAGTGCTTCTCTGCGAATGATGGCATCGTATTCCAGGCGTTTCTTTTCAGTTAGTTTTTTAGAATCATCAATCCCAGCCAAGAAAAAGTCAGCAGGCAAAATGACAGCGGCCGCAGTAACCGGACCTGCAAGCGGACCTCTGCCGACTTCATCGATACCTGCAATCAATTCAAAGCCACTGGAACGCCATTTATTTTCATAGGTGCTCATTTCAAGGAATCTTTCTTTTAACCGTTGTTCCTCCGCGATCTTCTTGCGCCATTTCTCTATCAACTGTTGAACACCCTTGCGCTCATCTTGAAGGATTTGTTTCAAAAACGGGTCATTTTCATCCTTACTATTTTCTAATTGTCTTGCTGCTTCTGCAATTGTTAGTACCTTCATTTTTTCACCCGTTTAGGATATAATCAGATTTTTAAGTTTAACGGTGTTTCCGCTGCCGAATATTTCTTGTTCAAGTCTTCTGCCTGTCGGTGTCGCAGCAAGTCCGCCCTCAGCAGTTTCCCTTAACGAAGAAGGCATCGATTGGCCGATCAAGAACATGGCGTGAATGACCTCATCACAAGGAATTCTGCTTGTTACACCGGCAAGTGCCATATCCGCAGCCGTAATGGCATTGGATGCGCCCATTGCATTCCGTTTTACACAAGGGACTTCCACTAACCCTGCTACTGGGTCACACACTAAACCAAGCATATTCTTTAACGTGATAGCCATCGCCTCTGCAGCCTGCCGTGCAGAGCCGCCAGCCAATTCTACAATCGCCGCCGCTGCCATTCCGCTGGCAGAGCCTACTTCTGCTTGGCATCCCCCTGCGGCACCAGAAATGGAGGCGTTATTTGCGACTACGAAACCGAAGGCTGCTGCTGTAAACAAAAATTCAATCATTTCTTCTCTGGTTGGCTGCAATTTTTCTTTTACGGCAAATAAAGTCCCTGGTACTACACCCGCTGAACCTGCTGTTGGTGTCGCACAGATTACGCCCATTGCGGCATTCACTTCATTGGTTGCCACTGCTTTACTGACCGCATCTAATAGAACTGTACCCCCAAGTGCCTTCCCGCTTTTAATATAGTTCTGGATGAGCACGGCGTCACCTCCGGTAAGGCCTGTATGGGAATGTACACCCTTAAGACCTCTTTCCACCGCCTGTTCCATTACCGTTAAATTCTTATCCATTTTCGCGATTACTTCTTCTCTCGTAAGACCCGATACTTCTACTTCTTGACGGATCATGATTTCCGCGATTTTTACTTGATTCGTTTCTGCAAGTTGGACAAGCTCCGCTACATTTCGAAACATGATCATACCTCCTGATGTTGATTAATCTATTCAGCCATCCGAATAATTTTCGATACATTTGCAAGATTACTTAATTCCTCTATCACCATATCCTCAATTTTCTGGTCGACTTCAATGACCATTAAGGCCATTTCCCCTTTGTCCAATCTTGAAACCTCCATATGGCCGATGTTAATTTGATATTTTGATAATACACTAGTTACTGCTGAAATGATTCCAAAGCGATCTTGGTGGACAACCAAGATAGCGGGATGCTCGCCGGACAGCTTTAACGGGAAGGAGTTTAATTCAGTAATTTCAATGGTTCCGCCGCCAATTGAAATCCCGACTAACTCAAGTTCTTCGTCCCCGCCATATAGGTTTATTTTAACGGTATTTGGATGATCGGTTACGGCTTCTTCCGTCTGAAACACAACCTCTAAACCAAGGTCCTTTGCTATTGCCAATGATTTAGGCATTCTTTCATCAAATGTATCCAGATCTAAGAGGCCTGCAACAATCGCAAAGTCTGTTCCGTGACCCTTATATGTTTTCGCAAATGAACCGTATAATGAGATAATCGCCTTTTTCGGTAGTTTGCCAAACAAAGTCCTAGCAACCCTGCCAATGCGCGCTGCACCTGCTGTATGAGAGCTTGACGGTCCAATCATAACCGGACCGATAATATCAAATGCTGAACGATATTTCATTTAAGTACGCTCCTTTATCAAGTAATAAATCTTAGTCGTTAAACTAATTTTACGAAAATAGCTCCAATGTAACCAGAGATAAATGCTGGTAAAAGTAAAAAAAATGAAAGAAATAGTTAATGAGAACGTTTTCCACTCCGATTGGCTCAAAAATAAGCTCCCCATTCAGGAGAGCTTCATGCAGTTTCATTATTCCTTCATTACATCGGCAGGTCGTTCAAACGTAAGCCGGCCAAATTTCTCCGACCTAATCTCTCTTATCACCAATTCCGATACCTTATCATAATCGACGATGCCCCCAGCCATAAGACAGCCGCGGAGCTCACCTATATGGTCAAACATTTCGACAACGTTATCTGGTAGAATCTCCAGATTGTAACGTTCTTTTAAACGCTTTGGATAGGCACGTTCTAGAAATCTAAGTGAGTAAACGGTCAGGTCCTGGAGGTTTAATAATGTATCTTTAATCGCTCCTGTGATAGCCAGTTTCATCCCAACCTCTTGGTCTTCAAACTTTGGCCATAATATCCCTGGAGTATCAAGCAATTCCATTTCCTTGCCAACTTTAATCCATTGCTGCGATTTCGTTACCCCCGGTGTATTGCCTGTCTTTGCGATATTTTTTTTGGCGAGGCGATTGATAAGTGTCGATTTGCCTGCATTAGGAATGCCAACAATCATCGCACGAATCGCCCTTGGGTTAACGCCTTTTGCTCTCATTCGATCAAATTTTTCTTTTAGAATTTCATGTGAGGCTTGGACAATCGTTTTCATTCCTTCTCCAGCCTGAGAATTTATTGCCAGGGCTTTTATCCCTTTATCCGCAAAGTGGGCAATCCATTCCCTTGTCACGTCTTTATCTGCCATGTCCGCTTTATTTAACAAGACTAATCTTGGTTTATGCTGGATAATTTCATCAATCATCGGGTTTCTCGAGGAATACGGAATTCTTGCATCAACCAATTCGAAAATAATATCAACCAGTTTTAACTTTTCCGTGACCTCTCTGCGAGCCTTGGCCATATGGCCAGGAAACCATTGGATCGTCAAAGCTGCCACCTCCTCTAAAAGCGTAAGCGCCTTGACCAGCCCCGACAAGCATAAGATAAGCCGGCAGGAAGGTTGCTTTTTAACCTTCATGACGGATTAGCTTATGACCTCGAGGGGCTAGGCGCTGAAGCTGGATAGTAAGTTCTATTTCGCTGTAACAAAATGTGCATCTTTAATCGGCCAATAGACGACACTTGTTTTGCCGATAACCTTACTCATTGGAATCGTTCCGATGTGTCTAGAATCTTTACTCCAGCGGCGATTATCTCCCATGACAAACAATTCACCTTTCGGAACCGTTTTACGGCCGACCATGGTTTCTTCTAACGTAAAGGAAGCGGTAAGCGGTCCATCCTCTACCTCTTTCTTATATTGATCCAAATAAGGCTCTTTATATGCTTTACCATTAACATATAACGTATCATCCTTATACTCAACCGTGTCACCAGGAAGACCAATCACACGCTTAATGTAATCCTTTTTCTCAGGTGCATGAAAGACAATGATATCAAACCGCTTCGGCTCACCAATATCATAACTGAATTTATTAACAATCATTCGATCTTGGTCTTTCAATGTCGGCATCATCGATAGCCCATCGACTACAATTGGAGCAAAAAGAAAGTAGCGAATAACCGCTGCCAAGGCTACAGCAATCAACAGGGCCTTTGTCCATTCCCATAGTTCATTTTTCTTTTTTGTCATACTTTCCCCACCAATCATTATTAAAACTCATATACAGCCTATTTTACATAACTTAAACAAATTTAACACGATGGGATTATCTTTTTTAATCAAACTTTAATAAATAGTTAAAAAAACAGTAACAATTCGGGGAGTCCGATATGATTATTCTTTCTATCAGAGAAGAAGATATGTATTAAAAAAAAGAGCCTGCTCCTAAAGCAAGCTCTTTCCTTTTCATATTAGCGGATCTCTTTAATTCTTGCTTTTTTACCGCGAAGTTTACGCAAGTAGTAAAGCTTAGCACGGCGAACTTTACCGCGACGAAGTACTTCTAGCTTCGCAATTTTTGGTGTGTGTACTGGGAAAGTACGCTCAACGCCTACTCCGTAAGAAATTTTACGAACTGTAAAAGTTTCGCTAATTCCACCACCACGACGCTTAATCACAACACCTTCAAATAACTGAATACGCTCACGAGTACCCTCGACAACCTTAACGTGTACACGTACAGTGTCACCAGGACGGAACGTAGGAAGATCAGTACGAAGTTGTTCTTTTGTGATTTCTTCAATCAATTTTTGCATCGTTTTCAACTCCTTCCAACAGATGCTCATGCACATTAATTACCTTATACCCTGCAGCGGAACATCGTTATAAGACTATCACTGAAACATATCAGCTCAAGTCACAAGTAGTATCATACCATAATTATTGCAGGCTCGCAATATTACTCGCAATCTTTTTTTACTTCTGCCAGACATTTTTCTTGTTCCGCTGTGAGTTCTATTTTATCCAATAAATCAGGACGTCTTAAAAGGGTACGTCGTAATGCCTCTTTATTCCGCCATTCTTCAATTAATTTATGATTTCCCGACAACAATGTATCAGGGACCTTCATACCGCGAAAATCTGCGGGTCTAGTGTAGTGTGGATGTTCTAAGAGCCCCGTACTAAACGAATCCTTCATATGTGATTCCTGATTTCCTAATACTTCCGGTAAAAGGCGGACCACACTGTCGATCACGACCATTGCTCCAAGCTCGCCGCCAGTCAGGACATAATCACCAATCGAGATTTCATCCGTCACCACATGCTCACGGATACGTTCATCATAGCCCTCATAATGGCCGCAAATAAATAGTAAATGCTCTTCATTTGCCAGTTCCTCCGCTTTTCGCTGCTCATAGCGTTCGCCTTGCGGGCAAAGCAAAATCACCCTTGGTTTGCTGCTTTTGGCCTTTTCCTTCAGAGCGGCGACAGCATCAAAGATTGGCTGTGGTTTTAATACCATGCCAGCCCCGCCGCCATATGGATAGTCATCAACCGTAGAATGTTTGTTATCGGCATATTCACGGAAATTAACGACATTATAGTTGACCGCTGCTTTCTCAGCTGCTTTTTGCAAAATCGATTGTCCCAGTACCCCGGAAAACATTTCTGGAAATAAGGTAAGAATATCAATCTGCATCATGAAAGTAACCCTTCCATTGGCTCAATGATAACGATTTTTTCTTGTACATCTACTTTTTTGACTACCTCATGGATATACGGAATTAGGACTTCCTTACCGCCTTTTCCTTTAACCACCCAAACATCATTGGCACCAGGGGAGAGAATTTCAGCTATTTTTCCGATTTCCTCTCCTTCAGTTGTTGAAACAAGGCAGCCGATAATTTCGTGGTAATAAAATTCATCTTCTGCTAATGTGCCAAGCTGTGATTCCGGCACTTTCAATATCCCGTCCCTAAACTTTTCAACTTCATTGATATTATTATACCCTTCAAATGTAAGTAATTCGAAATTTTTATGGGTCCTGTGGCTTTTGACTGTTAGTTCAATTGGCGTATTTGAATTAGGCATAAATAAAAATAAAACATTTCCAGCTTTATAGCGTTTCTCAGGGAAGTCCGTTTTTGAAATGACTCGCACTTCACCTTTTATTCCCTGTGTATTGACGATTTTCCCAACATTGAACCATTTTTCCATATTTTTCACACCTTTAGCGTATTTCAACTATTATACCGTCGCTTACGATAATTTCGGATTGTCCAAGCTGTTCATCCCATTTATCACCAACGTTTATTTCTACAAGGGATTGAACTTCCTTTTCCTTTATTTCACTGCCTAACGGTAGGATATGTAATTGTTCCACTTGAAACTCAAGAAGCCTTATTTTTTCTTTACGCATTTGAATTTCTTTTTCAAACTGTTTTCTCAATGTCCCCGGTGAAAGGTTTTTGGACTTTTCTAACCGTTTTAATTCAAATTGAAGCTGATCGCACTCTTTCTGGAGCTGCAGCTTCTTTGAATGGTAACCATTGAAAAGCTGTTGTTTGCTATTTTCTGTTAATAATTGCTTAACGATAACGGTTTGGATTATTTGCATAATTTGGCCCCCTTTTGCATTTTTTATAGCAAAAAAGGGAGGATATTTATTCCTCCCTTTTATCTAGATGCAAAAAGCTATTCACCAATTTCTAGAAAAATTTTCTTTTGTTGTGATGATCCCGCTGCATATACAACAGTTCTAATGGCCTTTGCAACACGCCCCTGTTTGCCAATCACTTTTCCCATGTCTGTCTTGTTAACAGAAAGCAGATAGGTAATTCGTGAATCGTCTTCCGTGACATTTATATGAACATCTTCCGGAAAATCAACAAGAGGCTTAACAATCGTTTCGATTAGTTCCTTCATCCTGCGATTACTTGCTTAATTTTGCATTATGGAATTTTTCCATGATGCCTTGGTTTGAGAACAGGTTCCGAACAGTATCAGATGGTTTTGCACCATCTTTTAGCCATTTAAGAACTAATTCTTCGTTAATTTCTACTTTAGCCGGCTGCGTTACAGGGTTGTAAGTTCCAACGATTTCAATGTAACGTCCGTCACGAGGAGAACGAGAATCTGCTAC
This sequence comes from Neobacillus sp. NPDC093127, assembly GCF_044754175.1. Lineage (NCBI taxonomy): Bacteria > Bacillati > Bacillota > Bacilli > Caryophanales > Bacillaceae > Neobacillus > Neobacillus sp. NPDC093127. The sequence continues at coordinate 427,994 of NZ_JBIVOP010000001.1, forward strand.
TACGATACGATAGAAAGGAGTTTTTTTAGCTCCCATACGTTTTAAACGAATTTTAACTGCCATTTTAAATAAGCACCTCCGAATAGTTTCACACAAGATAGTATAATATCAATTCTTTATTAGTTTGTAAAGTGTTTTTTCTTTACAGTCATTATTTCCAATAATTTCGCAAAATAAAACAAGCTAAAATGGTTTAAATGGAAATTTAAACCCGCCTTTTTTCTTGCCTTTTTGCTGCATACCTGTCATTTGCTTCATCATTTTTTTCATGTCTTCGAACTGCTTGAGCAGACGGTTCACCTCAGTGACAGTTCGGCCGCTGCCTTTGGCAATCCGGTTTTTGCGTTTGGAGTTCAAGATTTCAGGATTATTTTTTTCTGCCTTGGTCATCGACCTAATGATGGCTTCCACATGGGCAATTTGCTTCTCATCGATTTGCATGTTATTTAAACCTTTGATTTTGTTCGCACCAGGCATCATCTTTAATAATTCATCAAGCGGACCGAGGTTACGGACCTGGCCGAGCTGTTCCAAAAAATCCTCCAGCGTAAATGTTGCTGTCCGCATTTTCTGCTCTAGCTCTTTCGCCTTTTCTTCGTCAACATTTGCTTGTGCCTTTTCAATCAGGGTCAGCACATCGCCCATGCCGAGAATTCTTGAGGCCATTCGTTCCGGGTGAAACGGTTCCAAGGCATCCATTTTCTCGCCTAGACCGACAAATTTAATCGGCGTTTGGGTAACGGCGCGAATGGAGAGTGCCGCCCCGCCTCGAGTATCACCGTCTAGCTTCGTCAAGACAACGCCGGTTAAACCAAGTTGTTCATTAAAGCTTTGGGCCACATTGACAGCATCCTGCCCCGTCATGGCATCAACAACAAGGAAGATTTCATCTGGTTTGGTTAATTCTTTAATGTCCTTCAACTCGCCCATTAACGCTTCATCGACATGTAGACGGCCAGCGGTATCAATCAGGACATAATCATGATGCTCCTCTTTTGCCTTTGCAATTGCCTGCTTAGCAATTTCAACAGGGCTCACTTGATCGCCGAGAGAAAAAACCGGCATGTCTAATTGTTTGCCGAGAGTTTGCAGCTGCTTAATTGCAGCCGGACGGTAAATGTCCGCGGCAACTAGCAATGGTTTGCGATTATACTTCTTTCGAAGCAGGAGCGAAAGCTTACCAGTTGTCGTTGTTTTACCAGCACCCTGGAGCCCGACCATCATGATGACAGTTGGCGGACGGTTTGATGCTGCAATCTTACTTTGCTCGCCTCCCATTAATGCGGTCAATTCCTCATTAACAATTTTAATGATTTGCTGACCTGGAGATAAGCTCTTTAGTACTTCCACCCCTACTGCACGTTCGCTGACTTTCTTCACAAAGTCTTTCACAACTTTGAAATTTACGTCAGCTTCAAGCAGCGCAAGGCGGACTTCGCGCATCATTTCTTTTACATCCGCTTCCGAGACCTTTCCTTTTCCACGGATTTTTTGGATGGTATTTTGCAGTCGGTCGGCTAATCCTTCAAATGCCATTCATGCCGCCTCCTAATCTAATTTCTCAAGCTCGGCAACAGTTTCTAACAGTGCCTGCTTTGAAGGGTTCTCCTCATTAAGCAATTCTCTTATGTGCGTAATTAGTTTTGCGCGCTCTTGAAATTTCTGGAATAGCTGCAGCTTTTCCTCGTACTCCTCGAGCATTGCTTCCGTCCGTCTAATATTATCATACACGGCCTGACGGCTTACGTCATACTCTTCGGCAATTTCTCCAAGGGAGTAATCATCTAAATAATAGAGAGACATGTAGCTTTGCTGCTTTGGTGTTAACAACGAATAGTAAAAATCATAAAGATAGTTCATTCGTGTTGTCTTTTCAAGCATCATGCACGGGTTCCCTCCAATACCTATGTTAAGTGAAAAGCCTTTACAAGAGTAGTTTACACAGTCATATTATTTCTGTCAAGAAAATACCTTTACATTGAGGGACTATTAGAAAAGACATTACTTCACTTTCCCTCTATATATTACTTCTTTCTTTTCTTTGCTTCAAGCAAACGTTTCATTCGTTCTTCCTTTTCTTCAGGGGACAGAGGCGGTACGTTGTTCTGCTTCTTCGCTGGTGTTGGCAGCGAAAGTTCCCGCAGCTTTTCCTTCATTTTTTCTTGCTTAGATTCTGTTACCTCTCGTTTACTTTCAACCCTCGTCTTCACCTTTGCCTTCGCCCTTGAAAGCTGCATTAGTACTTCTGTGCCTTCCTGTTCACCTTTTTTCGAGGTTTTCTTTAGCAGGTGCAGCAAAGATAGAAATGGCTGGAAGCCTAATCTCCTAATTAGAATCTCGAACACTAGAAGAAAGAAGGCAGCTAGTAAAAGCTGTTCACTAATTGGTTCTTTGCGTTTTGGTTTTTGTTGTAACGGGCGAAACGCTTCCTTTGCCGCCTGCAGTTCTTTTCCGCCAGTAAGAGCCGCCAGTTCTTTTAATAAATCACTATTGGTCGCTTTTAACAAATATTCATCCGAATAGGGAACCGAAAAGCCTGTTTGAAATAATTTATCCTGAGAGTCCCCAGTCGTCTGTTTCACCCGTAAAAAATACATACCGGGCTTATTTGGAAAACTCACTTCAAATTCACCTGGAGCTGTCGGCTTAGAATTGGTGTCAATGACCGTACCATTTTGTGAAACAACAGATACATCAAGTGGAAGAAATTGGCCATCCGCCGTTTTTAAATGGATCACCGTATTGCCATTTTCCTTTTCGATTGTAAAACGGAACGGCTCGCTGTCATATTGCGGCAGCGACTTGACCACAAGTGTATTCAAAAATTGCGGCCAATTTGCCCATTTAGCCCAGTCACCAGACCATTTTCCCGTCATATCAGACGTAAACGCTAAGGTGGTTCCTAAGCCATAATGCCATTCGGCAAGAACCGGATCCTTTTTTTCACTTATAAGCGGCACCTGCGCCCTATTTTTCGCGGTTACCGCGATATAGGCATTCATTTTTGGAATTCCCTGATCAAAAATGGCTGTCCATTCTGGATAAGGCTGTACAACAGGATAAAAAGGATGGTCTTCAATATAGGTTCTTGTTGTCATAACGGTTTCCCTTGAAAGAATGCTCGGAATAACAGACGCATCGGTTACATCGTAAAATCGTCCACTCCCCTGACCGGCAAGATCTTCTAACAGGTTTCGATCGGCATCCGATCCTAAAGCAACCGTTGACAATGTTATATTATTTTTTTTACCCTCTGAAATAAGCGTTTGATAATCACCGCCAGTGGCTGACTGTCCATCCGTTAACAAAATAATGTGTTTTCTTTGCAGCTTTAAATCCTTTAGCTCTTGATAAGCCTTTTCAAGTGAGGGGTAAATGTTCGTCCCGCCGCCTACTGAAACAGAGCGGATTTTTTCAATAACTTTTTTCTTGTTTTCAAGCGGTGCGGTTTCCACAATCACCCACGGGCGGTCGTCAAAGGCAATAAAGCCGAGCGTATCTTTTTCCCGCAATAACTCTACCGATCGTGCTGCCGCTTCCTTCGCTAATGTCAGTTTATTGCCGCTCATACTTCCAGACCGGTCAATAACAATTACCAATCCAAGTGAGGGCATCTCTTTTTTTCCTTTAATGTCCATGTCGACAGGTAACAATTTCTCAATTGGTGTTTTAAAATAGCCCCCGAGGCCAAAGCTGTCCTCTCCACCGAGCATCACAAAGCCTGTACCAAATTCTTTAACTGCTTTTTCAATTAAATTCATTTGCTGTTCGCTGACCTTTGTTCCGGGAACATTGTTAAAAATAATCGATTGGTATTGCAAAAATCCCGCTAAGGTTGTAGGAAGCTTCTCGGGAATCAGCTTATCGGCGATTAACCCTGAGGCTTGTAGAATTTGCGCTAATGGGTCGTCTTGATTCCCTTGAACGACGAGTACTCTTGGTGTTCCCTTGACATTTGTGACCGCATAAAGGGTATTATTTTCGCTAAAGGTATCCTTTTCTGCGGCAATCTCAGCCTTATAAATCGACATTCCTGGCTCGGCGGCATTATCTGAAAAGGAAAACTCATTTTGCCCCTCTTTTACAGTAACCTTCTCATGGAGAATATCTTTGTTGTTTAAGGAGATTCTTAAATCAGCTGTCTTTTCGACGTTACTCGCAATTGAAACTGCTATATTTGCCTTTTCTCCCTCATAGAGAGTGGGAGGCACATCCAGTCTCGTGATGGCCATATCCTCACGAAACTTTTGCTTGAATCGGACATAATCTAACTCAAGCCTCTGATTTTTTAACAGTTTGGCAGCCTCTTTACTATTACCAGCCGTTTCATTTCCATCGGATAAAAGGACAATCCGGCCGCTTTGCTCTTGTTTCAGCAGTGAAGCAGCGAAGCCAATTCCCTCTTCGAGATTGGTTTCACCATTTTTCACTTTCCCGTTAAATTGATCTAACACTGTTTTTTTGTTTGACAGCGATTGTTCGACAAGCGCACCATCAGCAAACGATGCTACCGCAAATGATTGATTAGCTTTCTTTGATTGGCTGCTTTCGTCAAGCCACTCGATTACCCCAGTTTCTGCATCTTCAAAACTTGCAGAGCGATCTACAAGAAAAATAATCATTTCCTCTTTGATTGGCAGCAAAATTTGCGGTATCGTCAGCGCAAAAATAATCAAGAAAAACAGAAACGCTCTTAGACAGCCAATCACCACTTTTTCTGGACTAATTGAAGCACTTATTTGTTTAAAATATCGATAAATCAGAAAAGAAGCCGGTATTATTAATAGTAGAAGGATGGGATATTTAAGCTCTATAGCCATTTTCGATATACCTCCCATTCCACCATAAGCAGTGCTAGCACGATAAGCGTCAGCCAAAACCATAATGATTCATTTGGCTTCAAGGCCAGTTCAGTATCCTTTGCCGTTGAATGATTCAATTTAAACGACTTGGCTGTCTCCGGTTTTTTTTCGCGATCATCGAGCAGAACAGAGAAATAATACACTTGCTCGTCAGCTACGGCTTGATAGATTCCCGGTTTATAGGGAGCTTTAAAATTCTCCGTATTTAACTTGATAGATGTTAAGCTTTCTCCCGCGGAATTAAAGATTTCCAACACAGATTTCTTCTGATCAAGCTGAAGCCACTTCTCCTCACCAGGCTGAAAATAGCCAAGAAAGCCGGTTTGCTTTGACAGCCACTGATAGCTGTTATAGAGAAAAATCGGAAACCCTGGGTGCAAAGGCCAATCGGTATTCTCAAGCGAAAAATTCATCAGGATAACCGGCTGTCCATTCATTGTTCCCGTTTGAATCAGCGGATGTTCGCCGCTGGTTACAATGTTTTCCCAATCTCCCTTTATCGGTTTTGACGCGTATTTTATGTAGGTTTTGCCGATATCAACATATTCGATGAGCGGCGAGTCCTTGCTCATGATTGGTTCCTTTAGTTCAATAAGTTCATCCTGATTTTTGGATTTATTAATGTAAATAACCGGCCTTTTCGGCAATTCATTGACGGGCAGACCTTCTGTAAGTATGATTCCACCTTCCATTGATCCTAGAGAGTTTTTTGCATCAAGCTGGACTGTCTTGATGCCCAAGGTTTCCAGTCCCTTAATAAAAAAGGGATTCACGTCGCCAAGTGCATCGATGGTTGGATTCAAGTCTGAGTAAACAGCTGTTAATTCATTATCGGCCGCGTAATGATCCCCGGCTTTTATCGACGCTTGATAAAAGCGGTGCTCCGGCAAATTGGGGATATTCACCACCACTTGTTGAGCGGCTGGAATCGTTACGTCTTGTTGAAAAACAACCGACTCCTCACTGGTAATGACAAAGGGAAATGTTACCGACTTCTTCCCTTGGTTTTCCAAAACGGCAAGTCCGGAAATTCGTTTTTCTTTAGCCGCAACTCCAAATGAAAGGATGGCGACGTTATCTTGGATGCCGGCAGCATTGTGAATCTCATAGGGGATATTAGTAAGGTCTGCTTTCAGGTCTGCCTTTTTCACAGTATCAGAAAACAAATGAATCACCGTATCTTTATTGTGTACTAGTGATTCTGCAAGCTTTACGGCCTTTTCGATATTTTCATGTTCGTATGTAACAGTAAGCCTGGCTATCTCCCGTTGAATCACGGCTGCATCGGTTTCCCTGCTCAATAGGATTTTCGGCTTTGCACCGGCAATAATCACGGTTACTTCCTGACCAGTTAAGCGCTCGGCCATTTGCTTCATCTGTTGTTTAGATTGTTCGATGAGCGGCTTGTCCGCCTTCAGCGCTGACATTGTTGCCGATGTATCTACAATCCAAATGATTTGTTCTCCCTTTATCCCCTCCGAGAACCATATCGGTTTTGCCAGCGCCAGCATTAATAATGTAAGGGCAGCGATTTGCAGCCAAAACAAGAGATTTTGCTGTAATTTTTGAATCCAGGGCGAGGCATTCCACTCATTCATAGCCTGCTGCCAAAGGAGATTAGCTGGGTTGATGACCGCGTTGTATTGTTTGCGGAAAAAGTATAATAACACAACCAAGGCGATAAAAATGACAAGTATCAAAAACAATCCGTTAGCAAAGTACATCTTCATCACCTCTGGTTAATAAAGGATTCTTTTCAGAGAACACTCATGAAACAAAAAATCATTTAGGTCAGCATCATCTGCCGTTAATAAATAACTGAACCCAAATCGGCGGCATAACGCTTCAAGCCTGCGATTATGCTCTGTTACCTGCTTTCGATAGTTTACGAGAATCGAATCACTCATCGTGACATTCACACTTTCATTGGACTCACTATCAATTAATTTTACATCGCCCGAATAACTCGGGTCGAGTTCCTCCCTGCTCAATAGTTGGATTAGTTTAACCTCCTGTTTAGCGGCAGCAATCAATCGAAAAAGCGCTTCAAACGATGCAAGCGGCTCAAGACCGTCCGTGATAAGAATCACCAGCTGATTATTCTTCAAGCTGTTTTTTTGAAAGTTGTCCGTAAATGTTCCTGCTGCTTGCTGTTCTGGTAACTGGAGGATTTCAAAAAATACAGTTTTACCATATACAGACCCTTTTCTGTATGCCTTTGCGTACGACAACGACGAAACAGGAATGAACGACAAGCGATCTTCACCGCTTAGAGCAATATAACTAAAGGCGGCAGCGAGCTCCTTTGCTCTTTTCCATTTTGAAGGGATCGCATGCATCGAACTCGAAGCGTCCAAAAAAACGGTAACTGCTAATTCTTGTTCATCTAAAAACCGTTTAATATAATGCTTTTGCGTTCGACCGTAAATATTCCAGTCTATTTGGCGGACATCATCGCCGGGCTGATAAAGACGAAAATCAGAAAATTCCAGGGAAGCACCAAATTTATTCGCCGTCCTCCCACCTTTATGAGCGCCGCGCCTCCGGGTTTTCACCATCAATCTCCGTTTTTGCAGTCGTGAAAGCATGGAATGCATTTGGGCTGTCATCGCTGACTAACATCCTTTCCAGCCTGCTCCAATACATCAGCAATCAGGTCATCCGGTGTCACACCGTTTGCCTCTCCTTCAAAATTCAATAAAAGACGGTGCCTTAAGACAGGGATGGCCGTCCTCTTTAAATCGCCGATTGAAATATGGTATCTGCCCGCAAATAGTGCTCTCGTTTTTGCCATTTGGATAAGACTTTGTAATCCCCGGGGGCCGCTCCCAAATTGAACATATTGTTTTATCCTTTCAGGTGCATCCGCTGAAGCCGGATGGGTAGCATCAATCATCGACACAGCTGCATTTAATAAATCATCTGATACTAAAATTTCCTTCGAGAGCTGCTGCAAGGCTAAAACGTCTGATGACCCTAAAATTTTATTTAATTGAGGAACCTTCACACCTGTCGTTCTTAAGGCAATCTCTTTTAGTTCAGCTTTGGTCGGATAGTCGACATGAACTTTACAAATAAACCGGTCCATTTGTGCCTCTGGAAGCGGGTAGGTGCCTTCCATATCAATCGGATTCTGTGTTGCCAGCACAAAGAAGGGCTTGGAAAGCTGTTTTGTACTGCCCATAACCGTTACCGTTTGTTCGGCCATCGCCTCTAAAAGAGAGCTTTGTGTCTTAGGAGTGGCCCGGTTTATTTCATCAGCTAAAATGATATGGCCAAACAATGGCCCTTCATGAAAGGCAAACTCCTGCCTGCCATCTGTTCCGGGCTGCAGAATCATCGTACCAGTAATATCGGATGGCATTAAATCAGGGGTGAATTGGATTCGATTAAACGATAAATCCAGGCATGCCGCAATCGACCTGACAAGCATCGTTTTCCCGAGACCCGGGAGACCCTCCAATAATGCATGGCCACCAGAGAAAATGCTCCACAGTACCTGGTCAATCACTTCCTCCTGACCGACAATAAAATTCATCAGCTCTTGCTTTACCGACTTAAGCTGTTCGGCTCCTGTGATAAATTGATTCTCTTTCGCTTTTAATTCAGTCAATATTGTCACTCCTTATTGGGATCAAGCAATAAAAAATAGTTTTTGACGATTTCTTCTAAATCAGCAGGGAGTTTTACCCGATCAGTACTTTTTCGATAGGCATCTGCATAATTCCCATATACCTCCTGGTAGGAACGAAGCTGCCCTTTTAAAATCGGGCCATTGCCTGCAAACTGTTCTGTCGGGCTGCCCTTTCCAATCATTCCGGAATCTGTCTCAAGATTGTTTTTACCGGCTAATTTCTCTGGAATTGTAAGCAGTTGCCGGGAACCCTGTCCCAGCCCGGCACCACTGCCACCGCCATTGCCGGTACCGGCTCCCGCTCCATTTCCTGAGCCTTGGCCAGTACCTGCCCCATTTCCGTTTCCAGAGCCATTTCCATTCCCTTGCGAACCATTTCCTGGTGATCCATTTCCTGAGGGCTGATGTCCTTGGCCGCTTCCATTTGAAGCGCTTGAGGGCTTGTCATTTTTGTTGTTTTGGCCGTTTGACTTTCCTCCCTCAGGCTGACTGGATGGACTAACGGCGAGTTGTTCGGACTGAATTCCGTTGGCTAGCATTTCGCTTTGCAGGCTTTTAGCTGCCTCACCAAGTGCAGCTTTTGCTTCAGCTAGTTCCGTCAGTTTATTTTCTGAGTTTAGTGCTTCGGAAATCTTCTTCGTGAGTTCTGCTAATTCTTTTTCCGAAAGCTTTTTATCTGAACCACTCATCCTGCTGAGTGCCCTCTTTTGACTTTCATTTAATGAACCATATTTTTTATTTAACTGTTCCAGTTCTTTTTGGATATTTTTATCATCCTTCGCTTCCAGGGCAGCCGCCAATTTATTTAGATTAGTATTTTTCAATTCCTGCTGCCATGCTTGGAAGTTTTCTTGTTTTTCCTGTTCCTTTAAGGCTTTTAGTTCCAGCTCTTTTTTTTGTTTAGCTAACGCCGATAATGCTTCTTTAGGGTTGGAGGTTTTTGTCATTAGTTCCCGTGCTTTTTCCAGCGCTTTTTTCATTTCCTTGCTTTGTTCCTTTTTTGCCTTTTCTTCCAGTTTCTTTTCGACCTTCTTCATGATCGCCATTTCCGTTTCCTTTTTTGCCGCTAATTGCTGATTTTGATTGGGCAAAAAATTAAGTAGTGCTGAGAGACAAATGAAAACCGCTGCAATCAAGAGCCACTTTGGTAATAAATAGCCTTTTTTCCGTGCCAAGACACGGTGCTGTTCCTTTTTCATCAAGGTGAGTGCTTCAGCAAGCTGCAATTTCTGAAGCATCCCGTCTTCAGCTATAAACGATAGGGCTGTTATGACGCGGTCTTCAGGAATATACGCGTTAAATAGCTGTGCAGCTTCCCTCCACCCCGGCCGATTCCGCCAAATTCGAAAAACAAATATCGGTAGAAGGAGGAGGCAGCCAATCCAAAGCATTTCATGGTAGAAAGGAATGACCAAAACCCGCGCCGCCAATAGGAGCAGCACTGAGAAGACTGAGGCAGCTAGCAGCCAATAGTGGATTTCCACCGCCGTCCTTTTGATTAGGAGCTGCCTGCGAACAGACTTCAGCAACTGATAAAACTGGCTTTTATCCTCCATTTTCCTCATCCCTATCCTTTCGACTTTACTTTCATATTTGGACGCAGCTTCCGGACACTGATCATCATCATAATGAGAAAAATAATCGTATAGGAAATCAAATAGGCTGCCCATAATGGAAAATCGGTTCCCACCCCAGATTGACTTGATAATTCTCTGAATGCATTCGGTTCAAGAAAACCGAGGAGAATCATCATTGGGTTGAGCATCGCAAAGAAATAGGGAACGGGATTATTCGCGGCCATCCCCATTTGATTGACCGACATTGATATGGCATATAGAAAGGCTGAACCCGCTGTTAGGAAAAGGGTTACCCCGTAGGTACTAATCATCGCAATGATGGTTCTTCGGATAAGTGTCGAGAAGAAGATGCCAATACTTCCAAATGCAAGAATCGTAAAGATGTAATACCCTAGAATGGTGACTACCTGTCCGGGAGAAATTCCGCCAAACAGGAAGACAATACTGTAAATAGGCATACTCGCCACTATCATCAATAATAAAAACGAAACAGACGAAATCAGTTTTCCTAAAATGATGCTCGTCGAGCTCTGATTCGTTGTTAATAAAATATTTAATGTTTGCTTTTCCCGTTCACCGCTAATGACTCCTGCCGTTAACCCCGGAGTAATAAACAGAATTAACCCCATTTGAATAAACGACAGCATCATAAACATACTTCTGCTTTGATCTGGTCGAAACAGCCCCATCGGTGAGTTTTTGGTTTCGAAATAAATAAAGCCAATAATCAAGATGGAAAGTGCAAGTAAATAAAAAGCTAGACCGAGAAAACCTTTAAATGAGCGGAACCTTAACTTAAATTCCTTATTTAAAACGGGATTAAGAAGAAGATTTCTCATGAAAGTTCCACCCCTTTCGTTATTTCCATAAAGACATCTTCGAGATTTGTTTCAATTTCCGAAAAGCTGACAATCGGGATATCATGGAAAAGAGCATTTTTTAACAATTGAACCTGTTCTTCCATGCTGCCCTTAAACATGAACTGAAGCGATTCCCCATCATCCCGTTTCGCCAATTGGCTGACAAGCGGCTGGTCCTCGAAAAAATTTACCGCTAGTTCCAATTCACGGTACAACTTGGCAACGATTAGCTTTTCTCCCCGAAGACGCTGCTGGATTTCATTAACTGACCCTTCCGCTACTAATCGTCCCTGATCAATAATCCCGATGGAATCACACATTTCTGCAAGTTCAGGAAGAATATGTGAAGAGATTAAAATGGTTTTCCCCATATTCTTTAATTCTTTTAAAATTTCACGCATTTCAACACGCGCTCTCGGGTCAAGACCGGAAGCAGGCTCATCGAGAATCAGTACCTCCGGGTCATGGATCAATGACCTTGCAAGGCAGAGCCGCTGCTTCATCCCCCTTGACAGCACATCAACATATGAATCCTTTTTCTGCGTTAAATTTACTAATTCTAGAAGCTGAGGAATCAATTTGCTTCGTTCTTTCTGGCTGATTCCATAGCTCGCACCATAGAAATCTAAATATTCAATCGCCTTTAACTGGTCATAGACGCCAAAGAAATCAGGCATATATCCTATCTGGCTGCGGACCGCTTTTGGTTCCTTAGAAATATTATAGCCATTAATATACGCCGTCCCTGAAGTAGGAGATAACAATGTCGCTAGAATCGAAAACGTAGTAGATTTGCCGGCACCATTTTGTCCGACAAAGCCAAAAACGGAACCCTTTTCAATGGTTAGATTTAATGAATCAAGGGCGGTAAATTTTCCGTACCTTTTGGTTAAATCGATAATTTCAATCATTGGCTGATTTCCCCCTTTATTGAAAGCGCAGGCATCCTAACGAGAGGGTCACCTTGTCCTGTTTTTATTAATTTAATGGTGATAACTCCATCCTTCGAAATAAACTCATCAAGATGTTCCTTGATGGTAGTTGGAGAATTAGTTAACGGCAAGAATGTGCCGTTCGAATGATTTAGCAGCGAGTAAGTGATATTTGCACCTTGCCACGTAATTTCTAATTCTTTGAGCTCATGTTTCACTTTCGTCAATTGGTTCGGAAGTTCTAAGATATAATCATATTCCCCATCATCAATCGCCATTTCGTTACGGTTTTCCGTCTTATCATTAAAGATTCCGCCACGGATTGTATTAATTTGGGTCCGCAGCATGTCATCCTTGATAATAAATGAACCTGAAAACTTCGTTTCTAATGGTAATGTTTGATAAATTAAGCTTAATCCTTTTTTAGACTCGTTTTTTCCTTTAATATCTGCTTCAATAACTGAGTCCTTTGTGTAGCCATATAGAATTGGTTGATTTTCCGATTGGGAATTGTTGTACAGATTTTCAATTGCAACATATTCCATTCTTTCCCTTTTAAATTTATCCACTTCCTGCTGAGAACTTGGAACTTGGAAGGAATTACCTTGACTGTATGGTCCAGCCAGATAATCCTGCTGGAATGTTTCGTTTACCGTTAAACTTTCTCCCCGCTTCAGCGACCCAAGTTTAATCTTTTGACTTCCAGACCAAATGTATAGTTCTTCAAAATCGTATGGAAATTGGTTGACGATTGTTCCAGTTAACTTTTTATTTTCATAAGATAGCTTAATATCAAATTGACCGGTATTTTGCTTAGAGGCATGCCCAAAATAAGTTCTAGTTGCCCAAAATTCCACATTCGGAAAGGTAACACTGCTGGATTTCCGGCCATTCTCGAGAACAGCATAACGTTTCCCATCACTTACAGCCATATTCGATGAACCGGGTACACCATAGAAGCTCCCTTTCGAGAAACCTACCTGATAATCACCGCCAGTGTTAGACAGGAAGGTAACAGCCTCAAGACCAGTTAACTGGTCATTTTCTGCTTTATAAATTCCCGTTTGGTTCATTTGCGGTTTCGCAATCCGGTCCTTTGCCCCGATGGCAAAGATGCCAACGGATGAAATGACAGCAGCACCAATAATAATCCACCAGGCATACTCGCGTTTATCCAGCCTTTTTAACAAGAAATAGAGAAACGGAGCAAGCATCAGGAGATAAATAAACAGAAACAGACTAATCTGCCCCACAGAAAACTGCGTGGATGAGAAATATTCATTTATCTCTGCGAACTCACTGAATAACATATCAAATGGGTTTTGACCGCTTTTTTGAAATTGAGACTTAGACGTACTGCTAAGCATCGGGCTGGCGGCAAACCATTGTCCATATTCCTTCCAGGAAGAAAGCGGTTCATCACCGAGTGAAAATGCCGTTTGCCAAATCTCCCCTGCACCGTAGCCTTTATGAACGACCATCGGTAAATCACCGCTTTTCACAGCAATATTAGCTCCCACCTCCACTTGTCCAACAAAGACTGGGATGTGTTGAAAAGAAAGTAATGCCGGGGTTAACTGGAAGAACTTCGTTTCGGCAGCCACCTCTTTATCAGGTTTCATCGGCAGTACTTGGTATAGGCTTCCATAGGAACTTGCCGCATTCGGAGCCGCACCAGCTATTAAATTCCCACCGTTTTGAATCCAGTTCAGGATTGCTTGCTGCTGAGGCTTCTTTAGTTTGGAAATTGCAAACTCATCAATCAGTATGTAATCCAGTGAATCTAGACCCATCTCATCTTCTGGCATCATCTCCTCAGTAAGCACGATTGGCTCGATTTGATTAGCTAAGGCCATAACCTTCAGCTCTTTAAGCCGATCGGAATCCTCACTAAGGAAGCCAATTGTCTTTTTGTCTTGGTCGATATATTTAGGCTTTAACATTTTATCGCCAATAAAGTCTTGTTCGTGATCATCCTTCCAGCTGCCTTTAAATAAGAAAATCGACTGTTTTATCTGACCATTATTGGAATAGTCTTCTGAATAGGCTGGGATTGAAAGGGAATAGGTTTTTTTACTCCCCTTTGGTACATCGATAGATAATACTTTAGCTCCACTAGAATTATAGTTCGTAGCAAAGTTGAAAAGGATATCGCCGCTAAAATCAGCACCGCTGTTTTCCACTGTCACTTGAACAGGAAAGCCGCGCCCGCTTTTTACCTTTCCATCAAATCCTTCCTTAACTGCTATTCTGATAAAATTACTTTCAGCCTTTGTTGGCTCAACACCCTGGCCGACAAAAAAGAGACAAAACAATAAAATAAATAATAGCTTTTTCTTAAGCAAAAAAATTCCCCCTCTAAAAGCCTGTCTAATAAATTGACGATTAATTCTCTCTATCACACTACAATTTTAATAAAACTTTTTTTATCACATCCACAAAAATGCCCTTTAGTGTATTTTTACACCTTTACCAAGAAAATGCAATTAGAATTTTAAGCAAAAAAAAACAGCAGGTTTAAGCTGCTGTTTTCATCAATGCTCTTCAAATTATTCTGTTTCTTCAACTTGATCAGCAAATAAGCCATAAACATATTTTTCTGCATCAAATTCTTGAAGATCATCCATTTTTTCGCCTAGACCGACAAATTTTACCGGTATTTTTAATTCATTGCGAATTGCAAGAACGATACCGCCTTTCGCTGTTCCGTCCAATTTCGAAAGGACAATCCCTGTAACATCGGTTACTTCCTTAAAGGTTTTCGCTTGGATAAGCGCATTTTGCCCGGTTGTAGCATCAAGAACAAGAATGACTTCATGTGGTGCACCAGGAATTTCTCTCTCAATCACACGCTTTACCTTTTCAAGTTCTTTCATTAAATTCACTTTATTTTGCAATCGGCCAGCCGTGTCACAGAGCAAAATATCTGCTTGGCGGGATTTGGCCGCAGAAATAGCATCGTACATAACTGCTGCCGGGTCAGAGCCTTCAGCCTGTTTTATCACCTCGACGCCAACCCTTTCACCCCATACTTCAAGCTGTTCAATTGCGCCGGCACGAAAGGTATCACCCGCCGCCAACAAAACTTTTTTTCCTTCACTCTTGAACTTAAACCCGAGCTTGCCAATCGTCGTTGTTTTCCCAACACCATTGACTCCGACAAATAATATTACTGTCAGCCCGTCCTTCTGGATATTTAATTGCGAGGATTGTTCCTCCCCAGCATTGTAAATATCAACAAGCTTCTCGGAAATAACACTTTGAACTTCCTTCGGGTCTTGAATGTTGCGGCGTTTGACCTCCAACTTAAGTTCATCGATCAGCTGCATAACCGTGTCAAAACCGACATCAGCCTGAATTAAGATTTCCTCTAATTCTTCAAAGAAATCTTCATCGACTTTCCGATATCTGGCGACAAGGTCATTGACCTTTCCAGAGAAGCTATCCCTTGTTTTCGTCAAACCCTCTTTAAACTTTTCTGTTACGGTATCCGTTGATTTCGTAATTTTTTCCTTTAACTTTTTAAAAAAGCTCATGATCTCACTTCCTTCATTTATGTTTCAACAAGTTCCTTTGTATCCTCAAGACGGACAGACACAAGCTTTGAAACGCCGGACTCCTTCATGGTTACTCCATAAAGTACATCTGCTTCCTCCATCGTCCCTTTGCGGTGGGTAATCACGATAAACTGTGTTTCCTCGCTATAGCGCTTTAAATATTGACTGAAGCGGTGGACATTGGCTTCATCAAGGGCTGCTTCTACCTCATCAAGAATACAGAACGGCACGGGACGGACCTTTAAAATCGAAAATAATAGCGCAATAGCTGTTAAGGCCCGTTCTCCACCCGATAGCAAGCCTAAATTCTGAAGCTTTTTACCAGGTGGCTGAGCAACAATTTCCACACCCGTATTTAATAAATCTTCGGGTACGGTAAGAACAAGATCTGCTTTCCCGCCGCCGAAAAGGGCCCGGAATGTCGGTTCGAAATGCTCGCGAATCCCGGTAAAGGTTTGTTCAAAGCGTTTTTTCATTTCTGTATCCATTTCTTCAATGACTTGGTAAAGGGTGTCTTTTGCTTCTTGAAGGTCTGTCTTTTGTTCATTTAGGAACTGATAGCGCT
The DNA here is from genome assembly GCF_044754175.1 of Neobacillus sp. NPDC093127. Classification (NCBI taxonomy): domain Bacteria; kingdom Bacillati; phylum Bacillota; class Bacilli; order Caryophanales; family Bacillaceae; genus Neobacillus; species Neobacillus sp. NPDC093127. The sequence continues at coordinate 443,981 of NZ_JBIVOP010000001.1, forward strand.
CAGAGACACGATCATATTCTTCAATTGCCCCAAGATTGACAGACCCTAGCTCATCAATGGTTAGCTTGATAAGCTTGACTTTTTTCTTCGCCTCTTCAGAGGGAATGGTTAATGGATATTTCTCCTTTGCCCCTTCAAACGATAACAGGTATTCTTCCCGTAAATGGGCAAGTCGATTTTCTAACTCCACATCCAAGCGGTTGATTTTCACTTCCTCGTCCTTTAAAACGACAATCATCCCTTTATGGAGTCTCTTTAATTCTTTTGCCGCTAATTCTATATCTTCAAGTGCTCCCTGAAGCTGTAAACGTTCTTGTCTTCTCGCGGTAATTAACTGTAAGGTCGCTTCTTTGTCCTGCTGTTTCGTTATCGCAGCTGCTTCTAGCTGTTCTTCTCCAGAAGAGCTGTTTGTCATTTCCGATGTTAACAGGTTAAGATCCTCGCTAAAAACAGCCAGTTTTTGTTCACTTTCAGATAAATCATTTTTAATGAGCGTAAAACGCTCCTTTGTATGAAGAAATTGCTCATTTTTGGAAGCAAATTCGACTTTGAGGTCATTTATTTCATTTGTCAGCGTTTCTTTCGATGTCATGTCATTTGTCTTTTGTTCCGTGAGTTTCATGATATGACCATCAAGTTCTGTAATGGTTACCGTATAGGTCTCCAGGGAAATCGTTAATTCCGTTTTTCTTTTCAATAGTGCTGCCTGTTCATCACTCAATTGCCCTTTTTCTAAATCATAAATAGCTAAACGGTCGTTAATATTCTTTTCTCCAAGTTCCGCTTCGCGAAGGTCGCCCTTTATTGACTGTTCGTTTAACCTCAGCTCTTCACCATTCATACGGATTTCTTCAAGATGTGCTTCCGCAAGGTGAACATCCTGTTTCAAGGTTTTAACAACCTGCTCTAAGCCGGCTGTTTTTTCCTCCATTATGACAAGCTTAGCCTTTAAATCCTCAAGCTCACCTTTTCGTGATAATAAAGAAGAGGTTTTTTGTTTTACTGCACCGCCTGTCATCGAACCGCCGGGATTGACGATATCACCATCTAGTGTTACCAAACGAACTCGGTATTGGAGGATTTTCGCCAGTTCATTGGCACCCTTCAGATCATTCGTTATGACGACATTGCCCAGAAGGTTATTAATAACCTCGGTATACTTTTCGTCAAATTTCACAAGACTTACGGCCGGTCCAATTAACGCTGGATGATTTTGAATGGAAGCTAGCTGTGCCGACGACAATGGTCTTCCTTTCATGACATTAAGCGGTAAAAAGGTGGCACGGCCAAATGAATTCTGTTTTAAGAATTGGATAGCAGTACGTGCATTTTGTTCGGTATCTACAACAATATGCTGCAAAGCACCGCCAAAGGCTGTTTCAAGTGCGGCTTCAAACTTTTTAGGAACCGTGACTAGCTCAGCAACAGCCCCTTCGATTCCTTTCAGCTTATTTCCGCGTGCTTTTAGAACTTCTTTAACACCTTGGAAAAAACCTGAATAGTCTTCTTCCAACTCTTCAAGCATTTCTTTTCGAGATTTAGCCTGCTGAAGGAGCTGATAGGCTTGATACAACGTCTTTTCTTGTTTTTGATAATTACCTTTTATCGTTTCAAGCTTCCGCTGCTGGTCACGGAAGGTGCCAACCTGATTCGCTAATTTTTCTTGAATGGCTTCTAATTTTGATTGAATTTCAAACTTTTTCGTTTGCGCGATTTGACGTTCCTGAAGGTATTTTTCATTTTCTGCATCAAGCCGAGCATTTTTTCTCTCCTGTTGCTCAAGCTGTTGTTCAATGTATTTTACTTCATTTTTGGCGCCAGCTTGGTCATTCAACAGTTCAATGTATTCACTTTTTAAGCCTTCGATTTTTTCATCGATATTTTCAGAAAATAATAGTAGTTTTTCTTGTTTTTCTTTTAGGCTGGCTTGTAATAATTTTACCTGCCCACCAAGTAACTTTACTGACTCAGCTTGCATTTCCTGGCTTTTCTTAAGCTGGCTGATTCGCTCGGTTAGTTCGGAAATATTCGTTTTAAGCTGCTCTTTATTTTGGGCTGCATTTTTCTTTCTTTCCTTTAAAACCTCTTTACGGCCTTCCAGCTTTTCAAGTTCCTCACTTGCATAAAGAAGAACATTTTGCAAATCAGTAACTGACTCATCTAATGCCGCTATTTGGTCTCGTGTTTCGACTATTTTTGCTTCTTTTACTTGAAGAAGTGTGGACAGCTTCAATTCCTCTTGCTGATGTTCTTCCAGTTGATTGGAGAGGTTTTCCCATTTCTTATGGAGGTCTTCTACTTCATAAACGGTTAGGGCAACCTCAATTTTTTCAAGCTCCGCTTTTTTCTCTAAAAAATCTTTGGCCATTGACGCTTGAATTTGCAAAGGCTCAACTTGGCTTTCCAGCTCATGTAAAATATCATTGACTCGGTTTAAATTGTCCTGCGTTTCAAACAATTTAATCTCTGCTTTTTTCTTACGATTTTTATATTTTAGCACCCCTGCCGCTTCTTCAAAAATCGTCCTGCGGTCTTCTGCTTTACTATTTAAAATTTCTTCTACTTTTCCCTGGCTGATAATCGAAAACGCTTCCCTGCCTAGTCCGGAATCCATAAATAAATCAATGATATCCTTTAGCCTGCATGACTGATTATTGATTGAAAATTCACTATCACCCGAACGTGACACCCTCCTTGTCACACTTACTTCATTGTAATCAATCGCTAATCCTTGGTCTTGATTGTCCAATGTGAGTGTCACTTCAGCAATATTTAGGGCTTTCCTTGTATCACTGCCAGCAAAAATAATATCTTCCATTTTACTGCCTCTAAGCGATTTTGCGGACTGTTCCCCCAAAACCCAGCGGATTGCGTCGGTAATATTACTTTTTCCGCTGCCATTCGGGCCCACTACAGCTGTTACTCCAGGGACAAAATCAACACTAATGCGGTCCGCAAAAGATTTAAAGCCAATAATGTCCAACCGTTTTAAAAACATCTTTAATCCTCCCTATGCTTTTCAGGGATTTCTCCTGCAAACACTTAAGTTTTTTCTAGGTTGTTTTTGTTTTTAATACATTCAGTGCCATTTGCGCGGCATGCTGCTCCGCTTCTTTCTTTGACTTCCCGGTCCCCACACCTAATTCTTTTCCATTCAATGATACCTTGGAAACAAACTCTTTACTATGGGCAGGTCCCTTTTCTTGAAGGACGCGATATTCAATTGTACCGGCTGCATCCCTTTGAATAAGTTCCTGTAATTGACTTTTAAAATCCATCACATGAGAAAAAGCACCAGCATTAATTTTAGGAAAGACGGTCTGCTCAAGGAAGGTAATGACTGCTTCAATTCCTTGGTCTAAATAAAGAGCCCCAATAAATGCCTCAAATACGTCTGCAAGCAAGGCTGGACGCTCTCTGCCTCCTGTCATCTCTTCTCCTTTGCCAAGCAAAATGAGCTTTCCAAAATTAAGCTCGTTGGCAAAAGCGACAAGCGATGGCTCACATACAATCGCAGCTCGAAGCTTCGTCAATTCTCCTTCGGTCATCGTTGCATATTTTTTGAAGAGGAATTGCGAAACAGTAAGCTCCAGTACGGCATCTCCTAAAAATTCAAGTCTTTCATTATCTTCGAAAGGCTTTCTGCGATGCTCATTCACATAGGATGAATGAGTAAAAGCTTGTTTTAATAATTTCTCGTTTCCCATCTTAATTCCGATTTTGTTTTGAAAATCCAGAAATTGATTTTCTTTTGCGCGAATATTCATGTCTTTTTCCTTGCCATTTTTGCGCATTAAAGTCTCCACCTTGCATATTATTTATACTCTACCCATAGTTTAGGCTGTGTTAAAAGGGAATGTTGATTTCCGTTCCAGGCGCTTCGCTTTCCGCGGGGCGGGCGGTGAGCCTCCTCGGCGCTAAAGCGCCTGCGGGGTCTCACCTGTCCCGCTGCTCCCGCAGGAGTCTCGCGCCTTCCACTTCAATCAACATTGTGTTCAAAATTAACAATATTTTTTATCACAGCTTTAGTTTAAGAAAGTTTTAATCAAAACGCAAAGAAACTTGGCAGATAGGTTACTCTACCAAGTTCTATCATACAGAATAAAGCTCCGTTTGAAAACGGAGCTTTATGGATAAATCCAACGATTATTTCGTGCTATTTATGTAATTAACAGCATCACCAACTGTGCCGATTTTTTCAGCATCCTCGTCAGAAATCTCCATATCGAACTCATCTTCTAATTCCATTACTAGTTCAACTACATCAAGGGAATCAGCGCCAAGATCATCTTTAAACGAAGCTTCAAGCTTAACTTGAGACTCGTCTACACCTAAACGGTCAACGATGATTTTTGTAACACGTTCTAATACATCTGCCATGCTTGCTCACCTCCCCTCAAGCTATTATAGAGTATTTCATTCAAATAATAAATGAAAAGTTACATAACCATTCCGCCATCTACATGGAAGGTTTGACCTGTAATATAAGATGAATCATCTGATGCGATAAATGTTGTAAGTTTAGCGATATCTTTAGGCTCCCCTAATCTTGCTAAAGGAATCTGTTTTAACATTTCTGCTTTTACTTCATCGGATAATTTATCGGTCATATCGGTGGTGATAAAGCCCGGTGCGATTGCATTTACGGTAATATTCCGGGAAGCAAGCTCTTTTGCTGTCGTTTTCGTTAAACCAATGACACCTGCTTTTGCGGCCACATAGTTCGCTTGTCCAGGATTTCCACTAACCCCGACGATGGAGGCAATATTAATAATCCGGCCAACCCGCTGCTTCATCATTTGTCTTGTAACTGCTTTAGTGACTAAGAAGACGCCTTTAAGATTGATGTTAATCACATCATCCCATTCTTCTTCTTTCATTCTCATTAATAAATTATCCTTTGTAATCCCGGCGTTATTAACAAGAATGTCTAGTTTACCGAAACCATCAATCGTCGTTTTAACCATCTCGGTCACTTCTGCAACATTTGATACATCACATTTTATCGCAAATGCTTCTCTGCCAAGGGCTTTGATTTCGTCGACTACTTCATTAGCCTTTGCTTCGCTGCCGGCAAAGTTAACGGCTACATTGGCTCCTTGTCTTGCCAGTTCCAAGGCAATTTCCCTGCCAATGCCTCTTGATGCACCAGTAACTAGGGCTGCTTTTCCCGCTAAAATCATAACTTCTCCTCCTTTAGCGCATCCGCTGCGGCTAGAGCACTTTCCTCATCCGATACGGAATACGTTTTCACTGTTTTATCAATTTTCTTGATTAAGCCGGAAAGAACTTTTCCAGGTCCAATTTCAATAAAGGTGTCGACACCCAATGCAATCATTTTCTGGACAGAATCTTCCCATAAAACAGGGGAATAAAGTTGTTCAATTAATTTATCTTTAATTTCAGATGAGCTGCTAATCGGCTCTGCTGTTACATTAGCAATAACCGGTATTTTCGCATCCTGCATTTCAGTCCTGTCTAACACTTCACGCAGCTTGTCAGCAGCTGGCCTCATTAATGGAGAATGAAAGGGACCACTTACCTCTAATGGCAAAACTCTTTTCGCCCCTGCTTCCTTTGCTTTTCCACCTGCGAGTTCAACGCCTTTTCTCGAACCTGAAATGACAATCTGCCCTGGACAATTTAAATTAGCTAAAGCTGCTGGGAAACCGGATTCACTCACTTCCTTCGTTACCGCTGAAAGCCGTTCACGATCAAGACCCAATACAGCCGCCATGGAACCTTCCCCATTTGGCACCGCATTTTCCATAAACTCGCCCCGTTTCCTGACGGCATAAACGCCTTCCTCGAATGAAAGGACGCCTGCAGCAACAAGGGCAGTATATTCTCCTAGACTATGACCGGCTACATAATCAGCCTTTATACCAGACTTGCGGAAAAAATCTAAAATAGCAATGCTTGTGGTCAATAATGCAGGCTGGGTATTAACGGTCAGTGTTAATTCTTCCTTCGGTCCTTCGAAGATCAGTTTACTTAACTGAGTATTTAGCGTCTTATCAGCTTTTAGAAAATAATCCATAATCTCAGAGTGTTTTTCTGCCAACTCTTTTCCCATTCCAACCGCTTGTGACCCTTGTCCTGGAAATACAAATGCTATTTTACTCATTTCAACACTCCTTTATCATCTATTTTTCTGATGTATCATTTTCAATCGTTTGTTTAATTAATCCGCCGACATCATTACTAACCATTTCCCTAGTTTGCCTGATGGCACTATAGATGGATTGTCCGTTGGACGAGCCGTGTGCCTTAATGACCGGAGCCTTTAAGCCAAAAAGAGCTGCGCCGCCATATTCAGAATAATCCATCGTGTTTTTTAACGTCATAAGATTTGGTTTCAAAACAGCGGCAGCCAATTTACTTTTAAAACTGCTCATTAAAGCTGTTTTCAACATCTTAAACATCGAAAGTGCGGTTCCCTCAATCGTTTTCAACACCATGTTGCCCGTAAATCCATCGGTAACGACAACATCTGCAACACCATCCAGCAAATCACGTGCCTCGACATTGCCGACGAAATTCACATTCGCGTTTTTTAAAAGTTCAAATGTTTGTTTAGTAAGATCGTTTCCTTTTTTCTCTTCCGTGCCAATATTTAAAAGGCCGACACGAGGTTTAGTAATACCTCTTACTTTTTCACTGTAGATGGATCCCATTATCGCATTTTGCAGTAAATGCTCAGGCTTTCCATCAGCATTGGCGCCAACATCGAGAAGCAGAAAGCCCTCGCCGCCTATAGTCGGCAGTGTTGGCGCTAATGCAGGTCGGTGTATCCCGTCAATTCTGCCAACAACGAACAGCCCTGCTGCAACTAAAGCCCCCGTATTACCTGCAGAGATACAGGCATCAGCCAAGCCATCAGCTACTTGCTGGGCAGCAAGCACCATTGAAGCATTTTTCTTGCGGCGAACTGCTTTTACCGGTTCATCTGTTCCAAGAATGACATCGGTTGTATGTAAAACAGTAATTCGGTCGTGAGCCGATAACGTTTCATTAATTTTGTTTTCATCCCCGACAAGGGTGATATGTATATCTGAAAATGCTTGAACAGCCTTCATTGCACCTAAGACGATTTCCTTCGGTGCATTGTCGCCGCCCATTGCGTCGATTGCTAGTTTCATTTTGCTTCATCCTTTAACGATTTTTCGAACGGTACATTTCAAAGTCTCCGGTAAAAACAAGCTCATTATTCACAAAGCTTGTCACTTCGACAAACGTTCTATCTACGTTCTCATCGATTTTCGTTACTCGAGCTTTGGCAATTACCCGCTCATTCAATTTCACCAACCGCTTAAATTGGATATTTGCTTTGGCTGTTAACGCTAATTCGTCATTAATCACCGCAACAGCCAGGGAATTAGCTTGAGCAAACACATGATGACCGCGGGCAATATTATTCCTTATGAAGACATGCTCTTCTTTCACATCGAAAATGGAAATAGCACTTTGATCTAATTCAATATCAATGATTTCGCCAATAACTTCTTCTAATGGCAAGGAGCGGACTTCGTCTTCGAATCGTTTCTCAGCCACCGTTTTTATCCGTTCACGGAGTTCCGGAATCGATAGTTCTAACCTGTCCAATCGAATCGTTTGCACACTCACTTGAAATTTTTCAGCTAGTTCTTCATCTGTAATAAATGGGTTCTCTTTAATTGTTGAAGTTAATAAACGCTGCCGTTCTTTTTTACTTCTTTTCATCATTACACACCGTCCGAGATATTATGACTAGGTACTAAGAGTAGTATAAAATTTAAAAAAGCAGATTGCAAGAATAAAATTATTTCCCATTATCTGCCTTTCCATTTTAATCAAGTTTCTCTCCTTCTAAAACGCCCGACTCCTCTAACTGTTCTCTTAAGTATTTATAGTCAGGAGAGGTCCAAAAGGTTTCCGACTGGATCAGCATTGCCGCATCATTTCTTGCCGTTTCCAACGCCCGGTAATCATGAACCATGTCTGCAACCTTAAATTCTGGCACCCCGCTTTGTTTTTTCCCAAAAAAGTCGCCCGGTCCGCGCAGCTCTAAATCCTTTTCACTTAAAACAAAGCCGTCATTCGTTTCTGTCATGATTCTCATACGTTCCTGACCAACTTCAGACTTGGGACTGGCAAGTAGGATGCAAAAGGATTGGTCACTGCCGCGGCCGACACGTCCACGCAGCTGATGCAGCTGTGACAAACCAAATCTCTCCGCATCATAAATGACCATCATCGTCGCATTCGGTACATTCACCCCAACCTCCACAACGGTTGTTGAGACGAGCACCTGCACCTCATTTGTGCTAAACTGCTTCATGACCGAATCCTTTTCGTCCGCACTTAAGCGGCCATGCATTAGACCAATCTTATAACGATTTTGGAAATAATGAGTTAAAGTCGTATGGACATCAATCGCATTTTGCACATCAAGCTTGTCCGATTCTTCAATGAGCGGGCAAATGACATAGGCTTGATGACCTTTTACTAATTCTTTTTCGACAAAAGCAAGGACGCGCTCAAGCATTTCCGGCTTCGCCCAATAGGTCTCGATGGACTTTCTGCCGGCAGGCATCTCGTCAATAACCGAAACGTCCATTTCACCAAATACGGTAATCGCCAAAGTTCTGGGAATAGGCGTCGCGGTCATAAACAGTACATCTGGATTTTCTCCCTTTTCCCGTAACACTCTTCGCTGTTCAACACCAAACCTGTGCTGCTCGTCGGTAATAACAAAACCGAGTCTTTTAAAAATTACCTCATCCTGAATTAAGGCATGTGTACCAATTAAGATATCAACCTTCCCTTCTGCTAATTCTTCGAGGATCTCGCGCCTGCGTTTTCCTTTGACAGAACTTGTCAAAAGCTCGCACTTGACCCCAAAAGGTCCTAGAAGGTCTTTCAGTGATACAGCATGCTGCTCAGCTAAGATTTCTGTTGGTACCATTAAGGCCCCTTGAAAGCCTGCTGTCACACTGGAAAATAAACCAATTGCCGCCACCACAGTTTTCCCGGAACCAACATCCCCTTGCAAAAGACGATTCATCCGGAAGGGCGACTTTAGTTCAGCTAACACTTCATTGACGACCCGTTTTTGCGCATTTGTTAATGGAAAGGGCAGACTATTGATAAATTCCTTCACTTTTGTCAAATCATAGTTTTGTGTGATTCCTGGGGAATGCTCCCGTTCAAATTTCCTTAACGCCTGCATTTTTAATTGAAACACCAAAAATTCCTCATAGACAAAACGCCGCCGCGCCTGCTTCACATCCTCTGGATTGTCAGGAAAATGCATCTTTCTACACGCATCCTGTCTGTTCAAAAGCCGATATTTTGTTAAAAAGGCTTCGGGCAGTGTCTCTTCGATGAAATGTCCATATTGATTAAAGGCAAGGTTAATAAACTTTCGCATTCCTTTTGTAGTTATTTTGCCTCGTAACGAGTAAACAGGTTCAAAATCTTTTGCTTTTGCGTTTGCGCCGGCCTGCATTTCATTTGCGGTAATCGTTTGCCGGTGTGCATCCCATTTTCCTGTAACCGTAATCGTTTCATTCATGATGATTTTATTTTTTAAATAGGGCTGATTAAAGAAAACGACTTTAATTAGGTATGCCCCAACGAAAAGCCGGATCGTCAGCTTTGATTTCTTTTTTCCATAGTAGGCAAGGGAAGGCTCACTATGCACCTTCCCTTCGACTGTCACTTTCTCATCATGCTGAACTTCAGCTAAATCCTTTAGCGAATAGTCTTCAAATCGGTAAGGGAAATATTCTAATAGATCATAAATCGTATAGATTTTCATTTCCGCAAGGGCTTCTGCTGTTTCTTCCCCAATTCCCCTTATAGCTGTTACTGATTGGTTTAGATTCTCGAACACAATACTCTCTCCCTTTGCGAAGTTACAATAAAAAAGAAGGGTCTGACCCTTTTAGTCTCCCTTCTATTTTAGCCGTTCCTTATTCAATTGAAAAGATAAATGAATACAATGGCTGCTGGCCATTATGGATTTCGATTTCCACGTCTTCGTAATGTTCTTCGACAAATTGTGCAAGATTCTTTACTTCTTCCTCGGTCACGTCTTCACCATAAATGATGGTTAAGATTTCCGAATCTTCATCGATCATCTTTGTTAACAGATCTTCTGCCACTTTCGCTTTATCTTTGTTTTTGACAATAATTTTCCCTTCGGCAATCCCCATGAAATCATCTTTTTCGATTTCTAAGCCATCGATTTGTGTATCACGTACAGCAAAAGTAATTTGACCGGTCTTAACGTGCTGCATCGCATCCTTCATCGCTGTTTCGTTTGCTGCCACATCAGTGGAAGGGTTAAACGCAAGCAGCGCGGAAAGCCCTTGGGGAACCGTTTTAGACGGTATCACATAAATTTCTTCTTCAGTAACATCCGCTGCCTGCTCTGCAGCCATAATGATGTTTTTGTTATTGGGTAAAATAAATACCTTTTTAGCATTTACTTGTTTTACGGCTTTGACAATATCCTCCGTACTCGGATTCATGGTCTGTCCACCTTCAATAACTGCGTGTGCTCCAATACTTTTAAATAAATCAGCAATCCCTGCACCCATCGAAACTGTAACAATTCCGTATTCTTGAAGTTCTTTAGAAGGTACTGGACGTTCGGAAACTAAAGCAGGATGGGACTCACCAACAATATTGGAGTGCTGCTGGCGCATATTTTCGATTTTCATATTAATTAAGTTACCGTATCGTTGGCCGTAGGATAAAACCTCACCAGGCTGCTCGGAATGAATATGGACTTTGACCACATCTTCATCCGCAATAACCAATAAAGAATCACCTAATTTGCTAAGGTCATTACGGAATACCCCTTCATCGAATGGATGATTGGCTGTCTTATCCTGTTCAAATCGAACCATAAATTCCGTGCAATAACCAAATTCAATATCCTCTGTATTCATATGGCTTTGAACACTTCTATGGTGTTCAGCACTCACCATTTCATCCATTGAAAACGCAATCGGTGATTCTGGCAGTTCTTCTCCTCTAAGGACAGCAAGAAAACCCTCGTAAACGAACACAAGCCCTTGACCGCCGCTGTCTACAACGCCGACTTCCTTTAAAACAGGCAGCAGGTCTGGTGTGCGCTTCAGAGATGCCTTTGCTTCTTTTAGTACTTCTTCCATAATGGCGATAATATCAGTTGAATTTTGGGCTGCCTGAACGCCCTTTTTGGCAGAATCCTTCGCTACAGTTAAAATCGTTCCTTCGACAGGCTTCATGACAGCTTTGTATGCTGTTTCAACCCCTGCTTCTAAGGCTAGCGCAAAATCTTTTGCGGAAATTATCGCTTTAGTTTCAACTGCCTTAGAAAATCCACGAAATAACTGGGAAAGGATGACACCTGAATTGCCGCGTGCTCCCATCAGCAAACCTTTGGAAAGGGCAACCCCTACTTTACCAATATGTTCCTGAACATTATTCTTTACTTCCTTTGCACCGGAACTCATTGATAAATTCATATTTGTTCCAGTATCACCGTCGGGCACAGGAAAAACGTTTAATGCATCGACCATTTTAGCATTTGCAGCCAAATGATTGGCACCTTGAATGACCATTTCGGCAAAACGTTTTCCATCTAATGCTGTAATTGACACAAACTTTCCTCCTCACTACTACGGGTTCGTCACACGAACTCCCTGAACGTAAATATTTACCGTACTGGCGGCAAGTCCAACAGTCTTATCCAGGGTGTATTTAACCTTTGATTGCACGTTGTGGGCAATTTCGGAAATTTTCGTTCCATAACTGACAATAATGTACATATCAATATGTAATTCCTCATTTTCTTGACGGACAATCACGCCGCGGGTGAAATTTTCTCTTCGAAGTATTTCCGTAATCCCATCTTTAATCTGATTCTTAGAGGCCATACCGACGATTCCGTAGCATTCGATAGCCGCACCGCCAGCAATGGTAGCGATTACTTCGTTTGATATATCAATTTGTCCGTACTTTGTTTTTAATTCAATGGACATGAATCGTTCCCCCTCCTGAATAATTGCTCTTTGACTACAGTCATTTTACTATAGTCATCCTAATATTGAAAGTCATACCTTTCTTTTTACTTAGCGGACTTTATTTTTCCCTATGTCAAGGTTTTTTTCTTGAAAGGTTTGTACTCAACTATTGCATTCAAATAAGTTGTATGATAAATTATTAAGGTATCTCAAGACTAGAAAATTTGGCACGGCCATTTTTCTATATCCAGATGAAATATCTTAAGATTGCTGTATAAAGCTTTTGGTAGTTAAGGAGGGATAGTCTATGCCACGTCAATGTGTAATAACTGGTAAGAAAACTACAACTGGTAACAATCGTTCTCACGCAATGAACGCGAATAAGCGTACATGGGGTGCTAACCTACAAAAAGTACGTATTCTTGTTGACGGAAAGCCTAAGCGTGTTTGGGTTTCTGCAAGAGCGTTAAAATCCGGTAAAGTTGAACGCGTTTAATAAGAGCCAGGGCATCCTTTAACAGGGTGCTCTTTCTTTATATTATCCCCCAAACAAGGTAAAATAAAAAGCACCCAAAATAACGGGTGCCATAAGATTTATAGTTCTATTCGTTTTTCTTAAACGCTCCAATCATCGCTCGGACAATTCCACCTAAAAATTTCGGCAGTTTAATTGTATAGAATTTCATACTGTCCCTCCTCACAAATCTTCCACAGCTTATTCATTTCAACTTTTTTCGTACGCTCTACATTTTATTCTCACGAACGAAATCAGTACCTATTAATCGTGACTTCTTATCACTATTAATATGCCTTCGGAAAATGAAAAAGTACCATAATCACTAATAAGTTCATTACTAATACATAATGTAGATCCGAGTGAAATATGCTTATTTTTCAAAGGAAATTTAAAGCCTTCAAGCGTAATGCCACTAACTTCAAGCGTTAAAGGTACAAAGGATATATATTTTTTTGTTTTCATTTTTTCAATTGAATAACTGCCTGGTTCCTTCAAAAAAGCGATGTTATGTCGATCAATTAAATAGACACTGGCTGGATTTTTTTCTTTAAGTGGATTTAGCAACAGATGCACATTTGCAAATAAATGATCAAGCCTGCCCCCTGTCGCCCCGAACAAACGAATAATTGATGGTTTCTGTGCCAGCGCCCAATTGAGGGCAAGCTCCATATCCGTTTCATCCTTCTCTGGCTTGTACCGCTTCATTTTTGATACTTGCCTTTCAATGAATACTAATTCTTCCGGTGAAACCGAATCGAAATCACCAAACGCAATTTCAGGTATTATATTTCTATTTAAAAGATGAAATACGCCGCGGTCAACACCAACCCAAATGGCGTTTTCCTCTGTATAGTCTGTAAAATCCGGCAGCAATTCTTCGGGACCTCCGGCAAGTATATTTATTATCATCAGGCAATCTCCTTTTCCATATAGAAAAAGCCAGCTGTTTAGCCGGCTTTACCCTCTAATTAGCGAAATTGCCTTCGCATAATCAGGTTGATTATAAATGGCCGAGCCTGCAACGAGTACATTTGCACCGGCTTCCATGCATAGCTTTCCTGTTTCTGGATTGACGCCGCCATCAATTTCAATTTCAAGAGCTAACCCTTTTTCTTCAGCCATCCTTTTAACCGTTTTAATTTTTGGAAGGACCTCAGGTATAAATTTTTGACCGCCGAATCCAGGATTAACTGACATTAATAACACCATATCAATATCCCCGATAATGTGTTGAATGGATTCAACAGGTGTAGCCGGATTTAATACCACCCCTGCTTTAATTCCAAATGATTTTATATTTTGAATCGTGCGGTGAAGATGTCGGCATGCCTCGACGTGAACCGTAATATAATCAGCCCCAGCCTTAGCAAATGCCTCGATATATTGATCAGGGTTCTCAATCATCAAGTGGACATCAAGCGGCAGCTTTGTAATCGGTCGAATCGCTTCCACGATAAGTGGACCAATCGTAATATTGGGTACAAAGTGACCGTCCATAACATCAATATGAATATAATCGGCGCCCGCCTTTTCAACAGCTGTAATCTCTTCCCCCAATTTTGAAAAATCGGCTGAAAGAATCGAAGGTGCTATTTTCACCATGCGTTAATACCTCGGCTTTCTATCTTTAATTTCCTGGAGAAAATCTAAATAATGCTCATAACGATAAGCAGGAATTCCACCTGACTCTACTTCCTGTTTTACACCACATTTCGGCTCAGTGACATGTAAACAGCCCCTAAATTTACAATTCTTACTCGCATTTTGTAATTCAGGAAAGCAGGCAGTCAGGTCCTCTGCATCGATGTTGTTAAATTCTAGCGAACTAAAGCCTGGTGTATCTGCAATGAGTCCATTTCCAATTTTAATAAGTTCTACATGTCTGGTCGTATGCTTTCCACGGCCAAGATGCGAGGATATATGATTGGTTTTTAATTCAAGGCCTGGTCTAAGTACATTCAGCAATGAAGACTTCCCTACACCCGATTGCCCCGCAAATACCGATATTTTATTTTCCACATGGGGATTTAATTGTTCAATCCCTGCTTCCGTTTCTGAAGATGTCAGGATTACTTCATAACCGGCTGTTTTATATTGTTCAGCATACTCCGCTATCTTTTGCTTTTGATTTGCTGTAGCCAGGTCCATTTTAGTAATACAGATTAATGGTTCAATGTGATTAAATTCTACCAACACAAGAAACCGATCCAATAAAACGGTGCTGAAATCTGGTTCTACAGCTGAAAAAACAAGAATGGCCTGATCCACATTTGCAATCGGCGGGCGGACCAATTCATTCTTCCGCTCTTTTACTTCGAGAATGTAGCCCTCAAGGTCATTTTCAGCTTGAAAAACCACTTCGTCACCTACAAGCGGAGTAATTTTGTTCTTGCGAAAAACACCTCTTCCGCGGCATTGGGTCAGTTCCTCGTTATGAAGCACATAATAAAAACCGCTTAATGCTTTGACAATTTTCCCTTCAGGCATAGCCACACTCCTTGCATTTTATCTTTCCAAGTGTCTATTTTCTAGTGTAATATACCGTCCAATAATTTTCTTCAGCAGAAAAATTATTCTGTTTCTGAATAGCTTTTATTTTCATCGATGATAACTTTGTCATCACGAATGACCTTATAACCTGCTTTTCCGTTAAATGGAATATATAATTTAATTTCTTTCTTTATATCTTCGGTAATATAAAAGGAATCTGCCGTTTCTGTCATACTGTGATATGCATCCTGAATGAAAATGGTAACTAATTGTCTCTGTCCTGGCTCCCCTGGTACAGCTGGTTCAAAAGGTATTGGCAGTTCTATAATTACCTCTTTTGGCGGTTTTTCTTCTTTCCCTTTTGAAATGATGACGGTAACCTTGTCACCTTTTGTCATCGTTGTTCCCTTCTCGGGTGATTGCGAAATAACCATACCAGCCGGGATTTTGTCATCATATTTTTCTTGAGATGCATCTAAAGTCAGCCCTACTAAAGAAGCGTAATCCTGAGCACCATTGACATTGTATTGAGTTAAGTCCTTTAAGATAATTTTTTCTGGACCTTTACTAACCTCAAACTCCAGAACCGTCTCGTCAGGAACCACTTTTTTACCCTCGGGATAGTTCTGACTAATAATCGTTCCAGGTTCACTTTCATCATTTTTCTCTATTTTTTTAATGTCTTTAAAATTTCTATTTTTTAATAAACTGAAGACATCCTCATAGCGGCGCCCCAGATAACTTGACAGTTCATATTTTTCTTTTCCGGAACTAATGTAGATGCTTACTTTCGAATTTTCCTTTACTGTGGACCCGATTTCAGGGTTTGTCTTAATCACGTTTCCTTTTTTCACTACATCGTCAGTGATTTCGATCTTGTCTCCAACCTCAAGTCCTTTAAGTTTAAGCTTTGAAATGGCATCATCCAAATTCATCCCGCTGACATCAGGAATTTTGACGTCCTTTGCAGACAATAATCCAGGTAAAACGGTAAAAGCTAATAATCCAAGTATGGCAAGTGTAAGGAAGGTAGATATTAATATAAGCGGCCACTTTTTTCGTTTCTTGCCTTTCTTTTCATTTTTCACAGCATCTTTGCTATTATTAGCTGGTTTATCGCCGCTGTGGACTAATGTTTCATCAAGATTTTTTAGATGGTCATTTGTTATTACCGGGATGGCTTTCGTTGCCTCATTATCAATCGGAATGACAAATTTTGATTCATTCATCCTTTCAGGATCGAGTGCGGTTCTTAAATCTTCCTCCATCTCTTCAACACTATTATAACGATGGAATGGATCTTTAGCAGTTGCCTTTAAGACAATGTTTTCTACACTTTGCGGGATATTCGGATTCCATCTTCTAACAGAAGGGGTTTCTGATTGAAGATGCTTAAGCGCGATTGATACGGCTGATTCACCGGAAAAAGGAAGCCTTCCAGTTAATAACTCAAACATTACAATCCCAAGCGAATAAATATCAGACTTTCTGTTCGCCATGCCGCCACGGGCTTGTTCCGGTGATAAATAATGGACAGACCCAAGTACGGAATTAGTTTGGGTTATGCTTGTGGCACTTAGCGCCATGGCGATTCCGAAATCGGTGACTTTTACATTGCCATCATGGTCTACCAAAATATTATGCGGCTTGATATCGCGATGGATAATATGGTTTTGATGGGCATGAGAAATCGCTGAAGTTAGCTGACTCATAATCCCAATGGCATCTTCCACTCTTAGAGGAGAATTTTGTTGTATGTATTGTTTAAGTGTCTTTCCATCGACAAATTCCATCACAATATAATAAAGATCATTTTCCTCGCCAACATCAAAAATATTAACGATATTTGGATGGGCAAGGCTTGTCGCAGATTGTGCCTCCCTGCGAAACCTGCGGATAAATTCTTCATCATTAGCAAAATCGAGGCGAAGCATCTTTACTGCCACATCGCGGTCAAGAATCATATCATGAGCCAAGTACACATTGGCCATACCGCCTCCGCCAATCATTTCCAATATTTTATAGCGGCCGCTTATTCTTTTCCCAATTAGCATTTATCTTCACCCTCTTTCAATTTCGTCGTCAAACTCTAGGATGATTAGGGTGATGTTATCTTCTCCACCATTTTCATTTGCCATGTTAATGAGTGTTGAAGCTTTTTGTTCAAGGGAATCTTCATTTTGAAGGATAGTAACCATTTCGGCTTCATTAACCTTATTCGATAATCCATCGGAACATAAAAGAAGAAAATCGCCTTCTTCAAACATAATCGTTTTAATATCAATTTTCACATCCGGTTCTGTTCCTAATGCGCGAAGAATAACATTTTTCCTTGGGTGATGCTCTGCATCCTCTTTTGATATTTGCCCTGTACGGACTAATTCATTTACGAGTGTATGGTCTTCGGTTAACTGCTGAAATCCAATATCATTTAAAATATAACAACGACTGTCGCCAATATGAGCAAGGGTTGAAAAGAGCTGGGTAGCAATCACCGCTTCGATAGTCGTACCCATTCCCTCACATTCCAAGTTGTTATTAGCATGTTCAAACAACAATTTATTCACTTGGAGAATATGCGTTTTCAGCCACGCTTCCGCCTGATCCGCTGTTTGAATTCCTTCAGAGTCCTCCCACATTTTCTGTAAATGTGTCAAGGTCATATTACTCGCAACATCACCGGCACGGTGACCGCCCATTCCATCAGCTACAATGGCTAGGCGGTGTCCGTCCCGGTTTACAAAAGTTCCAACACTGTCCTCGTTATTCTGGCGGATTCTGCCTCGGTCCGTTCTATATACAGCTTTCACTTTTTGTCACCTCGTCTCCTCTTTTCGCTCCTTTGCACGAAGCTGTCCACATGCTGCATCGATATCTGACCCCTGCTCCCGGCGAATGGTTACATTAATTCCTAGATTTTTCAATGTTTTTTCAAAGGCAAAAATCTTTTCTCTTGGGGTCCGTACATAATCCCTTTCAGGAACATAGTTTACGGGAATTAGATTCACATGGCACTTGATTCCTTTTAATAGGCCAGCTAATTCTTCAGCATGTTCGACCGAGTCGTTCACACCGCCAAAAAGACCATATTCAAAGCTTATCCTGCGACCTGTCTTATCGATATAATACCGTACTGCTTTCATTAAGTCATCAAGTTTATACGCTTTGTTAATCGGCATTAATCTTGAACGTAATTCCGTATTAGGTGCATGCAGAGAAATCGCAAAATTTATTTGCGTTTGTTCATCGGCAAACTGATAAATTTTTGGAACAATTCCACTTGTCGAAACCGTAATATGGCGTGCACCAATATTTAATGCTTTTTCATGGTTAATGATTTTTAAAAATGACAGCATATTATCGTAGTTATCGAATGGCTCACCAATCCCCATAATTACGACCGAGTCTACCCGTTCATTTGTTTCATCAAGTGTTTGTTGTACTTTGACAACTTGAGCGACAATTTCGCCTGCTTCCAAGTGTCTTTTTAGGCCGCCAAGTGTGGAGGCGCAGAAAGTACAGCCAATCCGGCAGCCAACCTGTGTCGTTACACAAACAGAGTTCCCATAATCATGGCGCATTAGCACGGTTTCGATTGAATACCCGTCATGCAATTCAAAGAGAAACTTTATTGTTCCATCAGCAGATGTTTGTTGAATGGCGGTATTAAGGGTTGTCAGCTGAAAATGCTCCGAAAGTTTATCACGCAGGCCCTTTGCGACATTGCTCATATCTTCAAATGCGGTAATCCGCTTTTTATAAAGCCAATCAAAGATTTGCTCAGCCCTAAATGGTTTTTCATCATTTTCAGTAAGCCAACTTTTTAGTTCGTCAAGCTGCAAAGAGTAGATCGATTTCTTATTCATATCCAATGTTGTATTCGTCCCAGTTGTATTCAATTGTTCCAACTGTTACACCCTCTTTCTATTGTCTAGCTTCAGCGCCTAGGGGCTCGAGTCATAAGCCAATCCGTCCAAAAGGTTAAAGAACAACCTTTCGGCCGGCTCGTCTTATGCTTGTCGCCCCTGAGCAAGGCGCTTACGCTTTTCTTAAAACTGCTATATAGAAGCCATCTGAGCCAAAGTCCTGCGGGAATATTTGCAGGTCAAAGCCAGTAATGAATGGTTGAATCGCTTCTGGCATCCTATCCTTAAAAGATAAATCTGCTTCGAATTCCGGATTATTCTGCAAAAACGTTTCGACCGTATTTTGATTTTCCTGTTTATCTACAGTACATGTACTATAGACGAGGATGCCGCCCTTTTTCAATAATGGGGTTACAGACGTTAAAAGATCTTGCTGAACCCTGCTCAAGCGCTCTATATCCGTTTCTGTTTTCGTATACTTCATATCAGGCTTTCTCCTCATTACACCAAGGCCTGAGCACGGAGCATCGAGAAGAATGCGATCGAAGGATTCAACCTTAAACTTTTCCTGTAAATGTCTAGAATCAGAAACACTTGTTTTTATATTTCCTAACCCTAAACGTTTCGCATTGTCATTGATTAATCTTACCTTGTGCTGATGAAGATCAACCGATATCACTTCGCCGGTATTATTCATTTTTTCAGCAATATGCGTACTTTTACCGCCAGGTGCAGCACAGGCATCTAGGACAAATTCGTCTTGCTTGGCACCCAATGCATAGGCAGCAAGCATCGAACTTTCATCTTGAATTGTAAACATTCCATAGTTAAAGGCGATGGTGGAAGCTAAATTTCCCTTTAACGACCTAATTGCCTCAGGAATGACTGGACTCTTTTCAATTTGAAAACCGTCCTCTTCTAATAGGGCAATACATTCATCCCGCGAAATTTTTGTAAGATTAACTCTCGCTGTCTGCATTGGTGCCGTTAAGTTAATCTCGCACATTTCCTTCGTTTTATCATAGCCAAATTGGTTAACCCATCTAGTAACAAGCCATTCCGGATGACTCGTCTCAAGTGCTAGTCTTTCATTGCGATCAGTTACCTCATTCAAAGATGGAAGTCCTTCCCTCTGAATGCTCCTTAGCACGCCATTTACCAGACTGGCGATTCCTTTATGCCCGCGTTCCTTGGCAATTTCAACCGCTTCGTAAATAGCTGCTCTGTCGGGAATTCGGTCAAGATAAACCATTTGATAAAGCGTTAGCCTGAGTAAATGATGAATCCAATTTGCTAATTTCTTATTGTCTTTGACGAAAGGATTTAAAAAGAAGTCCAGTGCCATTCGTCTTTGCAATGTTCCATAGGTCAATTCTGTCAGTAATCCGACATCTACAGGCGACAATTCGTTTTTTTCAATCGTGCTGTTAAGAAGCAAATTACTATACGATTGGTTTTTCTCGATAGTCACTAATAGGTCCATGGCAATTGCACGTACATTTTTTTTCGTTGAAGTCATGTTATTCTCCCAGCTTGCTGCCTATTAAAATTTTTGAACCTGCACCGCGTAAAAATTGTTCACTCATCATTTTTGTTTTTCCTGAAGGCTGAAGTTCAATAATTTTAATGGCGGTTTCATTACCCGTACTAACTGTAAACCCATCTGACTCTATTTTTAAGATCGTTCCAGGCTCTTGTTTCATCAAATCTGTTACTTTTTCTGCGCGCCATATTTTTAAGACTTGGCCATCCATTGATGTAAAGGCAACTGGCCAAGGATTCAGACCGCGAATATGGTTATAGATTTCTTCACCCGAATTCGACCAGATAATCTTTTCCTGCTCCCGCTTAATGTTGGCAGCAAACGTTGCTTCCGCATTGTTTTGCGGCTTTGGCGTGAGACGCCCTTCTATTAGAAGCGGCAATGTTTCAGATAACAATTTAGACCCTGCGGCACTTAACTTCTCATGAAGTGTACCAACATTGTCCTCTTCTGTAATTGGCACCTCTACACTTGTTAAAATATCACCGGCATCTAATTTCTCAACCATGTACATGATGGTAACACCAGTTTTCTTTTTGCCTTGAATAATTGCGTAATGGATCGGAGCTCCGCCGCGAAGTTCTGGCAGCAGCGAGGCATGAACATTTATGCAGCCGTATTTAGGAGCCTCTAACAGCTTATTCGGCAAAATTTGCCCAAAGGCCGCAGTTACAATTAAATCTGGGTTTAAGGACAGAATTTTGGCAAGTTCCTCTTCTTGACGGATTTTTTCTGGCTGGTAGACGGGGATCCCTTGTTTTAATGCCTCCACCTTGACCAGAGGCGGTGTTAACAGCTTTTTTCTCCCAACTGGCCGGTCTGGCTGGGTGACAACGCCAATGACCTCATAACCATCCTTGATGATTTGCTGCAAGACCGGCACAGAAAAATCGGGGGTCCCCATAAATACAATTTTCGTCATTCACTTTCTACTCCTTTTAACTCATCTTCCTTGAGGTATCGAGTTACCTTGGTCGTGAATAATATTCCGTCAAGGTGATCAATTTCATGTTGAATCGCCCTGGCGAGGAAGCCTTCTGCTTCAAGTGAGCAGCTCCTGCCTTTTCGATCAAAGGCTTCAATCTTTACAAAATCAGGTCTTGTTACTTCGCCAAAAAGGTCAGGAAAACTTAAACACCCCTCTGGTCCTGTTTGTTCGCCAGCTGTTTTAATAATCCGAGGGTTAATCATTTCGATTGTTCCCGATTCATCATCGATATCAACAATTGCGACGCGCAAGTTTAGTCCGATTTGCGGAGCCGCAAGACCAACCCCATCATTTTCAATCATCGTGTCGTACATATCATCAAGTATTTTCGCGAGTTTTCTATCAAATTTTTCCACAGGCCTGCATATCTGCTCAAGAATCTCGGCAGGATGCATGACAATTTTTCGTATTGACAAAGCTGTTCCTCCATATTATCTGGTTTTTAGATTTTAAAGTGTTTTTTATTATTTTATCTTTATTTTCACCGTTTTTACATTAAGATAAACGGGTTTACGTCGATTGATACCTGCAGTCCGCTTTTCGCATCTTTTTGGTATTGATCGAGGATTGTTTTTAAAGTAGTTGTCAAGTTCGGTTCCCGTTTGTATTTTATCAGACATTGATAGCGATATCTATTTTTAATCCTAGTTATCGGCGATGCTGCAGGTCCTAACACTACTGCCTCAGGAGATAACCGCGACTGGACATAGGTAACGATTTTTTCAGTTGCTGTTACAACAGCCAGCAACTGTTCATGACTGACGGTAATAAGTGATAGAAAATAAAACGGTGGATAATGATGCATTTTTCGGTTCAACATTTCCTGCTGATAAAAGAGATCATAGTCCTGTGTTCCTGCAAGCTCGACACTGTAATGTTCCGGCGTATAGGTTTGAATGATGACCTCTCCAGGCAATTGATGGCGTCCTGCCCGCCCGCTGACTTGCGTTAACAGTTGAAAGGTTTTTTCTGATGAACGGAAATCCGGTAAATGAAGCATCGTATCGGCGGAAAGGACCCCGACAAGAGTGATGTTGGGAAAATCCAGCCCTTTGGCAATCATTTGCGTTCCTAGAAGAATATCAGCTTTTCCATCCTGAAAATCCTTTAACAATCGTTCATGTGAACCTTTACGTCCCGTTGTATCAACATCCATGCGGATGACTCTTGCCTCCGGAAGAATTTTCCCCAGCTCATCCTCTACCTTTTGTGTACCCGTTCCAAAATAGCGGATATGTTCACTTGAACACTCAGGACATACCTTTGGGACAAAACTTTCATAGCCGCAATAATGACATTTCATCTGCTCATTAACGCGGTGATAAGTAAGCGAAATGTCGCAATTCGGGCAATTCATGACATAACCACAGTCTCGGCACATCACAAAGGAGGAGTGGCCGCGCTTATTTAAAAACAAGACAGTTTGCTGCTTTTTCTCGATTCTATCCTTGAGCATTTCAAACAGCTTCCGTGAAAACATCGAACGGTTGCCTGCGCGAAGTTCTTCGCGCATGTCAATGATTTCGACAGCCGGAAGTGATTGGTTATTCATCCGGATTGGCAGTGTTAACAGATGGTATACCTTCTTTTGTGCTCTGGCAAAGGTCTCAAGTGAAGGGGTTGCACTTCCAAGGACTACAGGGCAGCTATAGGTTTTCGCCCTTTCAATCGCCACATCCCGCGCGTGGTATCGCGGCATTTCTTCCTGTTTATAACTCGTTTCGTGCTCTTCATCGATAATAATGATGCCAAGGTTTTCAAATGGAGCAAAAATAGCAGATCTGGCTCCAACTACGACCTTTACTTCCTTCCGTTGAATCTTTCGCCACTCATCATATTTTTCACCGGCAGACAACCCGCTGTGTAATACAGCGACTAAGTCACCGAACCTGCCCTTAAACCGATTCACCATCTGCGGAGTAAGGGCGATTTCCGGTACAAGTACAATCGCTTCCTGCCCTTTTTCAATCACTTCTTGAATCGATTGCAGGTAGATTTCTGTCTTGCCGCTCCCCGTTACCCCATAAAGCAAAAATACCTCATGTTGATTTTGCTCTACTGCATTTAATATCGGTACAATCGCGGTTTGCTGGTCCTTAGTTAAGGGCAATGGTTTCGTTCTTTCGAATCTTCGATGCTCATACGGGTCGCGATATACCTCTACTTCCTCCTCACCAAGAATCCCTTTACCAACTAAAGCTTTAACAGTCGAAGCTGTGGTATTCAGCTCAGCTAGTAGCTGTCTCATTTCAATGGGAGCAAAACGTTCGATAAAAAAGCTTATGACTTGTTTTTGCTTTTCTGCATTTACTGGTAATTTCGCCAATTCTTCTGTTAAGACTGCTTGGGAAACGAGTGGATGGATATATTTGCGTAGTTTTTTCCTGACTTTTTCCTTCACGATATAATGGACTTCAAGATGACCTTTTGCCG
The DNA here is from genome assembly GCF_044754175.1 of Neobacillus sp. NPDC093127. Taxonomy (NCBI): domain Bacteria; kingdom Bacillati; phylum Bacillota; class Bacilli; order Caryophanales; family Bacillaceae; genus Neobacillus; species Neobacillus sp. NPDC093127. The sequence continues at coordinate 467,817 of NZ_JBIVOP010000001.1, forward strand.
TTTCCTTTTGTAATAAGGAGACAATTCCATTCTTCAAAGCATCCTGCCAATCCAGTTTTCCATTCTTTGCGAAAAATGGATGCAGTGATAACGGGAGTACACTTATTTCTATTCCTGGAGCCAGTTTTACGATTTTTTCATATTTCGCTTTTAAAGCTGCCGGCAGCATGACCTGATAGGCAAATATTTTAAAACAAAGGGTATTTTCCGTCAGCCAGTTCCCAAGCGCCAGTAATTCATGATTTAAAACCGGTTCAAGATCCATCGGCTCAATGATTTCTCTTAACTGCTGTACCTCAGATTCTTTTTTCAGCTCAATGACAAATCCTTGAATATTTCTTGGACCAAATGGAACAACTACCCTCATGCCCGGCTGAATGGTATCCCTCCACTCACCCGGGATTAAATAATCAAAGACCCTGTCCGTTTGTTTTGCCGGTACATCAACAATGACACTAGCGATTTCCATCTTTGTTCATTTCCTTCAGAAGAGCAGTAATTTCTTCAATTATTTTTTCTGCTACTGCTGTTTTAGACATTAGCGGTAATTCGGTCATCGTACCGTCCCGTTTAAAGAGGGTCACGATGTTAGTATCGGTCCCGAACCCTGCACCGTCAGCCTTTACATTATTCGCGACAATCATATCAGCATTTTTCTTTAATAACTTTTTTCTTGCATATTCTTCGACATTATTTGTTTCTGCTGCAAAGCCAACAAGTATTTGTTTCTTTTTCCGCTGCCCAAGCTCAAACAAGATATCTTTCGTTCGTTCAAAGTCTATCGTCGTGTCCCCTGCCTGCTTTTTCACCTTATAATCATGGGTGATTTTTGGGCGATAATCGGCAACAGCCGCCGTTTTAATTACGACATCTGCGCCATCATAATGGCTCAATACAGCCTTGTACATTTCTTCAGCACTCTCGACCTTGACTATCTCAATCCCAGAAGGGACCTGTAATTGAACAGGACCGGATACTAAGACAACATCGGCACCCTGCCTTTTCGCCTCTGCCGCTAAGGCATATCCCATTTTGCCGCTTGAATGGTTGGAAATGAAACGGACTGGGTCAATTTTTTCCCGCGTCGGACCTGCGGTAATTATTATCTTTTTCCCCTTTAGTCGATTTGCTTGATTATTCCCAAAGAACTTTTGGATTAACGCTACTATTTTCTCCGGTTCCTCAAAGCGCCCTTTACCAACGTAACCACAGGCAAGCCAGCCTTCACTTGGCTCGATGAATTGATAGCCATATTCAGCTAATATCGAAAGATTCTTTTTTACCGCTGGATGGTCGTACATATGAACATTCATTGCAGGGGCAACCCAAACAGGTGCGTCGGCCGCAAGCAGCGTGGTGGTAATCATATTATCAGCTATGCCGCCCGCTAATTTGGCAATTGTGTTGGCTGTTGCCGGTGCAACTAGAATCAAATCAGCCCAATCAGCAAGGTCAATATGGGCGATGACCTGTGGATTATTTTCAGCAAAGGTATCTGTATACACTTCATTGCGGGATAATGCTTGAAAGGTTAACGGGGTTACAAATTTAGCTGCAGATTCGCTTAATATAACTTTTACATGTGCCCCAGCTTGAGCTAGCTTACTCGTCAGGGCGGCTGCTTTATACACGGCTATTCCGCCTGTCACACATAATAATATTTTCTTGTCCTTTATCATAAACGAATCCCCCACTTCTAGTACATTCATTCTTTATTATGATGGAACATAATCAACTTTTCATCTTTTTTCGTTTCAAAATTCGACATTTTCTTTTAAAAATAAAAAAGGCTGACACGTTAGGAGTTTTCCTTTGTCGTCAGACCTTCTTTCGTAATTTACTAGCTGATTAATGCTATTTTTCGACTACTCAGCAGATGCTTCTGCTTTTTTGGAAATCCGGTATGTCAGCTCACCACTGTAAATTTCCTCTAAGGCTTTCCCTACATATTTATAGGAGACATATTTCGGCAGTCTTTCATCTCTAATTTGCGACATCACCCGGGCACGCTTCGCAGCAACAGAGACAAGTGAATATTTCGAATCAATTTTTTCAAGCAAGGAATCAATAGAAGGATACAACATTTTATTCAACCTCCAGCAATTTTTTATAACGATGTTCGACTCGTACCCTGCGGCAATGTTCAGCTGTTACGATAGCTCTTACACGTTCACAAGCGAGTTCGACTTGGTCATTTTCAACAACATAATCATATAATTCCATCATTTCAATTTCTTCACGGGCAGACAGCATCCGATTGTGGATGATATCATCTGTCTCCGTCCCTCTTGTCACAATCCGGTTTTTCAATTCGGTAAGGCTTGGCGGCATCAGGAAGATAAATAACCCCTCAGGAAACTTCTCCCGAACTTGGCGGGCACCCTTTACTTCAATTTCTAAAAACACATCTTTTCCTGAATCCAAGGTTTCGCGCACATAATCAACTGGGGTTCCATAATAGTTGCCAACAAACTCGGCGTATTCTAACAGCTTGCCCTGTCCAATTAATTCTTCAAACTCTGCTCTTGACTTGAAAAAATAATCAACACCATCTTTCTCCCCCGCGCGGGGTAAGCGGGTTGTCATCGAGATGGAGTATTCAAACGCTGTATCTGGATGAGAAAAAATCTCTTTTCGAACCGTTCCTTTTCCAACCCCTGATGGCCCAGAAAGTACAATCAGCAATCCTTTTTCCTGCATGTTCAAAAATCCTACCCTTCATCAATAGTATCATCACGGTCTGTTAAGCGATGGGCAACCGTTTCAGGCTGGACAGCTGAGAGGATGACATGGTCGCTATCCATGACAATCACTGCGCGTGTCCGTCTTCCATATGTAGCGTCAATCAGTGATCCCCGGTCACGGGCATCTTGAATAATTCTTTTTATTGGGGCAGATTCAGGGCTGACAATGGAAATAATTCGATTGGCAGAAACGATATTTCCAAATCCAATATTAATCAATTTAATCGACATGGTACCATCCAATCATCAATAATATATTTTGACCGTCAAAATCAGTTTCTAAACAAGTTCTATTCGATATTCTGTACTTGTTCCTTCAACTTCTCTAGCAAGCTTTTTATTTCGACTACTTTTTTCGCTATGTTGGAATCATTTGCTTTTGATCCGATGGTGTTCGCTTCTCGATTCATTTCCTGTATGAGAAAATCTAGCTTTCTGCCAATGGGTTCCTGTTCATTTATCGTTTGCATGAATTGTTGAATGTGGCTTTTTAATCTTGTAATTTCCTCATTTATATCAGCTTTGTCAGCAAAAACAGCCACTTCCGTTAAAATTCGTGTGTCATCTATCTGCCCATTGACAAATTCCTGCATTCTTTTCGTCAGACGGTCTTTGAATGATTGCACCACGAACGGCGTAAACTTTTGAAGTTCAAAGACATTTGCTTCTAATTGCGTGAGCATTGCCAGCAAATCCTTTTTCAATTCTTCCCCTTCGGCGCTTCGCATTTCCTTTAGTAAAACAACCGCTTCTTCCGTTGCGGTTAAAACTAATTTCTCAAGTTCTTCATTGCCAGCTTCACTTTCTTCAATATGTAAAAGATCTGATCGATTAAGTAAATCCTGGAGTGTAATTGTTCCTTCAATGCCAAATTTTTCATGTGCCTGCTTGATGAATTGGTAGTATTCTTCAACCAACTTCCAATCTACATGGACTTTCCGGGTGACGACCCCTTCCCCTTCCACACTTACATAGACCTCAACCCTGCCGCGGCGAATATGCTGGTTTAATTTCTTTTTTATTTTATCTTCTATTTTTAATAGCTGTCTTGGCAAGCGGATATTCATTTCACAAAATCGGTGGTTGACTGTTTTAACTTCCACATTAACTGAGAAGGAATCTGATTCTGCCTTTCCCCTGCCAAAGCCTGTCATACTAATAACCATCACGTGCACATCCAATCTATAAAAAAAATAATCGGCATTCTTTATTTTTTTAAAGACAAAAGGTAATAGAATGGACTCTATTACCTTTTGGATTATAACATACTTTATTTTGTTTTTCTTAACAAAAATGATCCGGCTAGTAAAAAAGTTGGAATCGATGATAGCCCGACAATCAACAACCAGTCTTTTAAGGCTATAGGCAAGGTATGGAAAACCGGCTGCAGCGGCGGATAATAAATGACGACAAACATTAAGGCAAGGGAAGACAGGACGGCCCAGACAAGGTATTGGTTTCCAAATGGGTTTCTCGACAACACCGACTTTTCGCTGCGACAATCAAACACATGGATGAGCTGAGCCATAACAAGAGTAGCGAAGGCAACAGTTTGAGCATATGCCAGCTGGCTCGTATCGTTATGATAAACAATGATAAATGCTAATAAGGTAACAATCCCAATTAGGAATCCTCGGGAGACAACTTTCCAGCCAAGTCCACGAGAAAATACACCTTCATTCGGGCTTCTTGGCCTCCGTTTCATCACGTCTTCTTCCGGACGATCAAGCCCAAGAGCCATGGCCGGCAGTCCGTCTGTTACCAGGTTTACCCAAAGGATTTGAATGGGTACAAGTGGCAGCGGCAGTGCTAATAACATCGCAAACAACATCACCAGTATTTCACCAACATTTGATGCTAGTAAGTAGCGGACAAATTTTCGAATATTTTCATAGATGTTTCTGCCTTCTGTAATTGCCGCCTTTATCGTTGCAAAATTATCATCTAACAAGATGAGCGCCGATGCTTCTTTAGCGACATCTGTTCCGGTAATTCCCATCGCTACCCCAATATCTGCCGCTTTGATTGCTGGGGCATCATTGACACCATCACCGGTCATTGCGACAATATGTCCGCGATTTTGTAATGCTTTAACAATTTTCAACTTATGTTCCGGTGAAACCCTGGCAAACACTGACACATCATCGACCACATCTTCAAGCTCTTCAACCGACATGTTAGCTAAAGCCTTACCATCAAGCACCTTGCTTTTGCTTGTTAAAATCCCCAGCTGGGCGGCAATCGCCTTGGCAGTGATGACGTGATCACCAGTAATCATCACGGTTTTAATTCCTGCATCCTTGCATTCTTTGACGGCATCTTTTACCTCAGGCCGCGGCGGGTCAATCATTCCCTGTACACCAATTAGGGTTAATTTTTTCTCTGCTTCCTGTTCACTTAAGATAATCGTATTAGCAGCGATTGGCTTAAAGGCAACCGCAATCGTTCGCAGTGCTTTTGATGCAAGGCCATCGATTGCATCCTGAACCTTCATTTTTGTTTGCTTATTTAAAAATTGCGTCCGTTCATCCCATAGAATCGATTCACTAATCCCTAAAATGACATCTGGTGCTCCTTTTGTAACAATGAAATGCCGGCCTTGTTTGTCTTTTACGTGGATACTCATCATTTTTCTAGCCGAGTCAAATGGAAATTCATTTATGATCGTAAACTCATTTAATAATGTTTTTCGATCAAAACCTGCTTTCATCGCACTGACAAGCAAAGCACCCTCCGTTGGATCCCCGTCAAGAATGAAATCCTCATCCTTCATGATCAAATCCGAATGGTTGCATAACATTCCAAAAATCAGCATTTGCTGTAAGGCTTTTTCATCCTTGGGTTGAATTGTTTGCTTATTTCGATAAAAATTTCCCTGCGGCTGGTAGCCTACTCCGTCGACTGTCCACGTCTGTCCCCCACTCCAGAGATGGGTTACGGTCATTTTATTTTGCGTCATTGTTCCAGTTTTGTCAGAACAAATAACTGATGCACAGCCAAGCGTTTCGACGGCCGGAAGCTTCCTGACGATGGCATTTTTCTTAATCATCTTTTGGACACCTAACGATAATGCCACGGTCACAATGGCCGGCAGCCCTTCAGGTATCGCTGCCACTGCAAGCGAAACACCTGCTAAAAACATCTCGTAAATTTCGTGTCCGCGTAATACACCGACCACGACAACAAGTACGGTTAACAGCAAGGCGACTGTGATTAATATTTTCCCCAGCTGCTCTAAGCGTCGCTGCAATGGTGTATCCTGTGACTCTGCATTTTGCAATAAATCAGCAATTTGTCCCATTGCTGTTTTCATTCCGGTCGCGATTACAACCCCGACACCGTTTCCCCTCGTAATCATCGTGCCCATAAAAGCGATATTTTCCATATCGCCAATTCCCGGGTTAGGGTTTGTTAAGCAATCGATGTGTTTTGAAACGGGAACAGACTCACCTGTAAGTGCTGATTCCTCAATTTCTAAGCTTTTAGATTCAACAACACGGACATCAGCGCCAATCCGGTCGCCGCTAGCAAACTTCAAAATATCGCCTATGACAATTTCTTTTGATGGAATCTTCAGCCATTTTCCATCCCGCAATACAGATACATGCGGTGCCGATAATTCCTTTAGGGCTTGGAGTGATTTCTCCGCTCTTCGTTCTTGGTAAAACCCAAGGCAGCCGTTAATAATGACGATGGCAATAATGGCAATGGCATCAATATATTCGCCGAGCAAGCCGGAAATCAAGGTAGCTGCCAGGAGGACCAACACCATAAAATCCTTAAATTGACTAAAAAATAAGAGTAAAGCCGATTGCTTTTCTCCTTCGTCCAATTCATTTAGTCCGTGCTCATTTATCCGCTTCTTTACTTCTTCCTGTGTTAATCCAGAAGAAAAGTCGGTTTCTAAGGCCTTTTCTACTTGTTCTATCTTCATTTCATGGAATTTCATCCGACCATCTCACTTCCCCCTTTATTCATTCAGACTAGCTCTAAAGAAAGCTTATTCAGGGTCGTCCCAAAAAATGCTATGATTAACGTTATTGCTGGGGGAAAATAAGACAGATTTTCGCCAAGTAGGATATAATATAATCATATGTTTGAAGAAAAGGATGTTTTCGATGTCATTTGATGGTTTATTTACTAAAGCAATGGTCGATGAGCTTGTTCGTTCCCTAAAGGGCGGGCGGATAAACAAAGTTCAACAGCCTTATAAAAATGAAGTGATTCTTACCATTCGGGCAAACGGAGTGAATCAAAAGCTGCTTTTATCGGCACACCCAAGCTATGCACGGGTCCAGTTCACTAACGAACCGTATGATAATCCGAGTGAACCGCCAATGTTCTGTATGCTGCTTAGAAAGCATATTGAGGGCTATATCTTAGAGGATTTATATCAAGTTAATAATGACCGGATGATTATTTTTGAAATCAAGGGCCGAAATGAAATCGGTGATATTAGCTATAAACAATTAATTGTTGAAATTATGGGGCGGCACAGCAATATTGTTCTGGTCGATAAAACGCGGAATGTCATTCTTGACAGCATCAAGCATGTCTCCTTTGCCGTGAACAGCCACCGGGCGATTTTGCCGGGACAGCCTTACATCTTCCCACCCGAACAAAACAAATTAAATCCGTTTGAGGCTACCCAGGAGGATGTATTGAAGGCAGTCGATTTTATGGGAGGCAAACTTGACCGTCAGCTGGTCGAGCATTTTGCCGGTACGTCACCGTTATTTGCGAAGGAAGTGATTTTTCAAAGCGGCCTGGCTAATCGTACGACCGTGCCGGGGACATTTGTCCGGTTGATTGAAAAAATTGCTGCCGGTGAGCTTTCGCCATCGATTATGTCTGCAAATGGAAAGGAATCGTTCTATCTCTTTCCGCTTGAGCATTTAAACGGTGAGGCGAAAAGTTTTCCAACCTTAAGTGAAATGCTTGACCGCTTTTATTTTGGCAAAGCAGAACGCGACCGCGTAAAGCAGCAAGGAAATGATGTCGAGCGCTTTATTAGTAATGAAAAAGAAAAGAATGAAAAGAAAATTGAAAAACTAAAGGGTACGTTAAAAGCGGCAGAGAGAGCGGAGGAATATCAGCGCTTTGGAGAACTATTAACCGCCAATCTTTACGCTGCTAAAAAGGGTATGAAGGAAATCGAAGTTCTCGATTATTATGATGAATTGGGTGGAACAATTATAATCCAGTTGGATCCGAGGAAGACGCCTTCTGAAAATGCGCAAAAGTATTTTTCTAAATACCAAAAAGCAAAAAATGCTGTTTCTGTTGTCGAAGAGCAAATTGAACTAGCCCTTTCTGAAGTAGCTTACTTTGACAATTTACAGCAACAGGTACTGGCCGCTTCACCGAAGGATATCCAAGAGATTCGTGAAGAGCTTGTTGAAGGCGGCTATATCCGCGAACGACGGAAACGAAACGGGAAGAAAGTGCAGAATGTTAAGCCTGTCTTGGATCATTTTATTGCCTCAGATGGCACCGATATCATCGTCGGGAAAAATAATAAACAAAATGATTATTTGACCAATAAGCTGGCGGCACGGGATGAAATTTGGCTGCATACGAAAGATATTCCTGGTTCCCATGTAGTCATTCGCAGTAAGGAACCTTCTGATGAAACAATCCGTGAAGCAGCTGTTTTAGCGGCATATTTTAGCAAGGCACGTAGTTCAAGCTCGGTACCTGTTGACTTCACGAAGGTTAGACATGTGAAAAAACCAAACGGGGCCAAGCCGGGATTTGTGATTTATGATAATCAACAGACGGTTTATATTACGCCGGATGAGGAATTGGTGTTGAAATTGAAGAAAGGATGAGCCAATTGGCATCCTTTCTTTACTTTTTTCGGGAAAATCCGATAAATTCTTTTAAAATTTGCAGGATTTCTATTCCCTTTATTAGAATTTATAGGTAAAAAGGAGTGAGAATATTGATTATTAAAAAAAGGGGAATCCCCTTAAGAATTTTAATATTAATGGCTTTATTGCGCCGTCTCAAGCAGAATCATCCTAAACGCAAGCAAATTGCCGAGGAACTTGCAAGAAGATTGGCAGGTTACCACGGAGAAGAATCGTTAGACTTCTATTTAAATGCTCTCCCTGAAAAAAATTGGATGATATTCCACGATTTAAATTTTTCAGATGGTGAATACAATTACCAAATTGACACCCTGATGGTCTCCCCAAAACTAGCCTTAATTATCGATTCCAAATATTTGGCAGCAAAAATCATTATTGATACCGAAACTGAACAAATGATTCAAATATTGGATGAAAAAGAAAAAGGATACCCTTATCCAATTCCACAATTAGAAAGACTTCAAAAATTCATTCAGAAATTTTTATTACAGCATAACTTACCGCCAGTTCCAGTTGATTATCTAATTATCATGACCAACTCTTATATGGTCCTTGAATTCAGAAGATATAACAAAGCTGTTAGACAGCGAGTCTGCAAATCTCAAAGTCTTTTACATAAAATTGGACAAATAGAAAAAATATACACTAATGAACTCCTCTCTGCAAAAGACATTAAGAAATTATGCAAACTACTATTGAAATATAACACCTCCCCAACAAACTCTATTCTTAGAAAACATGGAATTGAGAAATCCGAATTTTTACCCGGTGTTAATTGCCCAACTTGCCAATGTTTACAAATGATACGTAAAAATAAACAATGGTTTTGTCGATCTTGCGGAACTTTTTCAAGAGATGCACATGTGCTTTTATTACAGGATTATTTTTTACTGATTGATATAAAAATTACCAATAAACAGTTTCGTAATTTCGCACAAATAGAATCGCCTGATGTGTCCGGCAGGCTGCTACGTATGGTTAACCTAAAAAGTTCAGGTATTAATAAGGGGAGAGTTTATTGGAGTGATACTTTCCCAGTTGAACTTCTTAAATAAGGTTCATCGCAGATATATTGTATTTCATCGCAGATATAATGCACTTCACCGCAGATAAAAGGCACTTCATCGCAGATATAATGCCATCTATCGCAGATAAATCGTATTTCATCGCAGATAATTTTAAATGAGGTCAAAAAGACGCCGAACTTCCCCTGAAATTTGGTAAAATTAATTAGAAATCCCCAAAATAAGATATTTTTTCTCACAAATCGCATAGCCGATACTTAAATCACGTCCTAAGTGATGAGTTTTCACTTGGGACTTTTGTGATCGCCGTCTTATTTCCAATTTGCAGGGTCTTTTCTCCACAAAAGCAGGCTTTCTTGATCACCAGGGCTGACATCTCCAGCTGAAATCGCTGCCTCGATTAACGCTGGAAAATCGGTAAGTGAAAAACTCTCGATTTCTGCTTCTTGAAGAAGCTGTTTTCCTTTTTCTAGCCCATATGTAAAAATAGACACAACACCAAGCACATTGCAGCCCGCTTCTCTAAGGGCTTGCACCGCTGTAATCACACTGCCGCCGGTTGAAATTAAATCTTCGACAACGACAACCTTCTGCCTCGCTGCCACTCTGCCTTCAATCTGATTCCCATTTCCATGCCCTTTCGCTTTCGAACGTACATAACACATTGGCAAGTTCAACAGCTCACTGACCCAGGCCGCATGCGGAATTCCTGCTGTTGCGGTTCCGGCAATCACTTCAGCTTCCGGAAAGTATTCAAGGATGAGTGTTTGTAATCCCTTTGCTATTTCCCGCCTCACTTCGGGGAAGGAAAGAGTCAGGCGATTATCACAATAGATCGGTGATTTTAATCCTGATGTCCAGATAAACGGCTCCTGTGGTCTCAAGGCTACCGCATTGATTTCTAATAGTTTTGCTGCAATCTTCTGTTTCATTGTTGTTCCCCTTTCCATGCTCTCATCCATTGTTCATAGCTTTTCACTGGGTCAGTTGATCGGGTAATCGAGCGTCCGACGACAATTGCACTTACCCCTGCATCTCTTGCAAAATCTGGGGTAGCTATGCGCTTTTGATCATCAACATGATCAGACCCCATCCTGATTCCGGGGCAAACGGTTAAAAATGACTGCCCAACCTTTTTCTGAATAGCAGCAGCTTCCCACGCCGAACATACTACTCCATCTAGCCCGGCATCTTTTGCTAATGAAGCATAATGCAGCACAGATTCGTCCAATGCGCCGGGAATCAGCTGTTCTTTATTCATCTGTTCTTGAGAAGTGCTTGTCAATTGCGTAACAGCGATACACCTAAGGCGCTTTCGACCAGCAGCTGTTCCTGCCTCTAATCCTTCTAATGCTGCATGCATCATTTCTTTCCCCCCTGCTGCATGAACATTGACCAGGTCACATTCCAGTCGTGCCAGCCCCTTCATCGCACTTTTCACCGTGTTAGGAATATCATGAAGCTTTAAATCAAGAAAAAGCTGATGCCCCTTTTCTTTTAATAGATGAACAATCGCAGGACCTTCTTGGTAAAATAGCTCCATGCCTACTTTCACAAAAAGTTTTCTTTCTTCAAATGGTGTCAAAAAACGTTCGACTTCGCTTTTGTTAGCATAATCAAGCGCGATGATTAACGAGTTGTCCATGCTGTTTCCAGCTCCTTCCCTTGCATTCATCGATGTGTTCGAACCCTAATTTTTCTAAAAGCAGCGGCAGTTCCTCGATGATGGTCGGGCAGACAAACGGATCAACGAAATTCGCTGTACCAACTGCCACGGCACTTGCACCTGCATAAAAATACTCGATGACATCCTCGGCAGATTGCACACCGCCCATGCCGATAATCGGCAGAGAAACGGCCTGGCTTACCTCGTAAATCATCCGAATCGCCACCGGCTTAATCGCCGGACCGGATAGTCCACCGGTCCTGTTAGCTAAAATCGGCCTGCCAGTTTTTAAATCAAGTCTCATGCCGACAAGTGTATTAATCATCGTTAAACCATCAGCACCGCCTTCCTCAACAGCTTTGGCCATCTCGACAATATTCGTGACATTCGGTGACAGCTTCACATAAACAGGAACCTCAGATACCTCTTTCACCTTCCGCGTCAATTGCTTCGCCACTTCAGGAATCGTTCCAAAAGCGATGCCTCCTGTCTTGACGTTTGGACAAGAAATATTTAATTCCAATGCGTGAACATTCGCTGCCTTCGAAATTTCGCTTGCAACCGCCACATAATCTTCTTCAAGTGAGCCGGCAACGTTCGCAATAATGGGAACATCAAATTGTGATAACCACGGTAACTCCTTGGAAATTACTTTTTCTAAACCAGGATTTTGCAAACCAATAGCATTGAGCATGCCGGCATCTGTTTCAGCAACCCGCGGCGTGGGATTGCCGAATCTCGGTTCAACTGTCGTTGCTTTAATCATAATCGCTCCAAGGACACTTATATCATAGAATTGGCTGTACTCGCGCCCAAACCCAAAGCAGCCCGAAGCAGGCATTATTGGGTTTTTTAAGCTTAAACCCGGTAACTCTACATTCAAACGGCTCATATCAACACCTCCCCGGCACGGAAAACAGGTCCGTCACTGCAGACTTTTTTATAGGAAACTCCTATTGGGTCATCTGCCTTTTTACATACGCAGGCAAAGCACGCCCCGATTCCGCAGCCCATTCGTTCTTCTAATGATAAAAACATCTTTTTATCTGAATAGTGATGTTCAAGTGCTTTTAACATTGGGGTTGGGCCGCATGCAAAAATACAATCAAACCTTAATCTATCCACTACATCCGTTACAAAGCCTTTTGTCCCGTAAGTACCATCAACCGTTGCAACGTAGGTATCGCCATTTTTCAAAAATTCCTGTTCGTAAAATACCGCTGCTTTGGTTTGAAAACCGAGGACATGAATAACATGAACGCCTTTTGCTGCCAACTGCTTCGATAGTTCATAAAGCGGCGGGACACCGATTCCTCCGCCGACAAGCAGCGCGGTTTCCCCGCTGCTTACCTCCTCAACAGGAAAGCCGTTTCCGAGCGGGCCAAGGATATCAAGCTCCATACCTGGGGCCATTTTAGCAAGTAGTGCGGTCCCCTGCCCTTCCTTCCGAAAAATCATCGTCAATTGCTTAGTCGATTTATCAAAGGAAGAAATACTAATCGGCCTTCGTAAAAGGGGGCCCCATTTGTTTGAGACCCGAATATGGACAAACTGTCCCGGAGCATTGATTTGACTAACCAATTCTGCCTTTACTGACAGTTCAAAAATGTCCTCAGCAATTTCCGTTTGGCTGATGATCCGGCAAAACTCTTTTTGAATCATATGAGGATGGCCTCCTTTTCAGCTGCGCCCATCGCATCCGCAGAAAAATTCATCGATTCGATTACTTTTAAAATCGCATCTGCCGTGTCTAAGGAAGTTAAACATGGAACTCCGTTTTCAACAGCTTCTCGGCGGATTCTAAAACCATCTCTTTCCGGCTGTTTCCCTTTTGTCAGCGTATTAATAATGAATTGAACCTCACCATGCTGAATCACATCTAATAAGGTCTGGCCTTCCGAGCCAATTTTTCCGACAACCTTTACCTTCAAACCGGCAGTTTCCAAGACTGAGGCCGTTCCGCTTGTTGCCATTAACCGGTACCCATTCACAGCAAATCTTTCAGCGAGTTTTAATGCTTCTTCTTTATCTTTATCCGCAACGGTGAACAACACAGTACCAAACCTTTTAATATTCATTCCTGAGGCAATCAGCCCTTTATATAGAGCCTTTTCGAGAGTATGATCCTTGCCCATTACTTCACCGGTTGATTTCATCTCCGGTCCTAAAGTAATATCGACACTTTTCAGCTTAGCAAACGAGAAGACGGGAACCTTGACATAAACGCCGCTTTTTTCTGCAATCAGCCCCGGCTGGTATCCTTGTTGTTCAAGCGAAATTCCTAAAATTGCCTTAGTTGCAATCTTTGCCATGGGCACATTGGTGATTTTACTTAAAAATGGCACCGTCCTGCTTGACCGGGGGTTGACTTCTAGTACATAAACTTGATCACCAGATAAGACATATTGAATGTTTAACAGTCCGATAATGTTTAAGCCCCTCGCCAATTTTTCCGTATAGCGGGCAAGTGCTTGTTTCACATTCTCTGAAAGTGTCTGCGGCGGATAGACGGCAATCGAATCCCCGGAGTGGACTCCAGCCCGTTCAATATGCTCCATGATTCCCGGAATTAAGACCTGTTCCCCGTCACAAATAGCATCCACCTCAATTTCCTTTCCCGTTAAGTAGCGGTCAATCAAAACGGGATGGTCCGGATTGATTTTTACTGCATTCTCCATATAATGAAGCAGTTCTTCCTTTTGGTAGACAATTTCCATGGCCCGGCCGCCAAGGACGTAAGAAGGGCGAACAAGTACCGGATAGCCAATCTCCTCGGCAATTCCAAGTGCTTCTTCAACTGATAAAGTGGTCTTACCAAGCGGCTGCGGAATATGTAACAGTTCCAGCGCTTGTTCAAACTTATCGCGATTCTCTGCCCGGTCTAAATCCTCTAAGCTTGTTCCTAAAATTTTCACTCCATTAGCGTGAAGCCCTGCTGCCAAATTGATCGCGGTCTGGCCTCCAAACTGGACTACGACCCCAATTGGCTGTTCAAGGTCAATGATATGCATGACATCCTCAAGTGTCAGCGGTTCAAAATAGAGCTTATCGGAGATACTGAAATCAGTTGAGACGGTTTCTGGATTGTTGTTAATAATAATAGCCTCATAGCCTGCTTCTTTAATGGCTTTTACTGAATGGACGGTAGCATAATCAAACTCGATCCCTTGGCCGATTCGAATGGGACCAGAACCAAGCACAATCACACTCTTCTTGTCAGATACAACTGATTCATTTTCCTCTTCATATGTCCCATAGTAATACGGAGTTTCACTCTCAAATTCCGCCGCACATGTATCGACCATTTTGTAGACCGGGATTAGACCTAAGTCCTTGCGTAATTCATAAACCTGAGATTCAGAACGATTCCAAAGCTCGGCAATTTGTTTATCAGAAAAACCCTTTTGTTTTGCTTCTTTCAGTAGTTCGCGGTCAAATGGGCGGGCAGCAAGCATCGCTTCAAGTTCAATGATTCCGGCCATTTTCTTTAGGAAAAATAGATCAATTTTACTCCATTGATGGATGGTTTCAATCGAAGTTCCCCGCTTTAAAGCCTCCGCTATATAAAAGAGGCGCTCATCCCCGGCTTTTTGGATGCGTTTTTCAAGGAGCTCTTCATCAATTTCAGCCGCATCATTTAATTCAAAATGATAGACCCCGGCCTCAAGAGAACGAATTGCCTTTAACAGTGACTCTTCAAAGGTACGGCCGATTGCCATGACTTCACCCGTTGCTTTCATTTGCGTTCCAAGCGACCTGTTACCCGATTCAAATTTATCAAATGGCCAGCGAGGAATCTTTGTCACGATATAATCAAGTGCTGGTTCAAAACAAGCAAATGTTTTTCCCGTGACTGGATTTAACATTTCATCGAGGGTTAACCCGACTGCGATTTTGGCGGCAAGCTGGGCAATTGGATAGCCGGTTGCTTTCGAGGCGAGAGCAGATGAGCGGCTAACCCTAGGATTTACCTCGATAATATAGTAATTAAAGCTATACGGGTCTAAGGCCAGCTGAACATTACAACCTCCTTCAATGCCGAGAGCGCGAATGATTTTTAGCGAAACATTTCTTAGCACTTGGTATTCACGGTCGCTTAAGGTTTGACTTGGAGCGACAACGATGGAGTCTCCGGTATGTACACCAACCGGGTCGATGTTTTCCATGTTACAGACGACAATCGCATTATCATTGGCATCTCGCATGACTTCATATTCAATTTCCTTAAAGCCAGCGATGCTTTTTTCAAGGAGGCATTGGTGGACGGGACTATTTTTCAATCCACTTGAGACAATTTCCTCTAGATCTTCATGATTTCGGCATATCCCGCCGCCGGTTCCGCCAAGTGTAAAGGCTGGGCGGACAATGACCGGAAAGCCAATTTTTTCAACGAAAGCTATAGCTTCCGCAATTTCATGAATAATTTCACTATCAGGAACAGGTTCATTTAGCTCCCCCATTAAAGTGCGAAATAATTCGCGGTCCTCCGCTTGATTTATGGCCGCAAGCTTTGTGCCTAAAATTTCGACTTCGCATTCTATTAATACGCCTGAATTTGCCAGTTCTACCGCAAGGTTTAGCCCTGTTTGGCCCCCAAGAGTGGCTAGTATTGCATCTGGGCGTTCTTTCCGAATGATTCTGCTGACAAACTCGACAGTTAACGGTTCTATATATACAGCGTCAGCGATTTCTGTATCGGTCATGATTGTTGCTGGATTTGAGTTTACAAGGATGACACGGTAGCCTTCTTCCTTTAACGCGATACACGCCTGCGTACCGGCGTAATCAAATTCAGCTGCTTGACCGATGACAATGGGTCCGGACCCTATTACTAAAATGGAGTTTATATCTGTACGTTTTGGCATATTGTGGTAACCTCCTGTTTTTCTGCTTCCATCATGGCAAGAAATTGTTCAAATAAGCCGTTTGCATCCTCCGGTCCCGGCGATGCCTCAGGATGATATTGAACGGTAAAAGCAGGATAGTCTAAATGTTTTAGCCCTTCGATTGTCCCATCGTTCAATGCTGTATGTGTGATTGTTAATCTCGTTTGATGCAAGGATTCTGTTTCTACTGTGTATCCATGATTTTGTGAAGTAATCGCAATTTTCCCTGTCGCAAGCTCCTTGACAGGATGGTTAGAACCACGGTGGCCAAATTTCATTTTTACCGTGTTCGCTCCGCAGGCCAAGGCAAATATTTGATGTCCAAGGCAAATGCCAAATATCGGAATGACCCCTAGCACTTGTTTAATCATATGAATGGCTTCGGGAACATCCTTCGGATCGCCAGGTCCATTTGACAGCATGATACCGTCTGGACGAAGTTGGAGAATTTCTTCGGCAGTGGTATGATACGGAACAACTACAACATCACAGCCGCGCTTGTTTAATTCTCTTAAGATACCATGCTTCATCCCCAAATCAACGAGAACAATGCGTTTCCCGCGGCCAGGGCTTGGATATGAATTTTTTGTGGATACTGTTCTGACCTGATCAATCGGGAGTCTTGTTTGCCGCAGCCTGCTGACCACCTCATATGGATCGCGGTCAATACTGCAAATCGCCCCTTTTAATGTTCCATATTGGCGGATAAGCCTCGTTAATTTTCTCGTGTCAATCCCGGCTATTCCGGGGATTTTTTTCAATTTAAAATATTGATCAAGGGTAAATTCGCTGCGCCAGTTCGATGGGTATTCCGTGACTTCCTTAACAATAAATCCTTTCACGGCAGGATGTATGGATTCAAAATCATCGCGGTTAATTCCATAGTTTCCAACTAACGGGTAGGTAAGCATGACAATTTGCCCGCAATAAGATGGATCAGAAAGGATCTCCTGGTAGCCAGTCATTCCTGTATTAAAAACGACTTCGCCCATTGTATCCATATGACTGCCAAAACCGTCTCCGATAAATACCGTGCCATCTTCTAAAATAAGCTGAGCCTTCATGCTGTCACACATCCTTTTTCCCAAACGATCTCCCCATTTACGATTGTCATCTCCGGCCAGCCTTTACAATTCCAGCCCGTAAATGGAGTGTTGTTTCCTTTTGATAAAAACTCGTTCGGGTCAATCGCCCTTTCTTCATTGAGATTTAAGAGAACGAGATCTGCTGGCCCCCCTACTTCGATTTTCCCATATGGAAGAGCAAAGCTTTCTGCCGGTTTCGTCGTTAAAAAGCCGATTAATTCTTCAAGTGAGATCATATTGTTTACTACTAAATGTGTATATAGGAGTGGGAAGGCCGTTTCTAAACCGACAATCCCGAATGGTGCCAATTCCATTCCTTCACTTTTCTCTTCACGTGTGTGCGGAGCATGATCAGTGGCGATGAAATCAATTGTGCCATCCAGCAGGCCTTCGATTAAGGCAGCACGATCAGCAGCATCTCTTAGCGGCGGATTCATTTTATAGTTAGCGTCAAGTCCTGGAATATCATCTTCTGTTAAGATCAGATGGTGCGGCGTGACTTCCGCTGTTACCTTAATGCCTGCACGTTTCGCATCCCTGATTACCCTGACAGATTCCTTCGTGCTGACATGGCAGACGTGATAATGACAATCCGCGGATTCAGCGAGCAGGACATCTCTGGCAATCTGAACAGCTTCACAAATCGATGGAATTCCATGTAAATTATTACGCTTCGCAAATGCCCCTTGATGGACGCAGCCATTATTAATCAGGCTGTTATCTTCACAATGAGCTACCACCGCCATATTAAGAGCTGCCGCTTTTTTCATCGCTTTAAGCATCATCCCGGCCGACTGCACGCCTACCCCGTCATCGGTGAAGGCAAACGCCCCGGCACTTTTCAACGCTGCAAAGTCAGTCAATTCCTCACCAAGCAGTCTCGTCGTAATAGAAGCATAAGGTAAAACGCGCACATGAGCAGTCTCCTTAATCCGCATTTGTAAGTTGTCCAGATGGTTTTTGGTGTCAGGCACCGGTCTTGTATTCGGCATGGCCGCCACGGTTGTAAATCCCCCCCTGGCTGCAGCTAGTGTTCCGGTCGCAATCGTTTCTTTCTTTTCACCGCCAGGCTCGCGAAGGTGGACGTGTAAATCAATAAATCCCGGTGAAACCACCATCCCTGTTGCATCCACTTTTCGGTCAACTTCCGCTTCAATCTTCTTTTCTATTTTCGTAACAATCCCATTTTCTATTAAAATATCAGTTGGATTTATTTCTCCATTAAATGCTATGTATTTTGCGTTCTGAATAAGCAGTTTCATATTGATTCCCTCCCATTAAACTCTCAATTGACCGTTTTAAGGCCGCCATTCTGACATACACACCGTTTTCCATTTGCTTAAAGATTCTTGAACGTTTGCATTCTACTAAGCTATCAGCAATTTCTACATTCCGGTTTATTGGAGCCGGATGCATAATAATACTGCTAGGCTTCATTTGCTGTTCCCTCTCAAGCGTCAATCCATATTGGCGATGATACTCTGAAGCTGTAAAGCTTCCCTTCTTTTGATGCCGTTCATGCTGGACCCTTAGCAGCATGACCACATCTGAGGATCTGACGGCTTCATCAATCGGTTTAAATCTTGCAGAACTTAAACTATGGTAGTCAAACCATTCCTCCGGTCCAGAGAATATAACCTCCGCACCAAGTCTTGTTAAGGCATCGGCATTTGAATGTGCCACCCGGCTGTGACTGATATCGCCAATTATCGCAATTCTTAAGCGTTCAAACCCGCCAAATTCCTGCTGAATTGTCATAAGATCAAGGAGTGACTGTGTTGGATGGTGGCCACAGCCATCACCGCCGTTTAAAATCGGGATATTAATTTTTCCGACCAAATCATCAAAATAACGATCCTGCCCGTGACGAATTACGATTGCATTGACACCGATTGCTTCCAGTGTTTTGACGGTATCGTAAAGCGTTTCTCCTTTTTGAACACTTGAGGTTTCCACCTCAAATGGAATGACCCCAATGCCTAACCTTCTTTCCGCCACCTCAAAACTGCATTTTGTTCTTGTACTTGCTTCAAAAAATAGGTTAGCCGTAAACATTTGCTGTACCGGTCTCCAGACCATTCCTTCCGAAAACCGTTTCGCATCCTCAAGTAGTTGATAAATTTCCTCAACCTTTAATTCATTCGTGGTTAATAAATGGTGCAGCATCGCTTCCACATCCTTTCTTAGCATTAAAAATGCACCCTGAAATCTCCTTCAGGGCGCATTGAATCAAAGCTGGAACCAATTGGTTCAAGCTAAACACCCTTCTAAGCCTCTCTGGACTTCGTTAAAAGGTAACTATATTATGCTGGTTTCTTGTTTTTATCTGCTTCAGCATCAAACATACTGCCACTTACTGGCTGTCTGCCCGGAAGGATAAGGTTTAAAACAACACCCAAAATAGCGGCTAACGCCATCCCTTGAATTTGAATATCTTTAAATGGCAGCTTGAGAATAGCTCCGCCAAGTCCAATGACAAGAATAACTGATGAAATGACCAGGTTTCGTTTATCATCAAAATCAATTTTACTATCGACTAACATCCTTAGCCCTGATGAGGCGATAATTCCAAACAATAGGATGGAGACACCACCCATAACAGGTGTTGGAATCGTCTGGATTAATGCTGTTATTTTTCCAATAAAACCGAAGATGACCGCTAATACTGCTGCGCCTGCCAGTACGTATACACTATAGACACGGGTAATTGCCAAGACGCCAATATTTTCACCGTAGGTTGTTTTTGGCGGACCGCCTACTAAAGCTGAAATAATCGTTGCGGTCCCGTCACCGAGGATCGAACGATGTAACCCTGGTTCCTTAATGTAATCACGTCCTACTACCTTACTAAGGATTAACTGGTGGCCGATATGTTCGGAAATCGTTACCACCGCGACAGGTACCATTAACCAGAAAATGTCCCAAGTGAATTTCACCTTATAGCTGACAAATGGGATGATAAATTCCGGCATTTCCAACCAGCCGGCTTTCATTACCGGTCCAAAATCAACGATTCCCACCATTAATGCGTAAAGATAACCAACGATAATTCCCGCTAATATCGGAATAATGTTTAATATTTTTTTTGCAAAAATCGAGAAAATGATGGTTGCCGTAAGTGTTACCAGCGCTGCAGAGAAATGAAGCATACTGTACTTTCCTGCAGGATTATTCATCGCCATACTCAGTGCTGTCGGGGCTACGGACAAGCCAATCACAATGATAATCGGCCCGACTACAATTGGCGGAAGCAGGTTCATAATCCAACGATACCCGCCCTTCCTGATGATTAGGGCAATCATCCCGTAGACGAGTCCTGCAAGGAAGGTCCCTGCCATCGCTGCACCGGGTCCGCCTGCTTCATTGAGGAGTTTTATTGGGATAATATATGCAAATGAAGATCCGAGATACGCGGGTACTTGCCATTTTGTAATCAGTAAAAATGCCAATGTGCCAAGTCCGCTTGAGATAAGGGCAATTGCTGGGCTTAAGCCGACAAGGTATGGCACAAGGATTGTTGCCCCGAACATGGAGAACAAATGCTGGATGCTTAATGTCAGCCATTGATCTGGTTTGGGAATCTCGTTTACGTCTAGGATGGGTTTGTTGTTCATTCTAATCTCCCCTGTTTTCTGGTTTATTTATTTAATAAAAAAACCCTCTTTGTCCACTGGAGGCACAAAGAGGGTTTAGAAATTGCCGCACCTAAATAAAACGAGCGACACTTTCCCCTTTGTCAGCCTCACGGGACTGCATTTAAAAGGGCTGCTATTTATTTGTCAAAAATACTTACTTGATCCACTTTATCTACTTCTGACAACTCAACCACGATTTTTTCGTCACTTGATGTTGGGATATTTTTTCCTACATAATCAGCTCGGATTGGCAGTTCACGATGGCCGCGATCCACTAAAACGGCTAGCTGGATTGCTGACGGCCGTCCAAGGTCCATAAGGGCATCAAGTCCGGCCCTTACCGTTCTGCCCGTATACAATACATCGTCAACGAGAATGACTTTTTTGTTTCCGATTTCAACCGGAATATCAGACCCTTTAACAAGCGGTTCCTGATTCTCGGTTTTCTTCGTTAAATCATCCCGATAAAGAGTAATATCTAATTCACCAACAGGAACCGATTTTCCCTCAATATCAGCAATTTTTGCTGCAAGGCGATCGGCCAGATAAATTCCTCTTGTACGTATTCCAACAAGAACACACTCTTCAATACCTTTATTTTTCTCAATAATTTGATGGGCAATCCGAGTTAACGCCCTGCCAATTGCCTGCTCATCAAGAACAAGTGCTTTTTGCAAATCGCAACACCTACTTTTTTAAAAATATGGCTGTGTTAAAAGGGAATGTTGATTTCCGTTCCAGGCGCTTCGCTTTCCGCGGGGCGGGCGGTGAGCCTCCTCGGCGCTAAAGCGCCTGCGGGGTCTCACCTGTCCCGCTGCTCCCGCAGGAGTCTCGCGCCTTCCACTCCAATCAACATTGTGATCAAAATCAACAATATTCTTTAACACAGCCTAAAATAAAAAACCTCTCACCGGTTTTGGCGAGAGGCAGATAAGTTAATTTTAAGAATTAGGCATAACTCGCCTACATTCTTTAACCGTTTCCTTCTCAGCCTCACGGGACCGAATTAAAGGCATATTCAACTATCGTTATCTTACTGTAATTTTCGACAATCGTCAATTACTTTTTCGCAATTGCGCAAGCAAACGTTCAATATCATCTGGAAGCGGGGCCTCGAATTCTAAATATTCACCAGTTCTTGGGTGAATAAATCCAAGTACACCAGCATGCAGGGCCTGTCCGTCAATATCCAATGTTTTTTTCGGTCCATACTTTGGATCCCCGGCAAGCGGGTAGCCGATATATTTCATATGAACCCGGATTTGATGGGTTCTGCCAGTCTCTAGTTGACATTCTACAAATGTAAAGTCTTTAAAGCGTTCGATAACATGGAAATGCGTCACAGCATGTTTTCCATTATCAACGACTGTCATACTTTGCCTATCCTTTGTATCCCTGCCCAGCGGGGCATCAATGGTTCCAAAGTCATGTGGAATAACACCGTGAACAATCGCCATATACTTACGAGTAACAGTTTTCTCGACTAACTGATTAACTAGGCTTTCATGGGCCATATCGTTTTTAGCAACCATTAACAGGCCAGTTGTGTCCTTGTCAATTCGATGAACAATCCCGGGTCTTAACACCCCATTGATCCCAGATAAGTCCTTACAATGGGCCATTAAGCCGTTAACAAGTGTCCCTGTCAAATGTCCAGGAGCGGGATGAACGACCATCCCCCTTGGTTTATTGACAACCAAGACATCTTTGTCTTCATAAAAAATTTCCAAATTCAATTCTTCTGGAATCACATCTAACTCTTCTGGATCTGGAATTGAAATTTCGATTTGATCATTTAAACTGCATTTATAATTAGTTTTAACCGTTTGTCCATTAACAAGGATATGCCCATCTTTAATCCATTGCTGAACTTGTGTTCGTGACCATTCTTCATCAAGCCCTGAGAGTACCTTATCGATACGATCTCCCTTTTGCTCCTCAAGAATGATGTGTTCCATTGTCTCCATTTAATTTCTCCTTTGATTCTCTTTCATCCAGCAGCATTTGAATCATCAACATAATTACACCAATCACTAAAGCCGAATCCGCAATATTAAAAACAGGAAAATTATAGCCAAAAATATAGGTGTGAATAAAGTCGACGACTTCTTTGTGAATCACACGGTCAATGAAATTTCCGATTGCACCGCCTAGCATAAAAGCAAGAGATACCCCTAGGAGCCATTTGCCTTTCGCTGCTTTATAGATATAATACATAATTGCGGCAATAACAACGATTGTAATAACATAAAAAAGCCACATTTGACCTTGTAAGATCCCCCATGCAGCTCCTTGATTGCGATGAGAAGTAATGTACAAAACATTATCAATAATCGAAATGCTTTCTCCTTGATGCATGTTGTTAACAATTAACCATTTCGTACTCTGATCTAATAAAATAACAAAAAGAGCGATTAAGTAGTAATAAAACACTAAGAAATACCTCCACATCAGCCAATACTTACTTCTTAAGCATTTTAGCATACTTTTTCGCGAAACGACAATGAAACATGCTAAAAAAGACTAGTGAAGTGATTTTTTGTAATATATTTCTAAATCATCGGAATCCTTTATTGATTTTAAAGTTGGAATTATTTTTAATAAATCATCTGGCAAAAACTCTCCGGAAATTTCACATTGCCCAAAATTTCCTTTTTTGATTTTTTGTAAAGCTGCATCGATGTCGGCAAGTTCTTCATTCAAAATAGATGTCAGCCAATCGGGCTTTTGTTTGTTTTTTAATGAATTTTCGATTTCTATTTGGGTTTGACGGAGTTCCAAAAACAGCTCTTCCTGCATGGCATTCATAGTGCTATTACCTCCGTATTGTCATTTGTCTTATTATATCCGGTCAAGAATTACTGACACGGGAAAACATTTGACATCATCAACAACAATTAACGGAAGAGGATAATAAATGAAAAAGTCCCAAGCAATTAGCTTGGGACCACTTCTTATGCTAAGTGTGAATAATTCTCTTTTACGACTTCAGCACAACGCGGGCAAAGTGTCGGATGCGCTGAATCCTGACCAACTTCAGTTGAAACAATCCAGCAGCGGTCGCATGTTTCACCTTCAGCCTTTGTAATAACAATGGCTGCAGTCTCTAATTTCACTGCCTTTGCGGGAGCTTCTTCGTATGATCCGACCACTTCAAAGGCTGAGACGATAAACAGCTGTTTCAGGTTTTCTTCAATCGAATCTAATAGTGCCTTCGATTTCTCGTTAACATAAAGTGAAACTTTTGCTGTTAGCGATTTTCCAATTACTTTTTCGTTCCGAGCTTCTTCGAGTGCCTTTAACACATCATCACGAAGATTCATGAACGCCGTCCATTTTTCTTCAAGAGCTTTTGCACCTGCAAGCTCCTGATATTCTGGAAGGTCGGTTAATTGGACACTTTCTTCCGTTACAGCAGGAATGAATTTCCACACTTCATCAGCTGTATGAGAAAGAATTGGCGAAACCAATTTTGTTAATGCAAGTAATGATTCATATAAAACAGTTTGAATCGCACGGCGCTCGTGGTGGTTAACCGCTTCAATGTATAAAACGTCTTTGGCAAAATCAAGATAAAATGCACTTAGGTCAAGTGTACAGAAATTATTGACCGCGTGATAAATACCGGCAAACTCATAGTTTTCATAAGCATTCCGAACATTTTTAATCAACTTATTCAATTTCACAAGCATAAACTGATCCACTTCACGTAAATCTTCATAAGCAACCCGATTCACTGCCGGATCAAAGTCAGCTAGATTTCCAAGTAAGAAACGGAAAGTATTACGGATTTTACGATAAACCTCGGCAACCTGCTTTAGGATAGGGTCAGAGACACGAACATCTGATTGATAATCAACGGATGCTACCCAAAGGCGTAAAATATCGGCGCCCAATTGGTTCATGACCTTCGCTGGTACAACGACATTTCCAACTGATTTGCTCATTTTTCTGCCTTCACCATCAAGGGCAAACCCGTGGCTTAGTACTCCTTTATACGGTGCCTCACCGGTTACGGCAACAGCAGTGGATAATGACGAGTTAAACCAGCCGCGGTATTGGTCGGAACCTTCAAGATAAAGATCTGCAGGACGGACCAAATCCTCTCTCTCTAGTAACACAGCTTGATGGGAAGAGCCTGAGTCAAACCAAACATCCATAATATCAGTTTCTTTTGTAAATGTTCCATTAGGACTTCCAGGATGGGTAAATCCTTCAGGAAGTAAATCCTTGGCTTCACGCTCAAACCAAATATTTGAACCATGTTCACGGAATAAATTTGACACATGTTCGATTGTTTCATCGGTAATAATTTCTTTGCCATTTTCATCATAGAAAACAGGGATAGGAACACCCCATACCCGTTGACGGGAAATACACCAGTCGCCACGGTCGCGAACCATATTGAATAACCGTGTTTCACCCCATGCCGGCACCCATTTCGTTTCCTTTACGGCTTCCAAAAGTTCGTTACGGAAATCCTTAATCGAAGCGAACCACTGTGCTGTCGCACGGAAAATAACCGGCTTCTTCGTTCGCCAATCGTGCGGATAAGAGTGAGTAATAAACGAAAGCTTTAACAATGCATCCGCCTCTTCTAACGCTTGCACAATCGGTTTGTTTGCCGTATCGTAGAATAATCCTTCGAAGCCCGGTGCTTCGCTTGTCATTACGCCTTTGTCATCTACAGGGCAAAGCACTTCCAGGCCGTATTTTTGACCAACGTAGAAGTCATCCTCCCCGTGACCGGGAGCAGTATGAACACAGCCTGTTCCAGCGTCTGTAGTAACGTGTTCACCTAACATAACTAAAGAATCACGGTCATATAACGGATGTGCCGCAACAATCTGTTCTAATTCCGCCCCTTTGACCTTTTGGACAACCGCAGCATCCTCCCAGCCAATTTCCTTCGTTACGGCTTCAAGAAGGGCTTCAGCCACTAAGAATTTGTTACCATTTGCAGTAACGACCACATAGGTTAAGTCAGGATGAACAGAAATCCCTAAGTTTGCTGGAATCGTCCAAGGTGTTGTTGTCCAAATCACAATTTGCGTATCCGTATCAAGGACACCTTTTCCGTCTTTCACCTTAAATCCAACATAGATGGATGCTGAACGCTTATCTTGGTATTCAATTTCTGCCTCAGCAAGAGCAGATTCACTTGAAGGCGACCAATATACCGGCTTAAGGCCTTTATAAATATAACCCTTTTTCGCCATTTCACCGAAGACTTTAATTTGTTGCGCTTCGTATTCCGGTTTAAGCGTAATATAAGGATTTTCCCAGTCCCCGCGAACACCGAGACGTTTAAATTGTGAGCGCTGATTATCAATTTGCTCGAGTGCATATTTCGTACAAAGCTCCCGGAATTCAGCCACCGTCATTTCTTTCCGTTTAACACCTTTATTCGTTAGAGCCTGTTCAATCGGCAGCCCGTGTGTATCCCAGCCTGGTACATATGGAGCATGGAAGCCGCTCATTGATTTATAGCGGACAATCATATCTTTTAAAATTTTGTTAAGCGCATGGCCCATATGGATATCTCCATTTGCGTAAGGAGGTCCATCATGGAGGACAAACATCGGACGTCCTTTCGTCCGTTCTTGCACCTTTTGATAAATATTCATTTCTTCCCATTTCGCCTGGACCTCAGGTTCTCTTTGCGGCAAATTGCCTCGCATCGGGAATTCAGTTTTCGGCATTAATAACGTATCTTTGTATTCCATTTTTTCTTCCTCCTGTAATCCTATCATCTAACAGAATAGCCATTAAGAACAATAAAAAAACCCTCTCATCCCAAAATAGGGACGAGAAGGTTTAATTCCCGCGGTACCACCCTGATAAATAGTATGAAATGAAAACACACTATCCTCTTTACCATTCGTAACGTGAATAACACGCCTGAGCCTACTAACCATTATGGAATTCGG
Source organism: Neobacillus sp. NPDC093127 (assembly GCF_044754175.1). Classification (NCBI taxonomy): domain Bacteria; kingdom Bacillati; phylum Bacillota; class Bacilli; order Caryophanales; family Bacillaceae; genus Neobacillus; species Neobacillus sp. NPDC093127. Next base: position 494,661 of record NZ_JBIVOP010000001.1, read on the forward strand.
TCCGGAACTCGAGGGTGATCTTCCAATTCTTCTGCTTTACCGGGCTTTCACCCTCCCCGGTTCGCTTAAGAAAGTATATAGAAAAATTGTACTGTCCCTGTCATAGTCATGTCTATCGTTTATTAAAAAATTATATGCGAGATAATGCCAATTCGTCAAGCTAAGGAATCTTCTTCTTGATGAATTTTTAACTCGGTTGCATCCACTTCATACTCTAATAAATGATCCCAATCATCTGTGCTCAGCATATCCAGCTGTGCTTCAATCAGCATTTTAAAACGAGTTCGGAACACTTTTGACTGCTTCTTTAAATCTTCTATTTCAAGGGCAATTTTTCGGGCTTTAGATAAGGATTCATTGACAATCCGGTCCGCGTTTTTCTCCGCTTCCTTAATAATCAGCTTGGCTTCCTTTTGCGCATTACGCTTTACATCTTCGCCCGCTTCTTGGGCAATAATAATTGATTTGTTGAGCGTTTCTTCAATATTCACAAAATGGCCAAGACGATCTTTCATTTCATTCAAGCGTTCTTCCATTTCCTTTTTCTCTCTGAGGACTAATTCATAATCCTTAATTACCTGGTCAAGAAATTCATTGACTTCATCTTCATCGTACCCGCGAAACCCTTTATTAAACTCTTTATTATGAATATCTAACGGCGTTAACGGCATGATGCCACCTCCATAAGAACTGTACTTTTATATGTATAAGAAAATATTCGACACGTTTTTCAATAATCCTGCACTAAAAATGAAATTATTTTTGCTTTCCACTGATTATTCGCCATTTTTCTTTTTTAGTTTTTCCCTCAATCGCAATAATTTTTGCTCTTCCATGACCACGAATGGAAATCATGTCACCGATTTCACAAGAAAACGACGGGTTTTCGGTTAAGGTCCAGTTTACTTTAACAAGCCCCTGCTGAATAAGGGTTTGTGATTTTTGCCGAGATAGATGATATATACCAGAAATAACAGTATCCAGCCGTAAAGAAGATACTGTTAAATCATTCTCTGCCCATAATTCTTTTGCAGAAATCGCTTCTTCAATCGGTGTTTCAATTAACTTGACACCTGCCCTGCCAATTGATTCAAGATTGCTTTTAATATACTCATTAACTTCCTTAGCAGCGAAAAATTGTATTCTATCATCCTTTATAAGGATGTCGCCAAATTTCCCCCGTTTTAACCCTAAGGACATCAGCGTTCCCAAAACCTGACGATGCTCAATTGTCACGAACTTCGTTGGATAGTGAATTTCGAAAAGGCTAATTTGAAAATCATCACCATTTGCAGTCAAATAATCTGGGTAGATGAAGGCTCTTTTTCGTTCTAAATCATGACTGCCGCCAAAAAGCTGATAGCTCACATCGCCATTTTCGCCAATGAGCATTTTGAGAATATGCTGTTCCCTTGGGTCAAGAAAATCAGTCAGCTTTGGCGTATAGTGGGTCTCGACATAACTTTTCCACTGGGCTACTTGGTCAATAAATTCCCGTTCTTCTGGACGGAAATGCTGATAAATGTTCATTAATTAACACACAACCTATGATTAAATTCTTAAACGAGCCATTGGTAAACTCTAGAGAGCCCGCTGTTTGCAAAGTTTAACACAAGGAAGGCAACAATTGGCGAAATATCCATCATCCCAATTGGTGGAATAATCTTTCGGAATGGTTCTAAATAGGGTTCGCAAATTCTCGCCAAAAATTGGCCAATTGCGGATTCCCTTGCATTCGGGAACCATGACATTAAAATATAGACAATCAATGCCCACGAATAAATTTGAATTACCTGTTGCAATAGACTAAAAACAAATGCCATTTACATTACCACCTCGTATTTTGATTATCATGGTCAGGAATAAGGTCCGAAATATTCCCAGAAACCTCTACGTTATCAGGCGCACATAAAAAAATACTTAAGCCAATTTTTTGGATGTCGCCGCCAATGGCATATACAACACCGCTGATAAAGTCAATAATTTGCCTGCCTTGATCATTATCAATGCGCTGGAGGTTTATGACAACAGCGCGGCGACTTTTTAAATGGTCAGCAATATCCGTTGACTCCGAATACGAACGCGGTTCCACTAAAATGACCTTTGAACCATTTGACGGATTTATAGAATTTGACGACTTTGGGACGCTTTGCAGGCTGATAACATTTTTGTTTTTAACAGGCTGCTGCTGCTGCTGCTGTCTTTGTTTGACAGGTTCACTCGGTTCTACATATTCATCATTATTATCATCATATTCATCATCTAAAAAGAAAAATGTTTTTAATTTTGATTTAATCGTCATTTTTTTCTCTCCTAACCATCTTCACCGACAAGTGCAGTACCTATTCTTACCATTGTTGCCCCTTCTTCAATCGCAATTGGAAAATCACCCGACATTCCCATCGACAATTCCGTGCAAGGAGCAAAATCTAAATTCCGGTCTTGTACTTGTGTGCGAAGTTCCCTTAATTTGCGAAAACAGTCACGAACAATTTGTTCATCCTTCGTGAGCGGAGCCATGGTCATTAATCCTTCAACACTTATATTATCAAAAGGCCAAAGTGATTCAATAAATTCAATTGTCTCTCCAGCTGATAATCCATGTTTGGATTCTTCCTGTGAAACATTTACCTGCACGAGACATTTAATTTTATGGTCTGCACGTTTATTTATTTCTTCGGCAAGTGAAAGCCTATCCAGCGAATGGATATATTCAACCTTGTCAATAATATTTTTCACCTTACGGGTCTGGAGGGAGCCAATAAAATGCCAATCAGGCTTGTCCCTTAATACCGTCCACTTTGCAAGCAGGCCGTCATCACGGTTCTCACCTAGATTTGTTATCCCTGCCTCGAACGCTTCAGAAGCGCGTTCAATACTTACATATTTTGTGACAGCAATCAATTTCACTTCATCCGGGTTTCGATTTACTTTAAGACACGCTTCATTTATTTGTTGTTTAATTTGTTCAAACTTTGCTGCTACTCTCATAAACGATCCGCAGTCTCCTTCCAGCCGATAAAACTTAACATTCTTCCAGTCCCGCCTTGGTCACGGCGGTGCGAGAAAAATTCCTCTTGGTTGCAGCTGGAACAAAATCCGGTCGAAAGGATATTTTGAACCGGTACATCCGCTTCTAAGAGTATTTGCCTGTTTAATTCTCGCAAATCTAATGAATATTGACCATCTTCAATTAAATTATATGGTAATCTGTCTTTATCTTCTAGTGTATTTTCAACTAAGTTAATAATCCGTTCATCAACAAGATAACATTCTTCACAAATAGACGGTCCAATTGCGACAAAAATCTCTTCAGGCTTAATCCCTTCCCTGCCCCATGCTTGGATCATTTCGTTTGCAATCTTTCCAACTGTCCCTTTCCAGCCTGCATGTGCCGCCCCAATCATCTTTTTTTCAGGAGCAATAAAAAAAAGAGGGACACAGTCGGCAAAACAAAGCGTTAGCAGGATGCCCTCTTCATTCGTATAAAAACCATCAGTGCCTTTAAATGAATGTTCATAGGAATCGGACCCTTTTCCGCGGTCTGCTTTTGTTATCTTTTTAACGGCAATGTCATGGGTTTGTTCGGCACCCACCCAACAGTTTAGCGGAAATTCCAGCAGCTCTGCGACTATTTCTCGATTTGAGCAAACGCAGCTTTTGGCATCGCCGACATGAAAGCCGAGATTCAGGGTCTCGAAACTCCCTTTGCTCAGACCTCCGCATTTAGTTGTGATACCGGCGGCCAATCCCGGGAATTGCTTGGTCCAGCTTTCAATGGTTAAATAGGATTGATTTTTTAAGACAAAGGGCTCCATGTCAATACCTCTATTTTTTTCTTTAGTTTACCATGAAAAGAGAGAATGGTCACTGTAAAAGGTATTTGTCAAACTTCAGCCTCTTCAGATATTTTCTCGACACTTCCCCGATACCTGACCAAGATTACATCTTGACCAATTTTAATAATATTTTTCCAGGGAATAACGATGTCTTCATCCTTACCAAAAAAGCCTAATACTCTGCCGCTGCCGGAGATGACGACCGCTTCTATTTTCCCAGTCGTTAAATTAATTTCTATATCACCAATATTACCAAGCCTTTTGCCATCTGATACATTGACCACATCTTTTATCTGGAATTCGGAAATCTTCACCATATCCACCACTCCCAATTACATTACTATAAAAAATATATGACAGCACTTGGCAAATTAGTAAAAGAAAAAAAGAAAAGCGTAAGCGCCCTGGTCAGCGGCGTATGGCCTGGAGCGCTCCAACTGAGATAAAGGAAACACGGTGAGCTTCGCTGCCCGATGTTGACTTATCGTAGGGCGGAGCGCGAAGGACAATAGCCGCTAGGGTGCTGGAGCTGGACATTTCTCAAAGTCCAATGATATAAATTCTGATATAAAAATAAAGCTGTCCGGTTTGGACAGCTTTAACTTTGAATATTTTTATTCATTTGTTTTATGGCCGCTTTTTCTAGACGTGAAACCTGTGCTTGGGATATCCCGATTTCATCCGCGACTTCCATTTGTGTTTTTCCTTGAAAAAACCGTTTCCGTAATATTAATTTTTCACGTTCATTTAATCTGCGCATGCCTTCTTTTAAAGCAATTTCTTCAATCCAATGGATATCTTTACTTTTCTCATCGCTTAATTGGTCAACAACATAAATGGGATCGCCGCCATCATTATAAATCGGCTCAAATAGGGACACTGGATCTTGAATGGCATCCAGGGCAAATACAATCTCTTCATGCGGTACTTCCAGGACCTTGGCGATCTCTTGTGCAGTCGGTTCACGTGAGGTTTCGCTCATTAACCGCTCCCTTACCTGAAGGGCCTTATAAGCAATATCCCTTAAAGAACGTGAAACGCGAATTGGGTTATTATCACGCAAGTACCTGCGAATTTCTCCAATTATCATCGGTACGGCGTAAGTGGAAAACTTTACATTTTGACCTAAATCAAAGTTATCAATCGATTTCATCAGGCCAATACAGCCAACCTGAAACAGGTCATCAACAAACTCTCCCCGGTTGTTAAAGCGCTGAATCACACTTAGTACGAGGCGTAAGTTACCATTGACGAGCTTTTCCCGGGCGGATATATCGCCCTCTTGCATTTGCTTGAAGAGTATTCTCATTTCTTCGTTTTTTAAAACAGGAAGTTTTGATGTGTCCACACCGCAAATTTCAACTTTATTTCGAGTCAATCCTTTTCCCTCCTCACAGGAGCTGCTGTACAAAAAACAGTATTTCCTTGAGAAGGAAAAATATGCACCTGCCCACAACACGGGACAGGTGCATAAATGTCGAAAAATGCAATTAAATCGTGAAATAAAAGGGTTTTTTTAATGGAAACTTTTTTCTTTTTCCCGCTTCCGTTTATACCATCTTATTAAATTCCTTCCGTAACCGTTTAATAATTCTTTTTTCCAATCTTGAAATATAAGATTGCGATATCCCCAGCATGTCTGCTACATCCTTTTGTGTCTTTTCTTCCCCGTTTGTTAAGCCGAACCGAAGCTCCATAATTTGTTTTTCACGATCGGTAAGCTGATGCAATGCCTTTGTTAAAAGTTTCCTATCAACATTTGCTTCCAGGTCCTTTGTAATAATATCATCATCCGTTCCTAAGACATCGGATAATAACAGCTCATTCCCATCCCAGTCAATATTGAGCGGTTCGTCAAAGGAAACTTCTGATCTAATTTTATTGTTTCGCCGTAAGTACATAAGAATTTCATTTTCGATACATCTTGATGCGTATGTAGCAAGTTTTATTTTTTTCTCAGGGTTAAAGGTATTAACCGCTTTAATTAAACCAATCGTGCCAATACTAATTAAATCCTCAATATTAATCCCCGTATTTTCAAACTTTCTGGCAATATAAACAACCAGCCTTAGGTTCCGTTCAATTAAGATCGACCTCGCTGCCTTATCACCACCAGGCAGTTTTTTTAATAACAACTCCTCCTCATCTTTACTCAAAGGAGGCGGCAAGGCTTCGCTTCCGCCAATATAATAAACTTCATCCGATTTTAAGCCCAATTTTATTAGTATTTTGTACCAGTAGTAGGATAAGCGAAGTCTCCATTTATTCATGTAAGTTCCTCCTTCTAAATTATGTTATTTCTGAGTATAGTATTATTAACTTACCTTCACAGCCTCCTCTTGCTGTTTCATCCCGGTTAACATCTTTGGATGAACAATACATTGAAACGCATCATCAGCAGAAAGTTCCTTTATCGTAAAGGAGACAAGACCTTTTTCACATAAGTACTGTGAACCACTTTGTTCGATTAAAATAAAATCGGGTTTGACGGCAATAATAAGCTGATGCTCTTGTCCTATCACACGGCATGGGACGATTCTGAGCCTATTTTGCCATTCGTCAGGAAATTTCTCATTACCCATGATTAGTGGTTCCGGGTAGGCGGCCAATCTTTTTATTGTTTCGGAAATCGTCTCGATTTGATTTTTGATAGAAACAAACATGACTGGCAGCTTCGACAACGGATCATATAGTTGATTGCCACTATCCACTAATCCTTTAAAAACTAAGCTTTCACCCTCAATATTCAACCTCACATTAACAATTTGTTCGAATTGAATTTTGGTCATCTCGATACTTTCTCCATTTTTTCTTGAGAAGTGCCAGGCAACCGGGAAACCAATCAGGACGAACAGCCAGCTAATTGGATCGCCAAACCCTTTTAAAACCTTTGTCGACCACTCATAATCATATTGAATAAAGTAATGAGCACCCATGATGGCACCGCCAATAAAAAAGGTAGCGGCATAAAACGTCATTAATGCCCTCATAAAGAAGGTCAACCGCTTATATCCAAAGGCAATCAATATCATCATCATTGAACAGATAAGCTTTGAAATCGGATGGCTTGTATAGTGACTTAATGGTGTAAACGACAATAAAATAATTAATGAACCGGTAAATCCACCGGCGAGTATTCTCCATAGGCGAATGTTTCTTTTAAGAAATATGGCTGTTAAATAAAGGAGTAGGCTGTCAAATAATAAATTCAGAGCCCAGATAATATCTAAATAAACAACCAATCAGCTTCCTCCTTACTTCTGTTTACGAAAAAGTATAACGTACTTATACGGCTGAAGTGTGTCACTTTCTGTAATCAAAAAAACAGAAATTTTCACTATTCCAAACGGATTTTGTCAAATAAAGAATAAACAAAAAAGGCATAGCCCCGTGGGACCATGCCTTAACTATTATTGAAATTATCTTCTGCGATTTCTGTTGCGCAAGAAGGTTGGAATATCCAACGTCTCTTCTTGTGATACATTTGTATTCCGGACTGGTTCTTGCGGAGTTTCTTCACGTTTGTGCTCTCGCTTGACAGGTCCGGTAGTCGGTTTAGCTTGTCCAAAAGACGGGCGCGTTACCTTTGGCTGTGAACCTTCTTCATTAAATCCTGTTGCAATAACCGTTACCACGATTTCATCTTTAAGATTTTCATTGATAACGGAACCGAAAATCATATTCACTTCTTGATCCGATGCACTTGCAACAATATCAGCTGCTTCCTGAACTTCATACAGACTTAAATTTGTACCGCCTGTGATATTCATTAACACACCCTGCGCTCCATCAATGGACGTTTCTAATAGCGGAGAGCTAATCGCTTTCTTCGCTGCCTCAGCGGCGCGATTTTCTCCTGAGGAAACGCCAATTCCCATTAAGGCAGAGCCTTTGTTAGACATAATTGTTTTCACATCTGCAAAGTCCAAGTTTATAAGTCCAGGTACAGCAATTAAATCGGATATACCTGAAACCCCTTGGCGCAGGACATTATCCGCTTCGCGGAACGCCTCGAGCATTGGCGTACTTTTATCAACGATTTCAAGAAGGCGGTCATTTGGAATAACAATTAGTGTATCAACGGCTTCTTTCATAGACCCGATACCGCCTGATGCTTGATTCGACCGCTTTTTGCCTTCAAATGTGAATGGACGGGTAACAACACCAACCGTCAATGCACCGAGGTTACGGGCTATTTGCGCGATAACCGGCGCTGCACCCGTACCAGTTCCTCCGCCCATACCTGCCGTAACGAACACCATGTCAGCGCCCCTAAGCGCTTCTTCAATTTGCTCTTTGCTTTCTTCTGCTGCTTTCTTCCCAACCTCAGGATTAGCTCCAGCTCCAAGGCCGCGAGTCAGTTTTGAACCAATCTGCATTTTTACTTCTGCTTTTGAAAGATTTAAGGCTTGCGCATCCGTATTAACCGCAATAAATTCCACACCCTGAACGCCATGTTCAATCATTCGGTTTACCGCGTTATTTCCACCGCCGCCAACACCGATTACTTTTATTGTTGCGAGAGAATCTAAATTTGTATCAAATTCTAACATGACAAATCCTCCTAATTCGTCGATTTCCTTTTCGCTTAAATTATTCGAAAAAGTAACCAAGGAATTTTTTTACTTTTGATGACATCTTATCTTCCGGATGTTTTTCTACTTTTACTTTAGGCTGCTGTTGCTTTGGCATTCTTTTTTCGGCTGGCTCTGACACCGCTGAAGTACCGCCGTTGGTTCCTCCAGGCAATCTAGTATTCTTGTAAGCATATTTTATTAAGCCAACCGCTGTTGTATATTGAGGTTCTCTTACACCAATGTAATCAGGCGAGGCAATACGGACTGGAGTTTGAAAGATATCCTGTGCAAGCTCCAATATTCCCTGCATCTTTGCTGTGCCGCCTGTTAAAACAAAACCACCTGGTAAATCTGTCACGCCTAACCGTTTCAATTCATGCGCTATCAATTCAAAGACTTCTTCCATTCTTGCTTCAATAATTTCAGAAACATAGAGCTGATTAAATTGCTGATGCTGATCGCTTCCGATAATTGGAACGCTGAAGAATTCATCCTCTGAAGCATTGTCATAGAAGGCATGTCCATATTTCACTTTGATTTTCTCGGCATCCTCGGTAGACGTGTGCAGAACCTTTGAAAGGTCATTTGTAAGCAAATCCCCGCCAACGGGAATCACACTTGTCGATTTCAAAAATCCTTCCTCAAATAGTGCGATTGAAGTAGACCCGCCGCCGATATCGATTAAGGCTACACCGAGATTTTTTTCATCTTTGGATAAAGCATAATCACCTGCTGCCAGAGGCTGCAAGATAATATCTAAAATTTCAAGTCCAGCTCTTTCAACACAACGTAAGGTATTAATGATTATCGATTTAGAGCCGGTAATAAGCGATCCTTCCATTTCCAAACGAACACCAATCATACCTCTTGGGTCATTAATTTCATCCTTACCATCTAAGATAAATTGTTTTCGGATGACGCCAATGTTTTCTCGTTCTGGTGGAATCGATCCGACATGGGAAGCCTCAATAACCCGAATGACATCTTCATTGGTAATTTCCCGATTTTGGCTGGAAACAGCTACAATACCGTGACATTGCTGGAGTATGACGTTGTTCCCGGAAATCCCGACCACTACTTCCCTAATCTCCGCTCCAATCATCCTTTCCGCCTGCTCAATCGCCCGCTTAATAGAATGAACGGTATCGTCCATGTCGACGATCGACCCTTTTCGTAAGCCTTCAGATTTCACATTGCCAACACCAATTATATTCAACGAGTCTTTGCCCGAGTCATTGACCATTTCCCCAATGATTACTTTTACACTGGATGTACCGATGTCAAGGCTAACATATATTTCATTGCTGTTCATTCTTTGGCACCTCCTTTTAATTTCCATAGGTCGAACAACAATTTCTTTTGTTCAATTAAATGTTTTCATAGTAATATCATATAAAATTATTCGTCACAACTAAAATATTTCCCTTTAAAAAATATCAATTTTTTTCTACTTTTTCTTTGTTTGGTGACCATTTTGTCAATAATATTCGTCTAATGACAGCAATATTTTGGAACAACCTGACTCCAAACGCAAAAACTGCTGCTAAATACAAGTCTACACCAAGATGAACACCGAGAAAAGCTAAACTTGCTGCTAGTATTATATTAAAAAAGAATCCAGAAACAAATACCTTATCATCATAAATATTTTGCAAGTAGGCCCTGATTCCCCCGAAAAGCGTATCAAGGGCTGCTAAGACTGCAATTGATAAATAATTGGAATATTCTTCAGGAATTCGAATTTCCGTTAATAAACCGAGAATGATTCCAATAATTAGTCCCACAAACGGAAGCCACATTAGGAACCGCCCCCTTCTTTAATCGGCTCCATGTATTTAATCCGAATTGGGTTATCATAGGCAGGGATCGTCACGACTGGATTTGCTTCTGAAACGGTAAGTCTCAAGCTTTCAGTAAAGAATTCATCCCTGGCATTTGATACTTTCATCCGGTTAGACAATTTTTCAGCAGTATTAATCGTATCAACGCCGACTTTAATTTCTATCGGCAAACTCTTGAGTGTATGCCCGTCAATTTTAGTTTCCCGATTAATGTCTCTTATTACAGTGGTATTAATAATTCTTTGACCATCAATCGCCAGATATTTTGCTTCATACATATTCAATTCGTTCAGCAGCCTTTTTAGGAGTTCGGGTGAAACGACCTTTGTAACAGGAGCGCCTAGCTTGATATCCTCAATTACAGGTTCAATTTGCAGTGTAATACCTGGACCTGAAATTTCCGTCAGCCCCGCTTCCATTTTTAATTCCTGCAATGTATCCCGTAATGCCTGTTCCTTACTCTGTTTTCTTTCAGATTCATAGGCTGATATTTTTTCTTCATTAGAACGAATCTCACCCAATAAATTGGACTGAAGTTCTTTTTCTTTCAGTAAGGCCGCGCGTAGCTGCCAAACATCGCGGGTATCCCGCTCATTCGGTTTCTTCACTGTTTGGAATTGAATCGCAATCATAAAACCGACAACTGCAGCAATTAAGGTAAAACTAACATTCATTTTGGGCTTGTCCATTATTTTTACCTAACCTTTAAATTAATCTTAAAGTGGACTTTTAATCAACTTCCTAAAATTGGATTCATGATCATTTCATTTACTTTTTCAAGTGTAAAAACTAGGTTATCATTAACTAGCTGGTCCCTTACTCCTCCAGTCAAGTTTATAGAGGAGGCAAGTACATCAGAATCCCCGATTGCTGTAATGACAAACGGAGCTGGATACTGAACACCATCAACGGTAATGACTGGCCCATTACATACAATATAAGAATGGCTCGTCAGCCTTTGGCCATTTATCGCAACCGCTGCTGCACCAGAAATATATAGTTCGTTTACCACTTTAAATACATGGTGTTCATGGACAAGATAATTATTAATATTCACTTCTTTTGGGTCATAGTCACCATCGGAAAGAGTAATTTTTACTCCCTTCCCTTTTACCATTACTTTCCCTAGAAACATCCGATATTTTTCTGTATCTTCAGCCTGATTAAGAAAAACTTGGGCTTCCTTTGCCAGGTCTTTTTCATTTTTAAGTACCTTGTCTTGCTTTTGATGTAATTCTTTTTGAAGCTTACGATTCGTCTCTTCTTGGGCAATCAATTGATTTCTTAAAACAAGCGTCTTTTCATATTGTTTACCTGACCTATTGAGATGTTCATTTTGGTTCTCAATTTGAGTCAGATGATAGGAGAAGGCAATCATAAACCCAAGTACAAGACAGACAAGGGACAAGATAAAATGTTTACCCTTCACCTTGATCTTTTTCAACTTCTTTTCCCTCCACTTCCGGTTCAAAAGCCTTAAAATATGAACCTACTTCCAAATCGATGAGTCCCTTTTTGTTAGGATCTAATTGGCTGATGATTGAGGGATAATGAACCATCTTTTCTGAAAAACTTCTTAATGTCGCACTTACCTCAAAGCCATCATTCATAAATAAGGAAATATGATATTGATCGGTTTTTTTCGGAGAATAATAAATTTCGGAAATGGAGTTTAAAATTTCACTTGGAAGATTTTCTAACTCTTTCATCATTTCGTTAAGGGCAGCCCCTTCTTTAAATTCCAAAAGAATCGGAGAATTAACAGGAATTTTTTCCGCTTGTCTATCCTTCAGGATTTTACCATTTTCCATTACTGGAAAGTAGTTTGTATCTTGCTTAAGATAGGCTATTCTTTTATACTCTTTTACTTGAATTAGAACCGTGTTTGGCCATTGAATGTTAACATCGGCTTTCTTTATTTCGGATAATTGCTGTAATTTGGAAGCAATAGTGCTATTCCTAACTTTCCAAATATTCGTGTCTTTCGAAAGGCCGCTCTTCTTGATTATTTCTCCACGAGAATAGACTTCATTCCCCTTTATTGTAATGGTTTTAACGTGACTAAAAGGTGATTGTGTATAGGCAATGACGACAATCAATGTAAAAAACAAAATTAACAAGAGCACTAGACGTCTGTTTGCTTTCCGCCTTCTTTGCTCCTTAAGCTTAGGAATACGATCCTCAAGAGCAACAATTTTACCTTTTTCCATTCGTGATTCCTCCACATAAAGCGGCTGCCCTAAATTACAACATCAGCTTGTCCTAAAAAAAAATCGATGTGGCTACCATGAAATGAGAAACAACGGCACGAGAAATCATGCCGTCATTCATCATCTTCAGGCTTTCCACCTATTATATTATCAGTTATTATAACACAATTTTTGTCATTCGTAAGGGATTTCTTACAAGAAAAGTAAGTTTAATTTCTTCCGATTATTTCTACCTCGGTCTCCATTTTTATTTCATATAAACTGTAAATGGTATCCTTTACATGCTCAATTAAGGCAAGTACATCTCCAGCAGTAGCGTTACCGGCATTGACAATAAAATTTCCATGCATTTCTGAAATCTTTGCACCGCCAATACTGAAGCCCTTTAATCCGGCGACCTCAATTAATTTACCGGCGTAATTAGGCAGGGGATTTCGAAAAATACTGCCGGCGCAAGGGAAATTCCACGGCTGTGTTTCTTTTCGATAATCCTTGTTCTTTAGCATTTGTGAAACAATTGCTGCTCGATCACCTTGTGCAAGCTGAAAAACAGCTTCGACGACAATTCCTGGACGTTTCTTCTGGAGGACAGAGGTACGATAGGAAAATTCCATTTCTGCAGACGAAAGCCACTCCATCGTTCCATCATCAAAAAGAATACGTGCCCTAGTTAGAATTTTGCTTATATCTGAACCATGTGCACCGGCGTTCATATAAACAGCCCCGCCGACAGACCCTGGGATACCGCTGGCAAACTCAAGTCCCGTCAGCCCCTTTTTGCTAATTAATGTCGATAAGCTGACGAGCGAATGTCCGCCGCCGACTGTAATTTCGGTGTCATTAATTTCAAGATGGTCCAAACCGGAACCGAGCTTAATCACTGCCCCTTCAATCCCTTTATCAGAGACTAAAAGATTAGACCCTCTGCCAATTGCCCGCCACTTTAAGCGGTGTTTTCTAATTACACCCATTACATGATTTAAGTTTTCTACTGACGAAGGTTCAATAAGCAGGTCGGCTGGACCGCCAATTTTAATTGTCGTATGTTGGGCAAGAGATTCATTTTTCTTTACCTTCCCAATATTTAAAGCCTGTAATTCTGTTACAATTCCGTCCATATTTACCACCTAACTTTCCAATATACACTTAACTTTAGTTTATGCACCAAAATCGATTTGGGCTACTTTTGTTTTTCTTTAACAAGCTGTCTCATTAATGAGTAAAGCCTCTCTGCGGAATCTGGGACTCCGATTTTTTTCGCCTTTACTTTCATTTCTTTTACAATTTCATTATTTAAAAGAATTTGATCAATGGAGTTGACGAGACTTTTACTATTTAAATCTTTTTCTAAAAGTAATTCTGCCGCACCATGGTTACTTAAGGATCGAGCGTTCTTCTCTTGATGATTATTGGTAACATACGGACTCGGGACAAGAACGCTTGGAATGCCAAGTGAAGTTATTTCTGCCAGTGTTGTTGCACCCGCTCTTGAGACAACCAAATCAATACCGGCAAGAACCTCGGGCATATTATGAATAAACGGTTTTATCACGACATTTCTCGGACTTCCAATTAACTCTGCTTCCTTCTTGACGGCTTCATAATGAACATCGCCAGTAATATAGAGAACTTGATAAGGCTTTTCAGCCAATTCTGATAAGGCCTTAACTACTGCTTCATTGATTGGCCTGGCACCACGGCTGCCTCCAAAGATTAGGACAGCAGGCATGGTTGTACTAAGTCCTGCTGACAGCCGCCCTTTTATCCCATCTTTGCCAATTACCTCAGATGCCCGGGGATTCCCCGTAAATACTACCTTATCTCCTGGAAAATAATTTTTAGCCTCTTCGAAGCATATCGCAATTTTATTCACATATCGGCTCAGGAATTTATTCGTGAGGCCGGGTACACTATTTTGTTCATGAATAATGGTTGGAATCCGCAGTTTAGCGGCCGCATATACCACAGGTCCGCACACATATCCGCCTGTTCCAATCACAATGTCAGGCTTAAATTCTTTTAATATTCTTTTGCTATCTGTTACACCTTTCAGAAATCGAATAATCGTTTTAACATTTTCAAAGGACAGCTTCCGCTTGAATCCAGTAATATGAATCGATTTAAAAGCAATATTCTCCCTGGGAACGAGTTTACTTTCTAAGCCATTTATTGTACCTATGTATAGAAATTCTGCATCTTTGTTCTCTTTTTGAATTTCCCTGATTAGTGCGAGTGCCGGATAAATATGCCCGCCAGTCCCGCCGCCGCTTACGACTATTTTCATTTTTCCACCTCATTAACTATTTAACACCTGATTGCATACCTATCTTACTATAAAAACAGATTAAAAAACGCAAATGAAAAAAGATTGTTATCTAAATGTAACGAAAAAAGAACCCTGCCAGAGAACAGGGTATCATTTTTAATATCTTGAATACCGGCTAATATTAAGGAGGACACCGATAGCCATTAGCATTAAGGTCAATGATGAACCCCCATAGCTTAAAAATGGCAGTGTTATGCCGGTTACCGGCATTAGCCCTGTTACGACACCGATATTAATCATAACCTGAATGGCCACCATGGCGATAATTCCAACCGCAAGAAAGCTTCCATACAAATCTGGAGCGCCAAGAGCAATCCGGATACCGCGCCACAATAATAGCGCAAATAAGAGTAAAATGAACGAACCACCAATAAATCCTAATTCTTCAGACAGAATCGCGAAGATAAAATCTGTTTGTGGTTCTGGCAGATAAAAAAACTTTTGTCTGCTTTGACCAAGGCCTAGTCCAAATAATCCGCCAGGGCCGATGGCGTAAAGCGATTGAATGATTTGAAATCCGCTCACGAGTGGGTCTGACCAAGGATCTAAAAATGAGGTAATCCGCTTAATTCGATATGGAGCGGAAGCTATTAAGCCGATAAAGCCAGCAACACCCAGAAGCCCTAAGAAAGCAAAATGACTAATCCGTGCGCCTGCGATGAAAATCATGACCACACATGTACCCATCATAACGGTTCCTGTGCCTAAATCCGGCTGAAGCATGATCATAGCAAAGGCTAAAAATGCAAGCCCTAAAGAAGGGATGAGACCTTTTTTAAACGAGGTAATCAGCTTTTGCCGTTCAGAGAGAAATTTTGCCAAAAAGGCAATCATCGCCAGCTTCATAAATTCTGAAGGCTGAATCGAAAAGGCTCCAACCCCAATCCAGCTCCTTGATCCATTCCTCTCATTTCCTATTCCAGGAATTAAGACGAGGATTAACAGCACAAAACAAACAATAATGATTGTTTTTGACCAGCTTCTCCATGTCCAGTAGTTAATATTCATAATAAAAAACATGGCAGCAATTCCGACCCCGGCAAACAGGGTCTGCCTTTTTGCAAAGAAAAAGGAATCATGAAATTTATATTCAGCCCAAATTGCACTTGCACTGTAAACCATGATTAACCCTATCGCGAGCAGCGTGAAGGTTACGATCATTAAAATAAAATCAGGAGTAGTTCTCTTTGTCGGCACACTATCCACCTCAACTGCGAGTATTGGGGGCTTAGCAGGACCACAGATGTGGATACTAGGTGAGACAAGCCCTTACTTAAGCTTATGCACCGCTTCTATAAAAATGTCTCCCCTGACTTCAAAAGTTTTATATTGATCCCAGCTTGCACAGGCAGGAGATAACAAAACGATGTCCCCTGGTTCAGAGTGACGATAAGCCTCGGGCACCGCCTTGTCAACATTATCGACACGCTTGATTGTTTTTATTCCAGCCTTGCTTCCAATCCGCTCAATCTTTGGAGCCGTCTCCCCAAATGTAATCAAGGCTTTAACATTTTTTAAATAAGGAAGCAGTTCATCAAATTCATTGCCGCGGTCAAGGCCGCCTGCGAGTAAAATAATTGGCGCCTCAAAAGCGGCAAGAGCATTGATGGCTGCTAAAATATTAGTGGCCTTTGAGTCGTTATAAAATTTTCTGCCATTCACTGCAGTAACATATTGCAAACGATGTTTAACACCCGTAAAGGTTTGCAGCACTTCTTGAATCGCACTATTTTCTACACCGGAAAGCTTGGCTGCTGCCATTGCGGATAAAATGTTTTCGAGATTATGTACGCCCGGCAAAGCTATTTTTTCAATCTCCATTATTTGCTCATCATTAAAACAAATCCAGCCATTGCTAATGAACGCACCTTCAGACAGCTGTTTCTTTGTAGAAAAGGGAATTATCTTCGCTTTAGAATGGCGGGCAATTTCAAGTGTTTCTTCCTGATCGGCATTTATGATTAAATATTCTAGTTCCGTTTGCGTTTTCGTAATATTCGCCTTTGCCGCCATGTATTCTCTTCTAGTTCCATGGTAATCCAAATGTGCATCATAAAGGTTTGTGATAATGGCAATTCTAGGTTTAAAGGTGTCAATTCCCATTAGCTGAAACGACGATAATTCAATCACAATCGTATTTTCCTTCGCCGCCTTTTGCGCTACACCTGATGCCACTGTTCCAATGTTTCCAGCAATTAACGGCTGTTTGCTTCCTTGGTTCAACATTTCAAAAATGAGTGTTGTCGTTGTTGTTTTTCCATTTGTCCCTGTAATTGCGATGAAAGGTGCTTCTGAAATTTGATACGCAAGCTCTACTTCCGTAATAACAGGAATTCCCTTTTCAATGGCACCGGCAATCATTGGGTTATTATAAGGAATCCCGGGATTTTTTACAATCAGCTCAAAGCCCTCATCCAATAGCTCAATCGGATGATCTCCACAAATCACTTTAATTCCTTGCTCTAATAATCCCTGTGCCTCAGGATTTTCCGAGAAAGGTTTTTTATCATTAACGGTAACAAATGCCCCAAGCTTATGTAAAAGAGCAGCAGCGGTTACCCCGCTTTTTGCCAGCCCAAGAACAAGGATTTTCTTATGACGATACACATCAATCTGCTTCACTTACAACCACACCTCAATATAGATTCCTAGTACTGCCAAGATGATTCCTACGCTCCAGAAGGTAACAACAACTCGCCATTCAGACCAGCCGACCAATTCGTAGTGATGATGCAAAGGACTCATTCGGAAAATTCGCTTACCCGTCGTCTTAAAAGATGCGACCTGGAGGATAACCGATAACGTTTCGATAACAAATACTCCGCCAATAATAATTAGCAAAAGTTCAAGTTTGGTTAGTATCGCGATACCTGCGATGGCACCGCCAAGGGCAAGTGACCCTGTATCACCCATGAACACCTTAGCAGGATGGGCGTTAAATACCAAGAAACCCAAGACTGCCCCAACAACAGCAACCGAGAAAATAGCAATTTCAAAGTTGTTTTGATTCCAAGCTAGTACAGCAAATGCACCGAATGCGATGGCTGAGGTGCCTGACACCAGGCCATCAAGACCATCTGTCAGATTGACTGCATTTGAAAAACCAACCAGCCAGAAAATGATTAAAAATACATAGGACCAGCCAAGATCAAATGAGTAATCACCAAACGGAAGTTTGATTTCGGTTGATTGTCCGGTATGTTTATAGATTAGATAAAAAATAACTGAGATTATAATTTGACCTAAAAGCTTTTGCCTTGATGTTAACCCTAAATTTCGTTTTAAGACTACTTTGATAAAATCATCCAAGAAACCAAGCAAACCAAAACCAAAAGTAACAAACAGCAGTAAAAACACGGTAACTGGTATTTGGTCTGAATATTTTCCAATCATGACAAGTGTCGTAATAATGATTGAAAATAAAATCATTACCCCGCCCATTGTTGGGGTTCCAGATTTTTTTTGATGTGATTTAGGTCCTTCTTCGCGAATGCTTTGTCCAAATTTCAATCTTCTTAAGAAGGGAATAAAAATCGGAGAAAGTAAGACCGATATAAGAAAGCCCATAATAATTGTGAAAAAAATAACTTGTTCCTTCATTTTATCCCCTCCTCTCCTTATCAAGCACTATTTTATTTGTTAGTTTTTCTAATATCACAGCTATATCATATGTTTGTTTATTTTTATTAAGAAGTTTTTTATTTGAAAATTTAAAGTTAGTTATCTCCATAGTACTGTTCGTTTCTCCATCTAATTTTTCATTATATATTTTTATTAGCTCTTTTATTGCTTCCGCTGAATCATTGGTAAAAAAAACGGGAAAATGGTTTGGTGTATATTGCGGCAGCTTTTCTTCATCATCCCAAACGGCTGCGATGGCTCCATTGGCAATAGCTTCTGAAAGGTCCCCTGATTCTTCGTTTACTCGGACAAATAAACCCTTGGGCTGCGAAAAACTTGCTTTGTCTGTAACCGTATAAAACGAAAAGTCGTCGTTAATTCCTCGTTGGCCATGGAACAAGACTGCCATGTCTTTACTAGCTAAATACATCCCTATCTCACCTCGATTGCTTCCCTAGCCACCAGCCGATCATCAAAGTCTTGAACAACATTTCCAATTATTTGATAGGTTTCATGACCTTTTCCAGCAATTAAAATTACGTCTCCCGCTGATGCCTGACTGACAGCCGTTTTGATTGCCTCTTTACGGTCAGGAATGACTTGGTAGGCTTCACCTTCTACTCCTGCCTCCATATCCTTAAGGATTGCCAGCGGCTCTTCACTTCTTGGGTTATCCGAGGTGAAAATTGGATCTGTTGAAAGCCCACAGGCAATCTGCGCCATCAAAGGCCGTTTCGTTTTATCTCTGTCGCCGCCGCAGCCTACGATTACGAAAATCCTTTTCTTCGCAAAATGCTGAATTGTGTTTAACACATTTTCCAGGCTATCTGGTGTATGGGCATAATCAACAATTACCGTATATTCTTGGCCGGCGTTCACAAGCTCAAACCTTCCAGCTACCCCTTCCATACTCTCAATGGAGGCGATAATGTCATCGATTCCAATCCCGGATACTAATGCGGCAGCAAAACTGGCTAAAACATTATAAACACTGAATTTCCCAAGAAACTGTATGTTGATTGGATAGCTGGCATCTTCAATCAAAATTTCAAAATTAGTCCCTTTAGGAGTCATTTGAATATTTTTTGCTTGAATATCCGCTTTTTCATCAATTCCATATGTAATAACATTTGCCGCCGTTGACCTTGTTAACATATCTGAAGCAGGGTCATCAGCATTTAAGATAGCATATTTAGGTTTAGCATTATCAAAGGTATTGCCAAGTTGGGCAAATAATAAGCTCTTGGCCCGCTGATATTCTGCCATTGTTTTATGGTAATCAAGATGATCCTGCGTTAGGTTGGTAAATACCGCCACATCATAATCACATCTATGGACTCTGCCTTGGTCGAGAGCGTGCGAGGAAACCTCCATGACTGCTAAACTGACGCCCGCATTCACCATTTGCCGAAACGTCTTTTGCAGTGTCAGGCTCTCTGGTGTTGTGTTTTTGGTCTCCAATGTCTTGTCAGCAATTTTCGTATACATCGTGCCAATCAGGCCTGTTTTTTCTCCTGCATCAGCAAATATTTTTTCAATTAAATGACTGGTAGTTGTTTTTCCATTGGTACCGGTGATGCCGATTAACTGCAATTTTCTCGTTGGCTGCTCGTAAAAGGTATCCGCGAGCACTGCCATTGCTCTTGTTGTATCCTTAACAACAACAACGGGCACTCCTAAAGATAATGGGCGCTCTGCAAGTATCGCGGCAGCCCCTTTTTCAACAGCAGATTCCGCAAAATCGTGGCCGTCCACTGTGTACCCTTTAATACAAATAAATAAGCTCCCTTTTTGTACCTTCCGGTTATCGTTTTCAATCGATGTAATAACTGGGTTTTCGCCCTTAAAAGGGACGATTGGATGCAAAGACTTTAGCAGCTCTTGCAGCTTCATTTTAACTCAAATCCTCTCATGACCTTACATTCATTCTTGCTAAGTATTACCTAAAAGAACTTCTTGCAAAAGTTCCATCTTATTTTACATTAAATCTTTTTATTTTGCTATTTAGTTATGCAGGATAAATAAAAAAATCGGCGGCGGAATCGAATCCTGCCGCCCTCTCAATGCCATTCCATCCAATTTTAGGTTAATCGCCTTTACCGAAATAAAGCCAAATCTTAGAACCTTCTTTTACTTTAGTACCAGCTTCAGGCGATTGCCGCACAACAATATCCCCTTCGCCGCTGGCATCAATTCTTAGATTAATAATTTGTTCTTGGAGCTCATCTTTCGATAATCCTTGGAAATCAGGCAGCTTTATTAAAGGAGTATCCGGCCATTTTATTTTCTTTTCAATTTGCTCTTTTCTCGGTTCTATCCCCATCGCAGTTAGACTATCTTTCATAATATTTCCAACGATTGGCGCACTAATCGTCCCCCCGAAGGCAGTAACTCCCTTAGGATTGTCAACGGCTACATAGACAACAATTTGCGGGTCATCGGCAGGGGCAAATCCAATAAAAGAAACGATGAAGTTATTTTCTAAATATCGCCCGCCCTGTGCTTTTTGTGCTGTTCCTGTCTTTCCGCCCACCCGGTAGCCGTCAACAAACGCCCTTCCACCTGTTCCTTGGGCAACAACACTTTCGAGGGCATGTCTGATTTCTTTGGACGTTTCCTCCGTAATGACTCTTCTTTTTTCAATGGGAGAATTTCGCATAACAACTTCTTTTGTCAGCGGATCGATTAATTCTTTGGCAATAAACGGTTTGTATAATATTCCGCCATTTACGGCTGCAGCTACTGCCGTTACTTGCTGAATCGGCGTGACAGAAACACCTTGTCCAAACGCTGTGGTTGCTTGTTCAACAGGACCAACCCGGTTTAAATTAAATAAAATCCCGGTTCCTTCCCCTTGCAAATCAATTCCAGTCTTCTGTCCAAATCCAAAATCCTTAATATATTTAAATAGCTTGTCTTTTCCTAAACGCTCACCTAATTCAACGAACCCCGGGTTACAGGAGTTTTGGACTACTTCCAAAAAGGTTTGACTGCCATGACCGCCCCTTTTCCAGCATTTTAACCTTGCTCCGGCTATCTGAACGGAACCAGAGTCATGAAAATGCTCCTTTTCTAGGTCCACTTTTCCTTCATTAAGCGCGGCCGCAAGGGTAATGATTTTAAAGGTCGACCCTGGCTCATAGGTGGACCAGACAGGCAGGTTTCGATTATAAACCTCTTGGGGAACATTGCGAAAATTGGCTGGATCAAATGTCGGTCTGCTTGACATCCCTAATATTTCACCGTTGTTTGGGTTCATTGCAATTGCGACAATTCCATCTGGATTATATTTTGCCTGGGCTATGTCCAGTTCTCTTTCAATAACGGTCTGAATCTTGGAATCAATCGTCAGTTTTAAATTAAGGCCGTTAATTGGATGTTCATAATCGTCAGCCATATCATTCATTCTTTCACCTTTTGCATTGGCGTAAAATTTAACAGCCCCGCGTTCACCACTTAACTCTTTATCATAGTACTTCTCGAGTCCCATTAAACCTTGGTTGTCGACACCTGCAAATCCAAGGACATGAGAAAGATAACTCCCCATTGGATAATGCCGCTTGGAGTCTTCACCAATATAGACCCCTTCAAGACCTAGTGCTCTGATTTCTTTTGCTTTTTCATGAGAAATTTTTCTACCTTCCTTTATCCGGACCGATGATGCTTTTTTCGTTATTTCTCGATATGCTTTGTCTTTTGGCATATTTAACACATCTGCCAGCTTCTCAGCAGTGGCTGCCGGGTCTTTTACCTGCCTTGGAATAACATAAACAGTCGGAGCACTAACATTGGTTGCCAATGCTACACCGTTACGGTCGACAATTTCGCCGCGCTCAGGTTCAAAGGGGATGTTCCGGCTCCAAGAACCCTTGGCCCGATCCGTTAACATATCACCAAGGACAAATTGTACATAGCCAAGCCGGACATCAATAACCAAGAAGGTTAAAATACCAATGAATAGTGCAATCATTAGCCGTTTACGGACAGTTACATTAGATACACGCATAGAATGAATGATCCTCCTCTTTCCAGCATTAACAAAACATTATCGTTCATTTATATGCTTGTACTTTTTTAATTAGAACGGAGCCTCAAGGTCAAAGACCTGCAAAAATCCCGCCTTATTAGTGGGATCTCAGATTGTCGAGAAAGGGTATTTTTCTCTGCAATTTTCTGTTTTGTCAGAATCTAAATACCAATTTTATTGATTGTTCCTGCAATGGGGCCTGTTGATTTCCGCTCCTGGCACTCGCTTTCCGCGGGGAGGTCCTGAAGCCTCCTCGGCGCCTTTGGCGCCTGCGGGGTCTCCAGTGACCTCTATATCCCGCAGGAGTCGAGTGCCCTCCGCTCCAATCAACAGGGAGGCAATCAACTTAAAGTATTCGAACACACCTTTTATAACCTTGCTAAGTGTTTTGAATATTTAAAAGAAAGGAATCAGATGGGCGCCCATTATCCTCACTATAAAATGGAGGACCTTTTTCTAAAATTTTGTTGCTATTTAGGATTCGCCGATAAAATCGTAGATTCGCCGATAAACTAAAAAAAAACGCCGATAAATTAGTTTAACTTGCAAATATGTATAATTTTACACCAAAGTAGTGCCTTTTTTTCGGGAAAAACACGATTTATAACAATATTCTTTACTAAAACGACCTATTTTTATAATTTTTTGGTTGAGTCGAAAGTCTTTATTAATACGCACTGTTGATTGAAGCGGAAGGCGGCGAAGACTCCTGCGGGAGTACGGGGCAGGTGAGACCCCGCAGGCGCTAGCGCCGAGGAGGCTCACCGGCACACCCGCGGAAAGCGAAGCCGCCTGGAGCGGAAATCAACAGACAAGTTTCAAAGAACGATGAACGAAAAAAGGGGGTGCCCCAAAAAGTTATACTTTTGGGACACCCCTATCTACGGTTAATCTTGGACCTTATCTTCTGAGTTTTCCTCTGTCTTTCCTTGTTCATCTTTGGTTGCTTTTTTTGCTTCGTCCCACAGTTCTTCAGGAGTTTTTAAATCCACAATCAGGATATCCCCGTTGCGTAAAACTGCTTTTGGTTTTAGATTTTGCTGGACAACATAGCCTTTCCCTTTGGAATTGAGCTTAAGCCCGGCGAGATTAGCTATTTTCATCACATCACGGAGTGACCATCCTGTCATATCAGGTGCTATTAAATCACCATCGGTTTGAATGATGACCTTTTCACCCTCTAAAACAGCTGTCCCAGCCTCTGGAAGCTGCCCGGTTATTTTTGTGCCGCTGCCAAGCACAACGGTATCATAGCCGCTTGCATTAAGACTTTTGACCGTATCATCCACTGACTGCCCCTTTAGTTTTGGTAATTTATTAACGGCTGCTTTTACTACTGTGGATGGCTGGATATTTAAATAATGGAGGCTGTTTTGCATAACGGGATTAAAAATCGCCGAAACAGGAATCGCTCCTTGACCCGTTTCCTCCCCTTTCAGCTGTGGTTCTTGAACCGCAACATAAACAATTAACTTAGGGTTATCCTTCGGGGCCATTCCTAAAAAGGAAAACATATAACTATTCGGACCTTGTAAGTATCTTCCACCTGGTCCAGGAATATTAGCAGTCCCCGTTTTACCTGCTACACTATAACCATCAATTTTATAACGGCCGCCTGTGCCTTTAGGAGACGTCACAACCGTTTCAAGAATATCCCGAACCTTGCGGGCAGTTGCAGCAGAAATAGGTGTCGCAACGATTTCCGGTGTTACTTCCTTAATTGTTTTACCAGTATCATGATTAACAATTTTTTCGACTACATGCGGCTTTAACATTTTTCCATCATTCGCAATCGCTGTTGCCGCTTGGATTTGCTGAATCGCCGTAATGGCCGTCCCCTGTCCATAGGCAGTGGTGATTTTTTCAATCGGATAGGTGTATTGAATTTTTCCTGATGTCTCTTCTGGAAGTTCAATCCCTGTCGGTTTATCAAAGCCGAATTTGGATAAATACTCTCTAAATTTATCAAATCCTAACTTTTCTTTCGCAATTTTGGCAAATGCGACATTGGAAGAACGCTGAACACCTTCGAGATAGGTGATTGGTCCCCAGCCTGAACCATTATGGTCATGAATGGCTTGGTCTTTTGGTGTCACCCGATAGGAACCGGATGGATACTTTTCATTTGGATCAAACTTGTTTTCCTGGATGGCAGCTGCAAGCGTGAAGATTTTCATTGTTGACCCTGGTTCAAACGAGGTTTCAATCGCTTCATTATGCCAGCTTTTATCAATACCTTCTTTTGTCTTCGGATGAAACGTCGGCCGCTGTCCCATCGCTAATATTTGCCCTGTTTTCGGATCCGCCACAATCGCAATAATTTTTTTCGGTTTATATTGCTTTACCGCTTGATCCATGGCATCTTCCAAAAAGGTTTGAATCTTCTTATCGAGTGTTAAATAAATATCATTTCCATTTTGGGCAGGAGTAATCTTTTCTTCTCCATCTGGAAGTAAAAAGCCCCACAAATCACTCTCATAATTGATTTTGCCATTTTTCCCTGTTAGTTCATCATCCATCTGTTTTTCGATTCCCATGCTTACTATTTTATTTGTACCATCTTCCTGCACTATACTTTCTTTATACCCCACTAAATGGGAAGCAAAAATTCCATTTGGATAGAAACGTTTTGAATCTCGGATAAACGTGATCCCGGGAATCCCTAAGGCTTCAATTTTTTTCTTTGTTTGATGACTGATATCCTTCCCCGCTTTTCCAAACTCAACCTGGAATCTCTTTTTTTTAATCCCTTCTGATAAAACTCTATAAATCTCCGATTCATCCATATCAATGATTTGTGAGAGTTGTTTCGATGTCTTGCTTGGATCTTTCACGTGTTTTGGTTTTTTGGAATTCGTCGTCATTTTCTTATCGAGAATGGCAATTAGGGTATAAGCGGCCGCGTCCTCTGCGACAACCTCACCATTTCTGTCAAGGATGTCCCCCCTGGCAGCTTGAATAATTCCTTCCTTGCTGTATTTCTGCTGCGCTTTAGCAGTAAGCGGTTGGCCGCCCACTTCTCCAGTGATTTGAATCGAGTAGAATCTGTAGAGTAATACAAAAAAGAGCAGGCCGAATATTACAAACAATATCGCTGCTCCTGCATTCATATATGGCTGTTTCTTGTTCATTTTTCCTGCACGACCTTAACATTATCATTATTTAGCTCTAGACCCATTTTTTTAGCCTTATCGCGGATCCGTTCATATGTGCTCATTTCGCGTACCTGAACCTGCAAATCACTGTTTACCTTCTGCTGTTCATTTACCTGTGCTTCGATCGTTTGTATTTCAGTGTTAATTTTGTAAATATTCGCTTGATTTGAAATAAGCTGGACGGAGCCAAAACAAACCAAACCGGCAAATGCGATCCCAATAATTTTTTCTCCTGGAGTGAGCCAGGATTTTTTAATCTTTATTTGACTCTGTTTTTCGACTTTTTGTTCGACTTGCTGCTGTCGTTCTAAATTCCTGGCAAGATTACTCAAACTTTTCCCCTCCGGATATTTTATTTATAGTTTTTCTGCAATCCTCAGTTTAGCAGACCGCGCACGATTATTTGCTTCTAACTCTTCTTCTGAGGGTAAAATTGGTTTTCGCGATATAAGCTTTAAAAGCGGTTTATACTCATCTGGAATCGTTGGTAAACCACGAAGCAAATTAGGGGTTTCACTCGCCTTTTTAAAAGCAGCCTTACAAATCCTATCCTCAAGAGAATGAAAAGTAATGACACTTATTCTACCCTCATGGTTTAACATATCAATCGCTTGATTTAGAGACTTTTCAAACACAGCTAATTCATCATTCACTGCAATTCTGACCGCTTGAAAAATTCGTTTGGCAGGATGTCCGCCCTTTCTCCTCGCAGGTGCAGGGATTGCATCCTTAATAATTTCAACTAATTCAGCTGTTGTTTGAATCGGTTTTTTCTCTCTGGCAGCTTCTATCTTGCGGGTAATTTGCTTAGAGAACTTCTCCTCGCCATAGCGGAAAAAGATTCGTACTAAATCCTCATATGACCAATGATTAATGACATCATAAGCAGAAATCTCTGCTTCATTGTCCATTCTCATATCGAGTGGTGCATCGTGATGGTAGCTAAAGCCTCTTTCCGGTGTATCCAATTGCGGTGAGGACACGCCTAAGTCATATAGAACACCATCTACTTTTTCAATCCCGCGATTCGCAAGTTCTTCTTGTAAATATAGGAAATTGCTTTTAATAATAATTAAACGATCTCCGTATTCGGATAATCTCTCTTTAGCATGGGCTATAGCTGTTTCGTCCTGGTCAAATGCAAACAATTTTCCGTCCGTACCAAGCTTTGAAAGGATGAGAGCACTATGTCCGGCTCCTCCCAGCGTACAATCAACGTAAATACCATCTGACTTAATATTTAATCCGTCAACAGCTTCCTTTAATAAAACAGTTGTATGTTCAAACATTTACGTACCTTCCTTTTCCAATCGAACGATCATAATGAGAAAATATATTAATATAACTTTCCCATTATATATCAAAGCCAATCATATTTTCTGCAATTTCCGTAAAAGATTCTTCCGACTGTGTAAAATAGTCTTCCCAAATCTGTTTACTCCAAATTTCAATTCGATTGGAAACACCCAAAATGACACATTCTTTATCCAATTTTGCATATTGCAATAGTGTTGCTGGGATATTTATTCTTCCTTGTTTATCAAGTTCACTCTCTGTTGCTCCAGAAAAGAAGAATCTAGTAAAAGCACGGGCATCTTTTTTTGTCAGCGGAAGGCCTTTTAACTTCTCTTCAATAAGCCCCCACTCTGAAACTGGGTAACCAAATAAACATTGATCCAATCCGCGTGTGATGATAAACATCTCGCCAAGCTCTTCGCGGAATTTGGAGGGCACGATAAGCCTGCCTTTATTATCAATGCTGTGATGGTATTCACCCATGAACATACCCATTACCCCCACTTTCTATTAAAAATGTACCACATTCCCCCACTTTCCACCACCTATTTTTAAACTATTCGCCTTCATTTCTTTAAAATCCTTTATAAAAATAAAAAAACTTCACTAGTTAAGTGAAGTTTTTTAAATGACGATTACCTTATGGCGGCCATCAAAATCAAAAGAAAGCGCCATTATATCATTAATAAAGTTAAGGCCATATTGATTTAAATAGTAAAAGATATTCCAAACTCTTTCTTGCGGAAAGCCATCTGGTCTTAATGCGAGATCGACCCTTGCAAATTTCCTTAATTGGGTATCGTGTTTCAGTTTAACGGCGCCTTCAAGCTTAGCTTCCATGAAACCGATTTCCTTTAACAGGTAATTTTCGTTCTTCTTTAATATCGGCAACAGCGCTTGGTTTAGCTCCTCTGTTTTGGCTTCAATCAGCTGATACTGCTTTAATAACAGGTCTTTTGTCCTTGAAAATAATTCTTCTATTTCTTTATCTTTGATTACATCTAAAAATTTTGCTCTTTCTCTTTCCGTTCCCCTGCTTAAAACATCCGCTAAGTTTAAATTCAGCTCCGAAATATCAGTTTCAACTGAACGATCTAGGAAGGTAATATTCAAACGCGGGACTATTGGCGGCATACTTATCTTAAAATGCTCAAAAACAAGTTTCAGCTCCGCCCAATATGAAATTTCCCCGGGGCCGGCAATAAAGGCGATGGTTGGAAAAAGCCATTCCTGCATTAGCGGCCTCGTCACCACATTATTGCTTAGCTTCTCTGGATTTTCAGCAGCCATCCCCACTAACTCATCCTTTGAATAGGAGATAGCACCATTTTTCCCCACAAAACAATCTATTTTGCGATCATATTCAAGTAAAATTCGCTCATTTCTTTTTTCGTCATAGTAGAACAGGTTAGCCGCTTGCTCGCCCGCATCAATTGTAATGGGGAAACCCTTTTTACCTATTTGCTTTTGCTGCTCTAACAATGAGTAGGTTATCGAATCATGATGAGTAATTTGCGCAGTTAAGAATTCCTTCTGTAACTGGCGGAATTCCTTGTTCCCGGAATCAACGATTAAAAGCCCATAATCCTTAAACAATTCCATGATAATATTAGCAAAAAAATCGACGAAGGTTGACGATTTTGCAAGCTGACCTTCAGCAAATGCTAATAAATCTTTCGTGTGTTCCGTCTCTCCAAAGTTTTCAATTAAATTTTTTACCCATGTATAACAAATGTCTTTGTTTAAATGAATATCTGATACCATTTTCTTTTGGTACACTTTTTCCGGATAAGTCCATTTGTTTGTTTTTTGCTCAACCGGCACAAACAGATGATTAACTTCTTGGAAATCATGATCTTCTCCTGCTATCCAAAAAACAGGAATAACGGGAATCCCAAGCTGACTTTCTTTTTGTTTTGCTAATTTAATGATTGAAATGACTTTATGTATCGAGTAAAGCGGTCCAGTAAGGATTCCAGCTTGCTGTCCGCCTATCACAACGACGCTATTACTTTGTTTTAATTTATCTATAGACCTCTCAACAGCTTCTGAAGATGGAAAACGCTTCATAAAAGTCTCAATATGGGCAGCAACCTCCATGCGGGGAAACGGTCTGTCAGCTAATTCAGCTATTCTTTTCATATCTTCGTTTCGATCATTAAACCGATAATGAAAAAAAGGCTGAATATCAGCAGATTGTTCCAAATAACTTGACGCAAACCGATTGGCTGCTGGTAAAGAGAGATTTGAAATCTCCATTCATGTACTTCCTTTCTGATCACCCAAATTCATTCTTTTACGAGTATACCACTACCCGCCCATTTTAAAAAAATTTTTGCTTAAGATACAAAAGTAAAGGTTATGGCACGATAAATCAAGCCATATAGGGTTAAGGAAATATAGGCAAGGAAAAAAATAATAAAATTAAAGCGCCAAAAACCCTTGACCACCTTTTTTAAGATAATTTCCTGCTTCACCTTCCAATGAACGACAACAAACATCATCGCAATTAAAATCATCAATAAAATGATTAGCCAGGATAACGATTTCCCCGATATGGTGACAATTAAAAAGTGAACAGAAATGATATATAAAATGGTTGTATAGTCTAACGCTTTATGGATTGATTTTCGCGTATTTTTTGTCATTAATTTTATCAGTAAATACACCAAAATAGACCCGATAAACGGCAGTGTAAAAACTACAGTTAATATAGAGGAGAAGATGGTCATCACGAAAGCCGCCCCCTCTTCGCTTCTTTTCCTTTAATCAAATAATAAAGGGTTTCTACTTGTGGTACTTTCTTTTCCTGTCTAACAGCTTCTTCTAATAAAAACCCCAATATGGCGTCTATTTCCGTCAATCTGTTTGCTTCAATATCTTTTAGCATCGAAGAGCGATTTTCGGCAGTGTTTTTACAAATAGTAATAATTTGTTGTAGATGCTCTTCCTGTTTTTCTAAATTCAAAATGAAAGAGATTTCACAAAAAAGATTTTTTAATACGTGATAATAAAACTGATTGTTTACCAATTCCCCATTTTGCACATGAAGGATGGCAGTCAAGGGATTAATAACCGCATTGATAATTAATTTATTTTCCAGCATCTTGTAGTAGTCTTCCCGGAATACAATTGGGAATTCCTCTGGAAGGGAGGCAGAAAATTCATGCAGCAATAAGCCATTTCCACTGAAAACCGCAGCGTTAGTTTTCCCTTCACCATTATGGTTTACTCGAAACGAATTTTCCTTTAATGCGCCATGTTCGACTGAACCTACAAAGATATTCTTAGCCCGAATGTTCTTAAGAAGCTTTAAATGGCCCATCCCATTCTGTAGAAATAATAGATTTTCAGGCATCACGGGTAAATGATTTATTTTTTCAATAATTGTTTGAAGCTGGTATTGCTTAACAGCAATAATTGTTAAAGCTTCTGTTCCCTGCCATTCGGTAATTGGTAACGCACTAACCATGGATATCGTTTGTTCTGATTCTTTTTGCAATAAGATTCCATTTTTATTTATCTGGGCTGCTTGCTCCTCTGTTCTTGTATAAATCGTTACCTCAAAAACTCTGCTAATATACGCAGCAAATAATAAACCCATTGACCCAGCCCCGATTATTCCAACCTTCATGGTAATCCCTCATTTGGTAGTCTTTCCTCCTATTTTATCAGATAATAGCGGTTTCTTGTGAATGAGATTAATGAAAAAAACCCCTTATCGTCAATTAAACGACAAGGGATTTTTGGGCTATACCGGATAAACCGGGTGTTTGCGAACACCAAAGGTTAATTCTTTCGTTTCATAGTAAGCAAAGCGCTGAATGAGCACATCTCTCAATTCAGCTGGTGCAACAATTTCGTCAACAATGAGGTCAGAAGCTAACTTATAAATATCGATATGTTCTTTATACTCTTTCTGCTTTGCTTGAACGAAGGCAATTCTTTCTTTAGGATCCTCAATTTCATTAATCTTGTTGGAATAGACAGCATTGACAGCCGCTTCAGGGCCCATAACGGCAATTTGTGCAGTTGGCAGCGCGATACAGCAATCAGGTTCAAACGCCGGGCCAGCCATCGCATAAAGACCGGCACCATAAGCCTTTCTTACAATGACTGAAATTTTAGGTACCGTCGCCGAGCTCATTGCCGCAATTAATTTTGCCCCATGTCGGATAATTCCGGCTCGCTCTACCTTTGTCCCAATCATAAAACCAGGTACATCGGCAAGGAATAATAATGGAATATGAAAGGCGTCGCAGAGCTGGATGAATTTTGCCGCTTTATCAGCTGAATCAACAAATAATACGCCGCCTTTTACTTTAGGTTGATTAGCAATGATACCAACAGCCCTTCCATCAATTCTAGCTAATCCGGTAATTAATTCCGGTGCAAACAATCTTTTCACTTCATAAAAACTACCATTGTCAACCAGTCTATCGATACATTCATACATATCAAATGGAGCGTTTTGGTTTTCAGGGATAATCGTTTCTAAATTGCGGCCTTCTTTCGCAGCCACACGATCAGTTATTTTTGTTCTTTCTTTAAAGCTGGCAGGAAAATAGCTGATATACTGTTTCGCCGATTCAATCGCTTCTTCCTCACTAAAGGCAAGGACATCACCGCAGCCGCTGACAGAACAGTGCATCCGGGCGCCGCCCATTTCCTCTAATGTAACCTTTTCACCAATGACCTTTTCAGCCATCCGTGGTGAGCCAAGATACATCGAGGCATTTTGGTCAACCATGATGACGATATCGCAAAACGCTGGAATGTATGCCCCTCCTGCCGCGGAAGGACCAAATAAAATACAAACCTGCGGAATCATCCCAGAAAGCTTTACCTGGTTATGAAATATTTTCCCGGCACCACGGCGGTTTGGAAACATCTCCAATTGGTCAGTAATTCTTGCTCCGGCTGAATCGACCAGATAGAATAAAGGAACCTGCAATTTTTCTGCTGTTTCCTGAATCCTGATTATCTTTTCAACTGTCCGAGCTCCCCAAGAACCAGCTTTGATGGTCGAGTCATTAGCCATGACACAGACTGTCTGGCCATTAATTTTACCAATGGCCGTTACGACACCATCTGCCGGCAGATCTCCCGCCTTAAAATTGGCAAATTTACCGTCTTCTTCGTATTTACCTTCATCAAACAATAAGGCAAGCCGATCACGAACAAAAAGTTTTTTTTGTTCCTTGGCTTTCTCATGATATTTTGGATGACCGCCAGTCTCAATTTTTTTTCGGTTTTCATTTAATTGCTCGGTTAATGTGTTTGTTGCTGCCATTAATGCTCCCCCTCGAAAAATGCTATTCTAAGACAATGAGAACGTCGCCTTCATTGACAAAATCACCGATCGTAACCTTCACTTCTAATACAACGCCTTCTGTCGCGCTTTCAATCGGAATTTCCATTTTCATCGATTCAAGCATTAACACTTCTTGACCTGCACTCACTTGATTACCTTTTGCAGTAAAAACATTCAATACCGTTCCTGCCATCGATGCTGTGATTTCTTTCATGTTTCTCTCTCCTCTTATTTCACTAATTTTTTTGTTAAAAAGCTTGTCGTATACGATCCATTTTGGAAGTCTTCATTGGCTAGAATCTTTAAAAAAAGTGGTGCATTTGTTTTTATTCCTTCAATTTTCACACCGTTAAAGAAACTTGCTGCTGCTGTTAATGCTTCTTTCCGTGTTTGACCATGAAATATACATTTGGCAATCATCGGATCATAAAACGGGGTAACAGTTCCCCCCTCCTCGTAACCCGCATCAATCCTTACTTCGCCACTTTGATTCCAGTTTAGCGTAGTGATTTTCCCTGGTGATGGTAAAAAGCGGACAGGGTCTTCCGCATAAAGACGAAACTCAATCGCATTTCCTGATGAAACAATCGCTGATTGTGGCAAAGGTAATTTCTCACCCCTAGCCGTAAGAATTTGCCATTTGACTAAATCAAGATTCGTAATCATTTCCGTTACTGGATGTTCCACCTGCAGTCTTGTGTTCATTTCTAAAAAATAAAAATTTTCTTCCTCATCGACAATGAATTCAATCGTTCCTGCATTCGTATAATTAACGGCACGCGCTGCCTTTACAGCCGTTTCGAACATTTTTTGTCTTACAGTTTCCGAAAGAAATGGCGATGGTGATTCCTCGACAACTTTTTGATGTCTTCTTTGAATCGAACAATCCCGCTCAAACAGATGAACGATATTCCCATGGTTGTCACCAAATACCTGAACTTCAACATGCCTGGCATCAGCAATATATTTCTCTATAAAAACCTCATCTGAACCGAAATAGGTCATTGCTCGCGACTTTGTCGAATCATAAGACTTAACGAGCGCTTGCTCATTTTCACAAAGCACCATTCCAATCCCGCCGCCGCCGCCACTTGCCTTCAGCATGACCGGGTAACCGATTGATGCTGCAAGGCCGCAAGCCTCCGCAATAGTCTTTAACCCGGAGCCGCTTCCGGGCACTACTGGTACTCCCGCCAGTTCCATTGTTTGGCGCGAGACGATTTTATCTCCCATTAATTCGATGGTTTCGGGATTTGGTCCGATAAACATAATTCCATCTTTGAGTGCTTGTTTTGCAAATGCGGCATTTTCAGATAAAAAGCCATATCCTGGATGGATGGCATCCACGTTTTCGCTTCTTGCAATTTCTATAATTTTTTCTGCCTGCAAATAGGATTTATTAACAGGCGGCTCCCCCACACAAACCGCCTTAGAAGCCGCTTTCACAAACGGCATTTCCTTGTCAGCTTCGGAATAAATCGCAATCGTTTCAATTCCCATCTCCTGACAAGTCTTAATGATCCGCAGCGCAATTTCCCCTCGATTGGCAATTAAAATTTTTTGCACACTTTTTCCCCTTTCATACCCCTTTTGTTCCATCATTAATATGTTTCTACATCATTCCCCGAATTTCCTGCAAAATTTGAAAACGCTATCAGAGTTTATAGGAAGAATTTTTTCTATTTTTGTTATATAATGATATTAATTCGTTTTGAAAAATGCAAAAATTATTCACTTCATGTTATTCAGAAACAATCGCATATAGACAAAAATATGAGGTAATTATTTTAGGAGGATGGCTATGGGAGTAAAAGTGGAAAAACTAAAAGTAAATTTTAAAACACTCGAAGAGTTTAAAAAGTTTAAAGAATATGGGATTCAAGAGTTATCAATGCTTGAGGATCTTGAAGCAAATATGGTGGACAATGATAGTGAATCACCGTTTTACGGAGTTTATTTCGGGGACAAACTAGTAGCTCGCATGAGTTTATATCAAATTAACGCTAAATTTGACCGCTATTTCTATCCGCCGCAAAATTATTTAGAACTATGGAAGCTTGAAGTGTTACCTGATTATCAAGGTAAGGGATATGGCAAACAGCTTGTTGAGTTTGCGAAAAGCTTCGGCTTGCCAATCAAAACAAACCCAAGAGTGAAATCAAGCGGTTTTTGGGAAAAAATGGATTTCAATAATGTAGAATATGACATGGAGCGTGACCGTGGAGAAAATCCACTTGTCTGGTATCCAGATGGTGTCGAAGCACAGCATCATTAATAGAGGAACAAAGTAAAAAGCGGACAAAGAAGGGTCCGCTTTTTACTATTTTTCCACTCTTTCAAGATTGCCGTTTTTGTCCATTTGAAATTTTACCTTTTGTTGTCTGTCCTCATCTTGGAGGACAACCATCTTCCGAGCTCTTTCCATAATTTCAATTAAAGAGCGGTAATCCTCTTCGATTGCCTTTAAATTTTTTGCAAGTCTTTCATTTTCCGCAGCCAAATAAAAAGTTTTCTTCTCCAGCTCTTTGATTTTTTCCGAAGATTTCTTCCTATCCTCTTCAATGCTAGATGAGTTTTCCGCTCGTTTTTGAAGTCCTTCTAAAAAATGAACGACTGCGGGGAAGGTGATTGTACTGCCCTGCTCACATCCAGGCGGCGACGATATCATTTCCACTTGATCTTCTACTTGAATAGGCTCTGCTTCCACTGGGCTTGCTTGCTTCTTCAACTCTTTACGCTGTTTCTTTGCAAGCTCAATTCCTGATTTATATTGCTTTCTTACATATGAGTTCCAACGGAAACCGCAGGCTGCCGAGGTTCTTGATAGCTGTTTGCCTACTTCCTCAAAAGCTTGCAGCTGCGTTCCGCCTTCGCGGATATAGCGGAGCACCACTTCAGCAAGCAGCAAATCTTCATCTTGTGACCATGCATCTTGTCGGGTTGGTGACATCAGTTCATCCCTCCTAGTGTTTTTATAATACATATGCATCTACTAGAAAAGATAGACTCAAACAAGGGTTGTCTTTTTAATCTTTATTCATAAATCGTTTGACATAATCATGATGGGCATCACTTTCCCAAAGTAATGCACAATTTCTTACCTCTTCCTCTATTCTTTCGCGCAGCTTCGTTTCCTCCCACTTTCGAGTCCATATTCTTTTATAGGACTGCAGGACTCTTAAATCCTTAGCTAAGATCTTTTCAAGATATGCTTCACACGACTTTAGCGCATCTTTTTCGAATAGATCATCAATAAAGCCGGATGCTTTTAATTCTTCTGCTGTTTGCAGTTCAGCATCCATTAGCATTTTCATTGCGTTTGCTGCCGGGAGCTTTTCTGCAAGGATAGCCCCACCGCCCCATCCAGTGGTTATCGCCTGCTTTCCTTGGACAAAACCTGCTTTAATTCCATTTCGCGCAAGACGAAAATCGCAGGCTGCAGCAAGTTCACAACCGCCCCCAACAGAGGTCCCATTCATGAGTGCTATGGTCGGAATCGGTAACGTAAGGAGCGAATAAAGAATGGCAGCCATCTTTGAAAGCATAGAGTAGGCTTCCTCTTTAGTGTGCAGTCGATGAAAAATGGATAAATCTCCTCCAGAACAAAAAGCATGCTCCTCTTCTCCAGTAATTATCAGCGCCTTACTATCAGCTTCAGAAGCTCTTTTTATCGCCTCTTCTAAACCGTTCATCACTTCATAATTAATAGCATTTCTTTTTTCACTTCTTGTAATTGTAAATAACACATAACCCTTATCCCGTTTTTCAATGGTAAATGACAATTTTATTCGTCCTTTCATTAGGGAATAATTTCAAAGTTCAAGTGTTGAAAGTATGTACGGAAACGACAAAAGCACAAGGGCTATTATCAGCTCCTTGTGCTTTCTATCCTAACAGAAATTAGTCGTTTACAACGTCTTTTCCTTTGTATGTTCCGCAAGCTTTACATACGCGGTGAGCAAGTTTCATTTCACCACAGTTTGGGCAGCTTACCATACCAGGTACGTTTAATTTAAAATGAGTACGACGTTTTCTCTTTGCAGTTTTAGAAGTTCTTCTAAAAGGTACAGCCATTCTTCCCACCTCCTTAAAGAGTATTAAGAAAGGAATGAAGGCCAGGGATACTGGTTCTTCACTTTGCTTCTTAGTTTTTGCCGATTAGATTTACGAAGAAGAATTGTTTTCGTCAAAAAACTTAGCAAGGCCTGCTAGTCTCGGATCAACCTTTTTCACTTGATCTTCTTCATGGACAACTTCCCAATCCTTACCGGATTGCGGTGCAGCCCCTTCAGAATCGACGTCTTCGCAAAACACTTGCATCGGAACCTCAAGTAAAAGAATTTCACGAATGATTGGCATTACATCAATCACGTCACCTTTTACTTGATGCGCTTCCTCTTCAGTTTCATAAACTGAACCTTGTAAGAGGAACGTTTCAGTTGTTTCGACATTAATTGGAAGTTTAACATCCACTAAAGTACGAGAACAAGGAAGAATTAAATGACCTTCGATTTTTAAATGGAATGTCACTTTCGTTGAATCAATATCTCCACGACCCCTAATGTGAATCGGAGAGACTTCCCGAATGGATGGATCGATTTCGATAATCTCATCTACCCGAATCGTTTCATCAAGCAAAAAATCCTTGTTTCGATATTTTTGTAATTGACTTAATGTCCATTTCAATTGAATCACCCCAAGGCAACAAAAGTAATTATAGCCTTCGTTAAAATTTTTGTCAATGTTTTTTCTTTACACCTCGTCAGGTGATTTTTAAAAAGGCAATTTGAACAAACGTTATCCTAATACTAGTTTATCCAGAACCACTTTTTACAAACATCTACAACATCTTATCATAAAAATTGATTGGTTTCTTTAAAATTTTGCTATAATGGTAATAATTTTTAATGAAGGAGATTAGTATGAGAGCTGTTGGCCTAATTGTCGAATATAACCCCTTTCATAACGGACACGCCTACCATTTAGAGGCTTCGAAGGATGCAGCAAAGGCCGATGTTGTGATTGCGGTCATGAGTGGGGATTTTTTGCAGCGCGGGGAACCCGCACTTGTTTCCAAATGGTGTCGCACAAGAATGGCGCTATTAAATGGTGTAGATATTGTTTTTGAACTTCCCTACCGCTTCGCAGTACAAAAGGCAGAAACCTTTGCAAATGGGGCCGTCTCGATACTTGATGCAGCCGGCTGCGAATCGATATGCTTTGGGAGCGAAAGCGGAGATATTTCTGCCTTTTATCAAACAATTGATTTTTTAAGTGAACAGCAAAAACCATTAGACAATCATATCAAACAATTTATGGATACAGGTGTCAGTTACCCCAAAGCCGTATCACTTTCATTTCGGCAGTTACCAGATTGGGAACGATATTTGGATTTAGCAAAACCAAATAATATCCTGGGCTTTCAATACATAAAAGCTATCAACCAGCAAAAAAGCCCAATAAGACCCTTGACGGTCGCTCGCAAAAACGCAGACTATCATGATCAAGATTTTGCTTCGGAAACGATAGCAAGCGCAACAAGTATCCGTAAAGCGATTTTTTCAAATGAAGATGGTAAAACGGAAATTGACCAATATGTACCTGAGCCAAGCAAACAATTGTTACAACAATATTTACACGAAAATCAAACGTTTCATCAATGGGAAAATTATTGGAGCTTCCTTCAATTCCGGCTCATTCATAGCAGTCCTGATGAGCTGAGACAAATTTATGAAGTGGAGGAAGGGCTTGAGCACAGATTACTAGCCGCAGCTCTAGTGTCCAATAGCTTTCAAGAATTTATGCAAAAAATAAAAACGAAACGTTATACATGGACAAGGCTTCAAAGATTATGTGTTCATATATTGACAAATACAAAAAAGGTAGAAATGGCTGGAAATATAGAAAAAGCCTCCTATTTAAGACTATTAGGAATGACATCAATAGGAAAAGCATACTTGAATAAGAGAAAAAAGGAGTTCAGCCTTCCCCTCGTTTCTAAACTATCGTCCTTTAAGGAAAAAGAAATACTACTGGATGTAAAAGCAGCACGAGTTTATTCCCAAGTCATCCCGAATCAGTTAAAAAATGAAATGATTAAGCAGGAATACAAGCAGCCGCCAATATTGGTTGAGTAAAAAAGATGGTGCGATAGGCACCATCTTTTTTACTTCTTAGGCAGCTTTTCTAAATAATGAACTGCTTCATCGAAACTATCTATTGGAACAATCTTCATTTTTGTCTTAATATCACGAGCGGTCTTTACGGCAGCCTGGTAGTTAGAATTCTTGACCCCTTTTTCATTCGGAGCTAAAAAGAATTCCGCTCCTGCCTTGTCAGCGGCGACAATTTTTTGTTCAATCCCGCCAATAGGTCCCACAGTCCCGTCAACATCAATCGTGCCTGTTCCAGCAATTTGGTAGCCTTTCGTTAAATCATCTTTCGTTAACTGGTTATAGATTTCCAAAGTAAACATCAGTCCTGCAGATGGGCCGCCAATTGTATCTGTCTTTACCGTAACCTTTGGATCGACAACAATTTCCTTATCATCTACTAATGAAATGCCAATTCCAACCCTTTTAGGGTCCTCTTTAAACGGCTGAAGACTCAAGGTAACATTTTTTGTTGCCTTATTTCGAGTAAAGGTTAATTCAATCTTATCTCCGGCTTGTTTTTTGCCCACATAGTTAATGAATTCTTCTGAGGAAGGGAGTTGATGCCCATCAACTTTGAAAATCCGATCACCTGCTTGAAGCTTCCCTGCGGCGGGCATATCGGAAATCACCTGCATGACGTAAATTCCTTTATAATTATAGTCTACAGGTACACCGGCTTTCCGGTAGGCGACCTCTATCGCATTCAACTTCGAGGCGGCCATCAGATGGAGCTGCCTGACATTGTACTCTTCTTCAGTCTCTTTTTTATTTAACACCAAATCCAATGGATAAATTTCCTCATATTTTTGCATCTTTGCTTCTAAATAGGAGTAAATATTAGCCCTGCCCATTCTTACAGTTGTAAGCATAAAGCTTCCTTCATCCTTATAGCCATTTTCCACCGTTATAATCGGTCCAAGCTCTTTTGCCATTCCCGGTTTTGATACATAATAGGGCAATGAATAATTCATCGCCCCTATTAAGATGATGGCAAGCAATACGAAGGATCCTATATATATTTTTTTGCGCATTGCACGTTTACCCCTTCCACTGTTCAATGACGGTTTCTATTTGCTTTAGTTTTTTTTTAGTTTCTTCCTGTCCAAGGTTGATAATTTCCTCAATATTGGTGAAGGCTCGCGAGCTATAAACATCGACAGGGGGACGGATCATCACTTCGGCAGTATTCTCTCTGCTGTTGACGATTTCCGTTTGCATAATGTCAATACTCTGAATGATGACATCGTAAATTGAGGTAATTTCGGCGTTACGTTTTACCATTGAAACATCTACGGCAATAACAATATCTGCACCCATTTCTTTCGCGACAGAAATAGGAACACGGTCAGCAACACCACCGTCCACCAAGAGCCTCCCCTTATATTTTTCCGGCACAAATATACCAGGGATAGAGATGCTTGCTCTTACAGCTTCAGCGACTGGCCCCTCTTTGAAAACAACCTTTTCCCCTGTTAATAAATCGGTTGCAACAATGCCAACTGGTATCGATAAGTTTTCAATGTTTTTTCCATGTGTAAAAACCTTGATAAATTCCTTCACTTTCTTTCCTGAGATAAAGCCCATTTTCGGAACGGTAAAATCCAAAAAGTATTTCCTTTTAAAGGCGGTTGAAAATTTATATAGCCGGTCCAAGTCGATGCCCGCCCCATAAAAACTGGCAACAAGTGCCCCCATGCTGCTGCCAGCAATTAGATGAATCGGAATTCCCGCATCTTTCAAGGCGATAATGACTCCTAAATGAGCAAACCCTCGTGCACCACCCGAACCAAGTGCTAAACCTATTCTAGGGTGCTCCATATTCGCTACCTCCAATTTATTCATCCATAGAATCTTTGCTTACTCATTCAATCTTATGGTCTAAAATAACCTTCTATGAGTATATTTGTGTTATATGGGACAAGGTGAAATTCGGAAGTGCCAATACGTTTCAGCTAGATAGTGTTTTCCGAGACCGCTAAAAGAATATTTCCTATTTTACCATTCAATTATTGGATTTGCACAATTTGAACTAGTCTATCCCCTTGGAAGGAGGTCCCCTTCATTGTTTCGCTCAAAACTAAAAACTGTTCTTTTATCCACATCCGTCACTATTTTGGCAGTTTCACTTATTTTGTTCCCGCAAGAGTCATTAAAGGCCTCTGTCCGCGGTCTCGATATGTGGTGGGAAATCGTCTTCCCTTCTTTGTTACCTTTTTTTATTGTTTCTGAAATGTTAATCGGCTTTGGGGTTGTTAGGTTCATTGGCGTTTTGCTGGAACCCCTCATGAGACCGCTTTTTAAGGTGCCTGGTGTGGGGGGATTTGTATGGGCAATGGGGATGGCCTCAGGGTTCCCAGCCGGCGCCAAATTTACAGCTAGATTACGCCAGGAAGGCCAATTAACACAAATTGAGGCTGAAAGGCTCGTTTCTTTCACAAATTCTTCAAATCCCTTATTTATCTTCGGAGCTGTTTCAGTAGGATTCTTCCATAATCCCCGTTTAGGTCTTCTCCTCGGATTAGCCCATTATTTAGGGAATATATGCGTTGGCATCATCATGCGTTTTTATGGGAATGAGTCACAAGTCGAAACCAGGGAAGGAAGAAAAAAATTTAAACTAAGAGCGGCTGTTTCCGCACTGCATCAAACTAGATTAACAGACAATCGGCCTATCGGTAAACTTCTGGGTGATGCTGTCAATTCTTCCATTCAAACCTTGTTAATGGTCGGTGGATTTATTATTCTTTTCTCGGTTGTGAACAAACTTCTTTATCATTTACATATTACTGCTGCTCTTGGAAAATCGGTTGAAATGGGTCTCTCCTTTTTATCATTTCCGGAAATGTTAAGCATTCCATTTATTTCGGGATTATTTGAAATTACCTTAGGAAGCGACCTGACAAGTCGTGTAGAAGCTGCGACACTTCTGCAACAGGCAATGATTACAAGTTTCATCCTGGCCTTTAGTGGTTTTAGTGTCCAAGCACAGGTTGCCAGCATCCTCGCACAAACAGATATCAGGTTTCAGCCCTTTTTTATCGCGAGAATTATGCATGGTATTTTTGCAAGCTTGTTAGCTCTCATCCTCTGGAAACCAATATACTTGCGCTTTAGCAGCTATGAGCAGCCCTCCAATGCCATTCCAGTTGTTTTTTTTGAGGATGGGTCATGGGCGAATCATTTCTACCACAAGATGTTAGAGCTGGGTCCCCTTATTACCATCTTTTCTTTGTTAGTCTATGTGTTTATTTTGTTTCATCGATTAAAAAAGAGCTAAGCAATCGGATTGCTAGCTCTTTTAAAATTATTTATGCACAAATTTTTTCTGTAATTCCTTTTCAACAATCGGCGGGACGAGGGTTGATATGTTCCCGTTGTACTTCGCAACCTCTTTCACTATACTGGAGCTTAAAAAGGAATACTGGTTATTCGTCATGATGAAAAAAGTTTCAATTTCCTCATTGAGTACCCTATTCATCGATGTAATTTGCATTTCGTACTCAAAGTCGGAAACTGCCCGCAAGCCCCGAAGAATGGCATTTGCTTTGACACTTTTTGCATATTCGACTAGCAAGCCTGAAAATTCATCCACCATTACGTTTGGAATATCCTTGGTCACTTCTTTAATTAAACTAATTCTTTCCTCAACAGTAAACAGCGGATTTTTTGCTGAATTATTCAGAACAACAACATATACCTTATCAAAAACCTGTGCCCCTCTGCGAATGATATCTACATGGCCATAGGTAATTGGATCAAAACTCCCTGGACAAACAGCAATGCTTGACAAAATGTCTCCCCCTTAATCTCCATTGTTTCGCATATAAATCGTCACAGCAATAACTCCATACCTTTCGTGTTTCATTTGCTTAAATCGACCAGCCATTTGCGGTAATCCGACGTCAAAACTATGCTCACAGACAATAATTCCGTTAGGTTTTACTAAATCATGGTTATCGATTTTCTCCATCAAACTGACCAGCTGTTGTAATTTATAGGGCGGGTCCAAAAATATGTAATCAAAGCTCATTTCTCGTTTAATAAGCGCCTTCAATGCTAGTCTTGCGTCGTTACGATAGACCTCTGTTTGTTCTTCAAATCTACAGGCCTGAATATTTTCATGGATCACTTGAATCGCTTTTGCATCACGATCAACAAAAATAACCTTGTCCAATCCACGGCTTAATGCCTCCAGACCTAATCCCCCGCTGCCGGCAAATAAATCTAAGCCTATTCCCCCGTCAAAATAAGGTCCAATCATATTAAATAATGCTTCCTTTACTTTATCCGTAGTCGGCCTGGTTGAATTTCCAGGTACCGCCTTAAGGGGTCTTCCTTTACAAACTCCTGACACCACTCTCACTAACATATCACCACATTTTTTTATTAAATCCCATTTCTTTATCCATCCTATCATAATTTACAAAAAGTACACAAATCAGTTGAAAAAAAAACCCTGCAGAAAAATTCTGCAGGGTCCTTCCACATCCTCATAAAGGATAGAAGGCAAAGGGAGAGGAGAAACCGGAGGAAGAACTTATGGGGAAACGTAAGTCTTCTCCGCGGTTGGCAACAACATCCTCGAATTGATGTTGTTACTAACATTATTTCCACAACCAAAAAGCTTATACGTACTTTTAATAAATTTTCCCGCTCAAATAAATATTTCATCACAGCAAAAAGGTGAGGCTCAGGGGAGCCCCACCTTTTAAATACCCATTTTATAATCATATTCCTTCGCTTTATCTGGTGCTGAATTCTCATATTCCATTCTTAAGAATGGTTTATAGGAGGGTTCTACCTTTTTTACAAATGAAAAGGAATTTAACTTTTCCATAATTCCCTCTAGCTCTTCTTGATTGCAATATAAGACGACGTATTTCAGCTTTTTTGACACGTAATGTACATTTCCGAAGCGCCTTAGCATTTTAGCTTGTTTTAATGAATAAAGCCAAACAACTAATCCTTGCCTTTGAACAAACATACTTTTTTCCCCTTCAGCAAAACCATCATTTTACATAAGTTTAGCATATTAAAACAAACTTTATCAATTCAAACTTTTTTGCTGCTTTTCTTGAAAGATAAGAAAGGATAAATTTTTGACTTTGAGAATTGTCCAGCTCCAGCGCCCTAGCGGCT
Organism: Neobacillus sp. NPDC093127; assembly: GCF_044754175.1. NCBI lineage: Bacteria > Bacillati > Bacillota > Bacilli > Caryophanales > Bacillaceae > Neobacillus > Neobacillus sp. NPDC093127. The sequence continues at coordinate 538,161 of NZ_JBIVOP010000001.1, forward strand.
AGTGTCCTTCGCTCTCCGCCCTACGATAAGTCAACATCGAATCGCTTACGCTCTTCGTGTTTCCTTTATCTCAGTTGGAGCGCTCCAGGCCATACGCCGCTGAACAGGGCGCTTGCGCTTTTCTTATCACCCGCAACCGCAGCTTCCTCCGCCGCCGCAGCCGCTGCCATGACTAGACTTCGTATCGAAAAATGGGTTGCCTGTTGGTACCTTAATATGGCTGGAAACTGCGCCGCCAACCAACATACTGATTTCATCCAAGAGGCCTTGCAAATCATTTTCAGCTATCTTAAACTCGGCAACAAGGGGATCTAAATCCATTTCCCGTTTAAATTCGCGAATTTGCATCATGACCCGTTTATAATCAGGGTGGTATTTGCCAAAGCGCTGAACCTCTTCATAAAGTTCCTTTAGGTTGACGAATTGCTTTATCTTCCGCTGTGTTTCCTTGTTTTTTCTCATTTTATATAAACAAATTTGGTATTGTTCTGCTATATCGGATTCTAAGACCATCCTGGCTAAGTATTCAGCATTTTCCAATAGTTCGATTCTCTCTAACGTAGCAAGCATGTACGCCCACCTCCAAAAACATTTTAACATTAATAATTGGAGAAAGCGAAAATTACCTTTTACTTAGGGATATTTACCATAAATTCTTTTGCTAATCCGTATGGTTCATTATTTAATTTAACAACTTCGAGCTTTAATTTGTGGCTTCCCGGTGATAGTCCTTTAATAATAAAGGCTGCTGCGGAGGCTTCAGATGTTCTTTTCCCATCGATCCAAACAACCATTTTGCCAACCTTTTCCTTAGTGCGGTCAGATTCACGGAAGCTAATTCCGGTAACGATACACTCGACCATCACTTGACTTCCTCTTGTTTTATGGCTCACGATTAAAGACGGTATTTCTTTAGAATTTTGGTTATAAACCGGTAAAATTTCGAACTGGTTCTTATTTGTTTGTTCAATTATCACGACTTTTGGTTTCGTTTCAGGCTTTGGCAAATCCTTTTGACATCCTATTGCGATTCCCATTAACAGTAAAATTAGAGCTTTAGGAATTACCCCTTTCACACCAATCACTCCTTCTTTCCAGTATTGTTCGCCTCCTTTATATTTTTTAGTCTTGTTACGTCATTAAAAAAAGGCCACATCTGCTTGAATGTGGTCCTTTGTTAATTTTGAGTCTTCATTACCTGAAACATTTGATACATCATATTCGCCATTTGGACGCCGCTTGAGAATTTCTCGACCTGATCAGGAATCGTTTTTTTGTAATAATGTAATGATGCAACTTCAAGAGACTGTATATCATATGGATTTCTTGACAGCTTCCGATACCAGTGAGGCTGTTCCCGTAAAAATTGCTTTAGGTCCTTCTGTTGTCCTATATACTCTAGTACTTCTCTTCGCATCGGTTAAGATTCCCCTCCATTAATCTTTTCTAAATACAAAGGGATTCTTTGGCCCTTCTGGCGGCTTTACGGCACCTGCCGTTGGATTACCCCCTTGAAATTGTGCGATAACACCCTGAATAGCTCCTAACGCCTGACTTAAGTTAGTAATATGATTTTGCATTTGATTTGGATCCATTTTCTTGACCATTCCCATGATATTGGACATCCAATCACCCTTGGCCTCGGTGTTGGTTTCAGGTTCTGATTCAGTTTCTGTTCCAATTGATTCCCAGCGCTTATCTTCCTCGCCTAATAGGTACCAATCTTCATATAATTCTTGCCAGGTCGCCTTCCCTTTCCGAACCTCTTGGATGACTTTCGGATTATTCTTTACGAATTCTTTGAACTTTAGCACGGAAGGGTGCAATTTTTTTTGCGTCATACTTTTCACCTCTGCCCATATTCATCGCCAATAATACAATATGTAGGAAATGGAGAAAGGTGAAAACTCAAATGGATACGAAAATATTTATAATTATCCTTGTGAATGGTAAGATAGCAAAAGAAAACGAAATGAAAGAGGTAAAGGGAATGAAAGACGAATTACGTCAATTATTAGAATCATGTATCGAAAATGGCTCTGAGATAGATTTAAATGCTCTCTCCTGCCTATTAGGAGCAGTCCAAAAGAAAATTAATCGAAAGCAGAGCACGTTTATTGATGGGATCCTCCAAATGGAAAGAACGATGGACCAAGAATCTTGTGAGATTACGATTCCGATTAATCCGATTATTAATAATAATCTAAACATTATTCATGGCGGGATTACCGCGACGGTTCTGGATACTGCGATGGGAAGCTTAGTAAATTACCTGCTTCCCGAGGGCTTTGGAGCTGTAACGAATCAGCTAAATATCCATTACATCGCACCGGGAATAGGCGAATCACTCCGCTGTAAAGCTGAAATTATTCATAAAGGAAGTAAAACATATGTTATATCCGGGGAAGCTTTTCGTAGTGATGGGAAAAAAATCGCCTATGCAACAGGGACTTTTTTTATCATTAAAAAATAAATCGAGGGGTCTGATCGATAATGGTCACCGCGATTGTTATCCCAATCATTTGTTTATACTTTTTTTGGCTGACTAGAAAAGAAATGAAGGAACAGGATGAGAAATGGCTTGCTGTTGGTAATGTAAGGGAAGAAGCCGTTTTAACAGGGAAAATTAAAAGTATTGTGGAGGATAAGCAACGGTTTTATTACCATCGTTACATATTTGTACAGACAATTAACCTCCAAACAGACACAAAATTAATTACCGCCAAAAAGGTAACGCCGATTGTTAAAGATATAAAAATCGAGTCGTTTTCTGTCGGGAAAGTAATCCTTGTTTATGGCAGCTGGGAAGGAAACAAATTTATATTTAATCATTATGAAATGGAAAAAAGGTGACAGGATTGTCACCTTTTTTATGGCTCCACTTTTTGAATAAAGTTTTGTGTGTAGTACTTTTGAAATACCCCTACTCCAAGATGCGAATAATCCTTATTTAATAATGTTTCCCGGTGACCTTTACTATTCAGCCAGCCTTCCACAACAGCCGGCCCATCCGTATATTTTGCTGCAATATTTTCACCAGCAGCCACGAAGTCGACTTGCGCTGCCTTTAATCGAGTGTCGAGGTCGCCGAATTTCTTGGATGTATGGGAAAAATCATTGTTTTCAAACATATCCTTGCTATGTCCAAATGCGACTTCAGCCGTAATCTCGTCCCATATCAGTGGTTTTAGGTTATGCCTCATTCGTAAAACATTGGTAATATCAAAAATTTCCTTTGCCGTACCGTATTCAATAATTTTCCACGTATCCTCACTTGGTGCAGGAGGCTCAATTAATTCACCGCTGTAGACAAGCTCATATGGTCGTTGTTTAATCAATGTTTGTGTGTTCAAAAAACGCACACTTGAAAGGTTCCCAGTAAACTTATCAATATAGAGCTGAACATAAATATCACCTAATTGAACCATTGGACGAAGGTTTAGATCGTTATCGTTCAGTTCAAAACGATAGGAATTTCCGTTTATATCAAGATTTATATTTGTATCGATATATTGGGTATTAAATATTTCCTCCACAGGCTGTCCGATTTCAAATGGAGCAACATCCAGACTTTCTCCAACAGCATAAATCGTTACAACCAGCTTATTTTCAACACCTACCTGAACATAATGGCTGTAGTCCTGATTATAAATATACCATTGAAAACCATACATCGATTCATCAATCCGTGCTGGTGTGCCAAGTTGTTTTTCTAAAGCTGTGATATCTTGTCCGATTAATAATGCTAATCCCTCTTTTGGTTTTTCAGAAACAGTTTTTTTGGTTGGCTTATTATCGGACGCAGGTAAAGATGGCTTCATTTCCGAAGTATGATCTTCCCTTATCAAAACATTATTTTCATTTTTTTCATTTATGTTAACATAAAAACCAATTGTTAAGAAAATTACCGAAAGTATCAGAATTCGACTAAGTGTTCGCAGAGGTCTACACCCTCTCTATTACTTTTCTATCATTTAATAGATGATAAAATAATTATATCATCTATATCATGATTAGTAATAGTCATTAACGAAATAAAACAGGTACAGTGTGTACCTTGTTTATGGAAAGGCTGTGTTAAAAGGGAATGTTGATTTCCGTTCCAGGCGCTTCGCTTTCCGCGGGGCGGGCGGTGAGCCTCCTCGGCGAATTGCGCGCCTGCGGGGTCTCACCTGTCCCGCTGCTCCCGCAGGAGTCTCGCGCCTTCCACTCCAATCAACATTGTGATCAAGATCAACAATATTCTTTAACACAGCCTATTAAAAAAACTATTTTAGTGAATCTGTTTTTTAATGTTGAACACCATTATAATTTTGTTCGGATATTTCCGACAGTGCTTCCTTTGCCTGGTCGTCGGTTAATTCATTAATGGCAAAATCACCAAGTGAAACGATTCCAATTAACTTACCATCGTCAACAATTGGTAATCTTCGGATTTGATGCTCCGCCATTACCTTTGCCGCTTCTTTACTAGAGGTATCTGGCGTAACAGTTATCAGGTCGTTACTCATGATCGCTTCTACTTTTGTTGAACCGGGGTGTTTTTCTGCAACGCCTCTTATCACAATATCTCGGTCTGTAATCATTCCAACTAGTTTATCTTGATCAACAATTGGTATGGCACCCACATTTAGTTCCTTCATTTTCACGGCAACTTCAAAAACATTATCTAATAATGTACAGCACTCAATCTCATCAGTCATAATATCACGAATTGTTCCCATTGTATCGCCCCTTTTTTTTAATCGCTATTAACAATTTATAGGGTTTCCAAGGATGATTGTTTTATTCGCTTCATGAATCCATTGCAAGTTGTAACATTTTCAACTATTATTAAAATGAATTATACTTGCTGTACTATCAAAAATGGGTAACATAGTGATAATGGCAATCGTTTTAGGAGGGATTTTTGATGAAATTCGAGAATACGGGTATTGAAAAGTTAAAGGCAGATTTAAACCGTTTAGATGAAGTAATGGAAAAACACGGTTTAGTACGTGCAGGTCAATGGGACTACGAACGTGTTACATATGATCGCAAGTTTGAATTAAAAGAAGGTGTATTTTACCTCCGGGTTCAAGGTTATGCGCTTGAAGGAGACGTTGATACTTTCAAGGCAACGATTCAATTAATGACACCATTCCTAGGAAAGCATTATTATCCGCATGGCGTCGAATATGGTGAAGGTGAAAACTTCCCGACTTCTCTTGTAAACTCTTGTAAAAAGATTCTCGAGACAGTGAAAGAAGAAGTTAGCCAATTTGCACTATAAACACAGAAAAGACGCATGAATATTTTCATGCGTCTTTCAATTATAGTCCGAGAATCGCTTTTATCATTGATGTGGTCTCTCCGCCTTTGTAGAACACATATAATAATAAATAAACAACCACCCCAGTAATTGCAGTAAAGAACCAAATGAAACTCGTTATCGGGCCAAGCTTGCGGTGGATGGACAGTTTATTTTTATATCCTGTCAGTAACGAAACAACCCCGAATACCGCTCCAATGGTAGCTAACGTGATATGAAAAACTAAAAAGATGGTGTAATAGATTTTGATATTGTCCGGACCGCCAAAAGCAGTATTCCCGATAAAAATAGTCCGTGATGCATAAATAATAAAAAAGATAAGAGCAAAAACAGCGGCAAAAAACATCGTCTTTTTGTGGGCTTCAATTTTCCTTTGTTTTATTTGCCACCAGCCAATGGCTACCGTTATGGCACTTAAAACAATGAAAGTAGTACTTATCGTTGGTAAAATGGGTAAAGAATTCATTCAAATTTCCTCACTTTAATATATTCTCCCTTAATATTAATCCAGTTCCCTATCTTTATCAATTAATTCCGATAATCCGTTAAAAAAACCTCCATACAAATGGAGGTTATTCTGCAGGTGTTGGATTTAAGAAATTGTTCATTTCTCGTTCTGAGTCTTCCTGATCTTTACGATACCATTCAAAAAATACTTGGGCTAACACAACAGCATAAATGATTTCCTGAATAATTTTCATCACTACACCGCCTAGCCTTTGGTCATCGACCAATGACATCGAGCTAAACAACTCTGGTCCACTTAGATTCAAATTTGAAAATGTGGAAGGTCCAACACATAAACTCATAACCTGACCCCAAACTTCCGGGTCATGATAGGTTGCATATAATGAAGAATCTGAAAAAATAATCAGTGCACAAGCGGGTGTGATTAACATACTGTTTGCGAATAAAAAAGCTACTTTTTTAATTCCGCTTAATGGCTTATATTCCGGAAGAGGGCTGATTAATGACCACCACATACAAATTGCCGCCACGAATAAAAGGAAAGAATAGCCTCCATGGTAAAAGCGATTTTGCATGATATGATCAAAAATTAGCGGTATATGGTAGAAAGAAAAAAGACCATTAAATAACAGAACTGCGATAACTGGCTTGGTAAATAAGTTGAATAAAGCATTAAGAACGTTAATTTTTAATATGCTTCTCCAAAGCCATGCTGGAATCCCTTTAATGAACAATGGCGGCAGCAATAATACTAGGACAACCATGGTTATTCCATGGACCCAAAACATTAAATGTCCCATTAAATCCAGCGGAGAGCCTTTAATAGCATAAAGAATAGCCATCGAAGTTAAAAACAATGAGGCTTGTTTTACAGTTAACGGCTCACTACCATGAAATCTTGTTCTTAATTTAACGGTAATGAAAAAATAGGCAGCTATAACTGCAAGTATAAATAATAAAAAATACGGGCTCCAAAGGGCTTTAAAACCAAAAATATTTAATGTAAGCACCAAATCTCACCTCGAAATATAGTAAAAGAATCCTGTCTTCATTATACCCATTAAAAAAACAGTAAGCAAAGATATGGTATTTACCTTCTTAACAAAGAAAATCGGCAAAACGCCGATTTTCTTTTGGACTTACCACCAAATGATGGTAACAAATGTCAATACAGTAAGCATTGCAACTAACACTCCAGAAAACAAAAACAATTGTGGAGCTTCATGACCTTTATGGCTCATATGCATGAAATAAAACAACTGAAACACTACCTGTACGACCGCTAAAAGCAAGATAAACGGCACGGTAAACCATGAGGTAAAACCCTTCATTGCCACTGAAGCAAACGCAATTAAGGTTAGGAAAATCATTAACGAAAACGAAACAACTTGATATCTCATTTCCTCCGCATTCTTGCGGCGGCGATATTCAATGTCAACACTTGGGTTACCTGAATTTAACTGTTGATTTGTCATCAGTTCATCCCACCATTCCCATTAAATAAACTACTGTAAAGATAAACACCCAGACTACGTCGATAAAGTGCCAGTAAAGACTTGCGACATAAAACTTTGGTGCATTGTAAAGACTTAAGCCACGTTTAGAGTTGCGGATCATTAATGATAAAATCCAGCATAAACCAAAGGCTACGTGTGCACCGTGAAAACCAACTAATGTATAGAAGGCAGACCCGAATGCACTGCTTGTAAAGGTATGCTTATATGTGTGCACATAATGGCTAAACTCATAAACCTCAGTCCCAAGGAAACCGAAACCTAATAATACCGTTAGCCCTAGCCAAACCATCATCTTTTTAAACGCAAAGTTTTTCATGTGATACATTGCATAAACACTTGTTAACGAACTTGTTAAAAGAAGCATTGTCGCGACAAATGTTAATGGTAAATCAAATAAATCCTTTGCTAAAGCCGCTTCGGTGCTTGGAACCTTATCCTTTAATGCAAGGTAGGTAGCGAAGAGAGAGGCAAACAGGGTTGTCTCTCCCCCTAAGAATAACCAAAATCCTATGAATTTATTTTTTGCCTCAAGGGTTGTTTTCTCCGGCGCAGCAGGCCATTTTTCATGCGTCATTTTTTCTTCAGCGTGCATTATGCCTTAACCCCCTTCTCAGTATCTTCTACTAAGTCTTCCTTGTGGATATGGAAGCCATGATCATCTTTAATAGAACGTAAGAACATTGATCCAAAGGTCACGAGTAAGCCCAAAATGATGACTGGGAGTCCCCATGAATAATCTTTATGATACATCGCTCCGAAAGCGGCAATAAATAATCCAAACGAAATCATAAACGGAATGAATGACGCATTCGGCATATGAATATCGCCTAGCGGTTCAGCCGGTGTCATGCCTTTTTTACCAGCCATTTTCTCTAACCATAAAGCATCTAACCCGCGAACAAGCGGCAGCTGCTTGAAGTTGTAAAATGGCGGTGGTGATGGAATTGCCCATTCAAGTGTTCTTCCATCTCCCCATGGATCGTTACCCACTTTAACATTTTTCACTTGTGTCATTATGATGTTATAGAGCAGTACAAGAACACCGATTGACATAAAGGCGGCACCAATTGAACTTACCATGTTAGAGGCATTGAATCCCTGCCCAGGAAGGTAAGTAAACACTCGGCGCGGCATTCCCCAAAGACCTAAGAAATGCTGGATAAAGAATGTTAAATGGAAACCAATAAAGAAGAACCAGAAGGTAATCTTTCCTAATGTTTCATTTAACATCGTACCAAACATTTTCGGCCACCATAGATGGGTAGCTGCAAGAATCGCCAATACAACACCACCAACAATAACATAGTGGAAGTGAGCAACAACAAAATACGTATCATGATACTGGTAGTCGGCAGCTGCCGTCGCAACCATAACCCCTGTTACCCCGCCGCATACAAAGGATGGGATAAAGCCGAAGGCATAATACATTGGCGTCGTAAACTTAACACTGCCGCCCCACATCGTAAACAGCCAGTTAAATATTTTAATACCAGTTGGTACACCAATCGCCATTGTAGCAACTGCGAATATAGCATTAGCAACCGGCCCTAAACCAGTTGTGAACATATGGTGAGCCCATACCATGAACCCTAAGAAACCAATTAACACGGTTGCAAAGACCATGGATGAATAACCAAATAGACGTTTTCTGGAGAAGATAGCGAAAATTTCCGAGAAAATACCGAAAGCCGGCAGTATCAAAATGTAAACTTCAGGGTGACCGAAGATCCAGAAAAGATGTTCCCAAATTACAGTGTTACCACCCATTGCCACTTCGAAGAAATTAGCGCCGAATAAACGATCAAACATCATTAATGTCAAGCCGACAGTTAATGGCGGGAAAGCAAATAAAATCATCGCTGAAGCAACAAAGGTAGACCAGGTAAATAACGGCATCCTCATATACGTCATACCAGGTGCACGCATATTAATAATCGTTACCAGGAAGTTTATTCCACCTATCAGCGTTCCAAGACCGGCTATCTGCAACCCGAGGACATAGAAGTCAACGCCATGACCTTTAGAATGAATCGCAAGGGAAGCATATGATGTCCAGCCTGCATCTGGTGCTCCGCCTAGAAACCATGAAAGGTTAAGGAATATTCCACCGAAAAAGAATAACCAAAATCCAAGTGCATTTACAAACGGAAATGCTACGTCACGAGCACCAATCTGAAGCGGCATAACCGCATTCATAAAGGCAAATAAAAGCGGCATGGCTGCTAAGAAAATCATCGTTGTTCCGTGCATCGTAATAATTTGATTAAATGCTCCAGCACTTACAAAATCATTGTTTGGCACTGCAAGTTGAATTCGGATGAATACAGCCTCAAGTCCGCCGACAACGAAGAAAAATCCACCTGCAATAAGATATAGGATGGCAATTTTTTTATGGTCAACTGTTGTTAAAAAGTCCCATAACGTTCCGCCAAATCCCTTTTTTTGAGCAATGGTACTCACAATTTTACCTCCCTTTCAACCAATTCCCCTATTATTCCTGAACCTTCAAGCCCATTAAATACTCTGCTAATGCGTCGAGCTCTTGAGGAGACATCTCACCATATTTTCCAGTCATCAAGTTGCCTGGTTTATAGGGTTCAGGATTACTGATCCACTGTTTTAATTTTTCTTTATCATGTTTTAAAATACCGGCAATCCGAGAGCGGTCACCAAAGTTGGTTAAGTTTGGCGCTTGTCGCGCAGTATCAGGCATTTTGTTTTCAGGTGTCACAGCATGACAGCCGATACAGCTTTTATTAAAAATATCTTGACCTTGAACAGCCAAATCACTTTGTGCTTTTTGCGGTTCTTTTATATCCTGCATTGCCGTAACCCACGCATCGAACTTATCACGGCTGATTGCTTTTACTTTAAAGTCCATCAATGCGTGTGATGGACCGCAAAGCTCAGCACATTTTCCATAGAAAAGGTTTCCAGCTTCATTTGAACGCTTGTCATCAAACTCTAACCAAAATTTATTGATATTATCCGTATTGGTATCTAATTTACCACCAGCGGCTGGAATCCAGAAAGAATGTTTTACATCTAATGATTTAAGGTTAAAATAAACTCTTTCATTCGTTGGAACAACCAGTTCCTGGCTTGTTACCAGCTTCTGACCTGGATATTCAAAATCCCACCAATATAAATGGGAACGAACATTAATAACAAGAGCTTTTGAATTTTTCTTCTCCATTGGTGAAACATCTGCAAGGTTAAATGTAGCAGAAACAGTTGGAACAGCCAGGATTAAGAGTAAAAGAATCGGAATAGAGGTCCATAGAATTTCTAGTTTATGACTTCCTTCCACCTGTTTAGGAATTGTTTCATCGTTATCATCTTTTCGTCTAAAGCGGAAAAAGATGATCACAAAAATAATCATTACGACAAGGATTACCCCGACCATAACATACGTACTTAGCTTCATTAAATCAAATTGCATATCTGCAACTTCACCGGCAGGCCTTAACGCCGAAACAAAATTTTCACCGCGGCATCCGGAAAGCACAAGCGCTAAAACCGCAAATAACGATAATAGGCGCCATTTTGCAAGCCTTTTCATAGCTAAATCAAACCCCTCTTTCACTTTTAAATTGTAAATTTTTTCTGGTTGATCAAAGAAGTATGTAGATTATTCTTTTCCAGTACAGAAAAGAATCGTGAAACAAAACTAAATTAATGTAACAATGACCATCGCCACAAAAATAATAGTTAAATATTGCAATGAATAAACAAACATTAGTTTTGCCCACTTAATGTCATCTTTGATCTTATATCCATAAATCCCTAATGCAAGCCAGCCGATATTTAATACGGTTGCAAGAATTAGAAATGGGATTCCTAAGTTGGTTAGAAAAAATGGGATTGGCAATAGTGCCGCAACCCAAACTACGATGTGGATTTTAGTTGTTTTAAAACCCTTCACTACAGGCAGCATTGGCACTCCAGCTGCTCTGTATTCTTTTACTCTCCTCATGGCGAGAGCGTAAAAATGCGGAGGCTGCCAAACAAACATAAGGACAAACAATGCCCATGCCATGATATCAAGGTTTGCATCTACAGCAGCCCAGCCGATTAGCGGCGGCACTGCGCCTGAGATGCTTCCAATAATGGTGTTAGAAACCAACTGCCGCTTAGACCATAACGTGTACAAGAAAACATAACTAAAAACTCCAAGCAGTCCAATTACTGTTGCAGTCATCGTTGTAAAGAATAAAAACAGTGTTCCCAGTCCAATCAAGATAATACCTAAGAGGAGAACTTTCACAGGAAGCACTTTTCCAGTAACTGTTGGTCTTGCTTTCGTTCTTTCCATTAAATGATCAATATCTCGATCAACATAATTATTTATAGCACATGACCCTGCAATGATTAGGGAAGAACCTGCAACCGTAAAAAACACGATATCTAAATTATTTAGGAAGCTTTGACCAGTAAAATGAAGTGCAAGCCATAATCCAGTAAAAGTGGTTATTAGATTTGAATTAACAATCCCAATTTTGATTAAGGCCGTAAAGTCTTTCAATAAAGAGGTTTTTTCTATTGTAGAGTTCAGGCTTCCAGCACCATTTTCTATGGCTGCTTCTCCATAAGCCTTAGAGTTGGACATTTATTTCTCCTCCTAATCCTTATTAACAAATATTCACCATTTGAGGGTTATCGATACTTAATTGTCCGTTTTAAAAAAATATAGTGATTTATAAAACACTTTCTCTGTATATTAAATCACACTTTCCGATATTTTTGTGAACTTTTTTTGAATAATTTTTGACTAAATTGTGTCTGAAAATTTCTTATCTTTCATTATCGGATTTTAGACCGGCTAATTTGGAAAAATATAAGCAATCCTACAAATAATAATCCTTCTATTAATATTACTAACAGACTATGATGGAAGTTTCAACGTTTTCCACTATAATAATAGTGGAAAATAAACGTTATCGAGTAGTCTATCTTCGGCTTTAATTTACCTTGCAAAATTTAAGCTGAATTTCTGTTCTTTTCCTTGGGAATTCGTTATGATGAGTAGGTACTTTTTATCCTTCTACTTTTTTCTCCATTATACTGTCAAGATTTTTTTTTGACAAATTATCGAACTTTTATAAGAGGTGAGTTTTTTGCGACGTTCTTTGAAGTGGCTGGCGATTGCGACCACCATCGGAATGATAATAGTTTTACTTGGCGGGGCATTAGTTACAAAAACTGGATCAGGGATGGGCTGTGGGAGATCCTGGCCTTTATGCCATGGTAAATTTCTTCCATTAGAAATATCCCCGGAGTTAGTCATTGAGCTTGCACACAGACTAGTTTCAGGGGTAGTAGGAGTCTTGGTTCTCATCCTTTCGATATGGTCCTGGAAGGCGATTGGACATATTAGAGAAACCAAATTCCTTTCCTTTCTCTCGTTTTTCTTTTTACTTTTACAAGGTTTAATTGGGGCGGCAGCAGTAAAATGGGGACAATCAGGGTTTGTCCTTGCCCTGCATTTTGGCATTTCGCTGATTTCATTTGCATCAGTATTTTTGCTGACATTGCTTATATTTGAAATTGATAAGAAGTTTGATGCAGAAAAAGTTTATATTGATAAGAGAATGGGCTTTCATATTATCGGTGTTTCCATCTATAGTTATCTGGTCATTTACACGGGGGCATTGGTCCGTCACACAAAGGCAAGCCTCGTTTGCCGTGATTGGCCTTTATGCTTAAATGACGCCCCCTCCTTACCTGCTAACATGTATGAATGGGTGCAAATGGGACATCGGGCCGCAGCGGGTTTAATCTTTATCTGGATAACTTACATTTTTATTTTGACCATTCGCCGTTACAAAGAGCAAAAGGTTTTATATTGGGGATGGATTATCTCTTTCATTCTCGTTTCATTACAGGTTATTGCAGGTGCTTTCATTATTTTCAGCAGATTAAATTTGTACATCGCACTAATGCACGCCTTCTTTATTACTTGCTTGTTTGGTGTATTAAGTTATTTTCTCTTGTTATACTCAAGGTCAAAAAGAAATCATCGATAAAAAGGCTGCCGGGTTACACCCGGCAGCTAATTTTTTTCATTTAACATTAAATATAGAAAACCTTTCCGTCTCGCTGTTGTTTCTTTTTGTTCTCTTGTACCTGTTTAGTTTTGTATGTTTTTTCATATTTCGTAAACATCGAAACATTTACGAGAATTCCAGCCGCGGCAGCAAGCATTAACACCGAGGAACCGCCGTAGCTGATAAATGGCAGCGGTACACCTGTAAGCGGAATAACTCCTGATATCCCCCCCAAATTGATAAATGATTGAATACCAAGCATACTAGAAATCCCTATCGCAAGCAGGCTCCCAAAAGGATCCTTACATTGTAAACCAATATAAATTCCTCTTAAGACGATATAAGCCAAAAGAATAATAACGAAGCTTACTCCCCAAATACCTAATTCTTCGGCAATGATTGCCATAATGAAATCTGTATGTGCTTCAGGCAAATAACCGAGCTTTTGGATGCTTTTTCCTAAACCAAGACCATTGACACCACCTGAACCAATAGCGATGTAGGAGTTGGCTAAGTGAAAGCCTGCATCATTTACGAGTTCCGGAGCAAAAGGATTATCTAAGACAGCAAATCGGTTTGCACGCTTCTCAGAAAGTATTTTATCTTTAGCAACAAAAACAATCGGCAGGAGGACAATAAGAGCCATGATGATTAATTTCGAAATACTTTTAAAATTCATTCCGGATGCAAAAATAATGGTGACCGCAATTACGGCGATAATAAAGGCAGTACCGTAATCAGGCTGTAATATAATTAAACCGCAAACGATAAACAGAAATACTAATGGAGGCAGGACTCCTTTATTAAATTGATTAATATATGCCTGCTTTTTTGCGTAAACAGCAGCCAAATAGATGATGACAATAAGCTTTACAAACTCAGATGGCTGGATTTTAAACGGACCAATTTGATACCAGCTTTGTGCACCGCCGGCGACATGTCCAAAAACATCCAAGCCTAAAAGACCAAAAATAGATATACAAACCATTGGGGCGAGAAACCATTTTGTAAATTGCATCATTTTATATGGAACAATTGCACAAAAAATAAAGACAAAAGAAGAAGCTAATAAAAACAATTTTTGCCTTTGATAATAGAAATCACTTGGCTTTTTATAATATTGAACAGTCCATGCCATGCTGGCACTGTAAATCATAACTAAACCAAAAGCACATAAAAGGATAATAGCTATAATTAACGTATAATCATATGACTTCACTATTTTTTTAATCATTTAGGTTGTCCTCATTTTCAAAATTGATAAACTCTACTCTATTATAATAGAAAACGAATGATATGACTTGAGGAAAGTTTATTTGTTATAAAAATTTAATAAAGAATATTCTGATATCTAAGTTAGAAAATAAAAAACTCAAACAATTCATCGTTATTGTTTGAGTTCATTTTTCTTATTTTCTTAAGGATGCATCATGAAGCGCAGATAATTCACTCTCTAATTGATCTAAAATCGCTTTTCCATCCTTACCATCTATTAAGCCTAAACGGACAGCAAAATCTATTTCTCTCGACAGGCCAAACATTTGTGTATCCAACACCTCTTCATAAAGAGGGCATTGAGGCATCGTGAGATTGTCCATTTGTACTTTGATAAGCTTTAATATCTTTTCAGCGTCAGCCTGCAATAAGGCATAGGCTTTTTCCTGGTGATTCACGATTATTTCAGACGCCAACATTAATCCCCCCAATTCAGAGCGATAATTCAACTTATCTATAAATTTTACCGTTTACAAGCGAAAATTGCAAGAACAATGAAGATATTACTATACAGGAGTTACTTTTATGACATTCACTCTAAAAAAAGTTATACTTATTCATGTTAGCCTTTAGGAGGTAGGAAAGATGGAAACTATTTTGATCATATCCGGGAAAGTAAAGTATACGATTACGCTTGAACCAAGCGTTTGGATTTTTGATGACCGGCGCATCGATTTAACTACTTATTTTTCAACAAAAAAAGGAAACTCTGATTCATTGGAAGATTATACGAAGACTGTTTCAAAACACTGGGACCGCGAAATTATGGAGGGAGCCATTTATCCTCCGACGTTAAAAACAGAAAAAAAATTTGAAAAGGAAAAAGTATTAACTGGGACATTCGGAATTCCTTTCAAACCTTTTTTAGTAAATTCCGAGCCTGCTGATGAGGCAAATACATTGGTCATTCATAGTACAGATGGGGAATACGAAGTACCTTTTGAAAGTGCATGTGATTTAATCTTGGCTTTCTCAGATACAGGCAAACCGTTAAATGCTGATGGACCGGTTCATGTCTACTTCGGTGATGGCACCAATCAGCAGAATCCGATTAAAAATGTAAGAGGCTTTACAGTAAAATAAGACGGGTGCCATTACGGCACCCGCCTTTTTTATAACAAGTCAGCCGCCAGCCTTGCCAAGCCTGACCGTTCTCCTTTTAATAGTTTAACATGTCCTGAAATATCTTGGTCCTTGAACCTTTCAACAACAAAGGTAAGACCATTATTATAGGCATCGAGATATGGATGATCAATCTGTTCCGGATCTCCCATCAACACAATCTTACTGCCCTCTCCCACCCTGGTTAAGATTGTTTTTACTTCATGCTTCGTTAAGTTTTGTGCTTCATCAATGATAATAAATTGTTTAGGTAAGCTTCTGCCGCGAATATATGTTAATGCCTCCACCTCAATCGAACCCATGCCGGCTAAAATAGCATCCAGCTCGCCTGGCTTTTTTGTATTAAAGAGATATTCTAGGTTATCAAAAATTGGCTGCATCCACGGTCTAAGCTTTTCTTGTTTTTCACCTGGCAGGAACCCTAAGTCTTTTCCGACGGGTACAATCGGCCTGGCCACTAATAGCTTTTTATATTCTCTGAAATCCTCCGTTTGCATTAATCCAGAAGCAAGCGCAAGTAGTGTTTTCCCAGTCCCAGCTTTTCCTGTTAAGGTAACGAGCGGGATATCCTTTCGCAGCAATAATTCAATCGCCATCGTCTGCTGCACATTCCTGGAGTGGATTCCCCAAACATGCTCTTGATTTAAGGCTAATTTTTTTACCTTCTTACTTGTTTTGTCCACCATCCCAATCGCTGATGTAGAACTGCCAAGGGCATCCTTCATCAGAAGAAATTGATTGGGATAAAACGGATGGCTGGCAAACTCAGAAAGGAATAATTCCCCCTTTTCATAGAAGCGGCCTAATAATTCAATTGGCAAGAGGACCTCGAAAAAACCTGTATATATATGATCTATTTCAACCACTCGGTCATTTAAAAAATCTTCGGCTGTTAAACCAATAGCATCTGCTTTTACTCTCACGAGGGCATCCTTACTTACTATAATTACTGGTTTGCCATTTTCCTTCGCTTGTTCTTCTAAGTATAAATTTTTAGCCACCGCAAGTATGCGATTATCGTTTGTTTTCTCAACAAATATTTCCTGCAGCTCATGAAAAGCCCGATGATTTAATTCAATTCTAATGGTTCCCCCGTTCTCAAGAGGGATTTTTTCATGAAGCTTTCCTGAAGCTCTAAGACCATCAATTAATCTCGATACGTGCCGTGCATTTCTCCCGATTTCATCCATGTATCTTTTCTTTGAATCCACTTCTTCGAGAACTACTGCTGGAATAACCACTTCATTATCTTCAAAGGAAAAAAGGGAATACGGGTCCTGCAGTAAGACATTTGTATCTAACACGTATATTTTACTCAAAGCGACGCCTCCCGCTTCACTTGTTGTCTAGATTGTAAAAATGTTTCAACAACCAATTTGCGCTTATAGGACTTTGGTAAAATATATGTGAATCAGAATAAAGATAGAAGGATTTCCGCACAATAAATGTAAGTAAGCACTCAAGGATGGTTAAATTCTAGCGTTAGTAATTATTTAACCTTTTAATCATGCATCTTGGAGGGTTTTAAATGAAGATGATCTTTATGATGGCTGCACTATGTTTGCTTTTAGGCGGATGCAATACCAATAGAAATAAGGAAATTGCTAAAAGCGAAAACCATTCGTTAGTGAATGTAAAAAACAGTTATATTGAAAGTGCTGACCGCAAGTCGGGTCAACAAATATCCAAGCGCCTGGTTCATCTTGCAACAAGCATTCCCGATGTGAATGATGCAACTGCAGTGGTATTAGGGAGATATGCGATTGTCGGCATCGACGTAAATGCTAAACTTGACCGTTCCCAAGTCGGGTCAATTAAGTATTCTGTGGCAGAAAGCTTAAAAAAAGACCCTCATGGCGCCAATGCTGTTGTCGTAGCAGATGCTGACACAACTGAGCGGTTAAAGGAAATCCAAGCGGATATTAAAAAAGGCAAGCCAATTAGAGGTATTATGGAGGAGCTTGCAGATGTTGCAGGTCGATTAATGCCGGAAATACCAGGGGATTTAATTACCCCAAGCCCGAAAAATGCAACTGAAAAACCAGACAAAAGGCTCCCAGCAAATGAAGAAGATAAGCTAAAAAAGGAACAAAAAGACCAATCAAATAATCATAAATAAGGGCATGGAAAAAGCTTAGGAATCCTAAGCTTTTTTCATTGCATCCATAACTTGTCTATCTAACTTTTCTGCCGCAGTTTTATCATATGTTTTATCATACTGAACTTCTGTGATAATTTTCGAACCGTAAAACATAACGTCCCGTACTTCTCTAATTGTAACTTCAACCAAGGCAAGCTTTAGTGGTACATCTTGTAGTCTTTCTTCTTTAACAAGGGCATCCCCTTGAATTGAATATGTAGATTCGTTAGCAATTAAATTGATAACCACTTTATCATTTTTATTAATATTTTCCAGTATTCTGGAACGATTATCGACAGCAAAATAAATTGTACCGTCATCTTTTGCTAATATCCATGAAATAGCACTGACGTTTGGCCCTCCTGTTTCATGGTCAATTGTTGCTAAGGTTACGAACCGTTCTTTTTGCAGCCCTTCATATAATGGACTGATGAGCTTTGGCTCTACTTGATTTGCCATCTTTACAACCCCTTTAATTTTGCTTCATTCTGTTTAAACAGATATTCTCATATTACTACTATCCCATTTTTTCATCAATATAAACGCAATTGATTTACTTGCCAATGTGCTGCCATGTTATAATATAAATATTCTGATTTAGAAAGAATTAAAAGAGGTGCCTTAATGAGAGTAAAGTGTGTGATCTGCGATAAAATTGAAGCGATAGAAGATGAATCGTTAGCAGCCAAGCGCCTGCGGAATCGTCCAATCCATACATATATGTGCAATGAATGCAGCTCGAGAATAACCGAAAAAACAAACGCTCGAATCGATACAGGTAATTTCAAGTTATATCGTGCTAAGTCTGATAAAGATGATTGGTAATAGAAAAGCGCAAGCGCCCTGTTCAGCGGCGTATGGCCTGGAGCACTCCAACTGAGATAAAGGAAACACGGTGAACTTCGTTTACCGATGTTGACTTATCGTAGGGCGGAGTGCGAAGGACAATAGCCGCTAGGGCGCTGGAGCTGGACACAAGTAAAGAAAACCCGCTTGCAATAATCTTAACGGATTTGCAAGCGGGTTTTTTTCTTATTCTGTTGGATAGTTCTCATACTTTTCAGGCTCATTATTAATTTGGTCGAGCATGATTTCAATTAATTCACGCGGATAGCGCGCTTTTTTAATTTCTTCGCCTTGCTGGTATGAAAGATAATACATCAATTCATCTGTAGTCGTTTCGAGATTCGAAACATGGTGTTGATTTGTTAACATATCATCAAAAAATTCAAGTGTTTCTTTTGCTGCTGTATCCTCAGGACGAGCATCACAAACAACCTTTATCGTAAGCCAATTATAAAGTGCATCTTGTAAGGATTTCATATAGGTATCCCCCGTTATTTTGCTTCTGTCTGCTGCTTTTTCGTTTGGTGTAAGCGGATTTTATAAATAATTAATAAAAGCGCAGCACCCGCTAGTCCTTCCGCAATTGGCAGTGCATAAGAAAAAATCAGCATTACAAAGCAGCCAATTAAGAGGCAGAAATAAATTACTATGTTTTTCAAAAGAGGCAGTTTTTTTGCAAAGCCTAACTTATATACAATTGCCGATAAAATTACAATATATAAATACTGTAACCATACAGCCGTTTTTACATCGGTTAGTTCAATGAAAAATCTAAGACTAGGGGAAAATCCTTCCATATCCTTCGTGCACTCCTTTATACTTAACTCAATTCAGCATATTTTTTCTTTTTAGCTGATTTTTCACGTTCATTTTTATCAAGAATTTTCTTACGTAAACGAATCGATTCCGGCGTAACCTCACAATATTCGTCTTCATTTAAATATTCTAATGACTCTTCCAATGTCATAATGCGCGGCTTTTTAATAACCGATGTTTGGTCTTTGTTGGCTGACCGAACATTCGTTGCCTGCTTCATTTTGGTAATATTAACAGTGATGTCATTTTCACGAGTGTTTTCGCCAACAATCATCCCCTCGTAAATTTCCGTACCCGGCTCAACGAAAATCGTTCCACGATCTTCTACCTGCATTATACCATAAGTGGAGGCTTTGCCTGATTCCATTGAGACAAGTACACCTTGGTGTCTTCCGCCAACTTGACCTGGCAGCATTGGCTGATAGCTGTCAAAGGTGTGATTAATAATACCATAACCGCGTGTCATCGTAAGAAATTCGGTCGTGTAACCAATTAAGCCGCGTGCCGGTACATTAAAGATTAAGCGGACTTGACCAGTTCCATTATTAATCATATCAAGCATTTCGCCTTTACGTGAGCCTATTGATTCCATTACAGAACCAGTATGTTCTTCTGGAACATCAATTTGTACTCGTTCAACTGGTTCGTGACGGACGCCATCAATAACTTTAACAATTACTTCAGGTTTTGAAACTTGAAGCTCATAGCCTTCACGGCGCATATTTTCAATCAGAATCGATAAATGAAGTTCGCCACGGCCGGAAACAATCCAGGCATCCGGTGAATCAGTGTTATCGACTCGTAAGCTTACATCGGTTTGCAATTGGGAACGCAGTCTTTCTTCAATCTTTCTTGAAGTTAAATATTTACCCTCTCTGCCAGCAAAAGGACTATTATTTACGACAAAAGTCATTT
This sequence comes from Neobacillus sp. NPDC093127, assembly GCF_044754175.1. Lineage (NCBI taxonomy): Bacteria > Bacillati > Bacillota > Bacilli > Caryophanales > Bacillaceae > Neobacillus > Neobacillus sp. NPDC093127. The sequence continues at coordinate 558,618 of NZ_JBIVOP010000001.1, forward strand.
GTAATGTTGGTTCGTCGATTCGTAAAACTGGTAATGCTTCTTGATGTTCTATCGGACATACTGTTTCGCCGACATTGATATCTTCCATACCGGAAACAGCAATTAGGTCGCCTGCTTTTGCTTCTTGAACTTCCTGCCGCTTTAGACCAAAGAAACCAAAGATTTTGGTGACACGGAATTGTTTTACACTGCCATCCAATTTCATTAATGCGACTTGTTGACCAACATGCATCGTTCCGCGGAAAACGCGTCCAATCCCGATTCTGCCAACATAATCATTATAATCAAGAAGAGCTACTTGAAATTGCAATGGTTCTTCGTGATTATCAATAGGAGCAGGAATATATTCAACGATTGCATCATATAAACACTGCATGTTTTCATCTTGCTTTTCAGGATCTGTACTTGCTGTACCGTTTATACCTGAAGCGTAGATTACGGGAAATTCAAGCTGATCTTCCGATGCATCAAGTTCAATAAATAAATCAATGACTTCATCCACTACTTCGGCAGGTCTGGCAAAATCACGGTCAATTTTATTGACAACGACAATCGGAGTGATTTTTTGCTCCAAAGCCTTCTTAAGCACAAAACGAGTTTGCGGCATACAGCCTTCATAAGCGTCGACCACAAGCAGAACACCATCAACCATTTTCATGATTCGTTCTACTTCACCGCCAAAGTCTGCGTGTCCTGGTGTATCTAAAATATTGATTCTTGTATCTTTATATTGAATCGCGGTATTCTTCGCAAGGATAGTTATTCCGCGTTCTCTTTCTATATCACCTGAGTCCATCGCACGTTCTTCCACGTGCTCATTAGAACGAAATGTTCCAGATTGTTTTAACAATTGGTCCACCAAAGTTGTTTTTCCGTGATCTACGTGGGCAATGATCGCTATATTTCGTACATCTTCTCTTAGTTTCAAAATTCCACTCCTACCTATTTTATAAAAATAACAGCTATTTTTAGTTTCCCAAATACAACTAAAATATTATACCATACTTAAAGTGGAAACCACTAAGCATTTTAATGTATTATTAAAATAAAAGAAAAATTTAAGGGGATTTATAAATGAATCAAGTAAAATGGCCATTACTCATTTATGCGATTTTAGCTGCAGCAAGTATTATTGGGATAGGCATTGCCATAAGTGCAAAGAGCATCTTCGGCGCAATTGTCTCCATCCTGGCAGTTGTCATTGTTATGGGAATGGGATTTAAGACAAAAAGAAAAATGCGCGAGAATGGGGAAATTTAAAAAGAAGCCTAATGGGCTTCTTTTCTTTACCACTTTCCATCTTTTAAATATTCTTTTAGAATCGAATGATGTAAGCCGGAATTTGCGGCAAATAAGGAATCTTGGGAAAGAAAATCCAGCTTTTCTCCCCGTAAATTTGTTACCACTCCACCTAGTTCTTCAATAATGACAGCCCCTGCTCCAAAGTCCCATGGCGATAGCCGCATCGACAGATAAGCGTCCACCCTTCCAGTGGCAACGAACACCAGCTCTAGTGCTGCTGTTCCGTACGACCTTGTGCCCCTAGCGTCCTTTACAAGCGGAATCATTAAATTGTGATCGATACGATGATTCTCCATAACCCATGTTGCATTCAGGGCAATGATCGATTCCTTAACAATTGTGTCTTTAAGAACAGGAATTTCCTTTTGATTAAGATAGGCACCACTGCCACGGATTGCGTGGTACAATTCATCATGAACGACATCATAAATGAGTCCGATTTTGCCTATTCCATCTTCATAAACAGCTAGAGAGATCGCAAAGTTCCTTTGTTGATGAATAAAATTCATTGTCCCATCAATGGGATCAATCAGCCAGACAATTCCCTCAAGGCTCTTTAGTTCGTCACCAAAACCTTCTTCGCCCATTATTTGATGATTTGGATAAACTCCTCTAATTTTTTTTATAAAAAATTGTTCAATTTCTTTGTCAATATTCGTTACAAGATCATTAGGGTCTGATTTCGTTTGAATATTTAGCGTCTGATCAAAGGATGAACGGATTCTATTTCCTGCTTCTTTTACCCATTCCTGTGCATGGGCATAAATGTCTTCCCAATTCATTTTTCTCCTCCAGCCAACATATTTAAAATTCAATTCCAATGTATGTAGTATGAAGCATGACAAATATTTTGATGTACCTATAGCTTAAACAAATTAACCGAACACATCAACTTTTAGCCTTGTACACAATAATAAACGAACTCCCCTCACTATTTTGGAGTTCGTTTTTAGATAAGTCCGTGAATTATTCCTTTTCGATTCATTCTATTTGGCTTCCCCTTAGCTAATAAAAATCAAAACTAGCAGTCAAAGTGCTTTTAATCGTAACAATTCTTGGCGGATTTTTTCTAACTTTTGTTTACATTCTTTCGTCTTTTTTTCGTTCTTTTCCTCAATCGCCTCAAATAATACCGCTAATTCATAGTCCATTTCTAATCTTAATACAGCTGTTCTTTCCTTTTCTCCAGCTTTTTTTAGTGATGTATTCATTAATTGTTTCACTTTTTTCCTCCCCTTCCTTTGAATTATACTAATTTTTCAGATAAGTTTTTTTACTGTATAATATGAGGCATTTTAGGATGTGGGAACAAATATGTGCTTTAACCCAGAAATGCAACATACTTCTTGTATACTCGGCAATATGCTACAATCATTGCAAAATAGATGTTTGCTGGGGGTTTTAATGTGAATTTCACTGGATTTACAAAAGAAGATTTCGATGTGTTTTTAGTTGATGGTTTAGAGCCAAGAATGGAGGCCCTTAAAGAAACAATTCGGCCAAAATTAGAAGGACTCGGACAATATTTTGCTCCAACATTATCTGCTATTACGGGGGACGAATTATTTGTCCATGTAGCCAAGCATGCCAGGCGAACGATAAATCCGCCAAAGGATACCTGGGTCGCATTTGCGGGTAATTCCCGTGGCTATAAAATGATGCCTCATTTTCAGATCGGCTTGTGGAACACTCATTTATTTATTTGGTTTGCTGTGATTTATGAAGCGCCGCAAAAAGCGGAAATCGGAGCAAGATTTTTAAAAAAGACAGCCAAAATATATAAGGAAATTCCCAAGGATTTCGTTTGGTCTCTAGATCATACAAAGCCCGAAACGATTGCACATGGACAACTCTCTAAGGACGACTTACGAACCTATTTTGAACGCTTGCAAAATGTTAAAAAAGCAGAATTATTATGCGGCTATACAATCGATAAGGAAAAAGCCGTCCAATTAGGGGCTGAAGGGTTATTACAACATATTGATGATGTCTTTAAAAAAGTAGCGCCGCTTTATAAAATCGCACAGAAAATAAAATAGACAAAAGCTCCCAAAACAAATTTGTTCGGGAGCTTTTGTTTATTTCATTTTTATTTTGTCCCCGGATGAAGCTTCTTTTGCTTTTTTGACAGTCCGGTAAGACGAATAGCCGCTCATTTCTTCAAATTCACCGCAAATAGTCTTTTCTTCCGCTTTACTGGGAACAATTTCTTTAAAACGCCGATAAACGTTCATGACTTCATCGCGGTCAATTCCTTTTTCATATGCCTTTTCAACCGCTTCAAAGAATTTAATCACATCGACAATTTCGTCGGTAGACCAATTATAATCAATCGGATATTGATACTCCATTATTTCACCTTCTTACTTTTTCACCTAATGATAACGTTATTTCCCCCATTTTGCACGAATATGTCCTGCCTCTTTAATCATCCTTTCAAACAGTTCAGCAACTGTAGGTACATCTTTAATTAGTCCCATCACCTGACCTGCCCAGGCAAAGCCTTCACTTGCAGAACCATCATATATGTATCGTTTGTTCGCCATACCGCTAATTAAATCTTTTAATTGTTCGTAATCCCCGTTATTCTTCTCTATCTCCAGGATTTTTTCTGTCCAACTGTTCGCGAGTGCCCTAGCTGGTGTTCCCAAAGTCCTCTTTATGACAACAGTGTCTGTTTCCGTTCCTTCCACTAACCGCTTTTTGTATCGTTCATTTGCATGAACACATTCCTTTGTTGCAATAAATCTCGTTCCCATTTCTATCCCTTCAGCACCCAAACTAAGTGCTGCCATTAGGCCTCTGCCATCGCCGATACCCCCGGAAGCAATCACTGGTATCGAAACGGCATCAACAACTTGTGGAATTAACACCATCGTCCCAATATCATCCCTGCCGAGATGTCCGCCGCCCTCCTGCCCGACAACCATTACCGCATCAGCACCGAGCTCTTCTGCCTTAACAGCCTGTCTTCTCGCCGCAACAAGGACAAGTGTTTTGATCCCAGTTCCTTGTAATTGCTCAAAAATCGGTGCCGGATTCCCTCCGGTCATCGAGACAACCGGAACTCTTTCGTCAATTGCAACTTGTAAAAAGTCTGCAAATGGCCGACCATGCTGCCCAATGGCAAAATTAACGCCAAACGGCTTATTTGTCAGTTGTTTCACTTTCCGTATTTCTTCTCTAAGCTCATCCGGATCTGCTAAGGACATGGCCGTAATTTGACCAAGTCCACCCGCGTTAGAAACAGCTGCTGCCAAGTCAGAATAGGCTAGGTATGCTAGGCCCCCCTGAATAATTGGATATTGGATATTAAGAATCTCAGTAACTCGTGTTTCCCAATTCAATGCAATCCCTCCTATTTTTTATATTCTGCTTAAAAGGTTATTTTTCCTTTATTATTGAGAAACTAACTTGAAGTTACAAACTGCTGCATTTTTTCTGTTAACTCTTTGCAAGCCAAAGGAATAGTGCTATAATTCGATTTGTTTTATTTTTTTCAGATTAAATTAGAGTATTTTTTATAAAGAGGTGTAATTATCTTTGTCACAAAATCAAACACCGTTATTTAGCGGCTTATTAGCGCATGCAAAACGAAATCCGATTCAATTCCATATTCCCGGACACAAAAAAGGAGCTGGGATGGACCCGGAATTCCGCGAATTTATAGGTGATAACGCCCTATCTATCGACTTAATTAATATTGGGCCCCTTGACGACCTTCACCAGCCGAAGGGAATCATAAAACAAGCGCAGGATTTAGCCGCTGAAGCTTTTGGAGCCGACCGAACATTCTTTTCCGTACAAGGAACAAGCGGTGCCATTATTGCAATGGTGATGGCCGTTTGTGGACCAGGCGAGAAAATCATTGTACCAAGAAATGTTCATAAATCGGTTATGTCGGCAATTGTTTTTTCCGGTTCGATACCCGTATTCATTCATCCGGAAATCGACATCGATTTAGGAATTTCTCATGGGATTACAACTGAATCAGTGGAAAGAGCTCTTCAGCAGCACCCTGATGCCAAAGGTGTATTAGTTATTAATCCCACTTATTTTGGTATTTCTGCCGATTTAAAGAAAATTGTCGAAATCGCTCATTCCTATAATGTTCCCGTGCTTGTCGACGAAGCACACGGAGTCCATATTCATTTTCATGATCAGCTGCCACTTTCAGCGATGCAAGCCGGAGCAGATATGGCGGCAACAAGTGTTCATAAACTTGGCGGTTCCATGACCCAAAGTTCCATTCTAAATGTAAAAGAGGGTCTTGTTTCAGCTAAGCATGTCCAATCGATATTAAGCATGCTGACTACAACTTCGACCTCCTATTTATTGCTCGCTTCTCTTGATGTTGCCCGCAAGCAGCTTGCGACAAAAGGCAAGGATTTAATTGAAAAGACGATTCAACTAGCCCAGTCTATTCGCAAAAGAGTCAATGAGATTGATCAACTCCATTGTATAGGCGAAGAAATTTTAGGGTCTAAAGCAACCTTTGATTACGACCCGACTAAGCTAATTATTTCGGTCAAAGAATTAGGCCTAACCGGGTATGATGTAGAGAAATGGCTTAGAGAAAGACATAACATCGAAGTGGAATTATCCGACCTATATAACATCCTTTGTATTATCACATTAGGTGACACAGAAGTAGAGGCAGACCTTTTAGTAACTGCCTTAAAAGAACTGGCAGACGAATGTCAACATCGTCCAGGAAAGTTTGAACCAGTAGAAGTTCTCCTTCCAGAGATTCCTATACTTGCCTTAACACCTAGAGATGCTTTTTATGCCGAAACAGAAGTCATTCCTTTTGAAGAATCTGAAGGTAGAATCATTGCTGAATTTATTATGGTTTACCCGCCTGGAATTCCAATTTTTATTCCTGGTGAGATCATTACACAGGAAAATCTTCATTATATACGCAAAAACCTTGAAGCCGGCTTGCCTGTCCAAGGTCCAGAAGACGATGAAATCAAAACAATCCATGTCATTAAAGAGTATAAAGCTATTAAATAAAGGCTGCGTTATAGAATATTGTTGATTTTGTTCACAATGTTGATTGGAGTGGAAGGCGCGAGACTCCTGCGGGAGCAGCGGGACAGGTGAGACCCCGCAGGCGCTTTAGCGCCGAGGAGGCTCACCGCCCGCCCCGCGGAAAGCGAAGCGCCTGGAACGGAAATCAACATTCACTTTTAACAAAGCCTAAACAAAAAATACAGGATTCCGGGCTGCGGAATCCTGTTTTTATTTATTAATTAGCTTTTTTATAATTCTTCAGCAGTATGATGGTCATCACAACAGTTACATTTCGAGTAAAGTACTGTTACTTTTTCATCTTCAAAATGATCAATAGTAGAATTACATGTTTGGCATACAAGTGTACCCATCTGTTCAATCCCCTTTTCTTATTGAATGATCATGATTTTTGAAAGCGTTTAAATATCCTTAATGCAATAATAATATATCACATTAGAAATATCAAGCCTAAATTGTATGTCACAATTAAAAAAATCCGTTAAAAAAAGGCCATTTTCTGGCCCTTCTGGTAACTTTTATTCATATTGCGTGACAAAAGGGATGGACGGAAGTGTTTCGCGGAAAAACTCAGCTAAATCGGCTGCTTGTTGTTTATCAGGGATACGGAATACAGTTTGAAGGTAATCTATGTCTTCGATTTCATTTGGATCGAGGAGAGTTGAACGCCCAGTTTGCATACAGATTACAAGCGGTTTACCGAAAAACATATTGGTATAAACAATGCCAAAGTCATAACGGGTATCTTCGGTGGTAAATCCAATAAACCTCACTTTTGTGTTTTCATGCTCATCATAGAGCTTATCGAAAAGTTCCATATTGCTCCTCCAGTTCCTTTAATATTTTGAATATTATTATAATTTATTTTTAGCTGAATAACAAGAAACTTGGGATTTTATTTCTATTAGAGTTGTCATTGCTTTTTATTCAATGCTAGAATAGAAGGGCATATATCATAAGCCATAGGGGGGAAATGATGATGGCTGAAAACGCATTTATTAAACTTGTGCCTTCATCCGCAAAGCAAACAGTATCAATTGAAGAGGTAAAGGATTTATTTCATTATTATAAAAACATTACCACAAAAACAGGAAACCAATTGAATTGGCAATACGGGGAAACCGCTTTTCCATATGAAATAAAAGAAACCGAAGACGGAAAAGGAAAATGGTTTTACCTACAATCTGAACACGAACGCTACAATGCGATATTAATAGGGGTTGATACGGAAACGGTCAGAAGTGAAGATGGCACTCCGAGCGAGCAAACATACATACAGGTCACATTACCTGAACAGTCCACCTTTGGTGACAAAGGGAAGGCAAATGAATTTTGTAAATTCCTTGCTAAAAAGCTGCAAGGGGAGCTTCACCTTTTTAACGAACGTATCATGTATTACTATCCAAGAAAGTAATTGCTCCTTTAAGGGAGCTTTTTTAATGAATAAGAGACGCTAAGGTATAGTGTATCGACGTATAAATAACAAGGCTTAATGTCGTGATAAAGAGTGTTTTCCGCACTGATTTTGTCGCTTGATTTCCGATTAACAATGCTAAATAAAAAAACACAAAAAACATGATGACTTTATAAATGAGTTGATCGTGATTTGATAGCCATTCTATTAAGGTATAGCCGCTCCAAATAATAAATTGTACTATTATAACAATATAAATCCTCATATTTTTCACCACTCAAAATACATTGTTCTAAAAAAACAAAGACATTTCGTGTTGTAAGTATATGCATTATACCGGATAATTAGGTTTCTTTTTATAATCCATCAATTAATACAATTCGCTGAAAAAAAATAAAGTCCTTTCCGTTTTTACGAAAAGGACTTTATTTTTTCTTTATTTCATAATATGAATCGGACTGCCAAGGGCTACTTCGGCGGCTTCCATTGTTATTTCACCAAGTGTTGGATGAGCATGAATCGTCATCGCAAGATCTTCGGCTGTCATTCCAGCTTCAATTGCAAGACCCAATTCTGCAATCATATCCGATGCACTAGTGCCGGCAATCTGCGCTCCAATCACAAGACCGTCTTCTTTACGCGTGATTAATTTTAAGAAGCCATCACTGCTGTCCAGTGATAATGCACGGCCATTTGCTGCAAATGGGAATTTAGCAGCATTCACGGCGATACCTTCTTCTTTCGCTTGTGTTTCAGTATATCCAACTGAAGCTAATTCAGGTTCAGAGAAGACAACTGCTGGAATTCCTAAGTAATCAATAACAGACGGATGACCAGCAATAGCCTCGGCTGCAATTTTGGCTTCATATGACGCCTTATGTGCTAGTTGAGGACCTTTAACAACATCACCAATGGCATAAATATTTTTAATATTGGTACGGCATTGTTTGTCGATTTCAATCAGACCGCGGTCACTCAATTTCACACCAACTTGTTCAAGTCCCATTTCATCAGTGTTAGGACGGCGTCCAACCATAACAAATACGTAATCGGCTTCGATTTTCTTCTCTTCGCCTTTTGATTCGAAGGTTACAACCACACCGTTTTCAGTTTCTTCTACACCTTTTGCTAATGCTTTTGTATAGAATTCCGCACCTTTTTTCTTCATGTTGCGCTTAACAAGAGCTGCCATTTGCTTATCAAAAACGCCAAGACCTAAAATTTCATCAGCGCCCTCCAAGACGGTTACTTGGGAACCAAAGTTTGCATAGGCGCCGCCTAGTTCAATCCCGATTACCCCGCCGCCGATAACAACGATTTTTTCTGGAATTTCCGCTAAGTCAAGTGCACCAGTAGAGTTAAGCACACGTTTTGAATATTTAAAGGCTGGAAGTTCAATCGGACGAGACCCGGTTGCAATGATGGCATTTTTAAAGGTATACGTTTGTGCTGAATTTTCATCCATTACACGAAGTGTATTTTCATCAACAAAATATGCTTCACCGCGGGCAATATTAACCTTATTTCCTTTTAATAATCCTTCGACACCGCCGGTTAATTTGTTCACGATACTCGCTTTAAATTCTTGAACCTTGGAAAAGTCAACCTTTACATTTTCAGCTGTAATCCCGAATGCCTCGGAATGCATCGCTGTTTCGTAACGATGACCAGCAGCAATTAATGCTTTTGAAGGAATACAGCCAACATTTAAACATACGCCGCCAACATATTCCTTTTCAACAATCGTTACTTTTTGCCCAAGCTGCGCAGCCCGTATAGCCGCTACATAACCCCCAGGACCTGCACCGATGACGATTGTATCTGTTTCAATAGGGAAATCTCCTACTACCATTTTTTACGCCTCCATTAACAAAAGTTCTGGATCGTTTAATAATCGTTTGATGTGATTCAATGCGTTTTGTGCTGTCGCCCCGTCAATCATGCGGTGATCAAAGCTTAATGAAAGAGCTAAAACAGGAGCAGCGACAATCTCACCATCTCTAACAATTGGTTTTTCGGCAATTCTGCCTACACCCAAAATAGCTACTTCGGGGTGGTTAATTACAGGAGTAAACCATTGCCCGCCTGCTGAACCAATATTTGAAATCGTGCATGATGCACCCTTCATTTCGTTAGGAGCAAGTTTGCCTTCACGTGCTTTACCTGCTAATTCATTAATTTCATTAGAAATCGAGAAAACAGATTTACGGTCAGCATCTTTAACGACTGGAACCAATAAGCCCTTTTCCGTATCAGCTGCAATTCCAATATTATAGTAATGTTTATGGATAATCTCACTCGTTGCGTCATCAAGCGATGTATTAAGTGCAGGGAATTCACGCAATGCACTTGTTAAGGCTTTTACGATATATGGTAAGAAAGTAAGCTTAATGCCTTTTGCTGCTGCCACTTCTTTGAATTTTTTTCGATGGGTAACAAGTTTGGTTACATCGATTTCATCCATGAGTGTTACGTGTGGCGCTGTATGTTTCGAATTCACCATCGCTTTTGCTATTGCTTTGCGAATACCGCTCATTTTCTCACGTGTTTCAGGATATTCGCCTTGTGGAATTGGCGCTGCCTTAGGTTCTGCAATGTTAACAGCTTCAGGAGCTGGTTCTGTTGCTGCCTGTGGTGCTGCTGTTGATTGCGCTCCCCCAGTTAAGAATGTATCAATGTCCGCTTTCATAATCCGTCCGTTTTTGCCTGAACCGGCAACTAAAGCAATTTCTACCCCTTTATCACGGGCATATTTACGAACAGATGGCATTGCAATGACGCGGCGATTAGGATCAACTTCTGCTTGCGGCTGTACAGCTGCTGCCTGCTGTGTAGCTGCTGCTGGCTCTGCTGCTGGCTTAGACTCTTGAACTGCTGGTGATGGTGTTGGTGCCGCTGCTTTTTCTTCTTGTTTCGGCTCTTCATCACCATGGTCACCCTTAAATTGCAAGTCTTCATACCCAGGCGCATCAAATGTTACAAGAACCTGTCCGACTGTTGCAACCGTTCCTTCTCCGATTAATACTTCAATAACAGTTCCTTCAACAGGGGAAGGAATTTCAACGACTGCTTTATCATTTTGTATTTCACAAAGTACATCATCTTCTTGGACTTTATCGCCTGGCTTGATGAACCATTTGACAATTTCCCCTTCGTGAATACCTTCACCGATGTCAGGCATTTTAAATTGAAATGACACTGAGATTCATCTCCTATAACAAGTGTATTTGAGTATATTTATTAAAACGATAATACCTTTTTCGCTGTTTCAATTACATCTTTATAATTCGGCAGCCAAACAGATTCTGCCTGTGGGAATGCAAAAATAGTGTCTGGTGCTGCAACACGCAATACAGGTGCTTCTAAACTTAAAATCGCTCTATCGTTAATTTCAGCGACAACATTGGCAGCGATACCTGCTTGTTTTTGTGCTTCTTGAACCACAATGGCACGACCTGTTTTTTCAACAGATGCAATAATAGTTTCAATATCAATCGGACTTACAGTTCGCAGGTCAATCACTTCAGCTGAATGACCCTCTTTCTCTAGTTCTTCTGCAGCTTTTAATGACTCGTGAACCATTGCACCATAAGTAATGATTGATACATCTGTTCCTTCACGTTTCACTTCCGCTTTCCCTAGTGGAATTGTATATTCGCCCTCAGGAACTTCTTGACGGAAAGAACGGTATAACTTCATATGCTCAAGGAAGATAACCGGGTCATTATCACGGATGGATGAGATAAGAAGACCTTTAGCATCATATGGCGTTGATGGAATAACCACCTTTACCCCAGGCTGCTGTGCCATTAGACCTTCTAAGCTGTCAGCGTGCATATCAGGAGTATGAACACCGCCGCCAAATGGCGAACGGAAGGTTACCGGTGCATTAAATTTGCCTCCTGTTCGATAACGAAGCCGAGCAGCCTGACCGGAAATAGAGTCCATTACTTCATAAACAAAGCCAAAGAATTGGATTTCCGGGACTGGACGGAAGCCTTGTAAACTAAGACCAACCGCTAATCCGCCGATTCCTGATTCCGCTAATGGAGTGTCGAATACACGATCTTCGCCAAATTCTTTTTGCAATCCTTCTGTTGCCCGGAATACACCGCCGTTTACGCCTACGTCTTCACCGAAAACCAATACATTCGGGTCATTACGTAATTCCGTCCGCAATGCATCAGTAATTGCTTGAATCATTGTCATTTGAGCCATGGCTTACTTCGACTCCTTTTCTTTATAAATTTCATATTGTTCTTTTAAGTTAAAAGGCATTTCCTCATGCATGATGGAAATGAGATCAGTTACCTTTTGTTTTGGTGCCGCGTCGGCTTTTTTAATCGCTTCTTTAATGTCTTCTTTTGCTTTTTCAATTACTTCATTTTCTTTTTCCTCGCTCCAAATCCCTTTGTTTTCAAGGAATTTACGGAAACGAACGAGTGGATCTTTCTTTTCCCACTCATTGTCAAGGTCAGCTGTACGATAACGAGTCGGGTCATCACCAGCCATTGTATGCGGGCCATAACGGTAAGTTAATGTTTCAATCAATGTTGGTCCCTCACCGTTAATTGCACGAACGCGTGCTTCGCGAGTCGCTGCATAAACTGCTAATGGATCCATACCATCCACTTGGATACCAGGGATACCCGCTGCAACTGCTTTTTGCGCAAGTGTCTTGGCAGCAGATTGTTTGTCAACAGGAGTTGATATCGCAAAACGGTTGTTTTGAACAATAAAGATAGCTGGAGCATTAAATGCACCTGCAAAGTTGATTCCTTCATAGAAATCCCCTTGTGATGTTCCACCGTCTCCCGTATAGGTAATCGCAACTGCTTTTGCTCCACGTTTCTTCATTCCAAGCGCCACACCAGCAGTTTGAACGTACTGAGCGCCAATAATGATTTGAGGGATAGCAATATTGACCCCCTCAGGAATCTGGCCACCTTGAAGATGTCCTCTTGACCATAAAAACGCTTGGTATAAAGGCAATCCATGCCAAATAATTTGTGGTACATCACGGTAACCCGGTAATATGAAATCTTCTTTTTCAAGGGCAAACTGTGAAGCTAATTGAGACGCTTCTTGACCTGCAGTCGGAGCATAGAAACCTAATCTTCCTTGACGGTTTAATGAAATAGAGCGTTGATCCAGAATTCTTGTATACACCATGCGGCGCATTAATTCCTGCAGTTGCTCATCTGTTAGGTCAGGCATTGCTGACTCGTTTACAACTTCGCCTTCTTCATTAAGAATTTGAAGTGTTTGAAATTGATCTTCTACAGCTTGGAGTACTTTTTTCGCATCAAGCTGGGCGTTTTGAGTTTTAGAAGCCATTTTGGTCACCTCTTCCTTTCTATTCGGAGCATAATTTTAAAAATATAAATACACCATGTTAGATTACCCAAAAAACAGTTGAATAAAAGCATCTAGAAAGCAGCCTTTTATTTTTTCCACTGCTTTTCGGAAAAGCTTCTGATATTACATAGGACTATGATTCGCTTCATTCTATTAACATCTTATTCTGTATTACTATTTTATGTAACATCATTGATACAACTTTTTAACTCCATAATGAGTGTACACCATTCATTTTTACCCGTCAAATACTATGTATCATAATTTTTCAACATGAACATATTAATAATAATTTAAATCAGCTTACTATCTGTATTACTTTACTTCTAAATCTGTTATATAGAATTTCACAATTTCGCCATTTGTTATAATATAGCAAAAATCGGCCGTTTTCAGCCGATTTCGATAGTGAGAAAATTATTTATTCAATTTTAGTCCCGCTTTCTTATAAAATAACAGTTTCTTATCATTGTATTGTTCAGTAAGCTTATTAAAATTTTCATTTACCTCAAGAACCTTTTTATACGTTTCATTTAGTTTAGATACTTGTGCCTCAAGGTCCTCCATAGCGAGGCTTTTATCCTTAAACATCCCATACAATTCTTTATCGCTTTTTAAAACTTCTGAATACTCTCTATACAATTCTTCATGCGCGCGGTATCTTTGCATCATGATATCATATAATTCAGTTGTTAATTTCTTCAGTTCTGGATTATCCAGATCATCCTTTATGTCAGCAACTTTCTTAAATTCCTGCTCGGATTCCTTTAGACTATCTGTTTCTTTATCCATATGTTCTTTTCTTTTATCAGTCAAAGCAATTGCTTCGTCGGATAGCTTGACTATCAGATCATATTCTTTCATTCCAAGCCCGATAATCTTGTCATATTTTTCCTTTTCTTCCTTTTCCAAAGTTACCAGCGGATCTTGCTGCTCTTCAAATACCTTTTCTTTGGAAACAACCTTCTCTAAAACATCATACATCTTTTCGACTGGTGTCGTTTTATTAATACATCCTGATAAAATTAAACAAATAGCTATCATAAAATATAAATATCCGCCTATATTTTTAAAATACAATTTGCTACCCCCTAACTAATACCAACTATATCGATACTTGGATTATTTGACAATATCCTCAAGAAAAAACGTGCAAAATATTTGAGGTATTCATCATTCATTATTAACATTTTGCCCATTGTTTGATAGACTAATGGTTGCTAATAACTTTTTTGAACACAGGAGTGAAGGTTCATGATAACGATGGAGGATATCATTAGAGATGGCCATCCCACACTAAGAAAAGTGGCTGCAGAGGTCGCCATGCCGCCATCAGATGTGGATAAGCAAATACTATCCAGCCTTTTAGAATACGTAATAAATAGCCAAAATAGCGAAATTGCTGCCAAATATGGATTGCGTCCAGGAATCGGGCTTGCAGCCCCGCAAATTAATGTTTCCAAACGGATGATTGCCGTTCATGTCACTGACGATAAGGGAGAACTTTATAGCTATGCTTTATTTAACCCTAAAATTATCAGTCATTCCGTTGAAAAGTCATATTTACAATCAGGTGAGGGCTGTCTTTCGGTTGATGAACCCTTTCCGGGTTATGTTCATAGACATGCTAGGGTTACTATCAAGGGGAATAATCTTGAGGGCGAGGAAGTAAAGCTCCGCTTAAAAGGACTGCCCGCTATCTGCTTTCAACATGAAATTGACCATTTAAACGGTATTATGTTTTATGATTACATTGATAAACATAATCCATTTAAACAAGTAGAAGATGCAATAGCGATTGAAAGGTAGTAACACCGGCCATTAATTGGCCGGTGTTACTTTATATTAGTTGTAATTCCTTTAAGCCGTTCCAAATACCATCGTTACCTACATCAGTTGTAATCAAATCAGCAAGCTGCTTAGCCTCAGGGACACCATTTCCCATCGAAACACCAGTTCCGACAGCCTTCAGCATTTCTAAATCATTTAGGCCATCCCCAAAGGCATAGACATCCTTTAAGTCGAAACCTAACCGTTCAATCATTTTTTTGATACCTTCCGCTTTCGAGCCGCCTTTTGGCAGCACATCAACAGAATAAGAATGCCATCTAATGAAGTTTAAATCCGGGAAGTCAGCAAGATATTTTTCGTCTTCACTCTCTTCACAGAAAAGTAAGGACTGATATATTTTTCGATTTACATAAAAAGAATTATCTTTCTCTGGATGTGAAAAATTGAGGCTTCCCAAGCTTTTTTCGATGAAAGGGTGAATCTGTACGCTTGCCTTCATTGTTTTTTCGTTCATAAAAACAATTGGATGATTTTTTATCTCAGCGTATTGAACAAGCCTTTTTAGTTCAACTTCATTCAAAGGATTTTCGTATACCACTTCATTTTCAAAAACAACGAATTGGCCATTAAAGCTTACATAGGAATCAATTCCAAGTTCTTCACGCAAGCTTTCAAACATAAATGGAGCTCTGCCGGTGGCAATAGCTACAAAGGTTCCGTTCTCCTTTAATAATTCGATTGCCTTTTTCGTGCTTGCCGGAAGACTCTTTTCATGATCAAGCAGGGTACCGTCTATATCAAAAAACACTATTTTTTTCAATCTTTATTAATCTCCTTTCCGCAAAACCAGCTGCCTTTCCATTCTCTTTAAAAAGACTAAACCTTCGAATTGTAAATGTCAATTTCTAAAACCGTCATCGATATTCCATAATTATCCACGAAATAATCAGCTATTTCATCATATAATAATAGTAAAAAAACGTTCTTTTATAAAATAATTCAATTATCTGCCATTGCTTGCTTTACATTGGACAAGGATCGTATAAAATAGGAAGTAAGGAGATGATCCACTATGTTAAAGAAGCTAAGGAAGAAGCTCTTAAAACAGTGGAATGATTTACTGAGAAAGAAATCCATTGCCTAATTTTTTAAGGGCCCTTCAAAATGAAGAAGGGCTCCTTCGTTATTGTTGTAAAACAGCGGCACTTTTTACATACTTTTCATATTAAGTCCAAGACTTTTATAGAAAATAAATGAAAAAGATGAAAATGTTTTATATAATAGAAAAAGTTATGACCAAAGTTAGGAGCGAATTGTCATGATATTTAAAGTATATTTTCAAAAAAGCATTAAAGAAGTTCCAGTTAGAGAGAACACCAAATCTCTATTTATTGAAGGAGAATCGGTAAGAGATGTCCGCTCAAAAATTGCCGACCGCGGCTTTAATGTTGAATTTGTACAAGAAGTTAAAGGAGCATATTTAGAATATGAACAACAAAATGAAGACTATAAAGTATTGGAGATTTGATAATTTATGAAATTTGTAAAAAATGATCAAACTGCAGTTTTTGCGCTTGGCGGTTTAGGTGAAATCGGCAAGAACACTTATGCAGTTCAGTTCCAGGATGAAATCATTTTAATCGATGCCGGAATAAAGTTTCCGGAAGATGAACTTTTAGGCATTGATTATGTAATACCCGATTATACCTACCTTGTTAAAAATGAAGATAAGATTAAAGGGTTGTTTGTGACCCACGGACATGAAGATCACATTGGCGGTATTCCTTATTTATTGCGTGAAGTCAATATTCCTATTTATGGTGGAAAGCTTGCCCTTGGACTAATTAAGAATAAACTGGAAGAACATGGTCTATTACGGAATACAAAACTAATTGAAATTAAAGAAGATGATGTAATTAAATTCCGCAAGACATCGGTTACGTTCTTCCGAACAACCCACAGCATTCCAGATTCATATGGAATTGTTGTGAAAACCCCTCCCGGACAAATCGTTCATACAGGTGATTTTAAATTTGATTTTACCCCTGTAGGTGAACCTGCCAATATCACAAAAATGGCAGAGATTGGAAAAGAAGGTGTATTGTGTTTACTTTCTGATAGTACAAATAGTGAAATTCCGGATTTTACAATGTCAGAACGCCGAGTTGGAGATAGTATCCACGATATATTCCGTAAAGTAGATGGCCGAATCATCTTTGCTACTTTCGCTTCGAATATTCACAGATTACAGCAGGTCGTAGAGGCAGCCGTGGTCAACGGAAGAAAAGTAGCCGTTTTTGGGAGAAGCATGGAAGCAGCTATTAATATTGGCCTGGACTTAGGGTATATTAATGCACCAAAAGAAACGTTTATTGAAGCAAATCAAATTAATCGCCTTCCTGCCGATAAAGTGACTATTCTTTGTACAGGAAGCCAGGGTGAACCGATGGCGGCACTTTCAAGAATTGCCAACGGAACACACAGACAAATTCAAATCATCCCTGGAGATACGGTTGTATTTTCATCTTCACCTATTCCGGGGAACACAATAAGTGTCAGCAGAACGATTAATTTGCTCTATCGTGCTGGTGCAGAAGTTATTCACGGGAAATTAAGTAATGTTCATACATCCGGGCACGGCGGACAAGAAGAACAAAAACTAATGCTCCGGTTAATTAAACCGAAATTCTTTATGCCGATCCACGGTGAATACAGGATGCAAATTATGCATGCTAAACTTGCTGTCGATTGCGGTGTCGAAAACGAAAATTGCTTTATTATGGATAATGGTGAAGTGCTTGCACTTTCGGAAGATAAGGCACAAGTGGCTGGAAAGATTCCATCCGGTTCTGTATATATCGATGGAAGCGGTGTAGGAGACATTGGAAATATTGTCTTACGCGACCGGAGAATCCTTTCTGAAGAGGGCTTAGTCGTTGTGGTTGTCAGCATCAATATGAAGGAATTTAAAATTGCTTCAGGTCCAGACCTTATTTCCCGCGGATTTGTCTATATGAGAGAATCAGGCGATTTAATCAATGACGCCCAAAATCTGATTACAAAACACTTAAATAAGGTGATGGAGCGTAAGACAAGTCAATGGTCTGAAATTAAAAATGAAATTACAGATACATTGGCTCCATTCCTTTACGAAAAAACAAAACGCAGACCGATGATTTTACCAATCATTATGGAAGTGTAAAAAATAAAGCGGAAGCGCCTAACCAGGAGCTTCCGCTTTTCTATTGTCTAGCTCCAGCGCCTAGGGGCTCGAGTCATAAGCCAATCCGGCAAGAAGGTTAAAAAGCAACCTTCTCACCGGCTCGTCTTATGCTTGTCGCCCCTGACCAAGGCGCTTTCGCTTTTCTTATTCTAAGACTTTTCTTTCGAATCGGGCTATATCATTATCGTTTCCGATTACTATTAATACATCGTTCACGTAAATCGTTTCTTTTGCTTGCGGGGAAACAATGATTTCTTCTCCCCTTTTAATCGCAACAATATTTAAACCATATTTTTTGCGAATATCCATCCCCATAATGGTATGGCCGCTAAGTTTTCCATTTGCAACTATTTCTACGATACTATGTTCATCAGAAAGTTCTAAATAGTCAACCACATTACCCGACGCCATGTTATGGGCAATTCGTTTACCCATATCTCGTTCCGGGTGCACGACATGGTCCGCACCAATTTTACGAAGCACTTTTTCATGATAATCATTTTGTGCCTTTGCCGTAATACGTTTCACCCCTAATTCTTTGAGAATGAGAGTAGTTAAGATACTTGATTGAATATCATCGCCAATCGCTACAATCACATGGTCAAAATTTCGAATTCCAAGACTCTTTAGGACATTCTCATCCGTTGTATCACCTACAACAGCATGGGAAGCTATCATCGCAAATTCATTGACACGTTCTTCATTCACATCAATCCCAAGAACTTCCATCCCTTCATCGGTCAGCGTACGGCAGATACTCCCGCCAAATCGGCCAAGCCCAATGACAGCAAAACTTTTTTTCACAAATAACTCCCCCAGGAAGATAATTATCTAATATGGTATTATTTTAGCATCCTTGTTCTATTTTTTATATAGTGAGATATCACAGTTACTCCCGCCTATTTTGGTTTTTCCTTTTTTTATACAAAAGAATGACGAGGAAGCAAATAATTGCCATAATTAATAAAATAGGCAGATTTCCTAGAAGAAAAACAACTAAACCAGAAAGTCCGGCCAATAACATGTTTGTACTTTTCATAAATTGTTTTTTCGTTTTTTCCCATGTATTTAATTTATCCTTCTCAATATTCGGAACCACAACCTTATTCTCATAAAGGGTAATATTTACCGTCGAAAGCGATGTTTGATTCTCTAAAAATTTCATTTTTCCTTCGATGGTCTCAATTTCCTCTTGAACAGCAGCTAAATCCGCGGAAATTTTTAATAAGTCCTCTGTTTTGGCAGCCCCCTTCATAAAGGTCAGAAGCCGTTCCTCGACAACCCTCTTTGATTTTAAACGTGATTCAAGGTCAACATATTCCTCAGTTACATCCTGCCCAGTAATGGTCCTTTGGAGAACCTCTGCAGCCTTCCCTTCTGCTTCATGCAAAAAGTCCTGAAAGTGCTTTTGCGGTATTCTAATTTTGATGCTGCCGCTAACCTGCTCTTTGCCTTCTTTTGTAACATTCGATTCGGCAATATAACCGCCATATTTTAGTGCACTATCTTCCAAATTTCGAACAGTTTGATTAAATTTCTTCACTCTCAGCTGTAAATCTGCTTGATAGATCACCATCTTGTTCGATACTGTTATTTTTCCCGTTTCCGTTGTGGTTTTATTTTCTGTGGCTTTCTCTCCTCCGGAAACAGAGTCATACTCGCTTGAACTGGACTTGGCAGAATCCATAGCAGCTTCATTCATATTTCCGCTCTTATCTTCACTACTCGCACTGCACCCAGCCAAAAAAAACAACAAGGCAATAAGATAAATTGGTACCCATTTATTTAGTTTTTTCAACTCACGACACCCCTTTTTCTCTATTGTAAACCGTGCTAGCATTCATCTTTACTAATACCGACGATTAAACGGACACAAGGTTACAAGAAAACAAAGCACCGAAAAAAAAAAACAGCCAGAAGGCTGTTTTTACTCGGCGTTTAACATTTGAAATTGTGTTTTCACTAATTGGAAGTATTCACCTTTACTATCCATTAACTCTTGATGGTTTCCTTTTTCCATGATGGCTCCAGACTTTAGGACGATGATTTGTTTAGCCTCTCGTATCGTTGAAAGACGATGGGCTATGATGATGGCCGTCCGATCTTTTAATAATGTTTTTAACGCTGTTTGGATTTGCATTTCTGTTTCAGTATCAATACTTGCGGTTGCTTCATCCAAAATCAAAATCCTTGGGTTTGAAAGCATTGCCCTTGCAAAAGAAAGGAGCTGTCTCTCACCGACAGATAAAATATTCCCGCGCTCTTCCACTTCCGTATGATACCCATTCGGTAATCCTTCGATAAAGTGGTGTGCCCCCACTGATTTTGCTGCCAGCACCACTTCCTCATCGGTCGCATCTGGTCTGCCAAAGCGAATATTTTCGATAATCGTTCCCGAAAAAATAAAAGTTTCCTGCAAGACCACACTAATTTGCTCTCGTAAGCTTTTTAAAGAAATATCCCGCAAATCGCAGCCATCAACCTTTATCGTTCCAGCAGTCGGGTCATAAAATCGTGAAATAAGATTGGCAATCGTCGTTTTTCCTGAGCCTGTATGACCGACAAGGGCCGCTGTCTGCCCCGCTTTTATTTCAAGGTCAATACCTGTTAAGGCGACACGACTGTCATCATAGGAGAAAACCACTTTTTCAAACTGAATATGCCCCTTGACCTCGCCGATATCAATTGCCGATTCCTTTTCAGAAACAATCGGTTTTTCATCTAAAAATTCAAATATTCGTTCCGAGGAGGCCATGCCCATTAAAAGTTGATTATAAACCTGCCCCAGCCTTGAAATCGGTTCCCAAAACATCCCAAGATAAAAGGCGAAGGAGACGAATACCCCAATGGTAATCGAGTCTGTTTGAATGAGATGGGCACCATACCAGATGAGCACGGCGGTACCAACTGCATTCGTTATTTCTACAAGCGGTCTAAACATAGCATTCTTTTTTGACGCCACTCTCCAGCTTTCAAAGTTTTCGTGGTTAACCCCTTCAAAGTAGGCCATATTTTCTTGCTCTTGGGTGAAGGATTGTGTGATGCGAATTCCTTGAATACTTTCGTTTAAATGCGAATTTAATTTTGATTGCTTTAAGCGCACCATTTGCCAAGAGCGCCGAATATTGCGCCTTAAACTAGTTGAAATAAAGAACATTAGTGGGAGCATAATCATAATCGCTACGGTAAGCGATGGACTTAACGAGAATAATACCGCCATAACTCCAATAAGCAATAAAGAATCCATCAATGAATTGATAACACCATTCGTGAATAATTCCTGTAACGAATTAATGTCATTCATGATCCTTACCAAGATTGAACCAGCTGAACGTTGATCGAAAAAGCGATGAGAAAGATTTTGCACATGGGTGAACAAGTGCTTTCTGATATCGTAAATCACACCTTGACCAAGTTCATTCATCCAGCGGATTCTATAAATATTTGCTAGATAGGAGATGAAATATAATAAGCCAATAATCGTTACCAGCATGATCAGCATCTTTTGATCCTTGTTAACGATTGCCTTATCAAGGGTATAGACCCCGATTAAAATCGGGATAACCAGCCTTACCGCGGTTGTGATGATAACCA
Organism: Neobacillus sp. NPDC093127; assembly: GCF_044754175.1. NCBI lineage: Bacteria > Bacillati > Bacillota > Bacilli > Caryophanales > Bacillaceae > Neobacillus > Neobacillus sp. NPDC093127. The sequence goes on from NZ_JBIVOP010000001.1 coordinate 580,334, forward strand.
TTAAGATGGACAGCGGCAACAACCTTTTCTGATAAGGTTTTAAATAACTGAACAGTCTCGACATTTGTACCCAGTTAAAGGGCTTATCAATGACTTGATCTGTTGAATAGTGGAATCGTTTTAACGCATTAGCTTGAGCCTTTTTTCCATTCATGTACAGCCCCCCTTAACCAGTCTGGGATGATAGAATTGCTTGTTGGTCTTGATATTGAATTGAATAGATTCGTTGATAAGGACCGCTGTTTCTGATTAATTTATCGTGGGTTCCCCGTTCGACAATCCTGCCATCCTCAAGAACCAGAATTTCATCCGCATGCTTTAGTGAGGAAATACGGTGAGCGATAATAAAGGTGGTCCGTCCTTTCATTACCTCCTTTAACGCCCTCTGGATGTTTAATTCGGTTTCCATATCAACAGCACTAGTGGCATCATCCAATATTAAAATGCTGGGATCGACGCAAATAGCCCTGGCAATAGCAATTCTTTGCTTCTGACCACCGGATAAGCCCATGCCCCGTTCACCAAGAACCGTTTCATATCCCTTCGGCAATTCCATGATAAAATCGTGTGCCTGTGCACGTTTCGCAGCGGCTATGATTTGTTCCATTGTCGCCTCCGGCCGTCCGTATGAGATGTTTTCTTTAATTGTCGTTGAAAATAAGAAAGACTCTTGCAACACAAAGCCAATGCTGCTCCGTAAAGAACGGAGTGAATAATGGTTCACCGCTTTCCCATCAATAAAGATTTCACCATTACTTGGTTCATAGAAGCGCGTCATTAATTGGGTGATACTTGTTTTACCTGAACCAGTAGAGCCGATTAAGCCGATGACTTTCCCAGGTAAGGCTTTAAAGGATATGTCAAAGAGCGCCTCATGTAAATCCTTTTCATATCTTAGCGTAACCTGTTTAAATTCCACTTCACCGTTAAGACGCTCCGTTTTAATAGAAGCCTGTAAATCCTCGATTTCATTATCGGCTTCCAATACCTCTAATAATCGTTCACCTGATGCCTTTGCCTGTGAGAATAAGTTAATGACGAAGCCTAGGTTTACGATTGGCCAAATGATATACCAAACCAAGCTATAAAAGGCGACAAGCTCCCCGGGCTTTAATGAACCGTTCATAACCAGATTGCCGCCATAGGCCAACAGTAACACGACACTGATATTCCCTAACAGCTCCATTAAAGGAAAGTACTTGGCCCATATAGTGGAAGTAAAAATATTTTGCTCCTTGTAGTCTCCATTTGAATAATTAAATTTACCAATTTCATGGCTTTCCCTTGATAATGATTTCACTGTGTTAATACCGCTGATGCTCTCCTGTACCTTCGTATTTAAGCGCCCAAACGATTGACGGATGCCTCTAAAGGCGGGATGGACGGCACGGTCAAATTTGTAAACGACAATCGCTAAGAATGGCAGTGTCAGGAGGGTTACAATTGTTAATGGTGCCGAATAATAAACCATCACAGTAATACTTATTGCAATTAGCAGCAAAAACCTTAATAATTCCGAAAAACCAAAGGATAGAAAAAAGCGAAACCCTTCCACATCCGCTGTTAATCGCGACATTAAGTCGCCCGTTTTCGCATTATCATAATATTTGAAGGGTAAATACTGCAGTTTTTCATATAAAGAGTTCCGCATTTTATAAACAGAGGTAATCCCAAATAGATCTCCAGTATACTGGTTAATATAGGTGGCCGCCCCCTTAACAGCCATCAACGCAATGAATCCGAATGTCAAATATGGAATCCAATTATATTTTCCCTTCAGCACCACTTCATCAATGGTGAGCTGCAGGATCATTGGGTAGACAACCGTTATCGCCGTTACCAATAATAAAAACATCATCGAGCAAATAAAATATTTCTTAAAAGGCCAGTAGTAAGGCTTTAGCTTTTTGAATATCTCCACTTCCCGCTCCCCTTTCCTTACTATTTTAAATTTTTAGAATTAACACGTAATACTAAATATATCGGTTTTCGAAATATTTTTCTACCCTTTTTCCATTATTTATTAAAAAAAAACTGCCCGTTGGCAGCAACGAGCAGTCTATCTTTTGTCATGCTTATTCTGTTTTTTCTACCTCATCTAAAACTCGATTAACCCGTTTCTCGAGCATTTTCATCCCGCTTCCGCCGGCTTGGAAATGGCGGAGCTTGCCTTCACGATCAAATACATAGTAGGCAGGCACATATTGATTTTCAAAGGCTTCCGTTAATTTATGATCGCTGTCGACAAAAATCGGTTGACTGATTCCATGTTCAGCAGCTGATTGCTTAATTTCTTCCAAGTTCAAATCATTTTCAGAGCGCGGCATATGAACGGCAATAACATTTAATTTATCCTTGAAATCATCACGGAATTGATTGACCTGAGGCATCGCCTCTTTACATAAGTGACAGCTAATCGACCAAAAATGAATCAGGGTTGGTTTGTCGCCGATTAACTCCTCTCTAGCCACTTCGCCGTTCAGCCATTCCACTGCACCAGTTAACTCGGGCATTGGTTCACGTAATTTCATTATTTAACCCCCTATTTTAAAAAAGACCTAACGCTTATTATGGTTAGGTCTATCTCCTTGTTAATGAAAAATTATACGTTCAATGTTGCTTGTCCAGGCTTCCAGTTTGCAGGGCATAGACCGCCAGTTTGTAATGCTTGAAGCACACGTAAAGTTTCATCAACGTCACGGCCAATATTATTGTGGTTAACAACAGAATACATCATTTCACCTTCTGGGTTGATGATGAATAAACCGCGCAGGGCAATGCCTTCTTCTTCAATTAGCACGCCATAGTCACGAGCGACAACATGGTTTGTATCAGCTGCTAATGGGTAGTTTAAATCACCAAGTCCATTTTCTTTGCGGTCTGTTTTGATCCAAGCAAGATGTGTGTGAATTGTGTCAGTTGATGCACCAATTACAACTGCATCTAAATCGTCAAATTCTTCAAAACGGTCAGACATGGCAGTAATTTCAGTTGGACATACAAACGTAAAGTCCATTGGATAGAAGAACAATACTGTCCATTTATCGTTTTTCATATTTTCTTCAAGACTAACCTTTTTAAATTCTTTGTTCGGCATAACGGCATCCATTTCAAATCGCGGTGCTTGTTTACCTACCATACGTTCAGGCATTACGAATCCCTCCAGATAATTAATTAAATGAGTTTTGATAGCAATTCTTATTTACTAAGGTTTTCACAATACTTATTATAGGACAATACTTATTAATAATCAATGTTAAATTATAATTATTTTAAATAAATACTTATTATTAATTATAACCTACATTGTCCCTTCATAAGTTTTGCCTATTTTCCTTAAGAATAAACGACAATATGTAACAATCTTCGGTTAATTCTCTATCATTTTAGCATAATTAACCAACAGAACAAAATAAAACGCCTTACTTACTATTGATTCCCTTTAAATGAAATATAGCTTGTCATTACTTTTACAGCAACATCGATTGCAGCTTCATTTGGAGTTAATTTAGCATGATGCAGCCCGAATGGTGATTCAACACCAAGCCAAAACATCAATCCTGGAATTTCCTTGAGCATATAACCAAAATCTTCTCCCGTCATAGCTTCCCTGCATTCGATTACCTCTACATCCGTTCCCCGATGTAAAAAATTGATAAATTCTTTTGTAATCGACTCTGTGTTATATACTTGGTGGTACATCGAACCATAATCGATGAAAGCTTCACATTCATAGCCAGTCTCTATCCCTTTCACTAACGCTTCAATCCGGTGCTTAACCTTACCCATTGATTCGGGTGATAATGTCCGAATTGTTCCTTCCAGCCTGGCTTTTTCAGCGATAATATTTTGGACTGTGCCCCCGGTTATTTTCCCGATGGTAATCACCGCGCTATCTAATGGGTCGACATTCCTTGAAATAACGGTTTGGAGCTGATTAACGAGCGAACAGGCAGCAATCACCATATCATTCGTTTGGTGCGGGTAAGCTGCATGCCCTCCCTTACCTTTCAAATCAATAAACAATTCAGAGGTGTTAGCAAATAATAAACCTTCTTTTACAGCTATTGTTCCCACCGGATACTCCGGGGCAATATGGAGGGCGAAAATCATATCCGGCATCCATTCCTGCATTTCAGCCGATTTCAACATAGCTTCCGCCCCGCCTGGTCCTTCCTCAGCAGGCTGGAAAACAAAGACAACGTCGTCAACGATAGGATTTTCTACAAAAAAGGTTAAAACCCCAAGAGCAATGCTCATGTGAAAATCATGGCCGCAGGCATGCATCCTAGCCTCATGTACAGACGAAAAAGGCAAACCTGTTTGTTCACTAATTGGAAGTCCATCTATATCTGTCCTGTAGCCAATTGTTTTTCTTGGATTTAAACCATGAACCTTAACAAGCAAGCCAGTCTGCCATTTTTTAATGGTAACCCGCTCTTGAGGTAATGACTCTAGGTAAGATAATAAGTAGGCCTGTGTCTTAAATTCTTGAAATCCGATTTCGGGAATTTGGTGAAGGTCACGGCGAATTTTGATCAAAGGGTTCATCTTTACCCTCCCTTTCTATAAAAGAAGCGTGGAAATACCTCCACGCTTTGCTCACTAGCTTATAATTGTCTAAGTTCTTGCATGATTTCTGTTTTTGACTTTGTCTTTTCGTCGATATCTTTAATTTTTCTAGCAGGAGTTCCCGCAACGACAGTATATGGTTCTACGTCTTTTGTTACAACTGCCCCTGCAGCAACAACAGAACCGGTTCCGACCCTTACTCCTTCAAGAACAACCGCGTTGGCACCAATTAGCACGTCATCTTCAATGATTACTGGCTGTGCTGATGGCGGTTCAATTACACCTGCTAAAACGGTTCCTGCACCGATATGGCAGTTCTTACCGACTGTTGCTCTGCCGCCAAGGACAGCGCCCATATCAATCATTGTTTTCTCACCGATTACTGCACCAATATTAATCACAGCACCCATCATAATGACAGCATTGTCACCGATTTCTACTTGATCACGGATAGTCACACCTGGCTCAATCCTGGCATTAATATGTTTTGTATCTAATAATGGAATAGCTGAATTCCGGCGGTCATTTTCAACAACCAAATCTTCAATCTTTGACTTATTAGCTTCTAACGCCGAATTAATTTCAGACCATTCGCCAAAGACAACACCCGTATTTCCATTAATAAAGGCTTTGGCACTGCTTCCAAAGTCAATACCTTCTAGCTCGCCTTTTAAATAAACCTTCACTGGTGTAGACTTTTTACTATTTTGAATAAAAGAAATAATTTCATTTGCATCCATCATTTTCATTAGATTTGTCCCCCTATAAATATGTACTAGAAAATACTTTAACAAACAAAAGAGCTGAAAACAAGAAAAACAGCACTAGCTATCTGAAGATTCGGCGATATGTTCCTTGATTAATTCCACAAATGCCTGAACCTGCTTTAATTGAAAGGCAGATTCATATCCCAGCAGCCATGTATCACGTTTAAGCGGTTCGTTATTCTCATCCAAAAGCGGTATTTTAAAAATATCCCTTTCCGTTTTGGTTAAAGTAATCGCAGGTAAAATAGCGTACCCAATTCCATTAAAGGCCATCTGTTTACACGTCTCAATTTGATCAACTACAACAGTTCTCTTCGGTGATGTTTTAAAGTTCCGCATCCACCAATCTTGAATCTCCTGGTAATATGTCGAATCACTTTTAAATTGAATAAAGGGGCGGTCAGTATTCAATACCTCTTCAGGTTTGGTGATTTCCCGGTCAACTAAATAAAGCGGGTCATTAAAGAGATGAACCTTTACGCCTTTCCAGTCAGGGGTTCCACGAATAATTCCGATATGGACCTGGTCATCGTATAAGCATTTAAGGATTTCGCTGCTCCACCCCGTCACAAGAGAAATTTTCGCCTGTGGATATTTATCAATAAACTTCTTGAGAACCTGTGGAAGCCAATTCTGACCAACAATAGAAGCTACCGCAATTTTTAAGGTGCCTGACACCCCGGATTGCAGGGAATAAATGGTTTCACGAACCTTCTCCTGTTTTTTTAGGACGTCGTTTACAAAATCAATTACTTGTTCACCTGCAGGGGTAAGTGCCAGACCTTTTTGCGAGCGGATAAATAGCTTTGTACCCCATTCTTTTTCGATAGTCTGTAAGCGCTGAGACAGGGCTGGCTGTGAGACAAACAGCCGTTCTGAGGCTTTGCGCATATTCATTTCTTGGGCTAAAACGGATAATAATTGAAATTCTGATAACGAAGACAAGGGGACCCTCCTTCAAAAAGCCGTTTCTTATCTTTTTGGCTGTGTTAAAGGATATTGGTGATTTTGACCACAATGTTGATTGGAGTGGAAGGCGCGAGACTCCTGCGGGAGCAGCGGGACAGGTGAGACCCCGCAGGCGCTTTAGCGCCGAGGAGGCTCACCGCCCGCCCCGCGAACCGCTCGCGCCTGGAACGGAAATCAACATTCACTTTTAACACAGCCCTCTTTTTAAATAAATACAGCTCCCTTTTTGGGAGCTAAAGTCATGTTTCTATTTTTTAAACCTTTTTACAATTTTATTTAATTGATTTAATACTGTGCTCCTCGGCAAAATTCCTGCAAAAAATCCATCTTCAGTTTCAACACAAAGGAACGGTTGGCTTACAAGTAATTCTAGACAAGTAGTAATTGACGCAGAAATTTTTATTCGTGAAATCGACCCTTTCATGACCTCTTCCACTCGCTTGTTTTCAAGCTGTTCAAATTCAATTCTTTCAAGACCTAGTATAGAATCCATAATAATAGGCGTACTAATTAACCCATGCAGCTTGTATTGTGGATCTAAGACGGGAATTGCTGTATATCCGCTTTTCGTCAGCACCAATAAGGCATGCTCAAGACTGTTTCCGATTTGCACATGTGCAACCCGCTCTGATGGTATCATTAAATCTGTTATCGTTAATTCCAAAAATTCTCCACTGGGAAGACTGATCATCGCCGAAAACTCCCTAATATTTGTTTTCCTTCAGACATATTCTAACATAGTATTCGGGGCTCTGGTTTAAATTTCATATTACAGTTGATAAAAAAGAAAGGAACCCATAAAGGTTCCTATTGAATCAAGTCAAAAATTTCGATGGTAATCATATCAATATTATCAAATTGATATTTTTTAGGCTTTTCCTTCTCGTTGTATATTTCTAATTCAAATGTTTCTGTTTTTGGATGAAATGTTACTTGACACTTTCTTTCTCCATTTACCTCGAAATAGCGCTGTGCCGGCTCACCACTATTTGATTGTTCCTGCAGGTTTTTTAATCTTGTTAATATGCCTTGAAGCTGTGACATAGACTTTTCCTCCTTTTAAACACAAACAAACTATCTACATTTATGTTTCTCATTTGGCATGTTTCTATCCTAATGGATTCTTTTTTAGAATTTTACATTAGAATTTTTTATGCCAATATTAAAAGAATAAAATAACGCTCCCCATTTGTCCAAGTAAAAATAAAAAAATTAGCTATTTTTTTCTATTTTGTATATAAAAAATAGGTCTCATCAGCTTGAGACCTAAAATAATAAAGTGAATATTTCTATACTGGTTCATACTTAAAGTAATTGGTCATGTTCGAATAAATACTGATAGCTTAAATCGATAAATAAATATTCATTACCGTTCATTGGAAATGAAAAAGTTCGGATTGTCTCACCCGTTTCAATATCACAATACAAATCAGACAGGATTCCCTTTTGTTCGTGACGCATTTTGATGATATTTTCCAAAAAGTAAGGACGCCAGCTCCAATTTTTATTCAAATATTCGGACTGTGTTATCCAGCCATTCTTTCCGTTAAAAATATTGGCTGACTTTTGAAATCCATCTCCGTCGCAAATATACATGCGAAAAGCAATTTGATCCATTTCCTTTATTAACACGAGAAATAATTCTTCGTAGCCGCCCTTTTTATTTTTGAAGACCATTTCCTGAACCTTTGCATGAAAATATTCTGATGTAGTAAAGACAGCTTCTAATTTTCTCTTTTCATAGGAAATAAAGTCATGAAATTTTTCTTTTAAGCGATGTCTTAATAGATCCCGATCAACGAACTCACTTGAAGGAGGATGTAAGTAGTAGCCCTGATAATAGCGGCCGCCGTTTTTCCATGCAAACTGAAGCTGATAACTCATTTCAATATTTTCAAACAATAGCGCTGCCCCGATTTTCCTTGCCAAAAGTGACAAAGAAAATAGGACATCATTAAAATTCATCCCCGTTGCCGTAGATTTCAATGCCTGAAGATTAATTTTTAAAATATCAGGTTCGAGCTGTCCGATTCGTTCAAAATAGAGACTTTCGTTATCAATACCTGCTATGGCAATTTTAATACCATACGTCCGGTAATATTGCAGCAGATGATCAAATTGATCTAGATCCCCATGGTAGTTCCGGTCGGAAATTTCGAGTACTATCCGCTTTAAATTTAATCCTTTTGTTTCAAATGCTAAAAGCTCCTGTAAAAATGGTTCGCCGTTCCGATACATTAATAACTCGGCATTTCGATTTAAAAATATATTAACATCCTCATCGAGCTCAAGGGCTTTATTCAGAGCCTTATTAACTAACAGTAAATCCACTTCGAACTTGTATTCATCAGGAATTTGGTCATCCTGAAAAAAGGGACCTAAGCTTGTAATATTGCCCTCTGATTGATACCTTCCCAGTACCTCATAGGCAATTACACGTTGTTCATCGGCACTAAAAATCGGTTGAAAATACGGAAAACAATTTTCAAGATCCGATAGGATTTCCAATGCATCCATCCAAGTACCTCCAAAAATTTTTTCTCACTATATAATACGCTTCACTGATGATTCTCGTTCTTTTCCAAAAGGATACCATTATTACTTGAAGGATACAATCACATCCTAGCCCAAATATTATTGGGCTGTTTTTTAGCATGTTTTTAATTTTTTCGAATAATAAACTACTAGTGAACTTTTCTCTTGCAATATAGTCTATTTTTAACGAAAATACTTATGGACTCTTTTATTTTATAGATAGAAAAAAGATAAGGCTGGGGAAAATAATGGCAAATAAACTGACGAGAAGAACGTTTCTGAAACGAACATTTGGATCCTTTCTTACTGTTCTCGGATTGGGTTCGGGGGGCTACCTTTATGCCAATCGAATTGAGCCCACACTACTTGATATCAAGCAGCAGCAAATCAACCATCCATTAATCCCTAAAAGCTTTGATGGAATGAAAATAGTTCAATTTAGCGATACCCATCTAGGGTTTCAATACAATCTTACCCAATTCAAAAAGTTAATTAATAAAATTAATAAGCTTCAACCTGATGTTATTTTATTTACCGGTGACTTAATGGACGAGCCGAATAAATATAGGGAAATGAATCAACTTGTTCCATTGTTAGAACAATTACATGCCCCACTCGGGAAATTCTGCATTTTTGGCAACCATGACCACGGAGGCTATGGTTCCGAAATCTACCGAAATATTATGGAAACCACAAATTTCACCGTTCTTCTGAATGAATCGACAGCCATAAAACGGAAGGACGGCGGCAGCATCTATCTGCTTGGAATTGATGATGCGATGTTAGGGAAACCTGATTTGCCTTTGGCTCTGAAAAATGTGCCTGATAATCGATTTACCATATTATTGTCACATGCACCTGACCTTGCAGATGATGCTGCCAATTATCCAATTCACTGGCAAATCAGTGGACATAGTCACGGCGGACAGGTAAAAATCCCATTTATCGGAGCACTTGTCAAGCCGCCATTTGCAAGAAATTATCCAGAAGGGCTTTATACGATTGGGGTGGACAATCCGTTAAACCTCTATGTAAACAGGGGAATAGGGACCACACGGCTTCCGTTTCGCTTTATGGCAGTACCAGAGTTAACCATCTTCACCTTAAATTCCGATTAAAAAAACCCTTATCTGCATTTGATAAGGATTTTTTGCTTTTTGATAAAGATTATTGCTTTAGCTTTTTTTAGCTAAAAATTGTAATTCAATTTCATCGGCCGGAAGCGGTTTAGAATAATAAAACCCCTGTATTTTATGACACTTGGCCTTGGAAAGGAACTCTACTTGTTTCAGATTCTCTACGCCTTCAGCAACTACTTCAAGCCCAAGGCTTTTTCCCAAGTGGATGATTGTCGATGTAATCGCCGCATCCTTTTCATCAACAAGGATATCCCTAATAAAGGACTGATCAATCTTTAAGACGTCTATTGGAAACTGCTTAATATAATTTAATGATGAGTATCCCGTCCCAAAATCGTCTACAGAAATTGAAATCCCCAATTCTTTCACTTTCTTTAGGATTGGAATCGTTTCCTTCGTATCATTCATGGCACCTTCTGTTATTTCAATTCCTATAGAAGATGCCTGGATATTATATTTTTTAATCATGGACTGGATAAACTGAACAAGATTTGGATGCTGGAATTGCTTAGGTGAAATATTAATAGCAACATGAATATCATTATACCCCTTGGCATTCCAGGATTTTATTTGCTTGCAGGCATTTTCAATAACCCAATACCCAATTGAAATGATCAGTCCTGTATCTTCAGCCAATGGAATGAAAGTACTTGGGGAAATATCGCCAAACTCCCTATCTTTCCAGCGGAGGAGGACTTCAAAGTTCTTCACCTCTCCGGTTGTGGTGTTTACTTGGGGCTGATAATATAGGCTAAGTTCAGCTTTATCAATTGCTTTTCGTAAATGTGTCTCTAATGTAACAACATTGGTAATGACAGAATTCATCTCTGTCCGGTAAAATTGATAATGCGCCTTCCCTCTTTCCTTTACACGATAAAGCGCCTCATCTGCATTCTTGATTAGCATTTCAGCATCCTTTCCATCGTTTGGATACATACTAATCCCAATACTTGGCGAAATAAAATATTCTTGAGAATTTAAATAAAAGGATTGTGAGAAGGAAGAAAATACCTTTCGTACAAATAAATCAGCCTTCTTGCGTCCGCTATGTAATAGTAAAATATTGAACTCGTCTCCACCAACGCGATAAACAAAGCACTGATCATTTTGAAACCGCAATAATCGTTCTGCAACCCGTTTTAATATTTGGTCGCCTGCTAAATGCCCCAGTGTATCATTTAAATATTTAAACCGATCCAAATCGATGGTAATTAAAGCAAACTCGTTTGTTTTGGAAAATGGAGAAAAAATATATTCATTTAAATGTTCATGCAGCGCTCTTCTATTAAGCAACCCGGTAAGCTGGTCATGAAAAGCCATAAATTTAATCATTTCCATATTTTTAGCCTGGTCCGATAAATCCTTTAATATGACATAAAGTCCGTTAATTTCTTCATGGACCACGATGGGAACAGTCTTTATATGGACGATTAGCTGTGATCCCTTGCGATGCATGATTTTGCAATCCAGCGACTCAAGTGCATATCCGAAACAAGTCTTTTCTAATAAGGTTTTAAATTTCTCCAAATCTTGGTCAATAATCCAATCATAAATGTTTCGATTGGTCATTTGTTTTTCCGAATATCCAGTCATTAATGCAGCTGCAGGATTAGCTTCGAGAATTTTTCCTTCGGGGCTAATCCTAAATATCGCGTCTAAGTTGTTATTAACAATAGAACGATATTTTTGTTCGCTTTCTATGATTTTATTTTTTTCAATTGACCATTGGGTAATATCCCTCGTAACAGCAACGATGTAACTAATCGATTTTTCATCGTTATAAACTGGGGTTAAAATGGTTTCCCCGTGGATTTTCCTTCCTCCATCAAAAAAGAATTGATCTTCAAACATGAAAATTTCTTTTTTCCTTAATAATTTCTCATAGTTCTTCTGTAGAGATTTGGCAATTTCCATCGAAAGAACCTCTTGCAGAGTTTTTCCCAGTGCATCAATTGAGAGTTTTGCTTTCTGCATCCCTGATTCATTGACAAACAAATAACGAAATTTTGGTCCCTTTTCCACCTTCATAACAAAAACCATGTCTTGAACATGTTGAAAAATAATATCAAACATAATTTTCTGAATAAGATTACTTGTATTTTCTAATTCTAATTCGTTGGCTAATAATCTATTTAAATAATCCATATCATCATCCTTCAAAAGAAAAAGTTCCCTGTTTTCACAATAATGTTTTTACATTCTAGTATTTCTATTTTACAATGAAATTAACTGAAAGAAAGTAATTTATTGAAAATAAGGATTATTTCACTAAAGTTTTATATTCTTTCATAGTATGGAATGGATTTAGTAATCCTAATACTGCCCTGATTATATTTCAATACCAAAAAAATCAACTAGTCTTATCAGAAAATAAAATCCTTTGTTGTATTTCTATTTCCCTGAAATAAAGGTATAATATAATTGTTTTAAAAGATAGAAAGGAGAACATATTTTGAATCCCGATCAGAAATACCCCCTTAAAAGTGTAAACCTAACCATCGAAAACCTCGCTCAAGCAGTTTTTATTGTGAATCGCCATGCAAAAACAGCACCGAACCCCAAATTTTTGTACAAATTAAAACAAGAATCATTAAAAAAATTGATTGAAGAAGGTAAAGCAAAAAAGGTAGGTCTCCATTTTTCTGAAAATCCGAGAAATAGTCAACAGCAATCAGATGTACTCGTTGAATGTGGAAAATATACCTTTCATATTCCTCCAACTAAAACGGACTTTCATGAGCTCCCCCATCTTGGTAAATTGGATGGCCATGTAAGAAACCCAAAAGCAACCCTTTCACTAAATACAGCGAAAGCATTATTACAAACCTATACTGGTATCTCAGATTTCGATCAGCCGCCTTCAAATCCGCGAAAAAACCAGCGACCCTACCAAAAACCGATTTTCAAAAAATTAGGCGAAAGATATTCCTAATAATCGCAAAAAGCCAGGATGCACCTGGCTTTTTGTTTAGAATTGTCCAGCTCCAGCGCCCTAGCGGCTAATGTCCTTCGCACTCCGCCCTACGATAAGTCAACATCGGTTCGCTAGCGCTCACCGTGTTTCCTTTATCTCAGTTGGAGTGCTCCAGGCCATACACCGCTGAACAGGGCGCTTGCGCTTTTCTATTTTAATTATCTTCTACAACAACCGTTCCGGCAATTAAATCATGTAATGATTGTTTCTTTTCGGTAAAAGCGGCCATGATATAGCCAATATAAAATATTCCCGATAAAAAACTCATTGCCATTAACCGCCCAAATGCGCGCCAAAAAGAAATTCGGTTCCCTTGCAGGTCTGTTACTTTCAGCTTTAATAGTTTTTTCCCAACAGTTGCCTGCCATTTTGATGCGTGCATGCCCGCATAATAGGCGGTGCTGGCAATCACTCCTATCAGGACCATCAGCAGGGTCAATAATAGTAACGAGATTGCTTGCTGATCGGTAATATCTCCGGTTTCGAACGCTGCCGGATCCGTAAATACATCCATTGTGCCGAACCCAAAAACCATAATTACAATCATAAGGATAGTTAGTGGGATTGAGATAATGACAGAGTCTAGCAAATAGGCGGCAAAACGAATCCAAAATCCTCCGTACTTCACTTGCTTTACTGACTGTTTTTCTAAAGAATAGGGTTCCATCGAATTCCTCCAAGATAATATTGAAAATTCGAATATAAGTATATCATTAGAAGCGGTTCAATTATTCTTTTTTTAAAATATTTTATAAATGATGTGATAATTTTTGTTAATCCTTTGCTAGAAATGTAGAACCTTTAGTGAAAAATAGTCTATAATCAATATATTCTACATCTAGATTATTCCTGATACGGAAGGATGAACACTATTGGAGCACTTGATTAATCAGCGAGTAAAAAATATCGAAATCTCAGGAATTCGGAAATTTTTTAATCTGGTTTCCCATATGGATGACTTGATTTCTTTTACCATAGGGCAGCCTGATTTCCCAACCCCGGAGCATGTAAAAATGGCGGGAATTGAGGCAATTAAGGAGGACTTTACCTCCTATACTCATAATGCCGGTACAATTGAATTAAGGAAGGCAGCCTGTGATTTTGTTGAAAAAAAATATAATTTACACTATAAACCTGAATCAGAAGTGATTGTGACCATGGGGGCAAGCGAAGCAATTGATATTGCCTTTCGTACGATTTTATCAGAGGGGGCAGAAGTCATCCTGCCCGGACCGATTTATCCTGGATATGAACCGATTATCCGGATGATGGGCGCTATCCCAGTCCATGTTGATACAAGCGAAAATCATTTTCGCTTTACTTTAGAGTTGATTAAACCATTTATCACAGATAAAACTCGGTGTATTGTCCTTCCATACCCATCGAATCCGACTGGAGTAAGTCTCTCTGAAGAAGAACTGAGAGAAATGGCCGCGTTTTTTAGGGAAAAGGATATTTTTATTTTAGCCGACGAAATCTACAGCGAGCTTACCTTTGATCAGCCTCACAAATCAATTGCGAGCTTTATTAAAGAAAAGACGATTGTAATTAACGGGTTATCCAAGTCCCATTCCATGACCGGCTGGAGAATTGGTTTTTTATTTGCGCCGGAAAACATTACTAGGCACATTTTAAAGGTTCACCAATACAATGTGTCCTGTGCCAATTCCATTGCTCAAAAGGCAGCATATGAGGCGTTAACGACAGGAATGGATGACGCTATTACCATGAAAAAGGAATATCTGGCGAGAAGGGAATATGTTTATCAACGGTTAATTTCAATGGGATTAACAGTCGTCAAACCTGATGGGGCGTTTTATTTCTTTATTAAAATTCCAGATTTCATTCCATTAAACAGTTTTGACTTTGCCCTTCTGCTTGTGAAGAAATCAAAGGTAGCGGTTGTTCCAGGCAGTGCATTTTCCGATTATGGCGAAGGCTATTTCCGGTTATCCTTTGCCTGTTCCATGGAAACGTTAAAGCTTGGCCTAGATCGGATTGAGCAGTTTTTAAAAGATGAGAAAAAGCTAACCCTCACTTAAAAAGTGAGGGTTAGCTTTATTGACCTTTATATTCCCCATCATTCTTTGATGCCTTTTCCTTTTTAGCCTTTTCCTTATGAAGTTGATTGGCCGCTGCCGAACCCATTTCATGGGCAAACTCTTCATTTAAAACAGCAGAATCAAAACCCTTTTTATTCTTTTGTTTTGCATCATTCTTCTTTGTCCGTTTTGCCATTAACCATTCCTCCTATTTTCAAGATTCCATCATAGTTTCTTGAAGGCAGGAGGAAATTATTCATTCTCAATTTAGTATTTCCAATATTTATAGAGGGCTTGGGTACCGCTATTTTCTTCCCCTCGTTCAACTAATTGATCATAAAGCGACTTTGCCAATGCTAACCCGGGAACCTCCATATCCATTTGTTCAGCCTCATCTAAGGCTATTTTCATATCCTTAATAAAATGCTTTATATAGAAGCCCGGTTCAAAATTTCCATGGAGCATCCTTGGGGCGAGATTGTTTAATGACCAGCTTCCGGCTGCTCCCGTTGTAATACTTTTCAAGACATTTTCCGGATTTAGGCCTGCTTTTTCGGCATAAATGATGGCTTCACAGACACCAATCATGTTGGAGGCAATCGCGATTTGATTAGACATTTTCGTATGCTGCCCTGCTCCCGGCGCTCCTTGATAAACGATATTTGTTCCTAGCAACTCAAGTAGACGGTGAACCGCTGTAAAGGCAGCTTCTTCACCGCCTGCCATGATGGAGAGCTTTGCTTCTCTCGCCCCCACGTCTCCCCCAGAAACCGGCGCATCAATAGCCTCGATTCCTCTCTTCTTCGCCTGTTCGTAGATTTTTACAGCGAGTGATGGTGCGGAGGTGGTCATATCAATTAAATAACTCCCCTCTCTCCCATTTTGAATTAACCCGTTTTCACCTAAATAGATTTCTTCAACATCCTTCGGGTAACCGACCATCGTAAAAATAACGGAAGCCTTTTCCGCCACTTCCTTTGTCGTTTCTACCCATTCGGCACCTTTCTCCAACAATTCTGCTGCTTTTTCTTTTGTTCGTGAATAAACAACCAAAGGATAGCCGGCATTTAGCAAATGCTCCGCCATACTTTTCCCCATCACACCAATTCCAATAAAGCCAATTACCGTAGTTTCTGGAGTAAACAAATGAATCCATCCCCTCATTGGATATTTTCTTTTATTTTAGCACTATCATTTTTTTTTGAGAATAAAAAAAGACCGGGACGTCCCAGTCGTCCAAGTCTTCGTGCTCCATCTCCAAATTTATGCACATATTAATGTTACCCAAAAAAATCAAAGATAAACCGTTATTATAGTTCGGAAGAAAAGTTTGTTAAAAAGACACGGCCAAATACTTCCTCATTATTAAACACTTCGATAGAAACGGCCTGATCTTGCTCAATCATGCTTTTGAGCTCATCAATATGTAAATCTTTCTTTAAGGGAATGGGGTCCATAAAAATATATTTCTCACTTTTTCCTTTTACTTCTAAATATTCACCGTTCAATACTTGGTCCTCGCCATAAACAATTTCCCGTTTACCAATCGCCGCAGCAAGCCTTTCATCGTGGATGCTGACTTTCACTTTATATAATTGATCCCCATCAAGGATTTCATTGTTAATGCGAAAGCGGAATTGTAGCTCATTATTTTTTGTGAGCAGCGCATCTGCATAACGATTAACAATCAATTCATTAGAAAATAGCATTCCACATCCGCTCAGAAACGAGAAACAAAAAATACCTAAGACTAAAAACTTCACGATTCGAATATTAATTCGCATTGATAACACTCCCTTATAATTTTACCATAGCCAAAATATATTGGTGATAAACGTAAAGAAAGGTTGATGAAGGAAAAAAATATTCAAGTTTCTATTCCTCCATTTTAGTCCATACCTATATTATACAAGATTATGAAAGGAAACACTTGGAAATAGGTAAAGAAAAAGGACCAACATTACATAATGTTGATCCTTTAACAATTTATTTTTTCGTTGCTAAATTAACTGCTTCGATAACCTGTGAAGTTGTTTGCATATTTAGCACTTCTTGTGCAAGTTTTTCCATGTCAGACTTTTTCAAGTTCCGGATTAAGGAGCGAGCCTTTAGAATCGAAGTGGCGCTCATCGAAAATTCGTCAAGGCCAAGGCCAAGAAGAATCGGAATCGCTGTTTCATCACCGGCCATTTCCCCGCACATACCTGTCCATTTTCCTTCCGCATGTGATGCGTCAATGACCATTTTCACTAAGCGTAAAATTGATGGGCTATATGGCTGGTATAGATAAGAGACACGCTGGTTCATCCGGTCTGCAGCCATTGTATATTGGATTAAATCATTTGTTCCGATACTAAAGAAGTCAACCTCTTTTGCAAATTGGTCAGCCAAAACCGCGGTTGATGGAATTTCCACCATGATCCCTAGTTCAATCTTGTCGGCCACCTTCTGCCCTTCAGTAAGAAGCTTTTGCTTTTCTTCCTCAAGAATCGCTTTAGCTGCTCGGAATTCATCCAACGTTGCAATCATCGGGAACATGATTTTTAGATTGCCATAAGAGCTTGCCCGTAATAAGGCACGAAGCTGGGTACGGAAAATCCCTTGCTCTTCTAAACACAAGCGAATCGCGCGGAAGCCTAGGAATGGATTCATTTCCTTTGGTAATTCCAGGTATGGCAGCTCTTTATCCCCGCCAATATCCAAGGTCCGAACCACAACTGGTTTGCCTGCCATTCCTTCTAAGACTGCTTTATAGGCTTCAAACTGTTCTTCCTCGGTTGGAAGCTGGTCTCGACCCATGTAAAGGAATTCAGTTCTATACAGTCCGACACCTTCCCCGCCGTTTGCGGTAACCCCTTTTAAGTCATTCGGTGTACCGATATTGGCGACCAATTCAACATGGTGGTTATCAGCTGAGACAGTAGGTTCATTGACGAGTTTCGCCCATTCCGCTTTTTGAGCTTCGTATTCTTCGTGAATATTTCGATATTGTTCAACAAGTTCAGGTGTAGGGTTAATATGGACTTCACCTTTTAAACCATCAACAATCACTAAATCCCCATTATTAATGGCTTCAGTCGCCGTCTTGGTGCCGACAACAGCAGGAATTTCCAAAGAACGCGCCATAATCGCTGAATGGGATGTCCGTCCGCCGATGTTCGTCGTAAAGCCTTTAACAAATTGCCGGTTCAATTGAGCGGTATCAGAAGGGGTTAAATCTTCTGCGACAATAATCACTTCTTCGGCAATCATGCTTGGATTCACTACTTGAACTCCTAATAAATGAGAAAGAATCCGTTTGGTCACATCACGGATATCCGCTGCCCGTTCTTTCATATATTCATTATCCATTTGTTCAAACATCATGACAAACATGTCAGCCGTTTCTTTAAGGGCTGATTCTGCATTCACATGTTCAGATGTGATCTTATCTTCAATCGGTGTGTTTAATTCCGGATCACTAAGTACAAGAAGATGTGCTTCAAATATCGCAGCCTTGTCCTCGCCGAGGTCGATCTTGGCCCGGTCACGAATCGCTTCTAGTTCTGCTTTGGATTTGTTCATTGCTTGACGGAAGCGTTCAACCTCTTCGGCAGCATCATCGATTTTTATTTGTTCAAAAGAGAGGTCCGGTTCAACTAAACGGTATGCTTTGGCAATCGCAATCCCATTTGAAGCGGCTATTCCTGATAAAAAAGTCATTATTCAGCCAAACCTTCTTTTTTCAATGTTTCTTCAAGGCTGCTTAGTGCAAGGTCTGCATCACTGCCTTCCGCAGCAATCTTAATGTCCGCTCCCTGGCCAATCCCAAGTGACATAACACCCATAATCGATTTTAAATTCACTTTTTTCCCTTTATATTCTAAAGTAATTTCGGAATCGAATTTGCTTGCTGTTTGTACCAATAAAGTTGCCGGTCTTGCGTGAATTCCAGTATCTGCGATTACTTTAAATTGCTTTTCTGCCATGTTAAATCAAACTCCTTTAATAGTTATCTAAAATTTTACTTGCTTCATTTAAAAATAAACATTTCTTCTCATTTAGTCAACTAAATCAATACTAGGTTAATGATGTAAAAGGTTAATCCATTTCGTATTTTTACCTAAAGGAAAACAATCATGTATCGATTTTTCACCCAAATGCTAGAATAGCATTTTCATCATTTTCAAACAACTTAAATACTCAGGATTCGCCAATGTTCACAAAAACGTCAAGAACATTCATTTTCATTCCTGCTATTCCCCTTTAGAAGAAAAGAAAGCCGTCGCAGTCGACAGCTTTCTTTATTCATTTCCGTCCAGAACATGAGGATATTCGTTTTCTTGGTCAACAGGGATAATTGTAGCGAGTAGGGCTTCTTCTAAAGATATACTATATCTTTTCATTTCCTGTTCGGTCCAATCCAGTCTTTCCGCCATGTAAGCCGTCACTTGTTTCTTCCACTTTTCAACTAAATCAATATTGAACAAAATTGCACCGGTCCGGCGATTGAAGAAGTCAATTGGTGTGGCAATCATCTCGTGCTCTATTCCATAAACTAACTGTGCAAATAAATCGAGCGGTAGCTGGGATTTAGCGGCGGCATCTTTATTCTGCTTAATTAGGTCATAAACAATCTCAACATTTGAGCCGTAGATGGCTGCTAACCGTTCAGCCTCCGCTTTAGTTAACCCGGCTTCTGTACCGCTACTGATTTGTTGGGCAACATAGGTATGAAAATTTGCTGATCCACCGACATTGCCGCCTGAAATCGACAAATGCTTTGTTTGGCATGATGAGAAGCTTCTTGCTTCCTCTGCCTGAAATTTGGCAGCTATTAAATTTACGATCGTTTCAGCCATTTTGCGATAACCCGTTAATTTACCGCCTGCAATGGTTATTAACCCGGAATTGGACTCCCAAATTTCATCCTTCCGCGAAATCTCAGATGCCTTTTTCCCTTCCTCATAAATAAGCGGACGCACTCCAGCCCAGCCTGATTCAATATCTTTTTCGCTGATTTTCACTTCAGGGAACATGTAATTGATGGCATTGATGATATAGCTGCGGTCACTAATCGTCATGCCAGGATTTAGCGCATCTTCATTATAAAATGTGTCAGTTGTACCTACATACGCCTTTCCATCTCTAGGAATGGCAAAGACCATTCTGCCATCTGGTGTATCAAAATAAATGGCTTGTTTTAAGGGAAAACGGGACTGGTCAATGACAAGATGGACACCTTTAGATAATTGGATTGTTTTTCCTTTCTTGGATTGATCCAGTTCACGAATGGAATCAACCCAAGGTCCAGCGGCATTGACAACCTTTTTCGCATGTATCTCATATCTTTCACCGGTTAACTGATCTTCGATAAGGACACCGGCCACTTTTGTATTTTCGTAGATGAGCCTCAATACCTTTGTATAATTACAGGCAATTGTCCCTCTTGCAGCCGCAGCCTTGATTACTTCCATCGTCAGCCTGGCATCATCTGTGCGGTATTCAACATAATAGCCTCCGCCCTTTAGACCAGCCCTTTTTACAAGCGGCTCCTTCGCCAAAGTTTCCTCAATGGATAACATCTTCCGCCGTTCAGACCTTTTTACTCCGGCTAAGAAATCATAAACGAGCAAGCCAATTGAAGTACTGAATTTACCGAAGGTCCCTCCCTGGTGCAATGGAAGCAGCATCCATTCGGGTGTTGTCACGTGCGGACCGTTTTCGTAGACGATTGCTCTTTCCTTCCCAACCTCCGCAACCATTTTTACTTCCAATTGTTTTAAATAACGAAGCCCGCCATGGACAAGTTTCGTTGATCTGCTGGACGTTCCAGCGGCAAAATCCTGCATCTCAACAAGTGCTGTGTTCATTCCTCTGGACTGGGCATCCAGGGCAATGCCAGCCCCAGTAATTCCACCGCCAATAACCAGTACGTCATATGTGTCACTTTTCAATTTATTAACAATTTCTTTGCGATTTAAATTTGAAAAATTCAATGTGTTTTCCTCCCGATTATGAAGCCCTTATATTTAATATGCGTAGATAAAAGAATCGGAAATAAAAAAAGACCACAAAGACATTACCTACAATCGGTAACGTTTTCGTGGTCTCTCCATATCTCCAGCCAATTTATTAACTTAAAACCTATTTTACTATATGGAAACCGATTTGCAAATAATTTTTATTTAAAAAAGCAATATACGATTCGTGCCTGATCTCTAATCAGTACTTAATTAGGTTTGGATTTTTTCTTCTTATCATTTAAACTTTTATAGATTTCTTTTAATTGCTGTTTTAATTGGTGAATTTCCGTTTTCATCATGGTTTGTTCCTCAATTGAGGATGTTCCCTCCCCGTAACGGACCTTTTCATAGATGGCGATCGCTTTAGACGAGGCTGATAAACCGACCCGCTGCCACCATTCATCAAGTGTTTCAAACGGAAGCCGGCCTAACTTTAGCTTGACAGCGTATTTTTCTAATTCAAATATTTCTCGTCTAATATTATCCTCCGGCGGCTTGGTCCGACGGCGGAAAAGGTTTGATTGAATTGACCCATACGTACCTTCTGAAACAGAAACAACAGCTGAATGAGCGACGGAAAAATCCTTCTTCGTGAATTTCTTTCTATACAGAAAGATGATAAATGCAACGGCCGCCAGGATTAGTAGAATATACAAAGTATATTCTGTCTTTTCGTAGGATGGCGGTTGGTATTCATCAGGCAAACCGGTGCCGGTTTTTATATTCGCTTTTCGTCCTTCATTCCTGTTTATACGTAACAGATAGTCCAGAACCCCAAAAAGAGGTTCCGAAACTGCCGATAAAAGGATGACAATGAAATGTAAAACTCCAAATAAAATCATTTGAATGTATTTAAGTAAAACAGCCGGGATTACCCCAATCGCCATAACCGCTGCAATCACTTTTAAAAAGTAAACGGCAAACTTGGCTTTATCTGTTTGAATCGAATTCCATTTTCTAAAAAATCCGCCAAGAAGCACTATTACTAGCTGTGTGATAAGCAATATAATGATTTCACTTTGGAAAGGATACTTACTCATGGCTGAATAAATGATCGCAGCCAAACCAATTATGAATGAAAGCAGAAGCAAAAGGGCTTCAGAACGTTCTGAAACATCATCAAACAAGGAAAGCCCCCGCCAATAAATAAGCAATCCGAGTCCTAATCCGCCATAAAGTGGCAGTCCTGTTTGAAACCCGATCAATAACATTAATGGTAAAATGGTTACAAAATAAAGCCATTTTCCGTTATTGTGAAATTTTGCAAGCAGCAGCGAAAAAAGAATGATACTGCTGATACACAATACTGCCAATATCAGGACAGGTGGATACTCGTTTTTATTGATATAAATTAAAAATAGAAAAAGCATCCCTAAGATGAATTCTAAAATAAATTGATAGGTAACAGCCGCCACACGGTTCATCATAGCAGCATCCTTCTTTCCTGGTGAATGACCATTTCACTTAATAAGCCAAACTCCTGTTCAATTTTCAATTCAAATAATTTTGCTCCTTTTTTCGATATCCCAAGCAGCATCCTCTTGGTGTCGACTGTCTTAATCCCAGCATGGATGAAATAGGGCTGGGCGGTTAAATGCCTGCTATAAAAGGAAAGCATATAATCATACGGCAGACTTGTATTTTGTGTACTAACTGAAGCGAGTGTCTCTAATACCTTTTGTAAATGCTCTTTCCCTTCTCCTAATGGAAGATAAAGAAATGGAGTGCTCCCAGCCGTACGAACGTTAATGCAAAGCGAGTAGGGAATTTGCTTATGGAAAGCATAGTAGGCAAACTCCGTGATGCTGCTAAGTAATTTTTCAAGATTTCCTGTAATCGAATGTCCATCGGAAACATTAAGCGCGATATTCCAGCCTTTTTCCGCGATTCGTTCATATACTTTTGTTTGGAGCTCCTGTTTTCTGGCACTGGCTTTCCAATGAATTCGATTAAAGCTGTCGGAGGGCACATAGTCCCTTGTTCCAACGGGACCAAGCAATTCCTCATAAACAGAAGTCGGGACAACATGGATTCCTTGAAGGACAGAGATTTGTTCCTTTAAACCTTTTACAGGAATAGGCAGCGGATAGACTACTGCTTGTTGTTTCACGAAATATTTGGATTCTAGAATGGTTTCCCCAAAACCTAACAGACTGGGAACACGAAACTCGATGGAGCGAATCCTGGCAATTCCCCGCCGTGCCGCTGTAAAGGGAATTTTTACCTGTTTTGCTTGATTGGTAAATAACGAAAAAGGAATCGACATCTCATACATGGAAGAATGACTTGTTTCCTGCTGCTCTTCATCTGGCGACACAAAATAATCAAAATAAATCTTCAACTCAGCTTTTAAAATCGGAAACCCCTCGTTCCGAAACGTTAAGAACCATTCGCCTTTATCGCCAATAAAAAAATGATTTTTTTCAGACAGATTATCAAAATAGAGCTTTTCTCCCGCCCTTTTTAAATAAAGCTGATTACAGAAAGCGACAATTAGGAAAAAAACGGCAAGGAACAGCACTAATTTTGATTGAATATAAAGACTTACAATAATGAGGATGATGGCAAAGCTGCTAATACCCGGAATTTTCCGATCTTCTACCGAATATTTTTTCCAATTCATCCATTTGTACCTGCTTCTACCGGGACAGGTATCGAATCAAGAATTTCTTCGATAATTGTTTCTGCTGTTTTCGTCAGTGACCCTTCAATCGAAAGAAAAATTCGGTGTCCCAGCACAAATGGGGCGACTGTTTTCACATCATCTGGTGTAACATATGTACGTCCATTTAAAAAAGCTTTTCCTTGTGCAGCTTTCATAAGCGCCAATGTTCCTCGAGGGCTGACACCTAGCTCGATGCTATTGTGTTCGCGTGTCTTTCTTACAATCGATAAAAGGTATTCTTCGATATCCGCTGAAATTTGCGTGCTATTTATTGCTGTTTTTAATTGCTCTATTTCTTGAATCGAAAATACTTGGACAATAGGGTCAATTTTTTGATTGCCGCGATGAATTTGCATAATTCTTTTTTCATCCTCGTAATCTGGATAACCCACTTTTATTTTGATAAAAAATCGATCCATTTGCGCAACAGGCAATGAAAAGGTCCCTTGCTGGGATTCCACTGGATTTTGGGTAGCAATCACCATAAAGGGCTCTTCTAACGGTACAGTTATGCCATCGATGGTTACTTGCCTTTCTTCCATTACCTCCAATAGACTGGACTGGGTTCTAGGTGTTGCCCGGTTAATTTCATCCGCCAAAACGATGTTTGCCATAATTGGGCCCGGCCGAAGCACAAACTCCTGCACCTTTGGATTAAAAAACTGAATCCCGGTTACATCGCTAGGAAGAACATCCGGGGTAAACTGGATTCTCGAAAACTTTCCGCCGACTGCGGCTGCAAAGCTTTTGGCGAGCATTGTTTTTCCTGTTCCTGGGACACTTTCTAATAGAATATGTCCATTAAATAAAACGGAAATGGCCATTAACTCAACTTCCAAATCCTTTCCTACGATAACCTTGCCGATCTCCTGCTTTAATTGATCGATTTTCTCTGTAAATCCCATTGTTTCATCCCCTTAGACGCTAATTGCATGTTTATTTCCTTTTATATTTTAGCAAATTTTTATACTTTTCCAAACCTTTAACTAATATAAAGAAAAAGAAGAGAACTCAAATTACTGAGTTCTCCTCTTAAAAAGCTATTAACTTCTAGGTTCTTTTAAATATTGATACAAAACATCTCCGCCCCGCTGACCGATGCCGCGGAAATGCTTAAAATCGTTTCTTTTTACAAGAACCTCGCGAAATTCCATAAAATCTTCATTCTTGACGTAATATTCTGAGAGCTCCCCTGTCATCAGTCGATCCAAAATTTCCGTTATTTCTTCCTTCATTGTTGCACCACCTTTACCATCTTTATTTTACCTTATTGACCTTTCATAAAGTCAACTTTCATTAAAGATCACACTCTATCTTTGTAAGCGTTTTCTATTCTTTTTGCATGATTTGTTACATATAATCAATTAATCAAGAGAAATTAACAAAATTGTCAAATAAAAGCCTTTACGAATGCTAAAAAGTAGTGCAAACTGTTATTTAAATGGATTTTATAGTTTTGTAATGTAGAGGAGAGAGACTAATGAAAAAAGCAGAAGTAGGTAATATCATCGAATTCCGCGGCGGCTTGCAGGGGATTGTAGAAAAGGTAAATGAAAATTCTGTCATAGTCGACCTAACATTTATGGATAATTACCGTGATTTAGAATTGGATCAGCGTACAGTTGTCAACCATAAAAACTATAAGGTGGTAAAAGAAAGCGCTTATTAATAGAATCGTAGAAAAGGCAGCCCAGGCTGCCTTTTCCCTTATGTCTTACTTTCCTTGCCCAGTTTCTTTTGCTATTTGCTTTAATGATTTTACCTTACCATGGGGATTTTGATCCTGTTTCCTGACAGTCCATTCCCTTTCATGCTGACTCTGCGATTTACTCATCACATTCACTCCTTTCCCGATTATTTTTTTCTTCTTTTGATAATCTTATCAATGTATTTGGTTAAAATGTTTAATGTAATCATTTCCTTTCCGGCATTTTTTTTGTTAAAGTATACTTTATTGATTCTTAAAGGGGTTCGCTAAAATGAAAAAACACTTCCTAAACATCCGCTTTATTGCCGGATTGATTATTGCACATGCACTGATATTCTTTTCCTTTCATGATAAAGCAATCTTTTGGTATATCTTTACTGGATCATTGCTCGTACTAATAGCATTTGCGATGTTTCAAGGTGATGTTGATGATGAGGCACCCTTTTTCCAATATATTTTCCTGGGAGCAATCAGCGGACTCTTGATATATTTTGTCTTTTGGCTGGGATTTCAAGCCATCCACAATCTTCATCTTCCGTTTGAAAAAGACATAAAAAAACTGTACCGCTGGTATGAACCAAAACTGTTTTGGCAGTATATTGCACTAGTTTTGGTTGCTGCGCCTGGAGAAGAACTTTTTTGGCGGGGGTTTATCCAAAAAAGTCTATTAGCTCACTTTAAACCGATTGTCAGCATTGGAATAGCCGCGTTATTATTCGCCTCAGTCCATATCTATTCAGGCTCATTTTTACTAGTCGCTGCTGCCTTAATTTCAGGTTTTTTCTGGGGTTTACTTTATTATTGGAAAAAGAGTATGCCGCTCGTCATTGTTTCACATATCGTCTTTGATATTATGATTTTTATCTTCTTACCGTTAAAATAGAAAAAAGCAGCTGATAACTCTTCAGCTGCTTTCTTAATTTCTCTTACTTGGTGAAAATGGTTTCATCCACAATAAAATAAAAAACGACATACAAATATAGCCGAACAATGGATATAGGTAGGAAAGGAGCGTACTATAATTCACAAGGCTTATCAGGTAAGAGACGGCAAAAATAGCAGTAACCGATACCATTGTCGAAACCGGAATAAGCTGCTGCAGCTGCCTATCAAGGCCAAAGACATTTCCAATCACAGAAGTAAAAATCTCCCCATAAATAACAAGAACAAAAATCCAATAAAAGAATGGAGCCAGGTTTTTCATAATAATGGCCATTGGAATATCATACAATTCTAAATTCGGAAGCATTATTAACGTAAAATGACTACCGATTAAAATCAGTGTTAATGCCAGTCCGCCAAGGATTCCCCCCCATTTGATTGTCCAGTCATCCTTAACCTCTGTGGCAACCGGTACTAATACTGCCTGGGCTAAGCCAAGATTCAATGCTGCATAAGAAAAAGGAGCAATCACACTCTTCCAGCCATCCGGAGCATGGGGAATATACAAAAATTGTTCTAAAAAGTTCGGCATTTGCACGGATAAAAACATCAAGATTAAACTGAAGGTAATCATCAATGGAACAACAAATGTATTAACAGCAAACAGACCTTTTGTTCCGACAAGCATCACAAGATAAGAAAGAAAAATCGTTAGAAAAACGCCAATATTTCTTGGCAGCCCTAACTGTTCCTCAAACACCGCTCCCGCTCCGGCAAGCATTACTGCGCTAACCCCAAGAAGCATTAACAGCATAAATATATTAATGACACTGCCTGCCCATTTTCCAAACAGGTACTCATTAAAGTCTTGATAGGATTTTGCCTCGATTTGAGCCGCCATTCTCATCATTTTCGATCCAATCATTACAAAGAGATAACCGCTCATTAATATACTAATAAAGCCAAAGAAACCGAATCGCGAAAAAAATTCAACGATTTCTTTTCCTGTGGCGAATCCTGCTCCCACAACAGTTCCTACATAAACTGCCGCAATTTGAAAGGCTTGATTCCAATTCCTGTTCACACCATCTCCCCCTTATCATCAATATATGACCATGGGGACAAACAAAGACGAGCTTTTTTTCCTTAATTAGTAAGCATTCCCATAGTCAAAAAACTTGAAAGTCAAAAAAGGTCAGAGTATACTATGGTTCATAAGGTCAAATATAGTCAAAGTCAAATATCAATAACTAGGAGGTTATTTTATGATGCTTTGTCAACGATGCAATCAAAATCAAGCTCATGTTCAATTAACCGTGAACGTGAACGGGAAGCGAAATGATATGAAACTCTGCCATGAGTGTTATACAAAAGAAAAGCAAGCATTAGGCGCAGGCTTTGGCATGAAACTGAACCCATTTCAAGGATTCCCACTTGAAGATTTCTTAATGAATAAAAACTATTCAGAGGGTCAAAACCTGGCTAATCAATTCGCTCCGCAAAATCAGCGTAAAACGGCACACGGAGGTTTTATTGACCAATTCGGCCGGAACTTAACTCAATTAGCTAATGCAGGCTTAATTGACCCGGTAATTGGACGTGACGAGGAAGTCAATCGCGTCATTGAAATCCTAAATCGACGAAACAAAAATAATCCCGTACTAATCGGTGAACCAGGTGTCGGAAAAACAGCTATTGCCGAAGGGCTTGCCCAAAAAATTGCTGAAGGAGATGTCCCTGGCAAACTGCGGAATAAAGAAGTTTATTTATTAGATGTTGCATCACTTGTTGCCAATACCGGCATTCGTGGGCAATTTGAGGAACGCATGAAACAATTAATTACTGAGGTACAGGAGCGTAAGAATGTGATCCTGTTCATTGATGAAATTCATCTGCTTGTTGGAGCTGGTTCCGCAGAAGGTTCCATGGATGCCGGCAACATCTTAAAGCCTGCACTTGCCCGCGGTGAATTGCAGTTAGTCGGTGCCACAACCTTAAAGGAATACAGGCAAATTGAAAAGGATGCCGCCTTAGAACGCCGCTTCCAGCCAGTACACGTCCAAGAACCAACTGCTGGCGCTGCGATTGAAATCTTAAAAGGCATTCAGAAGAAATACGAGGATTATCACGATGTCATTTATACAGATGAAGCAATCCTGGCTTGTGTAAACCTATCACAGCGCTATATTCAAGACCGTTTCCTGCCGGACAAAGCGATTGACTTACTTGATGAAGCAGGTTCAAAATTGAATCTTACTGCTGATAACAAAAGTAATGAGCAGATTGAAGCTCGCCTAAAAGAAATTGCAGCTGCTAAGGAAGAAGTACTAAAAAATGAAGAGTATGAAAAGGCAGCAAAGCTGCGTGATGAAGAAGCAAAACTTGAGAAGTCTTTAAATCATGTTCCAAGTTCGGAGAGACCAATTGTAACGATTAACCATATTCAAGAAATCATTGAACAAAAAACCGGAATTCCGGTTGGTAAACTACAGCAAGACGAACAGCTTAGAATGAAATATTTAGAAGAAAACTTAAACAAAAAGGTCATCGGGCAAGAAAAAGCTGTCCAAAAAATTTCAAAAGCGATCCGCCGCAGCCGTGCCGGCTTAAAAGCAAAGAATCGTCCAATCGGCTCATTCTTATTTGTCGGCCCGACAGGTGTCGGAAAAACCGAGTTATCGAAAACACTAGCGGAAGAATTATTTGGGACAAAGGATTCGATGATTCGCCTTGATATGAGCGAATACATGGAAAAGCACAGTGTCGCTAAATTAATTGGTTCTCCTCCCGGCTATATTGGACATGATGAGGCAGGTCAACTTACTGAAAAAGTTCGTCGGAACCCTTATAGCATTATTTTACTGGACGAAATTGAAAAGGCTCATCCTGACGTCCAGCATATGTTCCTGCAAATCCTCGAAGACGGTCGTCTCACGGATAGTCAGGGAAGAATTGTAAGCTTTAAGGATACGGTCATCATTATGACCAGCAATGCCGGCATTGCCCACAAACCAGTTCACGTTGGCTTTGGAATAAGCGAAGCAGTTGAGGAAGCAAGTATTCTCGATTCGCTCGGCAGCTTCTTTAAGCCAGAATTTTTAAATCGTTTTGATAGTATTATTGAATTTAACTCACTCGCTAAAGATCATATTTTATATATTGTTGATTTAATGTTAGCTGATTTATATGAAACATTAGCAGAACAAAACATTGAATTAACAATCACAGCGGATGCAAAAGAAAAACTAGCTGAGCTTGGTTACCACCCTGCCTTTGGCGCACGTCCTCTTCGCAGAGTAATCCAAGAACAGCTTGAAGATAAAATTGCTGACTTCATTTTAGACCAGCCAGATACAAAAAAACTAGCCGCTATAGTTGAAGACGGGGAATTAAAAGTTGTTTCAGAAATTGCAGTAACTGTTAAGTGATAATAAAGCGAAGCCACTAATGAAGCGGCTTCGCTTTTATTTTTAAGGCTGTGTTAAAAGTGAATGTTGATTTCCGTTCCAGGCGCTTCGCTTTCCGCGGGGCGGGCGGTGAGCCTCCTCGGCGCTAAAGCGCCTGCGGGGTCTCGCCTGTCCCGCTGCTCCCGCAGGAGTCTCGCGCCTTCCACTCCAATCAACATTGTGATCAAAATCAACAATATTCTTTAACACAGCCATTTTTTATTAGAGCCTTTTATCATCCACAGAATTTAGCCAATTCTCAATTTCACCCACCACTGATTCGACACAGCCATCTTCAAATGGCGAAATTAAATTGGCAGCCGCAGCAAGTTTGGTAAACGACATGCTGCCGCCAAGCTTACACAGCTTGACGTAATCTGCCCAAGCTTCTTCTTGATTCTCTCTTGAACGCTTCCAGAATTGGAAGGCGCAAATTTGCGCAAGCGTGTAATCAATATAATAAAACGGCGAATTATATATATGTCCCTGGCGTTGCCAGAAGCCGCCATTTTCTAAATATTCATTGCCATCATAATCTTTATGCGGCATATATTTTTTCTCAATTTCACGCCATTGAAGCTTGCGCTCTTCCGGAGAAGCTGTTGGATTTTCATAAACCCAGTGCTGGAATTCATCAGCTGAAACCCCATATGGCAAGAAAAGAAGCGCATCACTTAAGTGTGAAAACTTATATTTATCTGTATCCTCTTGAAAGAAAAGCTCCATCCATGGCCACGTAAAAAACTCCATACTCATGGAATGGATTTCACATGCTTCGTAGGTTGGCCAATAATATTCCGGAATTTCAAAATGACGGCTGGAATAAACCTGGAAGGCATGGCCCGCTTCATGTGTCAATACATCGATATCCCCTGAAGTTCCATTGAAGTTGGAAAAGATAAACGGCGCTTTATAGTTCTCAATATACGAACAATATCCACCGCCGGCTTTCCCTTTCTTGGCAACGAGATCCATAAGGTTATTTTCCTGCATAAACCGGAAAAAGTCTCCCGTTTCCTTTGAAAGATCTTCATACATTTTTTGTCCGTTTTCAATAATCCATTCTGGACTTCCCTTTGGGGTCGCATTACCAGTCTGAAAAACGAAGCCTTCATCATAATAATTTAATTGGTCAAGGCCTAATCGTTCGCGTTGACGAGTTTTAAGTTTTGTCGCAATTGGGACAATAAAATCCTTCACCTGCTGGCGGAAATTAGCGACCATTTCTGCGTTATAATCGGTTCGCATCATTCGGTAATAACCAAGTTCAACAAAATTTTCAAACCCTAATTTTTCGGCTATTTCCGTTCTTACTTTGACAAGCTCATCATAAATTCGATCAAGCTCTGCTTCATGCTCAGCGAAGAAACCAAATTTCGCCTCACTTGCCCGCTTGCGCATTTCTCTGTCAGTCGATTCGATGAACGGATCGATTTGTGCAAGTGTTCGTTCTTCTCCTTCAAAGTCTATTTTCGCTGCAGCAATCAGCTTCGTATATTCTGTTGATAACCGATTTTCCTTTTGCAATAACGGAACGATTTCCGGTTTAAACGTCTTAAGCTGTCCTTCGGCTAGTGCGAAAAGCTGCTTTCCCCACTTTTTTTCTAACTCATTGCGGAATTTTGAATCAACCAATGCTTGATAATAGTTGGTCACTAACCCTTCAACCTCAGGCTGGAGTTCATCCATATAATCTTGTTCTGCTTTATAAAACTCGTCGTTCGTATCAATCGAATGACGGATATAGCAAAGGTTAAACATAGTGCCAAGGTCATTTCTAAACTCATTTACCAAATTCATTGCCTTACTTTGTTCCTCAACGGTGGCAGAATTCTTGAATTCTTCAATTGCCGCGTTAAACTTTGTTGTGATGTCAGTAAGATTTGGCCGTTCATATGTATAATTTTCAAATTTCATTTATCTCTCTCCTATAGTAAAAATTTTTTTAATATTCCAACCCCTTTTATTATACACTATCGACTACTATTCATTACAAAAAAAAATACGACCATTGGCCGTATTAAAATTTCCCCGCAGGCAGACCTAGTTTTTTCAATAGGTCAATTGCTTCCGTTTTCTCCGAATCTGAGAGGCTCGACATTAACCTATCGATTTGCGCTGCATGCTCCGGAAAAATATCCTGAATAAACTTTTTTCCCTCGTCCGTAATTTGAGCGTACGTTACCCTTCGGTCGCTTGGACAGGCGACTCTTTTCAACAATCCCTTTTGTTCGAGCTTATCGACCACGTAAGTAATGCTTCCGCTCGCAAGCAATATTTTTCCGCCAATTTGCTGCATCGGCTGATCACCTTTATGATAAAGCAGTTCTAAAACAGCAAATTCAGTAGGATTTAACCCACTTCCCTGAATAACCTTATTTACGTGTTCATTAATGGCTTTATAAGCTCTTGAAAGGACAATATATAGCTTCAATGATTTAGCAATTGCATCATTTTCCATACAAAACTCATCCTTTTAGGTTTAAATAATCATAATCTAGTTTACGCTAAATTATCTCGATTTCAAACTTATTATAAAAAAAATATGGATTATTGTCAATTTATCTTAAAAAAACAGGAATATTTTATTTTAACGTTTTATTCTAATCAGTTGAAATTTAAATATTTCGAAATTAGAAACAAATATTTCATATTTTAGTCATTCAGTAGTAAGATATGGATAGAAAAATATTTAGCTATTTTAATAAAGAAGGGATTATTTATGACTCAACAAGCCGTAATACCTGCGAAAGTCCCAAAAGCTTCTGAATCAACTATGTTTAAAATACTTTTTATCATTGGACTGTGCCATTTATTGAATGATGCCATTCAAGCTGTTATACCCGCCATGTTTCCAATTTTAGAAAAGTCAATGGGTTTAAGCTTCACTCAGCTTGGAATCATTGCCTTTTCCTTAAATATGGTTTCATCCGTCATGCAGCCAATGGTTGGGATGTTAACAGACAAAAAACCAATGCCCTATGCCCTGCCAATCGGGCTCACTTTTACTTTATTCGGGATCCTTGGATTAGGGTTTGCTTCGAGTTTCGGAATGATTGTCTTGTCAGTCCTTTTCATTGGGCTCGGTTCTGCGGTATTTCATCCGGAAGGTTCTAGGGTGGCTTACATGGCTGCTGGAAACCGCAGGGGACTTGCACAATCCATTTATCAAGTGGGAGGCAATACCGGCCAGGCATTAGCCCCAGTAATTACCGCACTCGTATTGGTCCCACTAGGACAAATTGGCGCATCCTGGTTTACGTTAGTTGCTGGACTCGCGGTCATTTTATTAATTTATATTGCTAATTGGTATAAACAGAGATTGATCGCTTTTCCAAAACCAGCGAGGAAAAAGAATGCTAGCTTAGAACAGAAAAAAGGTTTGTCCAGAGAGGTAAAAAGTACCTTAGGTTTAATTCTTTTACTTATTTTTGCAAGAACTTGGTACACATCTGGAATGACCAATTTTTATACATTTTTTGCTATAAAAGAATATTCACTTACAATTAAAGAATCTCAGGCCTTCTTATTCGCATTTTTAGTCTCTGGGGCAATTGGCACATTCTTTGGCGGTCCACTTTCAGACCGATTTGGAAAGAAAAAGATCATATCCTTTTCGATGTTAGCGACCCTCCCTTTTTCGATTCTAATCCCTTATGTTTCACCAACCGTGGCCTTTATCTTCCTTATCCTTACTGGATTTATTTTAATGACCAGTTTTTCAGTTACGGTTGTGTATGCCCAGGAATTAGTGCCAGGGAAAATTGGAACAATGTCCGGGTTGACTGTCGGGCTTGCGTTTGGCATGGGAGCAATAGGCTCAGTCGGTCTCGGGTATATTGCTGACTGGATTGGTTTACAGTCGATGATCACCTGGCTCGGGGTGCTGCCGCTGCTCGGTCTAATCGCCTTCCTCCTTCCTTCTGATCAAAAGGTTTGGGAGTGGAATCAAATAAAATAAGGATGACCCCCGGGGGCCATCCTTATTTTATTTCTTGGATTTTACGTAATAATTCCGCCTTTTCTTCATCTGTTAGCATTCTTTCTGCCATAGGGAATAACACATTTTCCTCTTTGGAGAAATGCTCGGTTAAGATAAAGTAGGCATTTTGTATTAATTCGGCTGATTTCTTTTTTTCATCAACCGCCCCTTGGGCAACTTCCGCTGTTGCTAAGAAAGCTCCAATATTTGCTTTCGCTTGATCATGTTCATATTCCATAACCGCAATCGGTCCAGAAGTGGTACCGATATATACACCCATCATTGGGAAAAGAACACCCTCTTCTCTTTCGGAATGCGGGTCAAGAGCTGCCTTAAATGCTTTGACCTTGGTAATTAATTCTTTAAAGTTATTTTTCACATCGATTTCTTGATCAATTTGTTGTGTTAGGCCATATAATTCTTCTAATTGTCCTAATAATGGAGGATGTTCACTTTTTAATTGTTTTAGCCCTTCACTTAATTCAGCTTGAGGCATACCCCCAAAACCACTCATGCAGCCACTCATCATCATTCACCTCATACATCATTTAATGCCTCAAGTATAAAAGGAACCATCATTTAATGTAGTGACATAGGTCACATCCATCGAATGTGTGCTACTAATTTGTCCAAATTATGAAAGCGCTTAAACTTTTTTGAAAAGTTTTAACATTTATCACTCAAAAATGTTTAAAAGTTTCATATAATATAGATAAACCATTTAAGGGAGGGCAAAAACATGAAAACCCCAAATTATCATGACTTTTATCCGAAGGAATTAATTGCAATTGGTGCAGATGATTTAATAACACTAAAAGAATCCGATACTTACAATCCATATTCACCTTCTACCCATTGGCTCATTGCTGTTGAAGGGGTGCAGCTCCCACAGCCAAAAATTTATTATCACTGGAAAGTAAGTGTTTATCCCGCTAACAGTGAAGGCGATTTTAATTGGCAAAAGCCATATTATTGTTCAGCACCTATGAAATTAATCGATCATGCAATTACACTTGCTTCGTCATTAGCAGCATCAAGCATAAAAGATGAACTTACCTCAGCAGCCCTATTAGAAAAAATAAGCTAAACTCCTAAAATACTTACCCACTGCTTCACCTTCTTTTTACCCTCACTTGTGAAAAAACCTACATATAGTGGTATTATTCTTTTAAAAAAAGTGCTGCTCGCATGGTAAGCAGCACTTTTTTAATTAAGCTAACCGGAAGACAATCCCATGTCCGCCTTTAGGATATTCCCATTTAATATTCTGATACGGGCAGCCAATCCGGCAGCTGCCGCATTCGTGGCAGCCTTCGTAGCCTACCTGCATCCGTGTTCCTTCCCACTTATAAACCTCGGCAGGGCAAAATACTGTACAAATTTTATCGGGACATTGTGTCATGCAAACATCATGATCAAGCACGGTCAAATGGGACTTTGTATCACACTTAAACCTGAGAAGATACTGTTTTTCCTCGATATTCTTCGTTGACATTATTTCACCGCCTTCCAAGCACGATATAAATCTTGCAATACTCGAAGCGTTCCTTTTTCTGCTGTTACACTCTTCATGATTTGTTTTTGCTTTTCGCGTTTTGGCGTTCCATCAACGGTAAAGAATTTACTCATTGCTTTATTCATCATCGGCACGTAGTCGTTAAAGTATTGTGGATACTTCTCAAACGTATGGGCTGCATCTTTATACTTCTCTAAGTCTTTCATTATAAAGCTATCAAAAAGCTTCTCACGATAGATATTTAAACTTGATTCGCTAAAGTCTTCCCGATGTTTAGCCTCAAGGATTGATTCGGCAGCTAAAAGGCCAGAGTACATCGCCATGTTCGAACCTTCACGATGGATGGCGTTAACAAGCTGGGCAGCATCGCCAATAATAATAACACCATTGCCAGCCACCTTCGGAACCGAACGGTAACCGCCTTCTGGAATCAAGTGGGCAAGATACTCTGCTGATTCCCCGCCCGCAATCAACGGTTTGACCATTGGGTGATTTTTCAAGTAATCAAGGAGCTCATATGGCTTTAATTTCGCTTTAATCATACTTGAAAGGGTTGTTCCTACCCCGATATTCAAGCTTTCCTTATTCGTGTACAGGAAGGCGGTACCAAGATTTCCTTTTGTTGAATCACCAAAAATCTCAATCGTACAACCTTGATTATCTTCTACGTTAAAGCGGTCATTAATTTTTTCTTTTGGCAGATTAATAACTTCCATAACCGTTAAGGCTACTTCATCTGGACGGAATTCTTTATGAAAGCCTAATTGTTTCGAGAGGAGTGAGTTAACTCCGTCAGCAAGGACCACAACATCGGCATAAACCTCTCCGTCCGGGCGGTCGGTGCGAACACCCACTACCTTACCGTTTTCAACAATACATTCAGTGACAACGGTTTCGTTAATCAAAAGGGCTCCAGCATCGACTGCCTTTTTCGCAAACCATTGGTCAAACTGCGCCCGCAGCACGGTAAAGTTATTATATGGTTCAGTTGCCCATTCAAGACCTTTGTAACCGAATTGAACGACAGATTCTTTGTCCATCATCCAAAAGCGCTGCTCAATGACCGGTCTCTCAAGCGGTGCTTCCTTCCAAAATTCAGGAACTAATTCTTCCATTTGCTTACGGTATAATACTCCGCCCATTACGTTTTTAGCCCCTGGATATTCTCCTCTTTCAATAAGCAAAACGTTTAGGCCGCTCTTTGCACAAGTTAAGGCACAAGACGTACCTGCTGGACCCGCCCCAACAACAATCACATCAAATTTTTCAGGCATAGCTCATTTCACCGCCTTTTTCTGTCATTAGCTGCTTAAACTGCTCGATTAGTTTAGGGATGATTTCCATTGCGTCTCCTACAATTCCATATGTGGCGACATCAAAGATGGGTGCGTTCGGATCTTTATTGATGGCGATAATAAACTCAGAGTTTTTCATGCCGACGACATGCTGGATTGCACCTGATATTCCAATTGCAAAGTAGATTTTTGGTGTTACCGTTTCACCGGTTTGACCTACTTGCTGCTCATGCGGCAGCCAGCCTGCTTCGACAACGTCACGTGTACCGCCGACACTCGCTCCAATCGTATCTGCTAATTCATGAATGAGCTGGAAGTTTTGCAAGTCCCCCATTCCCTTACCGCCACAGACAATCACATGGGCATCAGCCAAATTTGCCTTTTTTGTTACATCATTCACAATTCGGAGCACTTTTGTGCGCATATCTTCTTCTTGCAGTGATATTTTCTCTTCAATGATTTTGCCAAGTCTTGAGGTATCCGGTTCTAATGCCTTCATGACCTTTGGTCTGACAGTGGCCATTTGCGGACGGTGCTTCTTACAAAGAATAGTTGCCATAATATTACCGCCGAAAGCAGGACGGCTTGCCTCTAGTAATCGATTATCTACATCCACGTCCAACATCGTTGTATCTGCTGTTAAACCTGTATTTAAATCGGTTGCAACCGCACTTGCTAGGTCTTTCCCGTTTGGTGTCGCCCCGTAAAGGATAATTTCTGGTTTATATTTTTCCGCTAGGAGCATAACGCCTTTCATATAGGACTCTGTCCGATAATTCTTTAAAACTGGATGGTCGACCATGTATACTTGATCAGCACCATAAGCAATCACTTGATTTTCTAACGATTTAATTTCACTGCCTAATAAAAATCCCGATAGCGGAACCTGTAATTTATCGGCCAGCTTCCTGCCAGCTCCAAGCAATTCTAGGGAAACACCTTCGATTTTCCCATCGTTTTGTTCGATGAATATCCAGACTCCACGATAATCGTCTAGATTCATGTAAACCCCTCCCTGCGAGACAAGATTAATCTTTATTATTTAGATGACTGGATTGTTAACAGGTCCTTTTTCTCCATCAAGACTTCCATAAGCTGGCTAACTTGCTCATCAGTAGAACCCTCAAGTCGTATGCCGCCTTCTGGCCGTGGAGGTGTAAACATTTTACCAACGATGGTTGGTGAACCCTTTAGTCCAAGCTGCGTGCGTTCTACATTTTCAAGATCGCTTACTGCCCATATTACCGGCTCATATCTTGCTGCTTTAATCATGTTTGGCATTGGTGAATATTCGATATCATTAATTTCTTTTTCAACCGTTAATAAACAAGGCAGTTCAGACTGAATTAATTCATAGCCGCTGGTTAATTTCCGTTTAATTAAAACGGTTTTTTCCTGCTGATTAACTTCCGAAACTTCGATTACATTGGTAACAGGGGGGATATCCATCCTCCTTGCGATACCTGGTCCAACTTGTCCTGTATCTCCATCAATGGCATGTTTCCCGCAAATAACCATATCGACAGGAAGATCTTTGCTGATTCTTTCCAGTGCTTTAGATAGGGCATAACTTGTTGCTAGTGTATCCGCACCAGCAAAAGCACGGTCAGAAATTAAATAGCCTAAGTCCGCACCTATTTCAATGCTCTTTTTAATAACAGCAGTTGCTTGCGGCGGTCCCATTGACAAAACCGAAATCGTGCCGCCTGTCTTTTCCTTGATTTTCACGGCCTCTTGAACGGCATGGGCATCGTAAGGGTTCAAGATGGCTGGCGCACTTCGGCGGTCGAGTGTGTTGGTTTTAGGATTAATTTTAATGATTTTTGTATCGGGTACTTGTTTGACACATACGACAATGTGCATGTAGGACTTTCCCTCCTCCATTTATTCTCTAGATTGTTGAAAGCGTTTGCTTGCTTTGGTTATAAAAAATGCTTTTATTAACGATATATGAATCGTCACATAAGCATAGTACCAAACAGTGATCGTTTTCTTTTTTTCTCGTAAAACTTTTAACTAAGAAAAGTTAAACAAGCTCAATAAACATGGTGTCGTTTCTATGTAGCTATTTAATTAAATAAAAAGAAATGGATGCAATGATTCGTTGAAGTGAAAAAATATAAAGTTCATCGCAATGTTAAATTTCAGGAAAATAGTACTAATATAAATATAAGAAATCTTGAGATTTAAACAATGATAAAAATCACAGTTTGACTAATATTGTAGAAATACATGATTAGCTGCGGGATAATTTGATGGCGTTTGCTTGCCTCTGAGGAGATTGAGAATGAATATTTCATAATCGAATATAATTTGTTTTCTAAAGATGCCGGAAGGCCTTCATAATAGTTTAATTTTAATTCAGTAACGGAAAAATTGAAGGCCTTCATGATCATAACTTTAATAGGGACAGGTGCATTGTTATAACCTTTTCTTTAACTTTAAACTAATACTTTAGGCCACACCATTATCATTTGTTTAAAGGCAATTTTTACTTCTTCATTGGGTCTTGAAGCTTGTCCCATAAACCTTTGGTACTTATTGATTAATTCGTCTAATTCTTGGCTGAATTTTATCGTTTCTTCACTCGTATAGCCAAATGTTGTTGCGCTATTAATCATTAATTCCCTTTTGACCTTTATTTCCTCAATCATTTCAGATTGACTTTTACTATACTTATACAATGTGATCCTCCTAGCCATTACACTCTTACTATCTACCATATAGAAAAGTAGACTACTTGAAGAATTATGCCAAGAATTTAGGCAAATGTAAACACTTTCGCAAAAGTAGACAAAACATTCTATTTCTTTCGTTTTTCGACAAATTCCTTTAGTTTTTTCTTGTATTTACGACAAATTCCATTCGGTTTATTTACTAAAAATTAAGCTGTGTTAAATGGGAATGTTGATTTCCGTTCCAGGCGCTTCGCTTTCCGCGGGACGGGCGGTGAGCCTCCTCGGCGCTAAAGCGCCTGCGGGGTCTCACCTGTCCCGCTGCTCCCGCAGGAGTCTCGCGCCTTCCACTCCAATCAACATTGTGGTCATAATCAACAATATTCTTTAACACAGCCAAAAATTAAAAAACTGGCCGCAGAAGCTGCAGCCAGTTTTTTCTTATTAATATACTTCTTCCTGTTCGTAAATCGGCACCCAGCCTTCAGTCGTGACAAAAATTCTAACGGCAACCACTTTCCTGTCCTCTTCAAGCGTGAAGTAATGCCTTGTATTTTCTGGAACCGAAATCAAATCTCCCGGATTTAGATGGACTTCAAAAAACTCACTATCTTTCCCCTGGATGACGAATACACCGTGCCCGCTCACAATAAAGCGAACTTCATCATCTGTGTGATGATGCTCATTTTTAAAGTTGGTAAGCAGGACGTCTAAATTAGGCGTACTATCAGATAACGAGATGACGTCTTGAGCCTTATAGCCTCTTCTAGCGGAAACATCAGCAATTTCTTCCGCAAAGGTACTAAGAATTTCTTCCTTTTCTACATCACTCAGAAGATACTTTTCAACGAGCGATGCCGGAAGTTTGCTAATATCCCAATTTTCATAAATAACTTCCTGTGATTCTAGGAAGCTTGCGACTTCCTCTTGTCCGTGGATTTGCTCTCCATTACTTCGAAATGTAATATATGCCATGTTTATCAACTCTCCCTTTTAATTATACAACCTTAAATAATTGATATGGTTTATGCTCTAGCAAACGTAATTGGTAGCGAAATAAAAATTCCGATGCTTCAAGAATTTTTTTTGCTTCGAATGCGTTTCTTCCCCAAACGGTAATTCCATGGTTTCGAATCAAAACGGCACCAGTATCTCCTGAAACATGTTCAGAAAAAGCATTCGCGAGTGTCGGAATATGAGCATAGTTGCGAATGATTGGAATTTTCAAGACAGCCTCTTCTTCCCACTTATCAAAGGCCTTAATCAGCTCTTGACCCTTAAATGTTACTTCACCATTGTCACCATAAACTTCCGAAATGACGTTATTATCAATCGTATGGACATGGAGACTGCAGCCTGCATTCGTCTTGCGGTAAATCTCAACATGAAGAAGCGTTTCTGCTGATGGCTTAAGATGCGTTTCTTCAACTGCACGACCGAATTCGTCCACAAGGAGAAAATCCTCGGTTGTGCGCTTGCGTTTGTCCTTCCCACTTGCCGTCACCAAAAATCGCAGCGGATGATCACTTACTTTAATCGCAAGGTTTCCGCTTGTTCCCATAAACCAGTCGCGCTTTGCCAGCTCATCCTTTACATCAGCCAGTTCAGTCCATCTTTCCCTTAGCATGTCAGCTCACCCGCCCCAATTCTTTTTTTGATTTCATCGATACAATCAAAGAATGTAGTAAACCCTTTATGGTTAATCCCCCATTCCCCGCATTTTTCCAGCAGAAAATCGCGGGCCAGCACAAAGTCAGCATGCTTAGCAGCCTCGAGATCGGTAACAGAATCGCCAATGACAATTTTGAAGCTGTCTTCACTGTGGTTCAGTTTACGAATGATACTCGGTTTACAGCAGCCGCAATCATTTTTACACAATGAATCGCATTCATAAGGCCAAAGAATCTTAATGGTCTCACCTGAAAAATCAGATTCATTACAGTAAATTCCAGCAAACGGTGAATAATCTGCTAAAATTGGTTGCACAAAAAAGTCGATACCGCCACTAACAATATAAAATGGGATTCCTTCCTGGCGTGCAAATTCAACAAACTCTTTGAAGCCTGGTCGAATCCTGGCATTCTCAATCGCAAACGCAGTAATTTCTTCCTTTAAGTGACTAGGCAAAAGCGAAAATAATTTTCCTACGCCCTCATTAATCGAAATCTGACGGGAGAGGATTTGATCTTTGATTGACACCCATTCTGAAGGGGCAAAATTTTTCATAATGGCAATGATGTTATCACTTTCGGTTACGGTTCCGTCAAAGTCACAATAAATTACCGGCTTTGTCATTTAAGCAGTCACCTCGGCATTTCCCCATAGCTGGAGCGCCTTTTTTAACTCTGGGCACTGTTCAGCCCCCTCAACTAGAAGCTTGCCTTGGAGATTGGTTTTAATCGCCTGCCGGAATGCAAGGCCGCCGCCGCGGGCACCGTCTGGATGGCCATGGACTCCTCCACCTGCGTTTATCACAGAATCGATTCCGAAATCACGGATTAACAACGGTACTAATCCCGGATGAATGCCCGCTGAAGGAACAGGAAATGCCTTTTTAAACACGTCTTCCTTCGTCAACTCACTCGCGATTGAGAGTGCCGAAGTTTGTTCCAAGGCTACTGTTCCATAAGGTGATGGGAACAATGATAAATCTGCACCTGCGTAACGGAGCAGCTTGCCAAGAAGCAGGGAGTGTGACAATCCATATTCACGAGAGGAAGTAAGTGCACCACTTACTGCAGGATGTGCCATCAGAGGTAAGGCTATTTCATTGTCCTCTCGTAATTCCTGCAGGACATCGAGACCATAGGCAAATACATTAAACAATAAGAGGTCGGCTCCAAGTTCTGCAGCCTTTCTTGCTTTATCTCTTAGCTGTGATGTTCTTCCGGATAGGTTTACCGCGTACAGGGTACGATGTCCTGTTTGTTCTTGAACTTCTCGCAACACTTGTTTCCCGGCAGTAATTCTTTTTACAAACGGCGTCAGCTTATTTTCAAAAAGGATTTCATCATCCTTTACTAAGTCAACTCCTCCAAGGGCTTGCTGTTTGAGCTGCATAGCCAAAAAGGTAAGGTCTTTACCGAGCACTCCTTTAAAAATGCTCATTAACAGTGGTCGATCAAACACGTTTATTTTTTCACGAAGGCCTTCCATACCAAACCTTGGCCCCGGGAACAACCTCTTTAACCCATCATCAAACTGCAAATCTAGCAATTTGATTTTTCCATCCAAAGAAAGCTTTCCGAATACCGTTGTTAAGATAGCAGGAAGATCGTTGGAAAAATTTATCGTTGGATAGGCGATTCGAATAAGCGATTGATCCGCATTGTCAGAAGGTAATCCCTCAATCGAAACTACTCTGCCTTTATGCTTACGCAATTGACTTTGCTCTAATTCTGGCAGATTGGTCCATGAACCAACCGTTAAACCAAGAGCAATTTCCTCGGCCTTTTTTTCGGGATTTTTTTCATCATGTAAAAGATAAGTAGCAATTAATTCAGACATTTTTCAAACTCCTCTTTGATAAAACATAAAAAACCCCTTCAAAAAAGAAGAGGTTAGCATCATAAACTAACCATCTTCTCATCTTTCAGCATTAAGCTGCAAGATTTAGCACCGTGCTTAACCACAAAGATTAAGTCGGTTGCCGGGCTTCATCGGGCTTTTCCCTCCGCCTGCTCTTGATAAGAAAACGATTCGTATTTATTCACTTTTTCACGTTGTTTAACTTTATTTTGGATTATCCCAAGAAAAGAATAAAATGTCAACCCTATTTTTTAAATATTTCTAATCCACTTATTCTTCTGACAGCCTCTGCTAATCGCTCTTCTGATGATAATAAACCAACACGGACATAGCCCTCGCCAAAGTTTCCAAAGCCAATCCCCGGTGCCACCATGATATGTGCTTGTTCAAGAAGCATGGTTGAAAATTCCTCAGATGTATATCCATCCGGAACCTTAAGCCAGGCAAAAAATGAGCCTTTTGGGGCGGTGACATTCCAACCGAGCGATTGAAGGCCAGTAATTAACACATTTCGCCTCCGTTCATACAGTTCATTAAGTTCGTTTACACAATCCTGGGGACCCGTTAATGCAACGGCAGCCGCCTCCTGTACCGCTCCAAATAAACTGACGTATAGATGGTCCTGCAAAAGTTCAATTGCGGAAATGACAGTTTCATTCCCCACTGCAAATCCAACTCGCCAGCCCGCCATATTATAGGTTTTCGACAGCGTGTAGATTTCAATTCCCACTTCCTTCGCTCCATCTGCTTGTAAAAAGCTAACCGGTTTTACACCGTCAAAGCCAATCGCACCGTAAGCAAAATCATGGACGACGCAAATATCATTTTCATTGGCCAATTTGACAGTCTCCGTAAAAAACTCCATACTCGCGGTTGCTCCGGTAGGATTATTCGGGTAATTGAGAAACATTAATTTTGCTTTTGATAAAGCAGCCGAATCCAGTTCTTGATAATTCGGTAAGAAACCATTTTCCGCTCTTAAAGGCATCGTAACCATTTCCGCCTGTGCAAGGGCAATGCCTGACCAATAATCAGGATAACCCGGGTCGGGAACGAGGATGGTATCGCCTGGGTTTAATAAACACTGAGGAATCTCGACCAGCCCCGCTTTACCGCCAAATAAAATCGCCACTTCTTTGTTTGCATCAATGGTCACACCATATTCTCTTAAATAAAAATCTGCAGCAGCTTGTTTTAAGTAACCAAA
Organism: Neobacillus sp. NPDC093127; assembly: GCF_044754175.1. NCBI lineage: Bacteria > Bacillati > Bacillota > Bacilli > Caryophanales > Bacillaceae > Neobacillus > Neobacillus sp. NPDC093127. The sequence continues at coordinate 624,241 of NZ_JBIVOP010000001.1, forward strand.
TCCTTGAAAGGGCGAATATTTATGGTTGAGCGGATTGGCCGCGGCTTCCTGAAGCTTTGCGACAATATGCGGCGGTGTTGGCTGATCTGGATTGCCTTGTCCTAAGTTAATCACATCATGGCCCGCGGCTATATATTCTCCCACTTTTTTAACAAGACCTGCAAAAAATTGTTTTGGTAGACTTTTCAATAGTTCCGATGACTGAAATTGCTTCATCGTTCTCACCTGCTTTTTTATTTTCAAATTATTGTTGAATTTCTAGTGACAAATGTTATAACTTTTATACTAGCTTGTAAAGAGAAAATTTCAAAAGAGGTGAAGATTCATGAAATTAAAGATTCCCTGTTCTTATCTTTTGGACGGATTGGCTTGTGGCTATAATAAAAAATATTGACACCAATTGCATAATCTTGGTATAGTTTTTATCAGATTGAAAAAAACTGAAAACTTTATTTACTCTTATCATGAGCTGGCTGAGGGATTGGCCCTTTGAAGCCCAGCAACCGACCGGAAAACCATTATGAAATGGGGCGCCTATTCGCGCCGGGGAAAACCCCCTAACAGGCACGGTGCTAATTCCAACAGAAGGATTGTCTTTCTGAGAGATAAGAGGTGCGAAGAGTAACCGTCTTCTAGCCTCTTTCAGATGAGAAAGAGGCTTTTTTAGTGCAGAAATTAGCACAGATAAGCCTCCACTAATTAGGAGGATTTATAGAAATGAGTCTATTAAAGCAAACAACTTATCAGCCATTAACCGAAACTACCGCCACAGAGATAGCCTTAGCATTAAACCTTTTTTCTGATAACACTAAACTTTCCTGTAAGGAGATTGGTGATGGGAATCTTAATTTAGTTTTTCATATTGTCGACGAAAAGAACGGAAAAGGCGTAATCATCAAACAAGCTCTTCCATATGCCAAAGTTGTAGGCGAAAGCTGGCCATTGACACTTAAAAGGGCAAAGATTGAAGCAGATGCCTTGAAAATATTCGGTTCTATTGCTCCAAATTATGTTCCAGAGGTTTACTATACTAATGATGTACTGGCCGTGACTGTCATGGAAGACCTCTCCCATCTTTTGATTGCGAGAAAGGGATTTATTAAAGGGGAAACCTACCCGCTTCTTTCCCAGCATCTGGGTGAATATCTGGCGAGAACACTCTTTTTCACATCCGATTATGGATTAAGTCCATCTGTAAAAAAAGAACAGGTTCAGCAGTTTATCAATCCTGAGCTTTGCAAAATCACCGAGGATTTAATTTTCACCGATCCATTCTTTGATGCAGAGACCAACGATTTCGAGGCTGGCTTGCGTAGTACAGTTGAGGCACTTTGGAAAGATGAGGAACTGAAATTTCATGTGAACGTATTGAAGAAAAGTTTTTTAACAGAAGCAGAAGTTCTCCTTCACGGAGATTTGCATACAGGAAGTGTTTTTGCCAATGATTCGGAAACAAAAGTTATTGACCCCGAATTTGCGTTTTATGGTCCCGCCGGATTTGATATTGGCCAGATATTTGCGAATCTCCTTTTCCAAGTCCTAGTGAACGAGCAAAAACAAGCTCTCTTTATCAATCATCTTGAAACAGTGTGGAATGTATTTGAAGAACAATTCACACGCCTTTGGAACACTGAAAATAAGGAACATTTAGCACTATCATCCGTATTCTTACACTACAATTTAGCTAAGTTTTTCGAGGATGCTCTTGGTTTTGCTGGCTGTGAGCTAATTCGGAGAACCATTGGACTCGCACATGTTGCCGATTTAGATAGTATTAATGAGGAGCAAACCAGATTAGCTGCCAAACGTAAAACGTTGGAGCTTGGAGGAATCCTTATCAAACAAAGGAAAGAAATCAAGAATTTTGGAGCTTTTATTGGTACGGTTAAAGGATTCCTTTAATCGAAAAAGCAATCCGATGTTATTCGGATTGCTTTTTTACTTTGGTATTGCAACATTGTTATCGTCAATTGGAAGGGTGATCCGAAAAATCGTCCCTTTTCCTTCTTCACTTTCAACGATTATGGTTCCTTTATGTTCTGCAATAATGCGAAAGCTTACCATTAATCCAAGGCCAGTACCTGAGTCCTTAGTTGTATAAAATGGTTCACCAAGCTTATTTATGATTTCTTTCGGTATTCCGCATCCTTCATCCTCAATCGAGATACTCATTCGATCCGCAAGTTTCTTAATAGTAATGGTTATATTCCCGCCTTCTGGCATAACCTCAATGGCATTTTTAATTAAATTAATAAAGACTTTTTTCAACTGATTTGGTTCGCAAAAAATAGGTGGAAGCTGTTCATTATAGTTCGTAACAAATTGAACATTGTGAAGGACCGCTTGTGCAGTGAGCAAGTCGACAGTCTCCTTCATGATTTGAGTTATTTCCTTCTCTTCATACCTAGTTGCTTGCGGTTTAGCAAGAATCAAAAATTCATTGATAATCGAATCAATTCGCTGAAGCTCCGAGGTAATAACCTGATAATACATCGAATGCTCTTTCATGATACTGCCTTCAAGTAATTGGATGAAACCTTTTAAGGCTGTCATCGGATTGCGAATTTCATGGGCAATTCCTGCCGCTAGTTCGCCAATCACATTTAAGGTATCTGATTTTCGCAGATGCTCCTGCATTTCCATCTTTTCCGATATATCCTTAAAAACGGTAAAATTCAACCCCTCAACGATTTCCGCTTTTGAGGAATATTCAAAGTACCTTTTTTTTCCACCTTCTTTTTCTACCATGATTATAGAGGTACTATGCCCATCATTGAGAACCTGTTCAAAATGTTTTATTATTTCCTGTATATTGCTTTCATGATGGGTATATAAGTCGTATAACCGCAGTCCGATTAATCTTTCCTTTGGGAGGCTAAGCATTTTTTCACCAGCCAAATTAATATCAACGATATGATGCTGATTATCCCATAAAATAAGGCCATCGATGGAATCTTCAAAAATCCGTCTGTACCTTTGTTCGCTCTTCTGCAAATCAGTTTCCATCTTCCGCATTTCACTAATTTTAAGAGGTAAAGCGTTTTCCTGTTTGATCTGCTTCTCCACTTATAGCCACCCCGCGAACATAAATAATCGTCCAATAAATAGGATTATAAGTCATATATTCTACATCGAACAAGAAAAATCCTTTTCGCACGTTAAGCAAATTTTTAATGACCATGACCGTAAAAAAACGCAAAGCACTTGTGTGCTTTACGTTTTTGCATTACCTATAACATAGGATTTTCATGCTTCGCTTTTAGACGCTGCCATCTTTTTTCTACTTCTGCTTCAAACTCTTCTAAAATAGGTTTGTTTTCATCTTTTAAAAGATGTTTTGTTTTACCCATATATTTTAACCAATCAGAAAGTGGAATCCGTTTGTTCTTTTCCTCTGGATTGTAGGTAATCGTTGTTTCACCTTGTTCTACTTCATAAAGCGGAAAGAAGCAGGAATTTACCGCAGCTTCAACAATTGTTGTACCGAATCGGTCGTCCGATTTCCAGTTTAAAGGACAAGCGATTAAGAGTTTCCCGTACACAGTCCCTACATTTTGGGCATACCACTGTGCTTTAGCACCCTTTTTCACCAAGTCTTGCGGGAAGGCTTCTGAACCTGTAAATACATACGGTATATTGGTTGCAGCCATGATTTGCGCTGTATCCTTATGGTGGAAGGCTTTACCTCGCTGTGTATTTCCCACACCAGAAGTACTTGTCATATGCCCCATTGGTGTCGAATAAGACATTTGTGAACCTGTATTCATATAGCCTTCGTTATCATATTCAAGCATAATTAATTTATGTCCGCGAAGAGCCGTACCAATGGCCGAACCCATCCCGATATCCATTCCGCCATCCCCAGTAATCATAACAAACGTAGCATCGTCAGCTACCTCGATTTCACCGCGGCGCTTCAGTTCCATAAATGCTTCAAGCGTACCGGATAATGTGGCTGCACCGTTTTGGAAGAGATTGTGAATCATCGTTTGCTTATGTGATGTGTTTGGATAACCAGTTGTTGTAACATAGGCACAGCCTGTTTGGAATAGGGTAACGACATCGCCTTCGATGCCTTTAAAGAATAATTCCAAACCAGCGAATATGCCGCATCCAGGACATGCCCCGTGACCGGAGGAAATCCGTTTCGGTTTGCCTGTAAGTGCCCGAAGCGGCGGGATTTTCACTTTTAATTTATTTGTTTCCTCATCCATTTTCACATCAATTAAGCCTGTTTTAAATGCATCTCCATGCTGCGGCATAATGACTGGCTTCAGAATTTTCTCCGGATCACCTTGAACATGACCATAGTAATCAAACGGCTTATCAGCTCTTCCTTTATCCATTGCGTCAATGGCCATATCAAAGAAAGCTTGCGCATCGGTTGCATAAAAATCCTTACCGCCGAGGCCAAAGACACGGCTTAAAACAATGGTTTGGTTTTCTTTATCATCTTGAAGTGCTGATTTTACTTCATGGGTTAAGTTAGGACCATTGGCACCGTAAGAATCAGCACGTTCTCCCACCAATAATGATTTCACATTTTTCAGGGCCTCGCGAATTTTCTTCGACGGGAATGGACGGATGATATTCGGGCTGATAACACCTGCTTTTATCCCTTTTGCACGAAGCTGATCCACAACATCCTTAGCCGATTCGGCGGCAGAGTTTAATAAGAATAAAGCGACATCAGCATCTTCCATTTTATATAAATCAAGAACAGGATATTCTCGGCCGGAAAGCTTTGCATATTCGGCAGCAACTTCTCTAAATACCTCACCGGCATTGTAGATTGCTTCTGACTGTTGGAAATGATTGTTGATGAAATCATCACCGCTCATATGGGCACCAATCGTTACTGGTTTTTGCGGATCCCTGATAAAATTGTAATCAGTTGGGCACTCGCCAACAAATTGCTGTACCACCCTGCGGTCATTAAAGTATTCCACCCGCCTTTTTTGGTGAGAGGTAAAGAAACCGTCATAGGCAACAATAACTGGCAGTCTTACTTTGGAATGCTCGGCAATTTTCAATGCCATAATATTCATATCATAAACAGCTTGCGGCGTCTTCGCAGTTAAAATAACCCATCCCGTGTTCAAGGCATAATAAAGATCAGAGTGATCTCCCCTAATATCAAGCGGTCCGCTGACTGAACGAGTTACAAGGTTCATGACCATTGGAAAACGAGTTCCCGATTGTACTGGCATCTGTTCAATCATATATAAGAACCCATTGGCACTTGTAGCATTGATCACCCGTGCACCAGTCGCGGCTGCACCATAACAAATTCCTGCTGATCCATGTTCACCATCAGCCGGAATCAGTTTAATATCGTGTTCCCCGCGTGTTTTCATTTGATCTAGAAATTGCGCTACTTCTGTTGATGGTGTAATTGGGAAATAGCCCATAATATGATAATTGATTTGCGCAGCTGCCATTGCAGCCATTTCATTTCCGGACTCAAAGGTAGATACTTGTTCAGCGATACCCTGAGTTGTTAATTTATCTTCTAACATTGCCATTAGTAACTGCCTCCTAACACATATGGAAAGTTTTGCTTCACGCGATGTTCATCTGCATAACCGATTAGTTCACGAAGATTGCCAAGTGCATCGGTTGGACATGCTTCTACACATTTGAGACAGCCTTTGCAATATTGGTAATCAATTCCTTGGAGGAACATTTGTTTTCGGCCGCGTTTATCTTCTCCCTCTTCCCAAACAAAACAAAAATCCGGACAAACATTATCACATGCTGCACAATGAATACATTTATCTTGTTGAAACTCTGGCAGGAATCCTTGGCGGGAACCGCCTAAATCTTTAAAAATACTATTTGCCTGGGCAACAATAACCCCGCCAATTTCTTGCGTCATATAGCCAAGCTGTGGAAGTCCCCTGGTGAATTTTTTCCCTTCAGCACCTTCTGGAACGTCATATGTTTTAAATTGAACTTCATTATATCCGCGGTCAAAGGTGCGAATATTCGGTTCAACCAAATGAGGATATTTCTTTGTGAATGTCTTTCGAATCACATCTCTCATTGATTCCGGATCTAAGAAGTCACAAATACGATATAAGGCACCAAGCATCGCGGTATTTACTTTTGTTTTTTCCTCAACAGCAATGGTTAAGGCATCGACAATCGCAAGTGTGCCATATTCTAACTGTAAATCATGTCTAACATCATCAAAATCTCTTGCTGTATTTACCAAGACAATCCCATCAGCATTAAGGCCGCTGACAACATTAACTGTCTTATACAGTGCTTCATGGAAAACACCGACAATATGCGGCTGTTCAATTGGGCTATGATCCCTAATTTCCACATCTGGGTCACAAAAGCGGACGAAGCTTTTTACAGGAGATCCTTTTTTCTCGGATCCATAGGATGAAAAGTTTGACCCCTTTAAACCAAGGCTGAAAACACCTGCTTCAGCCAACATTTTTCCAGCTAGGTTTGCTCCCAGCCCTCCGATTGATTCTAAACGGATTTCAAAGAAACCCAATTCATTTTTTTTCGGTAAAATAGACATAATGTCCCTCCCACTTTTTCGTTCAAAAGTTCACGCAAAACAAACAAAAATATTAACTTCCCCAAAGTAATTGTAGGACTTTAAATCTGTTTATGCTGTGACAAATGTTAAACAATGCAAAAAAAATTCTATAACACAATATTTTCGAGTGAAAAATACACCAATTTATATGGTTTTAGAGCACCCATTCAATTATATAACAACAATTATCCTGTAGTATAACAGATTCAAAAAAACAAAAACCTGCCACAAATGATGCGCTGTGCCAGGTCTTTGTTTTTTATTGAATTAAAGATCGTTTATGACAATATAGGAAGCTTTAACGGGACCGTGGACACCAACAACAAGATTCAGCTCTATGTCTGCTGAATTACTTGGCCCGGTGATAAAATTAATACACGAGGCAACGTGTCCTGTTTTTTGATGAATTTCCCGCATTTTCTGTGCGGCTTGTGTGATTCTCGGAACTAACGTGCTTTTCGGTACAAGAGCAATATAGGCAGCCGGTAAAAAGCTAACCGTTCTCCCTTTGTTTTTATCGCTGAATAAAACCACCGTTCCTGATTCAGCAAGTGTTATTTCACTAATGGTGATTGCAACATTCGCCTGTTCGGCCTTTGTGATATTTTCTTCCCCTTTGCCAGGGTCCCATTCAAACAAATCGATATTTTGTTTCGGCCACTCATGTTTAAACAAAGAATCGAGTCCCCACTGTGAGAATCGTTCATCCTTCCAGGTAACCACAGGGCCGCCGCCATATCCAGACACCACTTCATTAATCTTAGAGCTTAAATCCTGGCTGTCTGTAACCGTAATACTTGTATGGATGACCTTACATTGCTCGAGCAAAACATCTAACAATTCATCTTGTGATGCCCCCTTCAATACCTCTAATTGAGGCTGAAATTTCCACTTTGGTCTTACAATCGATGTGGATTTTCGGGGACGGTCAAGACGGTTAGCTAGTTGATTTAGAAACTTATCGCGATTTTGTATGGTTCCTGTCATCATTTTTTGTCTCCTTTTTCACGGTTTTTAAACCAATCTCTAAATCTCTCTTTATTCGGTGCCGGAAACTCGCGAATATCCGTCCAGGCTTTTAACGGACCCGGTCCTTTAGAAATTTTATCTCCCACCGTGAAGGGATTCATTGCCGCTGGAGCAATTTTAGAACCAATCTTATATAAGATCGGAGAAGCCGCTCCCAATCCAAATGCCTTCATGGCTAATTTTTCAGAAATAGGTGCTTTTCCTTCTTTTTCAACAATGATTTCGCGATGTTTATGCAGGAGATTGTGTAACGGGATTTTTACTGGACAAACCTCTGTACAAGCCCCGCAAAGTGTGGATGCATAAGGAAGTTCTTTGTATTCGTCATAACCGCCAAGCAGTGGAGAAAGGACTGCTCCAATTGGACCGGAATAAATTGATCCATAGGAATGACCGCCGACATGGCGATATACAGGGCAGACATTTATACAGGCTGCGCAGCGGATACACTGCAAGACCGATTGAAATTCCCCTCCCAGGATGTTCGAGCGGCCATTATCAATAATAACGAGATGAAATTCCTCCGGACCATCAACATCTAGTTCTTCCTTTGGACCTGTTAGAATCGTAATATAGCTTGTTAATTTTTGCCCAACGGCACTTCTTGTCAGCAGGCTGACGAGGACTTCCATTTCTTCAAATGTAGGTACAAGACGTTCCATTCCCATGACAGTGATTTGTGTTTTTGGAAGTGCCGTTACTAAGTCTGCGTTCCCTTCATTTGTGACTAAACTGAATGAGCCCGTTTCAGCAACAGCAAAATTGCAGCCCGTGATGCCGATGTCCGCAGACAGGTATTCCTTACGGAGCATCTCACGTGCATGCCAGGCCAATTCTTCGGGCTTGGACGTCTTTTCATAGCCAAGCTTTTCAGCAAAGACGTCACGGATTTGCTCTTTATTTTTATGTAACGCAGGCACAACGATATGTGATGGAGGGTCATGATCATCAATTTGAAGAATATACTCGCCAAGGTCTGTTTCAATGACCTCACAGCCTTCCTGTTCTAACACAGTATTTAGGCTGATTTCCTCAGTAACCATTGATTTTGATTTAACAATTTTTTTAGCATTTTTCTTTTGAACAATACCCCTGATATACTCATTTGCTTCTTCCTTCGTTTGGGCGAAAAAGACATGGCCGCCCCGTTTCGCGACATTATCACTTAATTGTTCCAAATAATAATCCAAGTTTTCGAGGACATGCTGGCGGATTTCTTCACCATGTGAACGCCAATCCTCCCAGTTGCCAAGCTCCTCAGTAGCAATGCGTCTTTTTGTGCTCATTCCGTCCTGCGCCCCGGCAACTGCGCCGCGCATAAAGGAATCATGAATCCCTTTGTCAACACGTTCTTTAAATTGATCCGCACCAATCTTCATTGCCATTCGTCTTCCTCCCACCCTAAAAAAATATGTCTCACGAATTGAAATTCCTTGTATGCATTAAATTCATTACAGGCTATTTAAAACCTCAGCAATATGCAAAACTTTAATTGGCTTACCCTTTCTCTCAATCCGGCCGCCGATATTCATAAGGCAGGCTGCATCTGCTCCAAGAAGGTATTCTGCTTCTGTTTCTTCCACGTGCTGAACTTTTTCGTCCACCATTTGCTCTGAAATTTGGGCCATTTTCACGGAAAAGGTTCCTCCAAAACCACAGCATTGTTCCTTTCCTGGTAATTCAGAGAATATAAGACCCTTTACATTTTTCAAGAGAATCATTGGAGCCTCTTTAACCCCTAGTAATCTTGTCATATGGCAGGATGTATGATAGGTAACACTTCCCTCAAACCTGGCACCCACATCCTCGACTTTTAAAACATCGACAATAAATTGAGTTAGTTCAAATGTTTTCTCAGCCAATTGTTTAGCTTTCGGCTCCCAAATTGGATCTCCCTTAAAAATATGTGGATATTCCTGAAACATATAAGCACATGACCCCGACGGTGAAACAACATATTCTGCATCACTAAAAGTATTAATCATCCGTTTCATTGCCTCTTTTGAATCTTTAACATAACCGCTATTGTAGGCGGGCTGACCGCAGCATACTTGTGATTCAGGAAACTCAATTTCACAACCGAGCCTCTCAAGCAATTCAACCGAAGATTTTCCTACATTACTTTGAAACATATCTACTAAACAAGTGGCAAAAAGCGTAACCTTCATTTTTCTCTTCCTCTCCTAAACCATTGCTAAAGATCATATCCTAATTATACACTGTACGGCTTCTATCTTTTTAGACTAGAATAAGTTATAATTATTCATTGTTTCATTTTTAAAAAGGAGTTTTTTTATGAATGTTATCTGTTCTACCTTGAACGCCAAATATATCCACACAAACCTTGCGATTCGTTATTTAAAGGCATATGCCGCTCCCGAATATAATATACAAATGAGAGAGTACACGATTAAAGATCCAATCATGAACATCGTTTCCGACCTTTATCAAGCGAAACCAACGGTGATTGGATTTAGCTGCTATATCTGGAATATCGAAGAAACCCTTAAAGTTGTAAATATGCTTAAGAAAATCGATCCGTCCATCTTGATTGTCTTAGGTGGTCCTGAAGTAACCTACGATACGACTGAGTGGATGGAAACACATCCTGAAGTAGATTTTATTGTCATCGGAGAGGGTGAACAAACGTTTAAACAACTGCTCACCGAAATAGAAACGGCCAAAAATTATCAGAATGTCCATGGGATTGCCTATCGTGAAGAAGGTCAAATCAAGATAACATTACAAATGAATAAGCTTGACCTTAAAGAACTTCCATCACCGTATCGATTCCTTGAGGATATGGCGGGTCTTGGAAAACGAGTCACATATATTGAAACAAGCAGAGGCTGTCCGTTTAGCTGTCAATTCTGCCTCTCTTCGATAGAAGTTGGGGTTCGTTATTTTGATCGGGAAAAAATTAAGGAAGATATTCGCTATTTAATGGCTAATGGTGCAAAGACAATTAAGTTCGTCGACCGGACATTTAATATCAGCCGAAGCTATGCGATGGAAATGTTCCGCTTTCTGATAGATGAACATCTTCCGGGGAGCGTATTTCAATTTGAAATTACCGCAGATATCATGCGCCCAGAGGTTATTGAATTTCTTAATCAAGAGGCTCCAAAAGGGCTCTTCCGTTTTGAAATAGGCGTTCAATCAACCAATGATTATACGAATGAGCTCGTGATGCGTAAGCAAAATTTCTCAAAGTTAACTAGAACTGTCACAATGGTTAAAGAAGGCAGGAAAATTGATCAGCACCTTGATTTGATTGCGGGACTTCCGGAAGAAGATTATTCTTCTTTTCGCAAAACATTCAATGATGTTTTTGAAATGCGGCCTGAAGAATTGCAATTAGGATTTTTGAAAATGCTCCGGGGAACAGGGTTACGACTCCGGGCTGAGCAGCAACAATATGTCTATATGGATCATTCCCCATATGAAATCTTGTCTAACAATGTTCTGTCTTTCGATGATATTGTTCGGATTAAACAAGTGGAAGACGTGTTAGAAAAATATTGGAATGATCATAGAATGGATACTGCAATAGAGTACTTGGTAACGAGTATTTTCCGCTCCCCATTTGATTTCTTTCAGGAATTTGGTTCTTATTGGGACATGCAAGGCTGGTCACGAATCGGTCATCAGCTTGAGGACTTATTCCGGCGCTTATATTCCTTCCTTGAACAGAAATCGGCAGGTAATCTTGAAGTCATCCTTGGACTCATGAAGTATGATTATTTAAAAAATCATAAATACAAACCGAGAAAGCCTTGGTGGGGTCCAACACTTGATAAAACTGAGCGTTCACAGCTTTATAAACAAATCCTTGAAAATCGACAATTTCTCGGTCAAGAATTCGTAGAGCTTAAACTAGAAGAAAAGGATTTATATAAGCATACCATGCTTGAAGAACTTTCCTTTGATTTAACAAAGTTTTTAGCAACAGGAGAAATTGATCAGCAGCCTGGCTATTTATTAGCTTATTTTGACCCGACCAACGATCAGACTCTTATTTTTCCATTTAAGGAATTGAAATAAGCCGGATATTCCGGCTTATTTTTTTTATTCGCTTCTTCCTTTTTTCCCTAATTTTGAATTGCGGTTTGCAAACCTAATCGCATTGTTATTATCGGTAAATTCTGCTGAGAATTCACTTTCCTGAATATTTTTGTGAGGTGTTTTTGTATATTTTTCCACTGCATCAAATTCTGCTTTTCGCTTCGCCATAAAGTATCCTCCTAAAATGTAATCGTACATATATAGTTTTAATCATATTGACTGCAATCATTCCTTTCCTTATTTTTCATAAATAAAATTACACTAAAAGCGGAAAATAATGAAAAAACAGGAGTGAGCAGTATGACTAAGAAAACTAAGAAAGAGACTAGCGAGCAGGTAACCATCGACGAAACAATGCCACATCAAATAAATGCTCCAAGCTTTAAGGGTACCAACATTAAAATGAACGATCCATTTGTCAATAAACATGGCGTGACTATCGGGGACAGTCTATATGCCTCTGACAATTCCCCTTTAGAAAACTGGACTGAGGATACTGACCCTGAGATTATGGCAGGTGATGAATGGGTTCATCCTACTAATGATATTGGCTGGAACACAACCGAGAACCGGGAGCTTCTTGAAAGTAAGCGCAAACCACAAGCATCTCCCTTTATGCACCCAACAATAGATGCAGGTAAAGGGACGGATTGATATGAAATATCCAATTCCGAAAAACATTACCACTTATGAAAAAAGGTTTGCAGCTAAATAATATTTATACAGGGGTTTAAAACCGCTGTAATGATTTTAAGGAGTGGAACTTAATGGCTAATAGCAGCAACAAATTACTAGTGCCAGGAATTGAACAATATTTAGATCAAGTAAAATACGAAATTGCCCAAGAATTTGGTGTTCACTTAGGTTCAGATACAGTTTCTAGAGCCAACGGATCTGTAGGCGGCGAAATTACCAAAAGACTTGTACAGCAAGCTCAAGCCCAAATGTCTGGACAATTTAACAAACAATAATTTAATATACATGGAAAAAAGTCCGGTATTTTACCGGACTTTTACTTATTTCTATGTTTTTCGTGATTATTTCCGTTGTGTTTTTCGTTATTACTTCCGTTGTGTTTTTCTTTATTTTTTTCGTTATGTTTTTCGTTATTTCTTCCGTTGTGTCTGCCGTTATCTTTTCCATTATTTTTGAATTTTTGATTCTCGTTTGATTTTTCCTTTTGGAAAGATTGTTTTTTTGTCTGCCCATTGTTTTGTTTCAGTTGCTCTTCTTCCATTTTCTTCAACTGCCCAGGGGGAATTGACTTTCCGCCCCAACGATTAGGTTCTCCCTGCGATTTATTTCTTTCGCTTTGATTGAAGCCTTTTTCGGTTTCTACCTGTTTTTTCAATTGCCCCGGTGGAACTGTTTTCCCAGGCTCGGATGAAACAGCATTTTTTTCCTGCCTTTTTTCAATGGTTTTTTCTTTCTCATTGTTTTTCCCGCTATTAGCTGGTTCAATTTTGTTTTCTTGATACTTTCCTGCAGTAATTCCCAGTTCATGTGCTTTATTCAAGTCTTTTTCTGTAGCTGTTACCACTGTCAGTGCTAAATGCTGATTGTTTACTGTCGCTTTAATCTTATCCATATTCTTTTGGAACTCTTTTTCTACACTTTCTTCTGGTTGTTTGGTCCTGACAGTAGAAATAATCACTTGTTGATTATCGATAATCAAACCGGCTTTTTTCATTTCAGTAAAAATAAGCGCTGTTAATTCCGATACATCCATTTTTCTCCAATCACTTAATTGAGAAATGATTTTCTTACCGGTTTGGTTGTACCCATTTAACTCGACAACCTGCATTTTTTTATTTACACCAAGCTCAATACTTGGGTTTACATCAATCGACATATAGGCGTATGCTTTATTATTTTGATACATCGGAATATAGGAGCCAAGAAAAATCATCAGTGCAGCCATAACAGCCCAAACGGTTTTACGTTTAAAAATTGTTAAAAAACGATTTGATTGATAATGATGTATGCTTTCAATCGGAAAAAAGTGGATTTCTTCACCGATAGTATAGGGTTGGTCTTGCTTGTTTGCCCGCAAAAATTCACCCTCGGGGGTTAAAAGTGTTAAAAATGCATCATCAATTCCCATTATAACTCCCTTTTTCATGTGTCTAGCACCCCCTTTATATAATCTTTCATAAATACATAATCGCTTGATAAAATAAGTGCAATTGCAATAATATATTTTCGGTTCCGTTCAATTGTCTTTCTACTTACATTTACCATTTTTTCTAATTGCTTAATGGGAAGGCGTTTTTTCTCAAATAATATTTTTTTCAATTCTTGGTCTTCTACTAACATTTTCGCGGCTATAATGGCATTTTTCCGTGCATCAGCATGCTTTGGCGAATTCTCAACTAAGTCGCTAAAGGATAAATCAAAGGTTGTTAATAATGCTTGAAAGTGATGAATTTCATCTTTCCTTAATTGTTCGTCCCTTTTTTTATGATAATCATCAAGGGATAGTTCATTTACGATGACCGTCCCCGCTGATTCTTCCTCAGACGATGCATCGGTCAAATCAATACTAATATGTTGATTTTTAGTCTGTTTACGGATATAGTCGATCACTCTTCGCTTAATAATGATTTCAGAAAAGCTCAACAATGAACTTCCCCGCTCTGGAGAATATTTTTCAATCGCTTCATTAAACGCGATGAGACCAATGCTAAATTCATCATCAGTTTCATAAATGTACCGTTTGCATACGGATGACACAGTTTTTGCAATAAAAGGTTTATAGGCGTCAATTAGTTCATCAAGTAAATTGCGGTCCCCTTCCTGAATTAACAGGACCGTTTCTTCCAAAGTTCTTTTTTTCCTCTTAGCCATAAACAATAAACTCAGCATTTGCTCACCTCTATTCGACCAATTATACCATATGATTGATATTTTGGACTTTAAGAGGGTGTTACTTTTTCACTACATAGTTACGTTTACCCTGAAACAATTTGTGGGGGTTAAGAAAAAATATTTTCCCAACAAAAAATCTTCAATCCGAGAACAAAGATTGAAGATTTTTGGAGAATTATTCATTGTGGAATTTTCGTGACAATGTATATTTGATTAAAAAACCAATTAGTAACCCAGGAATTAAAAACATCATTGGCAAAAATACCGGACCAGGATGAATATGGAAAATGGTAACTTTCGGGGATACCATTAAACCCACTGTGACAAAATATGCACTAAACACAAACGGCAAAAAGGAGTATTTTTCTTCTTTTGGCATCGCCATTCGATAACCATCCCACAAGGAAAACAAATAAACACATGGATAAAACATGAGCCACTGATAGTTTAAAACCGCTTCAGCTTTTTCAATTTCGCCTAGGAAACTATACATGATCGCTTGGTTAAAATGGCTATTAACATTCATAAGGAACTCTAAGGCTACTAACAATACACCTTTGAGATAGTGGCCTGTTAACAATTGACTGAAACCAGGAAAGGCAATATTCCATAACACCGCTTCCAATCTGCTCATCTTTTTCATAATACTATCCCGTTTCTATATGGCAATTTAATTTCTTTCGCTTTAGTTTATCCAGATTTTTACCAAATTAACGAGCACTTTACCAATTATTTTCCCAACCTAATTTGCTTAAAATACATAAAAGCAGCGGGATTCTTCCCCGCTGCTTTATTGTTATTCATGCTGATCCATTGGATTATACAGTTTAACGTTTGGATTTTTCTCTTGGAACCATCTAAGGGCAAAGTCGTTCTCAAATAAAAACACATAATGGCCATAACGGTCCTTTACAAGCAGGCTCCGGGAACTAGAAAGATTCTCGTCAACCGTATCTCCTTCAATCCAGCGTGCTATCTTCGAACCCATCCGCTCCATTATAACCTCTGAATTATACTCATTTCTCATTCGATGCTCAAATACTTCAAACTGCAGCTGCCCAACTGCACCCAATAAATAATCATCAGTTTTAATCGTTTTGTAAAGCTGGATTGCTCCTTCTTGAACAAGCTGCTGGATTCCTTTATAAAAGGACTTTTGTTTCATAACGTTTTTCGCGGATACCCTGACATATAATTCTGGTGTAAACTGCGGCAATTTTTCATATTGAAAATTATCTTTACCAGTTGTCAGAGTATCCCCTATTTGATAGGTGCCCGTGTCATAAAGTCCAATTATGTCCCCACTGACGGCCTCATCCACCGTATTCCGTTCTTCAGCCATAAACGAGGTCGATTGTGAAAGCTTGATTTGTTTAGCCAACCGAGGAACATTAACCGTCATTCCACGTTCAAATTTCCCCGAACAGATCCGTACAAAGGCAATCCGGTCACGGTGTGCTGGGTTCATATTGGCTTGAATTTTAAAGACAAAACCTGAAAATTGATCCCCTAATGGGTCAATTTCTCCAATCGATGAATTACGGGCCATTGGTGCAGGTGCAAATTTCAGATAAGACTCAAGAAATGTCTGAACTCCAAAATTTGTTAATGCACTACCAAAGAAAACAGGCGTCAAGGAACCTGCTGCCACTTTTTCTGCAGAAAACTCATTCCCTGCTTCATTTAGAAGCAAAATTTCATCCAGTGTTTGATCATAAAGACCAGATAATTTTAACGGATGATCACCGGCAATTTCGCCATTATCGTTTACCGGAATAAATCGATCTGCATCACTTACACGAAATTGCTCGACCCGGTTATTAAAACGGTCATAGATGCCAAGAAATTCTTTCCCCATCCCAATCGGCCAGTTCATCGGATAAGATTCAATTCCGAGAACTTCTTCTAATTCAGCCAAAAGCTCAAGCGGTGATTTTCCTTGGCGGTCCAGCTTATTTATAAACGTAAAAATCGGGATACCGCGCATCCGGCACACTTTAAAAAGTTTAAGTGTTTGTTCCTCAATCCCTTTTGCCGAATCAATAATCATTACCGCACTATCTACAGCCATTAAGGTTCTGTACGTATCTTCACTGAAATCCTGGTGTCCAGGAGTATCCAAAATATTGACCCGGAATCCATCATAATCAAATTGCATCACACTGGAGGTTACGGAGATTCCCCGCTGCTTTTCAATTTCCATCCAGTCACTCGTAGCAAATTTCCCTGTTTTTTTCGCTTTTACCGTACCAGCATCGCGAATAGCTCCGCCAAATAATAGTAATTTTTCTGTGAGCGTTGTTTTCCCGGCATCCGGATGGGAAATAATCGCGAATGTTCGGCGTGTTAATACTTCTTCTTTAAAGTTCTTACCCATCATGTCTTCCTCTCTTTGTGAGAATGAATAAATTTTTAATCATACCTTCAATCATATCAGAGCGAACGATAACTTTGCAATATTTCAATAGATGGACAATAATTTATCTTTTATCCCTTATGGTAAAATAATATAATGATAATATACATTATGATTCCCCTAGGAGGAAATATGGAAATTAAGCATTTTGATCAACAAACCCTTGCATTATTGCATAAAGCGTTCGAAATTGTCCTAAAGCAAAACAACGTTACTATTAATAAAATTGGGATTGCGGAAGAAGGAGAACAGCTATTATTTTTGTATGAAGATCGTGACGAAAAAATTCATGTTTTCAAATGGAGTAAAGCATCCAGTGTCGGAGTAAGTTTTGGTGTTCTAGCGCAAAGTGTGTTAATGCCCATCATCCCGCACCTTCGATTATTATCATAAATAAGAAAAGCGCAAGCGCCCTGGTCAGCGGCGTATGGCCTGGAGCTCTCCAACTGAGATAAAGGAAACACGGAGAGCGGAGCGATCCGATGTTGACTTATCGTAGGGCGGAGAGCGAAGGACATTAGCCGCTAGGGCGCTTGCGCTGGACAATTCTCAAAGTACAATGATATAAATTCTGTTATTATTCAAAAGACACACCTGCCTAGTAAAGGCTGGTGTGTCCGAATACATTGCAGCATTTCTTTCTTCCACCGATTCCCATGCCCATTTTTCTGGAAATTCCAGTATAATAGATTATGACCTTTTTTAAGGAGATGAATAGAATGAATCAAAGTAAAAAAATAGTTTCTAAATTTATTCCGCTGTTCGCAGCATTTATAATAGTGATTGCCGGAATCATTTGGTTTATCCAAACTACCAATAATCAAATCGTTATCCCCTTTTCTTCTGTCGAAAAAACCATTCAAGAGCAAAATGGGAAAACAGTCACACTTATGGAAGAATCTGACGGCAGCCTTTATCTGAAAGCCGGAAAATCAGAATTCATTTCTCATGTTCCACCAAACAGTCAAATGATTGACAAACTGGTAGAAAAGTACAATATCAACTATTCCTATTCCACCAACAGCCGTTACGGTAAATGGATTATGGCAGGAGTTATTCTCCTCCTCTTAACTGCTGGATTTCTCCTGCAAAAAAAGAAAGGCGGATTCGGCCTTCATAATTCAATGAAAAACAGCGTTGCCAAGCCGCGCCCGCTGCCTTCTATCACCTTAAGGGATGTAGGCGGACTTGGGGAAGAAATGAAAGAAGAAATTCTACAAACACTCTCAACCTTAAAAGAACCGGAACGCGCAGCAAAATTAGGAATAAAACCGCCCAAAGGAATTCTATTATTCGGACCTCCTGGAACAGGCAAAACCTTGTTAGCCCAGGCAATCGCGCGGGAATTAAATGCCGAATTCTTCTCTGCGAGCGGTTCCGCTTTCAATGAACTTTTTGTTGGAGTTGGTGCAAGTCGTGTCCGGTCTTTATTCCAAGCTGCTAGAAAACAAGGGCCTGCCGTAATTTTCATCGATGAAGTTGATGCATTAGCTGGAAAGCGGAAAGCACATGGCGGCGAGGAAGCAGAAAAAACCCTTACTGAACTGCTTGTTCAGCTTGATGGCGGTCATTCTAATGACGGAATTTTATTTATCGCCGCAACAAATAGAAAAGACATGCTTGATGAAGCCTTCCTCCGTCCAGGAAGAATCGACTTCTCCTTCCAAGTACCACTTCCTGATACGAAAGGAAGAAGAGAAATCATTGATATTCATTCAAAAGGAAAATCACTTGCTAAAGATGTCTATGCTTCATTAGATGAGCTTGCGGAAAGCACATCAGGATTTTCAGGCGCCGAACTTCAATCCCTTTTTGAGACAGCAAGCAGGCGCGCCGTTCAAAGCGGACAGGACATGATTCAAAAACATGACCTTGATTATGCCCTTGATCGGACAATCCTTGGGAGCACTTCACGGACTTTGCAGGATTATGATACAAAACGCAGAGTTGCTATTCATGAAGCCGGTCATGCGATTGTCGCATCGCTAACCAAGCCTGGTTCAGTTCGAAAAGCAACCATTATCCCACGGGGAGAAGCACTCGGCTATGTAGCCCCAATCCCAAAAGAACTCCATTTGTCGACTACCAGTGACCTCCTAGATCGTGTCGCTATGGTGCTTGCCGGTGGTGTAGCAGAAAGAATGTTTCTTGGTGAACACAGTATCGGGGTTAGCGGCGACGTACAGCAGGCAAAGCATATCATCGAGCAAATGGTGGATACAGGAATGCTTCAGGATGGTTTTACACTTACTTTTAACAAGCAGGATCAAGAAACGAAAATGCAAGAACTCTTTGCAAAAGGGATAGAGAAAGCGGAAATTCTAATAAAAGGCCATCAACCTCAGTATCAACAATTAGTCAAGGCTTTATTAAAAAACGAAACCTTAGAAGGATCTGAAATTGAAGAAATTGTCTCGGAAAAATCCAATCTGAATGTCGATGATCTCGTCCTCGTGTAAAATGAAATCCAGGTGTCGTAATTGGCATCTGGATTTTTCGTATAAATTATTCAAAAATCTAATGGATTTTCGCCTTCGTGGTAAACTAATAAAAAGGAAGTGAGCAGTTTGTTTAGGAAAAATGTTATCCTTGAAAGAGAGCAGCATAAATATGCTGACGAAGCGAAGGATTATCTTGCCAATCAGCAAAAAACGCAACAACTGTTAAATAAAGCAAGAAAAAAAGCACAGCGAAAAAAGGGAAACTTAGGGGATGCTTGGAATAAACTGCAATTATTTATTGATTTAGTAAAAGCATATTCAAAAGGTGAATATCGAAATGTCTCCACCAAGACCATTATTACCGTCATCGGGGCCCTTTTGTATTTCGTTTCACCACTTGATTTAATCCCCGACTTTATCATCGGCATGGGTTTCATCGATGATGCCGCCGTAATTGCCTATGCTCTTAAAAAGATATCAACGGAAATTGACGCATTTAGTGATTGGAAAATGTCCGGGAGGCATTAATCCAAAAAACCCGCTTGAGTTTTCAAGCGGGTTCATGGATTAAAATCTAAAGCAAGCTGCACCTACAATAATTAGAAGAATAAACAACACCACGATTAAAGCAAAGCCGCCGCCAAAGCCAACTCCGCCCCCGTACCCACAGCCGCCATAACCGCAGCCGCCAAAGCCACCATATCCATACATATTTTTTACCTCCTTTTTCTCTATATTAAACTCAGTAAACCCAAGCTGCCCCGATAATGATTAACAAAATGAACAAAACGACTAGTAGGGCAAATCCGCCGCCGTAGCCAGCTGCTACACCTGACATTTACATTACCTCCTTTTTTTGATTTCTTTATATCCTATTCACCTAGATAAAAATGTGCGATAGACACATATCCATATTGGGTAGGTTACAAAAAAAGACTAAGCCCATTTCTTATCATGTACAAATTAAAAAAATGCGGCCTAATAACCCAGCCACATTTATTTCTGTTCTCCTTTATTTCAGTCAATTATTCCCATTCGTATGGCTTTTACTGCAACTTCTGTCCTGTTTTGTGCGTTCAGTCTTTTCATAATATTTGAAATGTAATCTCTAACCGTAAATTCACTTAAATAGAGCTTTAATGCTGCCTCTGCTGTTGAAGCACCGTCCGCCAACAGCTTAATAATTTCTGTTTCTCTTGGTGATAAGGAGATGGAATCCTTTTTAGGCAGGTTGTCCTTTTTAATATCTGCTTCAATGTACTTTGATAGCAATTCTCCAGAACTTTGGCCAAATTTCATCAATGCGGGAAAAAGACTAGTATCGACAGTAAACTGCTTGCCCGGGCCTTGATCCAAAACAACCCCACCTATTATTTTCCCCTCCTCTGGAACATAAATCGGTACAATAACTAAGGAAGTAAGTTCGAATTTTTCTACATACTTTTCTGGAAGGTCGATTGCTGCCGAAGGAATGTAAATTGGCTGAAAATTTTTCATCTCGTGACCCTGTGATTTTAACTTCACGAGACTTTGATTGAGCACTGGGATATTGGCGATTTTTACGGCAATTGCTTGGACCTCTGCATTGTTTAAATGATGTCCAAATAAGCCAACCCCTACACTTTCCTTATTGGCAAACTTAAAAAGGGCACATCGTTCAAAGGGAAGAAAGTAGCCAAATCCATAGCAAATATTTTCGATTGACTCCTGAAAATTTTGCGAGCGGATAATCCATTCATTAAATAAGATAACAGCATCCTTCCAAATACTATGATTCTCTTTTTCCGATTGAAAAAGCATGACTTCACTAATTTTCGAAAATAAGTAATGGACTGAAGGATGTAATTTCGAGGAATAAGCATTTCTCGATTTCAGAACCTTATGTGCAGCATTTTCCAACAGATTGATATGAAAGATAAGTGCCTCTGGTTCCGGACACCTTTGGAAATAGGTGAACCAACCCTCCTGAAGTTCATTCAACATCCGATATATATCAACGGTACCTTCATTTACTGACCGTAAAAACCTTTCTAGAAATTCGCTTATAAATTCAAAAACCACCACTGATTTCTTATTCGTATTTTTAAGAGATTGGAGCATGAATCCCCATTCCTGTAATAGGTCCTCTTGATAAGAAGATAACATTTTAACAGCATCATTTAAAAGATGATCCAAATGGTGATTTAATGACTTCGACAATTTCATCATTCTCCTTCCCGGAAAATCTAAGCTGTTGTTTATCTTATTTATTAATTCGTTTATTTCTATAGATAATTCAGCTAAGACTGTCAAAATTCCTTCTTTTTATCAATCATTTTGGTTATTTTGTAGTAGCTTGTCCTTTCTTGTTCAAGTATAGGAAAAACTTCCTACAAATGTAGGGATTTCTTAATTTATTTACTTGTCATAAAATTGTGACGAATGGTGTAAGCAATTAATTATTGTTTAAGCGCTTTCACTTTTTAAAACAAAAAGGGAGGAAAGAGTGTATGACAGCCGAAACAATTATTATCGGAGGGCAAACAATCAAGAAGAAACTCATCATTGCATTAGTAGGAGGGTTTTTATTTTTAGGGGCACTTCTAGGTACCTTTGGGCTAACCGGTATGGCCGCAGCAATACCATTGGTGGGCGGGTTTACCGTCAGCTTCGATGAGATGACAGGTACAGGATTTAAACTTTATGGCAGCCTTGCTGATAGTGCTATGAAACAGAATAATCCCGTTGCGGTTAACGAAATTGATAGTGCGACAATTAAAAATTTGAAAATCTCAAAACCTATTCCGTTTTTAGGGATTAATGCTGTAATTACTGCTGAAAAACCAGTTACAATTACTGGGCTACAACAAAAAGCAACCTTAGTAACAGGTGATGCTACGTTTAACGAACTAACCATGGCAGAGAAATATGTTGGGGATCGAGACCTTAGCGACCCTAAGGTACTTGCCGGGGCAGCAGCTGAACATTTTACACAAACGGCAAATAACATTACCATCAAGAATGGAATACTTGAAACAGTGTATCTTTTCCAAAAAACAGTATCTCTGAATGGCATGAAAGTTTCTTTTGAAAAACAATAACACTAAAATAATCTAGAACATCAAAGGACTAACAAGTAAGGATGATAAAAATGAGCTCTAATGATTCAAAACGTAAAAGGTTTAAGAATTGGAGAGCAAGGCGCCCTTTTTGGGGGGCGACCTTGTCTATTTTATCAGGATTAATCATTTTAATGGTTCCTGCACAGCTATATGAAATTGCAGCTGCTCCCGGGAGCATTATTGTTGTTGGCTTCCTTTTAGGAGGTCTTACATTAATAATGGGCGTCCTAGCATATATCATGCCTAAGCTTTCTACCCTGTTTGGAGTTCTAGGAATTTTTTCATCTGTTTTATCGATTATGGGGGCATTAGGCGGTTTCCTAATCGGCACACTTCTTGGAATTGTTGGAGGTTCAATGCTAATTGCCTGGAAACCGGAGCTTGCCGCTCTTGATTTGGAGAAACAGTCGAATAGCGATCGTATTGCTGAAAAGGAAATTGCTTCGGGGAAGGAAGTTTTACCGGAATAATCAGTACCTATAGCATTCATAGAAATGGTGATCGTATTGATACGCAGAAATAATACTATTAAGATAATTATTGTATTGGTTCTTACCTTTAGCGGGCTGTTCTTACTTACCAAGGATAGTTTTGCTAGTAATCCGACAATCATTGGATTTATTATTGAGGCTAAACAAATGGAAGGTACGATGAGAAATCCTGTTATGATTACAGGTGATACATCAGAACAAAAAGATCGGCCGATGCTGGAATTAAAGTTTGATAATCTTTCAGCTAAGAACTTGATTATTAAGAAATTAGTCGAAACTCCAAAGGGACTTATTACGATTGAAATCACCCATAAGGATTCTGCTCTTTTTAATCATTTAAGCTTACATATTACCAACGCTGAATTCAGTGAACACTATTTACCATCGGCTGGTAATATCGGCTTGAAAAATGTTAAACTATTGGCCCACCAAGTAACAGCTGATAACTTAAGTCTCCCTCAATTCAATTTAAGTTTCAATGATGGCGGTAAGGTCGAAATGGAACCGAAAAGCGAGGAAGAACTCCTTTATATGAAAGCAGTCTTAGAAAAGTTAATTAATAGCATTCAACAGCAATAAAAAGAAGCGATGCCAATGAAGCATCGCTTCTTTCATGCTTACTACAGTACCATCTGACAAAGGCGCTTCCGCTTTTCCTAGTTATTGATAATCCTCATGACACGACCGTTAAAATGTTCTGCATAGTACCGTGATGTCATATCGGCAATGGCAATTCCAGTTGAACTTTGTGAACCAATGAATTTTCCGCCGCCAAGGTAAATCCCCACATGGCCGTCGATTTTATAAGTATCAAAGAATACTAGGTCCCCTGGACGTGCTTCGCTCATCGGCACCCTCGTTCCGGTATTCTTCAAGATATCCGTGTGAGCACCGACATTAATGCCTGCCTGCGCGAATGCCCATGCAACAAATCCAGAACAGTCAAATCTTCCATGGGCAACATCGTAGGCATTTCTGCCGCCGCCAAAAACATAAACGGAGTTCCCAATATACCTTTCTCCTGCATGGATTACAATGTTTATCGCTTCATTTGCTGTTGTTGGTATCGAAACATTCAGATCAGCTGTATACGTGTCAACAGAAGTTTGAGCCGCGGTATTAAGCTCCACTTCCTTTATTGCGAGTGTACTATCTTTCTCTTGTAACTCAGCCATATCAGCAAGTTTTGCTTGTTCTTTTAACTTAAGTTCTTCTTTTAAGGCATCATTTTGCTCTTTTTGTTCTAAAATCTGAGCCTGCATCCCTTCAAGCTCCGTCTTCATGTCTTTTAAATTATCAAGCTTTTTTTCAACTGCAGTTTGTTTCTTTACGACTGCTCTCTGATCTTCTTGATGCTGTTTCACTAAATCTTGATCCGCTTCTACCATTGTTACAACCGCACCGAATCTATCAACAAAATCACTAAAGCTTGAAGCTCCGAGGAGAACATCTATATAGTTCACCTTTCCTCCACTTTCTTGGAGAGACAAAGCACGTTTTTTTAGTATTTCATTCCGTTTATCGATTCTATCTTGAATCTTATTCACTTCCTGCTGAAGCCCTGCCACTTCTGCCTGAGAAGCTTTTACTTTTTCTTCTGTCTGGACAATCATGTTATTATTGTCATGAATAGCCTGTTCAACTCTATTAATCTGTTCCGTTAATTTAGCTAATTCATCTTGAACCTCAGAAATTTCCTGATTCGCTTTTGAAATATCTGTTTGAATACCTAATCGCTGCTCCTGAACGCTTTTGATGCTTGTAGCCTCTGCCTTTACAGCGGGAAATGTGAATACGCCTTCAATTCCCAGGATAATAGTCATACTAAGTGCGGTAAGCTTCTTTTTCATTCTAGTCCCCTGCTTTCTTCACAGAAAATGACAATATTCTATTTATCATGGCCCTTTGGTCAGCCATACATTTATTCTATGTATGATGAATTTCACAAATAATTACCAATATCATCCTCTTTTATCTCAATTAGAAGTATATCATCTGAATTTGTCAAATAAGTTATTTTTTTATTACAGTTACATTTCAAAAGGTTTTTTCGGCTGGATTTCATTCATTCTAGAAAATAGAAAAACCACAATCTCTTTTATTTAAAAGAAAATTGTGGTTCTAACTTTTTTCAAGGATTATTTTGTCAATCAATGTTGTTAATTCTCCTTATTATTCAGATTAACGTTATTGTATTTTTACTAGTTCTTTAAAACTATTTCGACCGCGGTCAACAAGATTTAAATGAGTGTTTCTCGCTAATTTAACATATTTTTTTCTAACCAGAAACCATGCGTTTCTTCGTTCACGCGCATAGGCTGCACTAGATTCTGCATTTCTTTCCACATTATCCTCTAACTGATCGACGATATGGAAAATAGATCTTATTGGTGTAAGTGCTAACTTTTCCAATTGACCAGAAACCTCTATCAATTGTTGTTTAAGTTCCTCTCGGTCATTAACTGGAACGTCTTCTTCTTTCAAATCTTCTTTGCCGCCATTAAATTGATTCATCAGTTCTGCAACCATATCCTTATTTGTCTTTTTGGCCTGCTCATATAACTTACCAATCGACTTTCGGTATTGCTTATTGAACTTGATGACCTCCCTTAATGCATTAAGATAGGCTTCCTCCCGATTCTCTCGAAGCTTGAGTGCACGTTCACGCGATTGCTCAAACTGATCCCAAAATGTGTTGACAAATGAACCGGCAGCAATTGGATCCACCGCTGCTGGAATCACTTTTTCATCAGCGGCTGGAGCTGTTTCCATTTTCTTCTGTGCCATCGTCTTTCCTCCTCCTACTATTATTTACTTTCTCTATTGGATCCTTCTTCTGAAATGAAGGAATATAGAGCTCAAAGAAACTGGTATACATCTTGAAGAATTGATCTAATAGTGATTGATAGGTTTCTAGTTGATTGGCATAGCCTTTTAAGTATGTAATACCAGCTTTTGTTATGGAATATCTTCTTTTCGCAGGACCACTTCCAGTTGTATCCCATTCTGATGAAAGCAGTTCGTCCTTTTCCAACTGTCTTAATAATCTGTACAAATTACCCTGATCCAGTGTCTTAAACCCGAATGCCTCTAATCTTTGGCTGAGTTCGTACCCATGAAGAGAAACTTTGCTAAGAAGCAATAAAATAAATGGCAGAACAAAATTTTTGGATGGATTGACTGATTGATTATCTTGGTTTACCATATCTTTATCACCTCACCTATATGTATTTTACATCTATAAGTAATATTTTGTCAAGATATTCAATAAATATCATTTTAACAAGACTTTAGAGTTTACAATTTAGGAAACTTGGTAATAAACTATTAAAAATAAGAAGGTGGTGTAAAATGGAAAAGGCTAAAATAAGTAAGGCTGGAGTCCCATATTTGCATTTTGGTTCCGGTGAACCAGTGGTATTGATTCATGGTTTGGGCGAGGTAAAAGAAGGTTGGCAAAATCAATATGAATTGGCTGATCAGTATGAGTTGATTATTCCTGATTTACGGGGTCATGGTGCATGTACGAAAACAGATGGTATTTCTATTCAAAATTTTGCTGCTGATGTGATTAGCTTGTTGAAAGAGCTAGAAATTAGAAGCGTTCACATACTTGGTCTTTCAATGGGCGGTGCCGTTGCCCAGGAAATCTATCGACAAGCTCCCGATTTATGCCGTTCTCTTATGTTGATCAGCTCTTTTCACTATTTGCCAAATATTATTAAGGCATTATTATTAAAAAAACATAAAGCAAAGTTTGAAGCTCTTTCAGTAAAAGGAAAACAAATTGATTATCTTTCAAGGATGGCACTATTTTCTTGGAAGAAAGACACCGTTGAAAAGTTTGCTGACATTTTTAAACCTAAGCAGCAAATTTTTATTAAATCCTTTGAAGCATGTTTAGAGGTCAATAATTTAACATTATTACCAATGGTAAATATCCCAACCCTAATTATCGGTTCACAGTATGACTCCGTATTACCTGTCTGGATTCAAGCTCGTATGCACAAGCTGATTCCACACTCAGAATTTATAATTTTGAGGAATACCGGCCATATTGCCAAACTAGAAGCAAAAGACCGGTTTAACCAGCTGCTGCGGAAATTCCTCAATCAGCAAACACTCGCTTCATAATTTATTTTTAATGGGAAGGATGGCGGTCCTTCCCGTTAAAAATTTTATCTAAAAACACTCCATTTATCAGTCTACTTCATAGAATTTCTTCTGAATGGGCGGATAGCCATGGGTCCATAATTCCAGCGAAAGCTCCTGTCAATGCCAGCGATACATGGCCCCCTTCAAAAACCTTATATGTCTTATCTTCACTTGAAACCAGCTCCATGACAGGAAGACTTTGCTGCTCTAAAATAAGATTGTCGCGCGAACAAGAAAAGACGAAAAGCGGACACTTAATATTTTTCAATTCTACTTTCCTGCCGCCAATCAATAATTCTCCCTTTAGAAGTTTGTTATCTTTATAAAAGTCATTAAACAATTGTTTAAAGGCAGCTCCTGCAAACGTGGCCGTATCCTTTGTCCACTTGTCCATCCTGCGCCACTTTTCTACATATTTTTCATCATGTACCCGGGTAAACAGATTGATTTTCGGGCTTCCGTAAACGGGTGAGAGCATCCTAAACATCAAATACAGAAATTCTGATGGAATCGTTTCATGTGCGTCAGCAAACCGATCAAAACTAAGCTGGCCCTTTTGAATTCCTTCCAGCCACTTATCAGGCACGATACCGATACTAAAATCGATTGGAACAGCCGCAAGAACTAAATTCTTTATAGGCAGTTTAGTAATTGAAGTTAAAATGGCCGCAGTCGTACCTCCTAAGCAATATCCGGCCATTGTTATATCGTGTGCCTTGGAATGCCTTAATGCCCGTTTAACCGCATTTTCTAAATAATCAACTATATAATTATCTAGTGTAAGTTCCCTATCTTCAAGCCCAGGTGAACCCCAATCTAAAAGATAGACATCGTAGCCAAGTTCTGTAAGACCCCCAACCACACTACTCCCTTCACCTACGTCTAGAATGTAGACTTTATTCAATAGCGAATAGACTAAAAATATTGGAGTTTCATATCTTTTCTCTTTCGCAGGGTGAAACCACAAGGTTGTTTTATTCCTTTTCCAAACGCACTCTCTTGGTGTGGGCACGATATCGGGCTTTGGTTCAGTCATAATTTTATAAAGCTGATTCCACCGTTTAGCTTCTCTTTTTAACTGTGGACTCAGGTTAATTCCTAATGCATTAGTGCTCATTTACTTTACTCCTTTCAATGTTTTTTAGATGGGTCAGCTCCGGTGAGCACTAGTTCTTTCTTCTGCTTTTTTTCCTGTTCTTTCTTCTGTTTTGGTTTCTCTTTTTCGATAACGGTCTTCATAGCGGCAGCAGGCTCTGTCTGACTATCTGCCTTAAGGCTTTTAAGTCCGTCTATTTCCTTGCGTAATTCCTTGAGGTTTACTTGAATGATCTTCATATCGACAAGACCCTGGCGTATTTCCTGAAGGTCAGCTTTCATTATTTTGGTTTCCGAAACTTCTTGTGCGATAGTTTGAAATTCAGTCTGCAGCTGCTTGACAATTCGCACCATTTCTTGAAACATTTCTAAATTCCCTTTATTCGCCAAGTTAAGACCATCTTGTAAACTCCAAATTTGCTCTTCTAGATTGTCGATTTTTTCTTCTGCCTGTATCGACATTTTTGCTGCATTTGAAATATCTTTTTTGGTAGGAATATTCATTAAAGCCGCAATAATCTCTTGGTTTTTCCTAAATCTCTCCAGATAACGGGAATAGACATCAAGTCCGATATTGGCGGTTTGAACAAATTCCTTATTATCAGTCAACTTGTATAATAGACCATTTAATTGTTTCTCCCACATCTCACTAACAAGCTGTAAGCCTTCGAATGGATCAAATGTTTTTCCAGTAGACATGATGTAAGCCCCCCTTGGTTTTATGATTTTGTAAGTTCTTCAGCTTTTTCTAAATATTTATTAAGCGGGAACATCAAGGTTTTGATTTGTCTTGCAAACAGATTGACGAATCCTTTTTGATTTTCATAGACTAAATTTCCAGCCTGCTTAACGGTTTTAATATATTGCAACCTGCTTTTTTTCCGAAGCGCAATATATTGATCGATGATTTCAAGGTACTTATCCATTGTCAGGTTTTTTGATATGGTTTGACATGGTGCAGTAAGAATCGACATTGTTTTCTTTTGGAAGTGATCAATCTGGGCATTTATTTCCTCATAGGATTTAATCGGGAAGAAATGCTGAAGGCTGGTAGTTGACATTAAAAATTCTTCTCTGGCTGTTCTTTCCCATTCAGCAAATTCTTTATTAAATTGCTCAGCGATTTCTTTCATATTTCCCTGATTTCTCTTTACACTTTCAGCAAAGTACTTAGCTTCGTTCAGAAAAATCTCATCGCGGTAATCAGAGTGTTTTGCCCATTGGTCTAACTCGCCGAAAACATGCCCCCATAGAATATCTAAGCTGGTAAGCTGTTCTTCCCCTTCATTTTCAACTACTATGTTTTCAACTACTTCTTTTTCATTTTTGTCTTCCATATTATTTGCATCCCTTCAAAGGTAATATTGTCTCATTGTGCGCTTCGATGGTATCTAGTGATTTTCTATGAAGTTTTTTCTGTAGAGGGTGTAAACAACTTCTCGAGCTGCTTCTAGTGTGTGGTTGGAATAGATTCTGAATTTAAGCTTTAATTTTTTCTTCCTCTTTCCTGAGCATTCTCCTTAACAATTTACCAACTGAGGATTTAGGGAGATCATCCAGAATTTCGATTTCTCTCGGTACTTTATATGGAGCAAGATTAATTTTCGCAAAAGCGATTAGTTTGTCTGGTGCAATCGAGATACCTGCCTTAATCTTCACAAATGCTTTTACGGTTTCTCCGCGGTAAGTGTCAGGAATGCCAACAACGATTGCCTCTTCAACCCCTTCATGCTGGTACAATACTTCTTCAATCTCGCGAGGGTAAACGTTATAGCCGCTGGCAATGATCATAGCTTTCTTGCGATCCAAAATATAAAAATATCCATCTTCATCCATTTTGGCGATATCACCGGTAAAGAGCCAGCCATCTTTTAACACCATCTCGGTATCCCCAGGGCGTTTCCAATACCCCTTCATAACCTGAGGTCCGCGTAAGATTAACTCACCTGCTTCCCCGACAGGAACATCGACAAAGCCTTCAGCCGTTTCTGTTACAATTCTCGCTTCTGTTCCAGGTAAAGGAATCCCTACACTTCCTAATTTGCGCGGTAGAAATGGAGGTGTGGAGATAGCGGATGGAGCCGTCTCTGAAAGTCCGTAGCCGTCTGCTAATCGTTTCCCTACTCGCTTCTCAAAGAATTTAACCTGCTCGACTGGAAGTGGTGCACCACCGCTGCTCAAATAATAAATATCACCAATATTGCTCTCTTCTAAATCAGGGTGGCTATTCAAAGCGAATATCATCGTTGGAACAGCCGTCATTTGGAATGGCTTTTCCCGTTTGATAAGTTCTAGTACTTCATTAACATCAAAGCGAGGCAAGATAAGCTGGTTACAGCCAATTCTTATTCCAGATAGAGCATTACAAGAGAGTCCGTACACATGAAACATTGGCAGGACACTGACAATTTTAAAGTTTTCCGGTTTTTCTTCGACAGCATTATAGGTGAAGTCACATACCTGAATAATATTGGCCAAAAGGTTATGATGTGTCAGCATGACTCCTTTTGAAACCCCCGTTGTGCCGCCGGTGTATTGTAAAATTGCTACATCTTCATGAATATCTATCGGGATTTCAGGAAAACAATTGTCATGTGTTAGAAAATCTTCAAAATACAGGTCTCCATCGGCAAGTTCAACTCTTTTACCGCCAAAACCGACGACGATAACCTTCTTCAATGACGTTCTAGGTTGAACTTGCTTCACTCTAGGATAAAGTGCTTCAAAAACAACCATGTATTCAGCCTCAGAATCATTTAAGACATATTCAATTTCTCGTTCGACATACATTGGATTTACTTGCACAGCAATTCCGCCTAAGCGAAATGAGGCGAATAAACTAAATATATAATGCGGACAGTTAGGCAGCATAAGCGCCATCCTGTCACCCTTTTTAAATCCAACCCGATATAATGAAGCAGCGAGCCATTCAGCTATCATTCTGGTTTCTTTATAGCTCCATGACCTCCCGAAAAAGGTCAGTGCCGGCTTTTCATTATGAATATTGGCCGCCTGGTTCAATAGATCAAATAACGAATCATACTCAATTGAAACTTCTTTACTAATTCTGGGATCATAAAATTTTAACCATGGTTTTTTCTGATATTCCACATTTTTCCCCTCCTTATTTTTCCTTCAAATTCCAAACAATGAAAGCGTCACCTTTTTTATGTTGGAAATTTAAAAAAGATTTTTTTCTAAACCCCTTTATAAGCTTGGCGGAAAATTTCCACAAGTTCAGTTACCAGCGGCATTTTCGGATTGGCAATCGTATCTTGGTCGTCAAAGGCATGTTCCGCAAGGGTGTCGACCATGCTTTCGAATTCTATTTCATCGACACCATTCGCTTTGATGCTCATTGAAATATTTAGCTCCTTTGCAAGTTCAATAATCTTATCTATTAGGCTATTTATTCCTTCCTCTGTCGTACTTGCGGGCAAACCAAGCATTTTGGCGATTTCTGCATAGCGTTTGTCAGCAATGAAGTGCTCATATTTAGGGAAAGTCATAAATTTATTTGGTTTCATTGAGTTAAAGCGAATAACATGCGGCAGCAGGATTGCATTTGCACGTCCGTGCGGAATATTAAACTCAGCACCTAGAACATGGGCAAGGCTATGGTTTATCCCTAAGAAGGAATTAGCAAATGCCATCCCCGCAATCGTCGATGCGTTGTGCATCTTTTCACGCGCAAGCTCATCGCTGCCATCCTGATAAGCCCTTGGCAAAAATTCAAATACAAGCTGAATCGCTTTTAAAGCCAGACCATCGGTATAGTCATTCGCCAACACGGAAACGTACGCTTCAATTGCATGGGTTAAAACATCCATCCCAGTGTCAGCAGTAACAGATTTTGGGACTGTCATCACAAACTGCGGATCGACGATTGCTACATCTGGTGTCAGTTGAAAGTCAGCAAGCGGATACTTCCTACTTGCCTTTTTATCCGATATAACCGAGAAGGCTGTAACCTCTGATCCTGTTCCTGAAGTCGTCGGAATGGCAATGAAATTTGCCTTATTACGCAGGGCAGGAAATTTTACTACTCTCTTACTAGGGTCAAAGAATTTTTGCGTTAAGCTTTTAAAGTCGGTATCAGGGTGTTCGTAAAACAGCCACATCGCTTTTGCGGCATCTATGACCGAACCCCCGCCAAGGGCAATGATAAAGTCAGGCTGAAACTTTCTCATCCGTTCCGCCCCATTCATAACGGTTTCGATGCAAGGTTCAGGTTCAATATCAAAGAAAACCTCCGAATGGATGTGGTTTGGATTCTTTTTTAAATAATATTGGACTTTATCGACGTAGCCGTTTTTCATCGAGCTTCCGCTTGTAACAATAAACGCCCTTGAAATTTCAGGAATTGCAGCAAGAGTCTGAATCGAGTTTTTCTCAAAGAATACTTGTGAAGGGACTTTAAACCACTGAGTTATCGTTCTGCGTTTTGCTACTTTTTTGATATTAATTAAATTTACTGCTCCAACATTCTGTGACACTGAGTTCCCTCCATAAGTGCCGCACCCAATTGTTAAGGACGGTAAAGATGTGTTGTATATATCCCCAATTGCTCCATGGGTGGATGGTGTATTGACAATAATTCTTCCCGCTTTCATCCGTGCAGCGAAACTTTCAATCACATCCTGGTCAGTCGTATGGATGGCGGCTGAATGACCAAGACCTCCATATTCCAACGTTCCTTCAGCAATGAGGAGACCTTCAGCAAAACTATTAACCTTGTAACACGCTAAAATTGGGCTTAACTTTTCACACGATAACGGGTATTTCGGCCCTACTCCTTCTATTTCTGCGATTAAAATCTTCGTATTAACAGGCACATTTATCCCAGCCATTTTTGCAATTACAAACGCCGGTAAGCCGACAATCATAGGATTAAGGGAAGACGTTTTTGGGTCTATCGCAATTCCCTCTAGCATTTTCCGCTCTTCTTCGTTAAGGAAATAACAGTTGTTCATTACTAATTCATTTCTTACTTCTTGATAAATTTCGTTATCAATAATAAGAGCTTGTTCCGAAGCACAAATCATACCGTTATCAAATGTTTTCGATAATATAAGGTCGTTGACCGCGCGTTTAATATCGGCCGTTTTTTCAAAATAACAAGGCACGTTTCCGGCGCCTACGCCAAGTGCAGGTTTCCCGGAACTGTAAGCGGCCGTTACTAGGCTCGGCCCGCCAGTTGCAAGTATGAGCGAAATCTTCGGATGTTTCATTAAGGCTTGAAATGCTTCATGGGATGGAATTTCAATCCATTGGATGCAGTTCTCAGGAGCACCAGCCTTTACAGCAGTTTCTCTAAGCAGCTTGGCAGTAATCACGCAGCATTTTTGAGCATATTTAGGAAAGGCAAAGATGATTGGATTTCTCGTTTTAAGTGAAATCAAAGATTTAAAGATGACGGTGGAAGTCGGGTTGGTAATTGGGATGACTCCGGCAATGACACCTACTGGCTCGGCCATTTCAACCATACCCTCACTCTCATTTTCACTTATTACTCCAACCGTTTTCATATCCCTGATGTTGTTATAAATACACTCTGTAGCAAACATATTTTTGAAAACTTTATCCTCATATACGCCTCTTTTGGTTTCTTCAACTGCAAGCTTTGCTAGCTCCCTATGATTTTCAAGAGCAGATAATGCGACTTGCTTAACAATTTCGTCTACCATTTCTTGGTTGTAGCAACGGAATTCCCCTAAAGCCATTGCTCCGTTTTTCGCTAAAACATCAATCATTGCAGCGATATTTAGGTTCTCTTGTAAGACTCTTTCCTTTACTGCCATCGAACATCCCTCCAGGACCATCAATCTTTTATTAAAAGCCCACTACACTTTTTTCCTTCACTCCTTTTCTAATTCTGGGTAAAATATATCATGTAAACTATTCCAGAAATTGTCGAATTCTGCGCATAAATGAATGAATAACCATTCATTTATGAAAAGTTCATTGAATGTTCATACTTTTTATTAACAACAAAAACCCACAACCTCTATTGATTAAGAGTTTGTGGGTTTAAAAAGCTTTATCAGCCGGTATTGCGTAATCCCGCGGATATGCCGCTAATTGTAAGCAATACTTCGGTAAGAAGTTCATCATTTGGCACATCTTGTTTGCGCAATTCTTTAATTAGCTCTACCTGCAAAAAATTTAACGGGTCAACATACGGATTTCGGCGATACACGGATTCTTGGATATTTGGGGTATGATCAAGTAATTCATTATCGCCTGTAATCATAAGTAAAATAGCTTTTGTTTTTTCATACTCTTCGAGAATATTATTAAATATCCTTTCAGCGATTGCGGCATCCTCAACAAGTGTTAAATATTCTTTTGCCGTTGTTATATCTGCCTTCATTAATGCCATCTGAAGATTATCAATTGTCGATTGAAAGAACGGCCACTTCACATACATTTGCTGCAGGAGCTGCAAATGTTGTTCCCCTTTCGAAGCAAAACTTGCTAGGCCTGTACCAGCAGCATACCAAGCTGGAAGCAGCTGGCGGCTTTGTGTCCAAGCAAATACCCATGGAATTGCTCTTAAGTCTTCAAATCGGCCGCGATTTTTCCGGCTCATCGGTCGTGAGCCAATGTTTAAGTCACCTAATTCCCTTAAGGGTGTTGCTTCCGTAAAGTAGGTAAGGAAATCCGGGTCTCCAAACACAAGCGATTGGTATTTAGCCAACGCAGCACTAGAAATTTCCTCAATTGCCTCTTCCCAATCCGGTTCACGCAGCTGCCCATGTGCTGGTTCTTTAGAGACATGTGCTGCCGCCAGGAGCAAGGTTGATGTCGCCTGCTCCAAGCTGCGATAAGCGATATCCTCAAGCAAGTAACGGGAGGATAACACTTCACCCTGTTCGGTAATTTTGACTCCATCTCCAATTGTTTCCGCTGGTTGGGATAAGATACTTTTATTTAATGGACCGCCGCCCCGTCCCAATGAACCGCCCCGGCCATGGAAGAACTTCAGACCAATCTGATACCTATTCGCCATTTCGTGAATTTCAATTTGCGCTTTGTACAACTTCCAGTTAGCAGTTAACGTCCCGCCGTCTTTACTTCCGTCCGAATAACCAAGCATAATTTCCTGCTGGTCGCCCAGTATTTGTAAATGATTGCGGTAAACCGGCATCTCGAAAAGTGTTTCCATGATTTTTGGACCCGCGCTTAAATCATCAATTGTTTCCAGTAATGGCGCAACATGTAAATGACTTTCCAATATTCCATTTGCATGGAGCCGATAGAGGCCGGCTTCTTTTGCTAAAACGAGCACCTCTAACAGGTCGCTTGGCGATTTTGTCATACTGACAAGATACACAGAAATCGACCGTTTTCCGAATTCATCATGCGCCTTCTTTATCATTTGGAACACTTTAATCATTTCCTGTGTTTCTTCCGAGTAATCCTCATCTAACAATAGGAGAGGACGAGGGTCCAAGAGGATTTTTTGCAAAATCTCCATTTTTTCCTCTTCAGAAAGCAGGGCATAATTTTCAGAAATACGGACTTTACGCAGTATTTCTGTGATTGCTGCCTCATGCTCACCGCTATGGTTGCGGATATCCAGTGTGGCTAAGTGAAATCCAAATAGCTGGACTTGACGAATCAGCTTTTGAATCGTTTTTAGTTCATGGGCAGCTGGGTGATGTTGATTTAAGCTTCTATTAATGATGGATAAATCTTCTAATAATTCTTCAGCAGATTGATAGCCTAAGTCTGATTTTCCTACTTGTTTTACCCGCTCAATCATTATGGCAAAAGCACGGCGATAAACTTCTGTTTTTACTGGCCATTTTTTCTCTTCTGGTAAAAATAAATCCTCTTGGCTATTAAGATAGAAAAGAAGCTCCTCACTAACCTCAACCCTTGTTGTTGAATGGCTATATCGTTTCATTAAATCAACTAAAACATTTTTATATTTTTTAAGAACGAGCCTTCTTTGCCGTTCTAATGTTTCCCATGTCACATTATGGGTTACATTTGGATTCCCATCACGATCGCCGCCAATCCATGAACCAAAACGAAGGAAATTAGGAACATCCCACGAAGAGTGCGAATAATTTTTTTCAAGACAATTGGCTACTTCTTGATGAATTTCCGGTAGAACATCAAAAAGGGTTTGGTCAAAATAATAAAGTCCGTTACGGACCTCGTCCAAAACGGTCGGCTTATGGTGCCGTAATTCATCCGTCTGCCAAAGAATAGTCACTTCATTAAACAAGCTCTCTTCTAGCTTTTTTTGTTCTCTGTTCGTAAGTAACGGATGGTCTAGATTTTTTAAAATAACAGCAATTCGCTGCTGTATTTCAAGAATGGAACGCTTTGTTGCCTCGGTAGGATGAGCTGTAATGACTAATTCAAGAGATAATGTATGAAGGATATTTTGAATCCTATCTTCTTTAATATCGTTTTCCTTCAGTGCAACTACCGCACTCTCAATTGATGCTGGCTGCACAATAGAATCGTCTTGTAGATGGTAGTGTCTCCGTCTCCGAATTCGGTGGTTCTGCTCTGCCGCATTAATTAAATGGAAATACATTGAAAACGCTCGAATGACTTGTTTCCTCATAGGAGAGCTTATGTTAGAAATTTCTTCTTTTAAGGCATCATAAATTTCTTGATCAAATTCAGTCCTTAGTGTTTTACACATCAGTCGTATTTTCTCGACCTTATCAAAAAGTTCAGGACCTCCATGATTGACAAGTATTTCGCCGAGCATTTTTCCAAGTAATTTTACATCGCGACGCAATGGAAGACTGCTGTCATTCAATTTCAATTCTGCTGCCATATCTTACACCTTCTCTTTATCAAAAGATTCGCTTAATTTTTAACTATTAATATAACATATCTTTTGAAACATGTTCAATAGTTAACTTACTTTATCATTTTAATGCAAAAAAGAAAAAGAAAAGGAAAAACCTGCGCATTCGGTATCGGGTTCCGTTTACTGTCGCAAAACCCGAAAATGCAATCGAAAATGTATCCCAATTTGTACTGCCTTTTGTATATGTTTTTGCATTTAAAAATAAAATGGCTCAGTTCATTGATACTAAGTCAATTTAATATCCATTTTTTCTCACGCCAACCATAAAAGAGCGGACACAAATGAGGAATCAACATGGTTTGATATATAAGCGGAGAAATTTCTCTTAATTAAGAAATGGCACTGAAAATTGCTTAAATAGACGGAGAGATTCCGACTATTGACTCTAAAAACGTGAAAACGGGTAATTTTTCTTTGCTTAATCGGAAAACCGAGACTGTCGATTAAGTTGGAGTTTATTCCATTCCTAAGCCATATTTCACATACTTTGTGAATTTTATTGGATTTTTTCACAAACCTTCATTGTTTTTTATGTATTTTCCCTTCCTAAGGCCTTCTATTTGTCCTGATTTCCCTAATTTGGACAGACGGGGGCCTTTACCCGATTCTCGCATTTTTTGAAACGATAAAAGGGCTT